>JAQSWQ010000006.1 GCA_029266525.1 Microvirga sp.
TGTACTTGAGCGCAGCGGAAAGGATCGCTCTAGCTTCTGCCTCGTCAAACCCTTTCGAGCGAGATTTGCGAGCTCTGCCAAGCTTGATCGTTACACCCTGGGCCGGATTGTGCTCCAGCTTACGATTCGCCACTGCCCAGCCAAAGACGGCTTTGAGCGCGGACAAATCGCTGTCCTTCACCGTTTTAGCCGACGGCACCTTGCCGGTTCGAACGGAGGGCGTCTTCAGCCGATGATCCTTGAACGCAACCACATCACCCGTTGTGACGCGCCGGGCCTCGTTGTGGCCTAAGAAGCGCACGAACCCCTGCACTGTGTTGCGATAGCTTTCGTGCGTGCTCGGTTTTCGGCCAGCTGCCTTCGCCTCCTGCCACCGAGCTTCAAGGAGGCTTGTGATAGTTGAGCTCTGGGCGATGCTCTGGGATCTGTCTGGCCGGACGGAATCCGGCGAGGCCGCAGATCCGGTGATGGAGGCAAACAGCTCGGACAAACGAGCCGATTCTTCAGGCGAGAAATCGCCCTGCGATTGACGCTCCAGGTCGAGGCTCGCGCGCTGCAGAGCCGCACCAATCGCTTTTGCCAGCCTAGTACGACTCCAATCATCCACCTTTAGTCCGTATTCGGCGAGGCCGAAATCTGCCGTCTTGAAGCAGTACTGTCGCATGGAGTGACGAAAGAGATACTCGAGTGGGATGCTGGCACGCGGCCGCGACCCTGCCTGTTCTTCTGGAAGCGGAGATGATGTCCAGAGGTCCTCATAGAGATCAGGGTGCCAATACAACTGTTCGCTCGGGTTGTCCTGGTGGATGGCGCGCCATTTCGCAGTCACCGGGAGTGCGAAGGCGTGCGCCTCCAACTCAGTCAGGCTGCGTTGCCCGCCCCTCAGGCTGGCCCATCGCGCTTGAACCTCGGCCAGTGCGGCTGGATATCGGCGCTTGGCCTCCGCTGCGTCTTTGGTGCCCAGGGACCGCTTCTCTTCGGTCTTGCCGACGAGGGAACGCAGGTTTTTTGGCACCCTCAGCCGCAGCTCATAGCCGCCGTTTCGGTTTCGAAAAGGACGAGACATCGCGAGGACCATGTGTACCACCCGTGTGTACCACGCGGGTTGGCCTAAGTCTCTGATTTCGCTGTTCTCTTAATGGAGCCAACCACTTACGCAGTGATTGGTGCCCAGGAGAGGACTCGAACCTCCACGGCTTGCACCACTGGTACCTGAAACCAGCGCGTCTACCAATTCCGCCACCTGGGCCCGCCATCGATATGTGAGGGGCGGGCGTCAATCGCTCCCCCGGGGCGAGGCGGCCCTTCACAGGCGAAAGGCCGGCGACTAATGGAAGCGCGGTCCCGTCTCGCGGGACAGGAGCTTCCGATGACCGACCCGGCGCGCCCGTTCAGCCCGCAGATCGCGACCGTATTCGGCGGCTCCGGCTTCCTCGGGCGCGCCGTGGTCGCGGCGCTCGCGCGCAGAAACTTCCGCATCCGCGTCGCGGTGCGCCGGCCGAACACCGCCGGCAATGTCCAACCCTTCGGCTTCCCGGGCCAGATCCACGCCGTGCAGGCCAATCTGCGCTCCCCGGAATCGGTCGAGCGTGCGGTTCGCCTATCCTCGATTGTGATCAACCTCGTAGGCATCCTGCAGGCGCGGGGCGCACAGAGCTTCGAGGCCGTCCACGCCGACGGCGCGAAGGCCGTGGCCGCGGCGGCGCGGGCGGTGGGCGCGCGATTGATCCACGTCTCGGCGCTTGGCGCCGATCTCGCCTCGCCCTCAGCCTATGCGCGCAGCAAGGCGGAAGGCGAGATCCTCGTGCGCGCTGCGACGCCCGACGCGGTGATCTTGCGGCCCTCCGTGATCTTCGGCCCTGGCGACAGCTTCTTCAACCGCTTCGCCGCGCTCGCCCGCATGCTGCCGGTGATCCCGCTGGCCGGTGCCGAGGCACGCTTCCAGCCGCTCTATGTCGCCGACGTCGCAGAGGCGATCGCCCGCGCCGTGGAAGGCGCGGTGCCGGGCGGACGCGCCTACGAGCTCGGCGGGCCGGAGGTGAAGAGCCTGCGCGAGCTCGTCCAATACGTGCTCGCGGCGACGGGCCGGCGCCGACGCATCCTCGAGCTGCCCCCGACGCTCGCCCGCTGGCAGGCGGCGGCGACCGAGCTGATCGACTTTCTCACCCTCGGGCTGATGCCGCGGGAACTCGTGCTGACCCGTGACCAGCTCGCGCTTCTCGGGCGCGACAACGTCGTGTCGGAGGCCGCTAGGGCCGAGGGGTGCACGCTCGAAGGGATCGGGATCCGGCCGACCGCCATCGAGGCGATCGTGCCGGCCTATCTCATCCGCTTCCGCAAGACGGGTCAGTTCGACATCAAGCGCGACGCCGCCTTCGGCTCGGCGACGCCGGACGACCTTGCGCCGCGCTCAGCGGGGCCGGGATCCGGGTTCCACCCGGGGCAGGCTGCGGGACCGGCGGCGGTCGGGGAGCGCGCGCGCCGATAGCCGCTTGTGCACCTGCGTCATGAGGGCGATACCGAACAGCGGAGTCAGAAGGTTCAGCACCGGAACGAGCACGAGCCCCGCCATCATGGCGCCGGCAAGGAGCACGGTCGGGCGGAACTCCACGCGCATCCGCCCTGCCTCCTCCGGCGAGCGGAACCGGAGCGCGGCAAGCTCGAAATATTCTCGGCCGAGGAGGTAGGCGTTGGCGCCGAAAAAGGCGACGACGTTGACGACCGGCACGAAGAACAGCATCAGCGCGATCACGTTCACGAGGAGCGACAGCCCCGCGAAGCGTAAGCCGTAGAGGATCGCCTGCCCGGTCGGAAGCGCGCGGCCGGGCGGGTCCTGCGGGAAATCGGAGCGCTCTACGATCTCGGCCGCGTCGTCCAGGAAATAGCCGGCGACCAGTGCGGAGACGGCTGGAAGCACGTAAGCCAGCGCGACGAAGAGCCCGGCGCCGGCGAGGAAGAAGGCGAAGCCGTCGAGGATTGGGTACTGGCTGCTGACCGGGTGGCCCTGGAGATAGTAGGAGAACAGGCGCGTCAGCCCGAACCACACCAATGCGAGGAGCGCGACCGTGAGCGCGATCGAGCGCCACAGGATCGTCCGGAAGGGCCGCGACAGCACCTGCCGCCAGGCCGCGAAGGCTGCTTGGAAGAGCATCGAGTCGAGCCCGGGTGTCCTGGAATGCGCAACAGGAGGGCGCAAGCGGCCCTCGGCTGTCGCCGTATCTAAGCGCGACGGCCAGCCCCACAAGGCAGGCGTTCAGGCGGCCGGCGCCTCAGCGAGGCGTTCCTCGAACCGGAACGCCTCGATTTCAACGCCCGACACTCGGTAGCAGCGCCGGCTGAAGCGGTAGCGCCCGGGCGGCAGCGCCACGTGTGCGGCGCTCGTCACGAGGATCTCGTGGCGCTGCGCGAGATCCTCGCCGAGCTTGCAGGCAAGGTTGACCTCTCCGCCGAACATGTCCTCCCGCCCGACGAGGATGATGTCGCCATAGCCGATGCCGATGCTGCCGTAGAGGTCGCGCTCGTCCGGCACCACGGTGTTCACCGCTTCGAAGGCGATGAAGATGTCGAGCGCGGCCTCGAGCGCGGCCTGCGGGCTCTCGAAGGCGGCGAAGAGATTGTCGGCCTCCTGCTTGATGAGGACGCCGTGGTTCGCCTCGACGGCCGGCGTCGCCGCCCGCGCCATTTCCTCGATCATGGCGAGGTAGTGGATGATGCCGCGGCGCTGCGTCGTCGCGGTGAAGTCGCACATGTCGAGGGCGAGAATGGCGATGCGGCGTCCGAAGGTGGCGGCGATCTCGCGGTCGATCCGCTTGACCGAGTCGGGGTTCTGGTTGCGCTCTGCGAGAAGGACGCTCAGGCGCTCGCGGCCCGGCGGCGGCACGCGCAGCGGCATCGCGTTCTACAGCATGCTCGGCAGCACCCGGTCGGGCGGGCGGTGGCCGTCCATGAAGGTCTTGATGTTGACGATGACCTTCTCGCCCATGTCGACGCGGCCCTCATGGGTTGCCGAGGCGATGTGGGGCAGGAGCACGACCTTGCCCTGTCGGGCGAGCTTCAAGAGCCGCGGATTGACCGCGGGCTCGTGCTCGAACACGTCGAGGCCGGCGCCGGCGATGCTGCCCGACTCGATCAGCCGCGCGAGCGCGGTCTCGTCGATGATCTCGCCGCGCGCCGTGTTCACGACGATCGCCTCCGGCTTCAGGAGCTTGAGGCGGCGCGCCGACAGAAGGTGGTAGGTCGCGGGCGTGTGCGGGGTGTTGACCGACACGATGTCCATGCGGGCGAGCATCTGGTCGAGCGATTCCCAATAGGTCGCCTCGAGCTCGTCCTCGACGGTACCGGGCGCCCTGCGACGGTTGTGGTAGTGGATCGAAAGGCCGAAGGCCTTCGCGCGGCGGGCAAGCGCGGTGCCGATCCGGCCCATGCCGAGGATGCCGAGGCGCTTGCCGGTGATGCGGTGGCCGAGCATCCAGGTCGGCGACCAGCCGGCCCATTCGTCCTCCGGGATGACGCGCGCGCCCTCGACCATGCGGCGCGCGACCGCCAGGATCAGCGCCATCGTCATGTCGGCCGTGTCCTCGGTGAGGACGCCCGGCGTGTTCGTCACCGTGATGCCGCGCGACAGCGCGACCTGCACGTCGATATTGTCGACGCCGTTGCCGAAATTGGCGATGAGCTTGAGGTTGGGCCCAGCCTGCGCGAGTACGGAGGCGTCGATCTCGTCGGTGACGGTCGGGACGAGCACGTCGGCGCTCTTCACCGCCTCCACGAGCTCGCCCTGGGCCATCGGCTTGTCGTCGAGGTTGAGGCGCGTGTCGAAGAGCTCGCGCATGCGGGTCTCGACCACCCCGGGGAGGCGGCGCGTCACCACGACGAGCGGTCTCTTCTTCATGGCCCCACTCTCACGGTCCGCCCGGTGCCGCGGCAAGGGACTTCACCGCCCGTTAACCCTGCCTCGGCGAGATGTGGCGAGACGCCGCCTCGTGGCGGCCTTGATCGGCCTCTCTAGCAGAGGTGCAAGCGAAGACAAATCGAAGTCGATCCGGGATGAAGACCACCATGCGCGCGACCGGAATCGTCCCGCTCGTCGAACGCTTCGCAGGTGCGGCGATGGCGGCGGCGCTGGCAATCGTCGCAGGGGCGGGTTTGGCCTACGGCCAGGCGACGCCGGAGCCGACCACCGGCAAGGCGACCGGCCTTCCGGTTCCGCGCTACGTCAGCCTGAAAACCGACCGCGTGAACCTGCGCGAGGGGCCGTCCAAGGACCACCGCACCGCCTGGGTGTTCCAGCGCGCCGGCCTGCCGGTCGAGATCACCGCGGAGTTCGAGACCTGGCGGCGCATCCGCGATTCGGAGGGCACCGAGGGCTGGGTGCTGCATTCGCTCCTGTCGGGGCGCCGCACGGCGCTCGTCACGCCGTGGGCGAAGGGCGAGGCGCAGCCGCTGCCGCTCTACGAGCGCGCCGACGAGCGGGCCGAGGTCGTGGCGCGGCTCCAGCCCGGCGTCATCGCCAATGTCCGCCAATGCACCGGCAGCTGGTGCCGCATCGTGGTGGTCGCCCCGAAGGCGCGCGACCTCGTCGGCTTCGTGCGCCAGGACCGGCTCTGGGGCGTCTATCCGAACGAGAAGGTCGAGTAGGCCTCCCTCGGTCGCGACCCGGGCGGGCATGCCAAATCTCCCGGCGGTCCCGGGCGAAGGCGTTGCGACGTCAAAGAGCTGGGGGAGCAGGACGCCAGGGGCGGCTCACAAGTTATTTTAGACGCCAGACACTTGGCGCCCTGCGCGGCGTCTCAAGTACAAAGCCTTCCGCTCTTGTTTGCGTCCGGGTCTCAGGGTCCGGAACCCGGCCTGGATCGAGCTTTCGGCCCTACCCGGTCGGACGCGTCCGGCCTTCGGTCAACCCTTCCGTCTCAGCCGCACGATCACCTCGACGCCGGCGATCTCGAGCCCTTCCGGCGGCTGCGGCAGTTCGCCCACCGCGATCGCGTCGCCGGGCACGTCGACGAGGGCGTCCTCGCCCTCGATGAAGAAGTGGTGGTGCTCGGATGGGTTGGTGTCGAAATAGGCCTTCGAGCCGTCGACCGCCAATTGGCGCAGGAGCCCGGTCTCGGTGAACTGGTGCAGCGTGTTGTAGACGGTCGCGAGCGAGACCGGGATGCGCGCTCGGGCTGCCTCGTCGAACAGCATCTCGGCCGTGATGTGCCGGTCGCCCTTGCCGAACAGGAGCCAGCCAAGCGAGACCCGCTGGCGCGTCGGCCGTAAGCCCACGCGGCGCAGCTTGTCCCGAAGGTCGGAGAGCGGGCAGCCGCGCCGAACGGCGCCGGTCGGGGTCGCGCCGAAGAACTCGCGGAGGGGCGTCTGGTCGTTCATGTTCGCGAAACAAGCCTGGCCGGAACGCCTGTCCCGCGCCCGTCGCTGCGGCAATGTATAGGGAGAGCCCGGAAGGGCCGCAACCCGCGGGAAAGCGGACGAAGGTCGCGTTGCCGCAGCTCCGCCTTTGATGGGCCGGGGCGCTGTGCTAACGAGCCCGCAATCCGGGCCGCCCGCCCGGTAAGCACCGATGAAAAAGGCGCGCGGAGCGGCATGGCCCGGCAGTCGAGCTATACCTATGAAGAGCTTCTGGCCTGCGGCCGGGGCGAGCTGTTCGGACCGGGGAACGCCCAGCTTCCGCTGCCGCCGATGCTGATGTTCGACCGCATCGTCTCGATCGGCGAAGGCGGCGGCGCTCACGGCAAGGGCCATGTCCAAGCCGAGCTCGACGTGCGGCCGGACCTTTGGTTCTTCCCCTGCCACTTCAAGGGCGATCCGGTGATGCCGGGCTGCCTCGGGGTCGATGCGCTCTGGCAGATGGTCGGCTTCTTTCTCGGCTGGCTCGGCGCGCCGGGCCGCGGCCGTGCGCTCGGCGTGGGCGAGGTCAAGTTCGCCGACCAGGTTCTTCCGACGGTCAGGAAGGTGCTCTACGGCGTCGACCTGAAGCGCGTCTTTCGCGCGAAGCTCGTCCTCGGCATCGCCGACGGCTGGCTCGAGGCGGACGGGCGGCGCATCTACGAGGCGAAGGACCTGCGGGTCGGGCTGTTCAAGGCCGAGGACGCGCCGGTCGGCGGGTAACCCCGGGGACGGTTGAGGTTCGGGCCGATCCGCCTTACGTGACGGGCGCGGGGTCCGGCCGGGAGCCGGTTTGGAGCGGCTTTGATGAGGCGCGTCGTCGTGACCGGGATGGGCATCGTCTCGTCCATCGGCAGCAACACGCAGGAAGTGCTGGCCTCGCTGCGCGAGGCGAGATCCGGCATCGGCAAGGCCGAGCCGTACGAGAAGCTCGGCTTCCGCTGCCAGGTCCACGGCGCCCCGAGCCTCGACCCTGAAGAGGTCGTCGATCGGCGCGCCATGCGCTTCCACGGCGGCGGCACCGCCTGGAACCACGTCGCCATGGACCAGGCGATCCGCGACGCCGGCCTCGAGGACAACGAGATCTCGAACGAGCGCACCGGCATCATCATGGGCTCGGGCGGGCCATCGACCCGCGCCATCGTCGAGGCGGCCGACACCGCCCGCACGAAAGGCCCGAAGCGCGTCGGTCCCTTTGCCGTGCCGAAGGCCATGGCCTCGACCGCCTCCGCGACGCTCGCGACCTGGTTCAAGATCAAAGGCGTGAACTACTCGATCTCGTCCGCCTGCGCGACCTCGAACCACTGCATCGGCAACGCCTGGGAGATCATCCGGGGCGGGCGCCAGGATGTGATCTTCGCCGGCGGCTGCGAGGAGCTCGACTGGACGCTCTCGGTGCTGTTCGACGCCATGGGCGCGATGTCGACCAAGTACAACGACCGGCCCGCCACCGCCTCGCGCGCCTATGACGTGAACCGCGACGGCTTCGTCATCGCCGGCGGCGCCGGCGTCGTGGTGCTGGAGGAGCTCGAGCATGCGAAGGCGCGCGGCGCCCGCATCTACGGCGAGGTTGCGGGCTACGGCGCGACCTCGGACGGGCACGACATGGTCGCGCCCTCGGGCGAAGGCGCGGTGCGCTGCATGCGCCAGGCGCTGGAGACCGTGAAGGGCAAGATCGACTACATCAACCCGCACGCGACCTCGACGCCGGTCGGCGACGAGAAGGAGATCGAGGCGATCCGGGAGGTTTTCGGGGTCGGCGACAAATGCCCGCCGATCGCGGCGACGAAATCGCTCACCGGACATTCGCTCGGGGCGACCGGAGTGCAGGAGGCGATCTATTCGTTGCTTATGATGAACAGCGGCTTCCTCTGCGAGAGCGCCAATATCGAGGAGCTCGACCCGGCCTTCGCCGACATGCCGATCATCCGTGAGCGGGTCGACAACGTCCGCCTCGGTCACGTACTGTCAAACTCCTTCGGATTCGGCGGCACCAACGCCACGATCGTGTTGAAGCGTCTCGACGCCTGAGCATCGGGCCAAAAGCATAACTGCGGACGGCGGGGGCTCGTCCCATCGACGTGACGGCCCCGTGCGATCCGCCAATCGAGTTGATGGGGGTTCGTCATGGACATGCGTAGCGATGATCGCTTTATTGCGGTCGAGGCGGTACGGGACGACGGCACGCGGACCGCGTTCGCGTCACCCAAGCCGAAGGGAATGGGCGTGACGGGTCTGATGCAGGGCAAGCGCGGCCTCGTCATGGGGGTCGCGAACGACCATTCGATCGCCTGGGGCATCGCCAAGGTGTTGAGCGAGCACGGCGCCGAGCTCGCCTTCACCTATCAGGGCGAGGCGCTCGGCAAGCGCGTCGCCCCGCTCGCGAAGTCGCTCGGCTCCGATCTCGTGCTCCCCTGCGACGTGGAGGATCTCGCGAGCGTCGACGCCGCCTTCGCGGCGCTTGACCGCGAATGGGGCTCGCTCGACTTCGTCGTCCACGCCATCGCCTTCTCCGACAAGGGCGAGCTCAAGGGCCGCTACGCGGACACGAGCCGCGAGAACTTCGCGCGCACCATGCTGATCTCGTGCTTCTCCTTCACCGAGGTCGCAAAGCGCGCCGCCGACCGGATGACCAAGGGCGGGTCGATGATCACGCTGACCTTCGGCGGCTCGACCCGGGTCATGCCGAATTACAACGTGATGGGCGTCGCCAAGGCGGCGCTCGAGGCATCGGTGCGCTATCTTGCGAGCGACTTCGGCCCGGACGGCATCCGCGTGAACGCCGTCTCGGCGGGCCCGGTGCGGACGCTCGCCGGCGCCGGCATCGCCGATGCGCGGCTGATGTTCTCCTATCAGAAGGCCCATTCGCCGCTCCGCGCCTCGGTCGGCATCGAGGACATCGGCGGCTCCGCGCTCTATCTCCTTTCCGACCTCTCGCGCGGCGTCACCGGCGAGATCCACTATGTGGATTGCGGATACAACATCATCTCGATGCCGCGGCCGCAGGTGCTGAACGCGCAGGACGAGGCGGGGGTCACCGGGAAGTAGATGAGCCCGGCCGACACGCTCGTCACGCTGGCGGCGCTCTGGCTCGTCGCCGTCGTGACGCCGGGGCCGAACGTCCTGTTCTTCACGTCTCTCGCGCTGTCCTCGCCGAAGCGTAGCGTGATCGCGGCGGGCGCAGGCATCGTCCTCGGCACGGCCGCCTGGGGGCTCGCCGGACTGTTCGGGCTCCTGTGGCTCTTTGAGGTTTTCCCGGCGCTCGCGGTCGCGGTGAAGGCGCTCGGGGGCGCCTATCTCGCCTGGATCGGATTCAGGATCCTGTGGGGGAGCTTGCGCCCGCCCGCGCCAGCGGCCGCGCTGCGCGAGGCCGTGCCGCTCTCGCCGATGAAGGCATTCTCGCTTGCCGTTGCGACCAATCTCTCCAATCCGAAATCGCTCGTCTTTGTGACCTCCCTCTTTGCGGTGACGCATCTCGCCGAGGCGCCGCTCGCGGTCGGCCTCGCCGGGGTCGCGATCATGACGGCGATGTCGACCGGTTATTACTGCCTCTACGGCCTGCTACTTCGCCTGACCCCGGTGGCGCGCCGCGAAGGCCGCCTGAAGCGCGCCGTCGGCGTCCTCATCGGCGCTGCGCTGATGGGCTTCGGCGTCCGCATGGCCCTCGAGCGTTGAGCATGATCGATCGACGCGCCCTGCTGCTCGGCCCGCTCGCGGCCTGCACCGGCACGCCAGCCCTCGCCCAACCCGAGGCGCTGCGCGTACCGATCGAGATCGTCGAGGAGGCTCTCGAGCTCGAGGCGGCGATCCGCGTCGGCAATCCCAGGGGCGACGTCACGCTGATCGAGTTCTTCGACTACAACTGTCCTTGGTGCAAACGGTCGGCCGCCGACCTGCCGGGGCTGTTCGCGGCCGAGCCCGACCTCGCCTATGTGCTCGTGAATTTCGCCGTGCTCGGCGCTCCTTCGGTCGGAGCGACCAAGGTCGCGCTCGGGTTTTTCGACCTCTACGGGCCGCAGCGCTATCTGTTGCTGCATCAGCGGCTGTTCGCCTTGCGCGGCGTGATCGACGCTCCGCGTGCGCTGAAGGAAGCGGCCGAGCTCGGCGCCGGCTCCGGGCGCCTGATCGCGACCGCCGATTCGCGCAAGATCATCGACTGGATGACCGAGGCGTTGCGCGTCGGCAACTCGCTCGGCCTTGCCGCGACACCCTCCTTCGTGATCGGTCCCGAGGCCTATCAGGGCTATCTCAGCCTTGCCCGCAAGCGCGCGCTGATCGCGAAGGCGCGCGCCTGAGGGGCGTTCAGCGGATCGGCGCGTTGCGCCCTTCCGCGGGGCCGTGCTTCGCAAGCTCGATCTTGGCGACCGTCTCGCGATGCACCTCGTCGGGGCCGTCGGCGAGCCGCAGCACGCGGGCGCGGGCGAAGGCATAGGCGAGGTGGAAGTCTTGGGAGACGCCGCCGCCGCCGCAGACCTCGATCGCGCGGTCGACCACGCGCTGGGCGACGTTCGGGGCGACGACCTTGATCATCGCGATCTCGGCCCGGGCGGCCTTGTTGCCGACCTCGTCCATCATGCGGGCGGCCTGGAGCGTAAGCAGCCGCGCCTGGTCGATGTCCATGCGCGACTCGGCGATCCAGTGGCGGGTCACGCCCTGCTCGGCGATGGGCTTGCCGAAGGCGACCCGCGACAGCGAGCGCCGGCACATCGTCTCGAGCGCGCGCTCGGCGAGCCCGATGCAGCGCATGCAGTGGTGGATGCGCCCCGGGCCGAGCCGCCCCTGCGCGATCTCGAAGCCGCGGCCTTCGCCGAGGAGGATGTTCGAGGCCGGCACCCGTACGTCCTCGAACGTCACCTCGGCATGGCCGTGCGGCGCGTCGTCGTAGCCGAAGACGGAGAGGTGGCGCACGACCTTCACGCCGGGCGTGTCCATCGGCACGAGGATCATCGACTGCTGCTTGTGCTTCGCCGCGGCGGGATCGGTCTTGCCCATGAAGATCGCGATCTTGCAGCGCGGATCCATGGCGCCCGAGGTCCACCACTTGCGGCCGGTGATGACGTAATGGTCGCCGTCGCGGCGGATGTCCGATTGGATGTTGGTGGCGTCGGACGAGGCGACGGCGGGCTCGGTCATGGCGAAGCAGGAGCGGATCTCGCCGTCGAGCAGCGGCTTCAGCCATTCCTCCTTCTGCGCCTCGCTGCCGTAGCGGATGATGGTCTCCATGTTGCCGGTGTCGGGCGCCGAGCAGTTGAAGGGCTCGGGACCGATCGGCGAGCGGCCCATGATCTCGCAGAGATGCGCGTATTCCTCGTTCGTGAGGGCGTCGGGATACCCGTGCTTGGGCAGGAAGAGGTTCCACAACCCTTCGGCCTTCGCCCTGGCCTTGAGCTCCTCCATGACCGGCGGCACGTGCCAGCGGCTCGGCAGCCCGTTCAGCTGCTCCTCGTAGAGGTCCTCGGCCGGATAGACGTGCTCCTCCATGAAGGCGGTGACCCGCTTCCTCAGGTCTTCGACGCGGGGCGAGAGGGGGAAGAGCATGGGGACCTCGTTGATCCCCTCCCCCTTGCGGGGAGGGGTAGGGGTGGGGGTCGGGGGCGTAGAGCTCAGGCTCGGAAGTCGAGCTCAACTGTACCAGCATCGAGCGCGAAGGGTTGGAGTCGCGCTCGACACACCAACCCCACCCGGCTCGGCCTTCGGCCGAGTCCGCCCTCCCCGCAGGGCGGAGGGAATTCAACTCACCAATCCCCCCGCCTCCGCCACCGCGGCGAGATGGTGGTCGGCGTCGCCGAACAGCGTGTCGATCATGGTGACGCGCTTGAAGTAGTGGCCGACCGAGAATTCCATGGTCATGCCGACGCCGCCATGAAGCTGGATCGCCTGCTGGCCGATGAACTTCCCCGAGCGGCCGATCTGCACCTTCGCGGCCGCGACCGCCTTGCGGCGCTCGTCCGCGTCCTCAGCTTGGGCCATCATGGTCGCGAACATCGCCATCGAGCGCGCCTGCTCGAGCGCCACGAACATGTCGGCGCCGCGATGCTGCAGGACCTGGAAGGAGCCGATCGGGACGCCGAACTGCTTGCGGGTCTTGAGATAGTCGATCGTGAGCCGGTGCATCTCGCCCATGGCGCCGACTGCCTCGGCGCAGAGCGCGGCGATCGCCTCATCGACCACGCGCTCGACCAGCGGCAAGCCGTTTCCGGCGTCGCCGAGCACCGCTTCCGGTCCGACGCGCACGCTCGCAAGCGAGATTTCGGCCGCGCGCTGGCCGTCCTGGGTCGGGTAGCCGCGCCGCGAGACGCCCGCCGCGTTCGCGTCGACGAGGAAGACGCCGATGCCGCTGCGGTCGCGCCGCCCGCCGGCCGTGCGGGCGGTGACGATCAGCTTGTCGGCCGAATCGCCGTGCACGACCACGCCCTTGTCGCCTTCGAGCACGAAGCCCGGGCCGTCGCGCTTCGCGGTCGTCGCCACGTCGAACAGGTCGAAGCGCGATTGCCGCTCCGTGTGGGCGAAGGCGAGGGTCAGCTCGCCGGCGGCGATTTGCGGGATGAGCTCGGATTTCTGGGCATCGGTTCCGCCGTGGCGCAGGAAGCCGCCGCCCAGGATGACCGTTGCGAGATAAGGCTCGAGCACGAGGGCGCGGCCGAACGCCTCCATGACGATCATGGTCTCGACCGCGCCGCCGCCGAAGCCGCCATGCTCCTCGGCGAAGGGCAGGCCGAGGAGACCGAGCTCGGCATATTGCGCCCAGAGCTCGCGGCTGAAGCCCTCGGGCTCCTGTTGGTAGTGCCGACGCTCGTCGAAGCCGTAGCGGTCGGCCACGAGCCGGTCGACGCTGTCCTTCAGGAGCCGCTGCTCGTCGGTAAGGTCGAAGTCCATGCATGCCCCGCTGTCATTCCGGGGCTCGCCGAAGGCGAGAGCCCGGAACCCATAAACACTGCTGGTTTAGGACGAGGTACAGATCCTGCCACTCCGGGTTCATCTCCTCGATTAGCCGGATCTTCCAGTCGCGCCATTTCTTCAGCGCCTTCTCGCGTGCGATCGCCTCCTCGATGCGCTCGTAAGTTTCGTCCCAAACAAGACGATCGACGCCGTAACTAGCCGAGAATCCCGTGTACACCTTTGTCTTGTGCTCCCAGATACGGCGCGACAGGTTGTTGGTGACGCCGAGATAGAGGGTGCCGTACCGTCCGCTTGCAGTCATGTAGACGTAGTACGTCATCGCCGCCGTCGGTGGTTATGGGTCCGGGCTCGGCGCTACGCGCCGCCCCGGAATGACAGCACCATCACAACCCCAATATCGCCTTGGCGATGATGTTCTTCTGGATCTCGTTCGAGCCGCCATAGATCGAGATCTTGCGCCAGTTGAAATAGGTCGGCGCGACCGGGCCGGCCCAGTCGGGGCCGATCGGCGGCTCGTTGGTGCCGTGCTCGGGCTCCTCCTGGTAGGGCATACTGTACGGGCCGACGACCTCCATCAGGAGCTCGGTCGTGGCCTGCTGGATCTCCGAGCCCTTGATCTTGAGGATCGAGGAGGCGGGATCGGGCCTGCCCTTCTCCCGGTTCCGCTCGGCCGCGACGACGCGCAGCTGCGTCATCTCGAGGGCCTTGAGCTCGATCTCGACCGCCGCAAGCTTCTCGCGGAAGCGCGGGACTTGGATCAGCGGCACGTCGCCGATGCGCTCGAGCGAGGCAAGCTCCTTGATGCGCCGGATGCGTTCCTTCGAGACGCCGACGCGGGCGATGCCGACGCGCTCGTTGCCCAGAAGAAACTTGGCGTAGTCCCAGCCCTTGTTCTCCTGCCCGACGAGGTTCGTGGCGGGCACGCGCACGTCGTCGAGGAAGACCTCGTTGACCTCGCGCCCGCCGTCGATGGTCTGGATCGGGCGCACGGTGATGCCCGGCGTCTTCATATCGATGAGCAGGAACGAGATGCCCTCCTGCTTCTTCGCCGCCGGGTCGGTGCGCACGAGGCAGAAGATCCAGTCGGCATATTGGCCGAGCGTGGTCCAGGTCTTCTGGCCGTTGACGATGTAAGCGTCGCCGTCGCGCTTGGCGCTCGTCTTGAGCGAGGCAAGGTCGGAGCCGGAGCCGGGCTCGGAGAAGCCCTGGCACCACCAATCGTCGAGATTGGCGATGCGCGGCAGGAAGCGGCGCTTCTGTTCTTCCGAGCCAAACTCGATGATCACCGGCCCGACCATGCTGACCCCGAAGGGCAAGGGCGAGGGCGCCGGGGCCTGCTGCAGCTCGTCCTGGAAGATGTACTGCCGCACCGGGTCCCAGCCGGTGCCGCCCCACTCGACCGGCCAGTGCGGCACCGCCCAGCCCTTCCGGTTGAGGATGCGCGTCCACTCGACGAGCTCTTCCTTCGTGGTGTGGTGCCCCTGCACCAGCTTCTGGCGGATACGCTCGGGCAGCGCAGCGCGAAAGAATTCGCGCACCTCCTCGCGGAAGGCGTTTTCCTCGCGGGTGAAGCGGAGGTCCATGGCGGGCTCCTTTTCGTCTCAGTACGGTGTCATCCCGGAAGCCGCGAAGCGGCTATCCGGGACCCATGGCGCCGGAGCGTGGTCGTGGGTCCCGGATAGCGGCTGCGCCGCTTCCGGGATGACCATGGAGAGGTGAAGCGAACTCACGACGCTTCCCGCAGCCGCGCCTTTGCCCTCTCCTCCTCGACCAGCTCCTTCTTCGAGAGCTTGCCGACGGCGGTGCGGGGGAGAGCTTCGCGGATCTCGAGCGCCGCGGGCATCTCGTGCCGGCCGATCTTGTCGGCGAGGAAGGCGCGCAAGGCCTCGAGCGTGAGCGGCGTCGCGCCCTCGCGCAGCTTCACGAAGGCTTTGGCGGCCTCGCCGCGATAAGGATCAGGCACGCCGACCACGATCGCCTCCTCGACATCGGGGTGCTCGTAGACTGCCTCCTCGATCACCCGCGGATAGACGTTGAAGCCCCCGGAGATGATCATGTCCTTCTTGCGGTCGACGAGGAAGAAATAGCCGTCCTCGTCCATGTGCCCGATGTCGCCGGTGAGGAACCAGCCGTCGACGAAGGCGGCGGCCGTCTCCTCGGGGCGGTTCCAGTAGCCCTTCATGACGTTGCGGGCCCGGATCGCGATCTCGCCCTTCTGGTTCGGCCCGAGCTCCCGGCGCGGATCGTCGAGCGACACGATGCCCATCTCGATCCCCGGCAGAGGCAGGCCCATCGAGCCGGGCTTGCCCGGCCCGTCGAGGGGGAGATTGGTGCCGGCGGGTGCGGTCTCGGTCATGCCCCAGCCGCCGCCGAGCCGGTGTCCGGTCAATCGCCGGAAGCGCTGCTCGATCTCGACCGGGAGCGAGGCCCCGCCCGAGCCGCAGAAGGTGAGCGAGGAGAGGTCGCGCTTCTCGATTCCGGGCAGGTTCGTCAGCGCGATCCACATGGTCGGCACGCCCGCGAACGCCGTCGCACGCTTGACCTCGATGTCGTGCAGGATCGACTCGGGCTCGAATTTCTCGCGCAGCAGCATCTCGTTGCCGTGCTTGACCTGGCGCAGCAGGATCGTGGTCAGCGCGTAGATGTGGAAGAGCGGCAGCACGAGGATGTTCCTGCCGCCTTCGAGCGCGCGCCCCTGGCCGACATACCATTGGTCGTAGCTCGACACCGCAGCGGTGAGGTTCGCATGGGTGAGCATCGCGCCCTTCGGCACGCCGGTGGTGCCGCCGGTATATTGGAGGAGCGCCACGTCCTCGATCGCCACCTCGGGGAAGATCGCGCCGCCGGCATCAGCCATGAGGTCGGCGATCGTGGTGATACCCGGCGCTTGCGGCATCGGCGCCAGCGGGAAGGCTCCCGGTCCCCATTCCGCGTCGTCGCCGACGACGAGCAGGTCGAGGAGCCCAGCCTCCTTCAGCTTCTGCGCCTTCGGCATGAGGCCCGCCCAGTTGGTCGTGACGAGCACCCGTGCGCCCGAGTCCTTGAGCTTATGGGCGAGCTCGCGCTCCGCTTCGAGCGCGCTCATGTGCACGGCGCGGATGCCCGCCTTCATGCAGGCGAAGAAGGCGATCGGGTGATAGGGCGTGTTCGGCAGATAGAGCCCGACGGCGGAGCCCGGTCCGAGGCCGCGGGCGAGGAAGGCTGCGGCCAGGCGATCGACCTTGTCGGCGAGATCCCGGTAGGTGATGGTCCGGTCGCGAAAGTCGAAGGCCGGGCTCCCGGCCGAGCGGGCAAGGCCGCGATCGAGCAGCGCCGAGACCGTCGAAACCTCGATCGGCGCGTCCCACGACAGGCTCGGCGGGTAGGATCTCTCCCAGGGGAACGGGCGTTTCATGGCGCGCGCATCCTTCGCGCCGTCGTCCCGGAAGCCGCGCAGCGGCTATCCGGGACCCACCCCCACGCGCCGGCGCCATGGGTCCCGGATCGGCGCCGCACCGCTGCGCGCTGCGGCGCGTCCGGGACGACCCCGGCGATCGGACGAGAGCGTACGATCACGCCGCCTTGTCCTCGCTCTTGTTCTCCGCGAAGCCGCGCCCCTCGCGCGCAAGGCGCGCGAGCAGCGGCGCCGGCTCCAGCGCCTTGTCGCCGGACCGCGCGGCGTAATGGGCGAGGCGGTCGCCGATGTACCCTAAGCCGACCTGGTCGGCGTAGAACATCGGCCCGCCGCGCCAGACCGGCCAGCCGTAGCCGTAGACCCAGACCACGTCGATATCGCCCGGACGATACGCGATGCCCTCCTCCAGGATGCGGGCGCCCTCGTTGATCATCGGGAAGATCAGGCGCTCGAGAATCTCTTGGCTGTCGATGGTGCGGCGCTGGATGCCGAGCCGATTCGAGGCGTCGATGATGATCTTCTCGACCTCCGGATCGGGGACCGGCGTGCGCCCGCCCTCGTAGCGGAAATAGCCGGAGCCGGTCTTCTGGCCGAAGCGGCCCATCTCGGCGAGCGTGTCGGAAATCTCGGCGCGCTCGCCGCGGCCCTTCCGGATGCGCCAGCCGACGTCGATGCCGGCAAGATCGCTCATCGCGAAGGGGCCCATCGGGAAGCCGAATTCGGTGAGCGCCGCGTCCACGTCCTGCGGCAGGGCGCCTTCGAGGATCAGGCGCTCGGCTTCGACCGAGCGCAGATGCAGCATGCGGTTGCCGACGAAGCCGTAGCAGACGCCGACCACCACCGGCACCTTGGCCATCCTGCGGCCGAGCGCGATCGCGGTCGCGAGCGCGTCGAAGGCGGTCTTCTCGCCGCGCACGATCTCGAGGAGCTTCATGACGTTCGCCGGGCTGAAGAAGTGGGTGCCGAGCACGTCCTGCGGGCGCTTCGTCGTGGCGGCGATCTCGTTCACGTCGAGGGTCGAGGTGTTGGTGGCGAGGATGGCGCCGGGCTTCGCGATGCGATCGAGCTCGGCGAAGACGCGCTTCTTCAGTCCCATCTCCTCGAACACCGCCTCGATGATGAAGTCGGCATCGGCGAGCGCGTTGAAGTCGGTCGTGCCGGTGATGAGGCCGACGCGGCGGTCCATCTCCTCCTGGCTCAAGCCCCCGCGCGAGACGGTATTGGCGTAGTTCTTCCTGATCGTCGCGAGCCCCCGGTCGAGCGCGTCCGGCGCCGTTTCGACGAGCGTGACCGAGACCCCGGCGTTGGCGAAGTTCATGGCGATGCCGCCGCCCATGGTACCGGCGCCGATGACGCCTCCCCTGCGGATGTCGCGCGGCTTTGAGCCCGCCGGCATGTCCGGCACCTTCTGGGCTTCGCGCTCGGCGAAGAAGATGTGGCGCTGGGCGCGCGACTCCTCGCTCGTCAGGAGCTCCATGAACAGCGCGAGCTCGCGCGCCTGGCCCTCATCGAACGGCTTCTCGAAGCTGTTGCGCACCGACTCGACACAGGCCGGGACGGCGCGCAGCCCCCGCGCGCGCTTCGTCGAGGCGTCGGCTGCGCGGGTGAAGGCGCCGGCGTCGGCGCGGGCCGCGCTCAGGCGGTCCTCGCGATCGCGCACGCGAGTGAGCGGGCGCCTCTCCGACAGGACCTTGCGAGCGAAGGCGATCGCCTCCTGCCGCAGGTCGCCGGGGACGATCGCATCGACGACGCCGTCCTGCGCCAGCTCCTCGACCGGGGTGGGATTACCGGAGACGATGAGCTGGAGCGCGCGCTCAGGCCCGATGAGGCGCGGCAGGCGCTGCGTGCCGCCGGCGCCGGGCAGAAGGCCGAGCTTGATCTCGGGCAGCCCGACCCGGGTGCCGGGCGCAGCCACCCGGTAGTGGCAGCCGAGCGCCAGCTCGAAGCCGCCGCCGAGCGGGGTGCCGTGCAGCGCCGCGACCACGGGCTTGCCCACGCTCTCGATCGTCTCGATCACCTCGATCAGCCCGGGCGAGCGGCGCGGCTTGCCGAATTCCGAGATGTCGGCGCCGGCGCTGAAGGTGCGCCCGGCGCAGGCGAGCACCGCGGCCTTCACGCCGGCATCGTTCTTGACTCGCTGGAAGGCCTCGATCAGCCCGGCCCGGACCTCATGCTTCAGGGCGTTCACGGGCGGGTTGTCGATAGTGACGACCGCGATCTCGCCGTCATGGGCAAGATCGATGCTCGGATTGACGCTTCCCATGTTTCCTCGCCTCTTGTTCTTGGGTTTAGATCGCTAGGCCAGAGACACGCCTTATCACAAGTCAGGAGCCCGCATGAGCACCCCCTTCGACCTCACGGATAAGGTCGCCGTCGTCACGGGCTCGAGCCGCGGCATCGGGCGCTCGATCGCCGAGACCATGGCCCGGATGGGGGCGCGGGTGGTCGTCTCCAGCCGCAAGGGCGAGGCCTGCGAGCCGGTCGCGGCCGGCATCCGCGACAAGGGCGACGAGGCCGTCGTGATCCCATGCAACATCTCCCGCCGCAACGAGGTCGAGGCGCTGATCCGCGGCGCCGAGGCGCAGCTCGGACCGATCGACATCCTCGTCTGCAATGCGGCCGTGAACCCGTATTACGGGCCGCTCGGCGAGATCACGGACGAGGCTTTCGACAAGATCATGGGCGCGAACGTGAAGAGCAATCTCTGGCTCTGCAGCCTCGCGATCCCCGGCATGGCCGAGCGGGGCGGCGGCGCGGTGATCATCGTGTCGTCGATCGCCGGCATCCGCGGCACCGAGATGATCGGCGCCTACGGCATCTCGAAGGCCGCCGATTTCGCGCTTTGCCGTAATCTCGCCGTCGAGTGGGGGCCGAGGAACGTGCGCGTCAACTGCATCGCTCCGGGCCTCGTGAAGACCGATTTCGCTCGCGCGCTGTGGGAGGACGAGAAGGCGCTGGAGCGCCGCAACCGCGCGACGCCGCTCCGCCGCATCGGCGCGCCGGACGAGATCGGGGGCGTCGCGGCCTTCCTCGCCTCGCCCGCCGCAAGCTTCATCACCGGCCAGGTGATCGTCGCCGACGGCGGGGTGACGATCGCGTGAGGGGTTGCGCTCGTTGCGCGGTCGTCCCGGCCGGAGCGCAGCGGAGAGCCGGGACCTACTGCCGCCCCCGGCGTGTGGGTCCCGGATAGCCGCTGACGCGGCTTCCGGGATGACCCGCGGGCAAAGGTTAGACACATGGCCGTCAGGAGTGCTGGTATCCTGCTCTACAAGCACGAAGCCGGAGAGGTTCGCGTGCTGCTCGTGCATCCCGGCGGGCCGTTTTGGGCCAAGAAGGACGCCGGCGCCTGGTCGATTCCGAAGGGCGAGTACGGGGACGGCGAAGACCCCGAAGCCGCCGCCCGCCGCGAGTTCGAGGAGGAGCTCGGCGTCGCGCTCACCGGCGAGCTGAGGCCGCTCGGCGAAGCCGTCCAGCCGAGCCGCAAGCGCGTGATCGCCTACGCCTGCGGGGGCGATCTCGACGTCGCCGCGATCCGCAGCAATAGCTTCGAGATCGAATGGCCGCCGAAGAGCGGCCGCCGCCAACACTTTCCCGAGATCGACCGCGCCGGCTGGTTCACGCTCGACGAGGCGCGCGAGAAGATCCTTTCCGGCCAGCGCGTCTTCCTGGACCAGCTGCGCGAAAACCTGCAAACCCCCTCATGCTGAGGCGGGTCTGAACCCGGCAGGAAACCGGCCCGTCAGGCCTTCGCGGCGTGCTCCTGGGTCACGTAGACGATTCGGACCATGTTGGTGGCGCCTGGGGTGCCGAAGGGCACGCCGGCGACCACGATGATGCGGTCGCCGGCAACCGCGAACTCCTCGCGCACCGCAAATTTCGCCGCCCGGAACGCCATGTCGTCGAGGTCGCTCGCGTCCTTGGTGACGATCGCGTGCACGCCCCAGGCGAGCGCGAGGCGGCGCGCGGTCTCGCGTTTGGGGGTCAGCACCAGCACGGTCGAGTTCGGGCGTTCGCGCGCGAGCCTGAGCGCGGAGGCTCCCGAGAAGGTCCACACCGTCACGGCCTTGAGATTGAGCGCGTCGGCGATTTGGTGCGAAGCGGCCGCGATCGCGTCGGACCCTGTCGCCTCCGGGGCGGCGCGTTGCGCCGTGATGATCGACCAGTAGATCGGATCGCGCTCGACCTCCTCGGCGATGCGGTTCATGGTCGAGACCGCCTCAAGCGGATACTTGCCCGAGGCGCTCTCGGCCGAGAGCATCACGGCGTCTGCGCCTTCGAATACGGCCGTTGCGACATCCGATACCTCCGCTCGCGTCGGCACCGGGCTTGCGATCATCGATTCGAGCATCTGCGTCGCGATGACCACCGGCTTGCCGAGCCGGCGGGCAGCCCGCGTGATGCGCTTCTGCAGCCCGGGCACCTTTTCCAGCGGCATCTCGACCCCGAGGTCGCCGCGCGCGACCATCACCGCGTCCGATGCCTCGAGGATGTCGTCGAGGCGGCTGATCGCCTGCGGCTTCTCGAGCTTCGTCATGATGAGCGCGCGCCCGCGCGCCATCTTGCGGCCCTCGGCCACGTCCTCCGGTCGCTGCACGAAGGACATGCCGATCCAGTCGACGCCGGCATCGAGCGCCGCCTCCAGATCAGAGCGGTCCTTCTCGGTCATGGCCGCGACCGGGATCTCGGTGTCGGGCAGGTTCACGCCCTTGCGGTTCGAGATCCTGCCGCCGACCGCGACCCGCGTGACCGCACGGCCCTGGCGCACCTCCTCGACCTCGAGCCGCAGCTTGCCGTCGTCCATGAGGACGCTGTGGCCCTCCTCGAGCGAGCCGAGGATCTCGGGATGGGGCAGATGCACCCGCTTCGCATCCCCCGGCGCCTCGTCCGAATCGAGGACGAAGCGGCTGCCCTGCTTCAGGGTCGCCGAATCGGCGCCGAAGGTGCCGACGCGCAGCTTCGGCCCCTGCAGGTCGGCGAGGATGGCGATCGGGCGCTTGTAACGGGCCTCGACCTCGCGGATCGCCGCGACTTTCTCGCGCAAGCGGTCGCGGTCGAGGTGGCTCATGTTGAGGCGGAAGGTGTCGGCGCCGGCCTCGAACAGTCGCGCCATCATGTCGGCTGAGTCGGAGGCGGGCCCGAGCGTGGCGATGATCTTGGTCCGTCGCGAACGCTTCACGGGGCGCCTCCTCGTCCGGGCGGCATCATCCACAAAGCGACGCGAAGCTCAACGGGGCGGGGGCGCGCCCGGCCGGCCGGGATCGCTGAGCTGGATCGTCCAGCTCTTCTGCTCGCCGGTGTCGACCTCGAAGAAGCCGTTGCGGTCGAAGCCGCGGGCGAAGCAATCCTCGACCCCGCGGATCGTGAACTCGCGCTCGCGGGTGCACATGAAGGAGCGCCCGCTCCACTCGCCGCCGCGGTCGTAGTCGACGGCATAGACATAGTAGAAGCGGGCCGCGAGCTGGCCCTTGAGCAGCGTCTCGCAGCCGCGCGGATTGAGGTTCCACCAGCCTTCGGTCACCCAGCCCTGCGGATCGCGGTAGCCGATCGCGATGCCGACCCGGCTGGTGGTGAGGTTGCACATGCGCAGATCGGCAAGGGCGGGGGTGGCGAGGGCCAGGCTCGTCAACACCCACGCCGTCATCCCGGCCGAAGCGAAGCGAAGAGCCGGGATCCACGTCCGGGTGCGGCGCCGCGGGTCCCGGATAGCCGCTTTGCGGCTTTCGGGATGACACTGAGACGGGGGCTCAGCCGACGAGGATGATGCGGCAGTCATTGACGTTGGTTCGGGTCGGCCCGCAGGTGACAAGGTCGGAGAGACGCTCGAAGAAATTTGTCGAATCATTGTCGGTCATGAGCGCCGCGGCATCGAGCCCGAGGGCGCGCGCGCGCGCAAGCGTGGTCTCGTCGATTATCGCCCCAGCGGGATCATCGGCCGACCCCGCACCCCCGTCGGTGCCGTCGGTGTCGGCCGCGAGCGCGGCGATGCCGGGCGCGCCGTCGAGCGCGAGGGCGAGCGCGAGCGCGTATTCCTGGTTCGGGCCGCCGCGCCCGGAGCCGCGGATCGTCACCGTGAGCTCTCCGCCGGAGACGATGGCGGCCCGCCGCCCAGCGGCTGCCGCCTCCCGCGCGAGGCGCCCATGCTCGGCCGCGACCTCGCGGGCTTCGCCCTCGAGATCGGCGCCGAGCACCAAGGGATCGTAGCCGGCCGCGCGCGACGCCATTGCGGCCGCCGCGATCGCGTCGGCCGGGCGCGCCACGATGCGGAACTCGGTGTTGGCGAAGGCCGGATCGCCGGGCTTCGGCGATTCGTTCGCGGGATCCTTCAAGAGCGCCTCGGCCGAGGGCGGCAGCGGCACGCCGCGCCGCCGCACGATCTCCCGAGCATCAGCGAGGGTCGAAGGATCGGGCACCGTCGGCCCGGACGCGATCACGGCGGGGTCGTCACGCGGCACGTCGGAGATCGCGAGCGTCAACACGCGCGCCGGCGCCGAGACGCGCGCGAGCCGCCCGCCCTTGATGCGCGAGAGGTGCTTCCTCAGGGTATTGATCTCGCCGATGTTCGCGCCCGAGCGCAGGAGCGCACGGGTGATGCCCTGCTTCTCGGCGAGCGTCAGCATCCCTGCAGGGGCGATCCAGTTCGCCGACCCGCCGCCGGACAGAAGCACCAGGACGAGATCGTCCGCCGTCGCGCCCTCGGCGAGTGCGAGCGCCCGCAGCGTCGCCTCGACGCCCTCCCGGTCCGGCACAGGATGCCCGGCTTCGATCACCGGGACGGCGCCTGCAGGCTCGCCGTAGCCGTGACGCGTGACCGCAAGGCCGGCGAGCCGCCCGGGGCTGATCCCGCGCTCGCGGTAGAAGCGCTCCGCGACCGCAGCCATGCTGGCGCCGGCCTTGCCTGCGGCGAGCAGGATGAGCCTGCCTTTGCCGGGCGGCTCCGGCAGATGTCCGGCGAGGCAGCCGCTCGGATGCGCGGCTGCCACGGCCGCCTCGAAAGCCCGGCGCAGAACCTCGCGCCGGCGGGCGATCTCCGGAGTCATGCGGCGGCCCCGTTGCGCGGGCGCGCGACGTAGATGCCGAGGAGGATCAGCGCTCCGCCGCAGGCCTGGATCACGGTGACGCGCTCGGCCAGGATGATCCATCCGAAACCGGCCGTCGCGACCGCCTCGAGGAAGATCACGAGCGAGGAAAAGGTCGCGGGCAGGCGGCCGAGCGCCACCGACAACAGCCCCTGTCCCGCGGCGTGGCTGATCCACGCGAGCCCGGCGAGCCAAAGCCATCCCTTGGCGGTCGCGGGAACGGGATTGCCGTCGAGCACGAGCGCGACCGGCAGCAGCACGAGCGCCGTCACGACGCCGGCCTCGAAGGTGACGCGCGCCGCGCCGGCGCCCGCCCGGGCGCGTGCCACGAACAGGAAATACAGCCCGAAGAAGAAGGCCGTCGCGACGCCCTGAAGGTCGCCGCGTACATGGGCAGGGTCAAGCTGAAGGCTCGCACCGACGAGCGCCGCGCCGCCGAGGAGGCATAGCCCGAGCCCGGCCCAGGTCGCCGCCGCCACGTGCCGGCGCAGCACGAGCCAGGTGATCAGCACCACGAAGACCGGCGCGGTCGTCGCGAAGAAGGTCGCGTTGGCGACCGTGGTGTTCATGATGGCGAGGTGCCAGAAGAACAGGTCGCCGGCGAAGGCGAGGCCCGCGTGCAGCGAGGCGCGGCCGAAGATGCGGTGCGCCCGGCGCTCGCTCGCCTCTTCGATCCGCATCCAGGCGTAGAGCACGGGGAGCGACAGCGCGACGCGCCAGAAGGCGCTCGCGAAGGGCCCGATGCCCTCCGCCGCCGCGAGTCGCACGAAGATCGCCGAGAAGCCGAGCGCGACCGCGCCGGCAAGGAGCGCCGCGAGCGCGGGCCCGAAGCCCGAATCGAGCCGGGCGTTGGTGTCGGTCGATGCCATGGGGAAGCCGCGCGGGCTCACGGGAAGAAGGGGCCGAAGGTCGCGTTGCCGGCACCTCTATGGCAGTTTATGGGCCCCGTCACCTCAACAGCTTCCAGCGAGCGAACGCCCATGCGAGAGATCGACCCCGCGACCCGCGCCGAGCTCGAAGCCGCAGCCTTCCGCCGGCTCCTCGAGCATCTCAATGCCCGCGCCGAGGTGCAGAACATCGACCTGATGAATCTCGCCGGCTTCTGCCGCAACTGCCTCTCGAACTGGCTGAAGGATGCGGCCGATGCGCGAGGCGTGCCGCTGTCGAAGGATGAGAGTCGCGAGATGGTCTACGGCATGCCTTACGAGGAATGGAAGGCGCGCCACCAGGCCGCGGCGAGCCCCGAGAAGCTCGCTGCCTTCGAGAAGAACAAGCCCGGCCATTGACTGTCCCCGCGATCCACACCGCAGGCGCTGAACAGCGCCGCCGGCCGCGCTTGACGGGCAGCGCCCGCGCGGGCACCCCGGTGGCAAGAACGAATCTGCAGACGGGGGCGCTCATGCTCGACAAGAATCCGATGGTTGCGACCGAGTCGGTCGCGGCCGACCAGCTCAAGGCCTTCATCGAGCGCATCGAGCGGCTCGAGGAGGAGAAAGCTTCGCTCGCCGGCGACATCCGCGAGGTCTACGGCGAGGCCAAGGGCAACGGCTTCGACACCAAGGTCATCCGCAAGATCGTCGCCATGCGCAAGAAGGACTTCGCCGAGTGGCGCGAGGAGGAGGCGATCCTCGACCTCTATATGCAGGCGCTGGGGATGACGTGACGGGCGGCAGCGGCTGCGCATGATTTCGCCAGGCGCGGCGCCGGTTCGATGTTGCCGGAGGCCCGATGCAGAGCCATGCTCGCGACCAGGAGTGGCGAGCATGGCGGAAGGCCGCGATAAGCTGAAGGTCGCGATCGCCTGCCAGGGGGGGCGGCAGCCACACCGCCTTCGCGGCCGGCGTGCTCTCGGTGCTGCTCGCGAAGGAGAACGGCGAGCGTTTCGATCTCGTCGCGCTGAGCGGCACCTCGGGCGGGGCCATGTGCGCGACGCTCGCCTGGTCGGCGCTGATCTCCGGCGATGGCGACAGGGGCGTTGAGGCGGCGAACCGGCTGCAGGCCTTCTGGGACGATCTCAAGGCCGACGAGCCCTTCGACGCCGCGCTGAACTCATGGGGCCTTTTCACGGCGCGCTTGCCGGTCGTCGCGGAGATCAGCCCCTATGCCTATGCGCCCTTCGCGCAACGCGAATTGACGAGAGCGCTGCGCGATTATGCGAGGCTCGGCGACTTCCCGGCGGATGCGACCCGCTCGAACCCGTTTCTTTTTGTGGCCGCGACCGAGATCCTGGAGGGCGTGACGAAGCACAACAGCGTCTTTCGTGGCGAGACGATCACGATCGATCAGGTTGTCGCCTCGGCCGCGATCCCGCCCGTCTTCCGCGCCATCCCGATCGGCGAGAAGCGCTATTGGGACGGGCTGTTCAGCCACAACCCGCCGATCCGCGTCTTCACCGACATAGAGCCGAAGGAGCGCCGGCCGGACGAGATCTGGATTATCCGCATCAATCCCCGGAAGCGTAAGACGGAGCCGACCACCATGCCGGAGATCATCGATCGGCGAAACGAGCTCTCCGGCAACCTCGCCCTCGACCAGGAGCGCGCCTTCATCGAAAAGATCAACGAGCTGATCCCGGAAATGACCAAGCTCCGGAAGTACAAGAAAATCGAGTTGCGCGAGATCGCGCTCGACGAGGACGAGCTGGAGCGGGACGGCTTCCGAATGGATTACGTCTCGAAGCTCGATCGCAGCCCGCGCTTCATCGACGCGCTGATAGCGGCCGGGCGCGGGGCGGGCTGGGCTTTCCTCGCGGAACGGTTCGCCGGCGTTACGGCACCTGTCGAAGGCGATCGCGCGGGCGCCGCCGCAAGCGTCACGCCGCCCTCTTCGCGCTGATCAGCTCCCATGCGACAGCGAAACGGCGGGCGTTCTCGCGCACCGTCGCCGGCGTGGCGCTCGGGGTGAACAGCGCGGACCCGAGGCCGAAGCCGTCGGCGCCCGCGGCGGCGTAGGCCGCCATGCTCTCGGGCGTGATGCCGCCGACCGGCAGGAGCAGCGTGTCCTTCGGCAGGACCGCGCGCCAGGCCTTCACCGCGGCCGGCGGCAGGATCTCGGCCGGGAAGATCTTGAGCGCCGTCGCGCCGGCCTTCAGCGCCGCGAAAGCCTCGGTCGGCGTGGCGACCCCCGGCGTGCAGGCGAGCCCGAGCGCGACCGCGCGCTCGATGACGGCCGCATCGCTGTGCGGCATCACGACCAAGCGTCCGCCGGCGTCGCGGATGCGCAGCACGTCGTCCGGCTCGAGCACGGTGCCCGCCCCGACCAGCACCTCCGGCCCGAGTTTCTTTGCCATGATCTCGATGCTGCGGAAGGGCTCGGGCGAGTTCAGCGGCACCTCGATGATGCGGAACCCCGCCTCGACCAGCGCCCCGCCGACGGCTTGCGCGTTCTCGGGACGCAGGCCGCGCAGGATCGCAACCAGCGGGAAGGCGGCAAGGTGGTTGCGGAAGGGGGGCATGGGGCGCTCCGTCATTGCGCGCATGTGACGCGCCGTTCCGCCGAACGCAACAGCCTGTCATCCCGGCCGAAGCGAAGCGAAGAGCCGGGATCCATAACCATGCGCCGGCGCTGTGGATCCCGGATAGCCGCAGGGCGGCTTCCGGGATGACCGCGTACTGGACGCTTGACAAAGAATCCTACTAGGACTATACACCGCTTCATCCCGTCCGCGAGGGGCGCTTCCGGAGGCGTTCGAAAGTGGGGCGGCATCGCTTCGAGGTTCGGCCGCGGCGGCGCGCAAGCGCAACCGCGCAAGAGCCGAAGGAGCGTTGGCTCGGGGCTTCTCCGCAGGGAGCGGTCCCGGGTCGATGCGGCGCTCGAGCCCGCCTTCGCAGGGCGGTGTCTCGAGGTCCTCCGCCTCCCGGTCACTGGCGCGTCGAGGGCGCGCCACCCGGCCTTGGCGGGGCCTCGCCCGTCCCGGCAGCCATGCCGGGTCCGCGCGCAAGCGCTTAAGGCGCACGCCTCCGCAAGGAGAGTCGACGCCGAAGCGCGAGGCCAGGGATCATGGCGCCGCGCGGGAGGTCTGGTTCGGCTCGCTCCCGGCGGGCTCCCACCCTTCCCTACCCTTCCCGTGCGCACGTCCGCTAAGGACGCGAAGCATGGGCCAGGCCTCCCGCGCCCCTCGTCTTCGAGAGGCGTGCGCCGCGCAAGCCCCGGGCCGCAAGGTCGCGGGAGGGCGGGCGCGTGGCTCGAATCCATTTGATCCAAGAGGCTCCTTCGTGCACATCCGCCCCATGAGCGAGACCAAAGGCAAGGGCCTCGAAGCGGGCCTCACCAACTACGGCGACCCGGCCTTCGCGGCCTATCTGCGTCGGTCCTTCGCCCGCTCGATGGGCTATTCGCGAGAGCTCCTGGCGAAGCCCGTGGTCGGCATCGCCCAGACCGCGAGCGGCTTCAACAACTGCCATCGCGGCGTGCCGGAACTGGTCGAGGCGGTGAAGCGGGGCGTGCTCGCGGCGGGCGCGCTGCCGCTCGACTTCCCGGTGATCTCGCTCGGCGAGGTGTTCCTCTCGCCGACCAGCATGTTCTACCGCAACCTCATGGCCATGGCGACGGAGGAGATGATCCGCGGCCAGCCCATGGACGCGGTGGTCCTGGTCGGCGGCTGCGACAAGACGCTGCCGGCGCTCGTGATGGGCGCGGCCTCCGCGGGCAAGCCGGCGATCGTGCTCGCCACCGGACCGATGATGACCTCGCGCTATCGCGGCGAGCGGCTCGGCGCCTGCACCGATTGCCGCCGCTTCTGGGCGAAATACCGCGCCGGCGGCATCGACTCCGACGAGATCGAGACGATCGAGGGCCGGCTCGCCACGACCGAAGGCACCTGCGCGGTCATGGGCACCGCCTCGACCATGGCGATCCTGATCGAGATGCTCGGGCTGATGCTGCCCGGCACCGCCGCGATTCCCGCCGTGCACGCCGATCGGCTGCGCGCCGCGGAAGCCACGGGCCGCGCCGCGGTCGAGCTCATCGGCTCCGGGCGCACGATCGACAAGATCGTCACGCAGGCGAGCATCGACAACGCCGTGCGGGCGCTCCTGGCGGTGAGCGGCTCCACCAATGCGGTGGTGCATCTTGCCGCGATCGCGGGACGCCTCGGGCTGAAGGTCGATCTAGACCGCCTCAACGCGCTCTCGGACGAGACGCCGGTGCTGGTCGACCTGAAGCCGACGGGCGAAGGCTACATGGAGGATTTCTTCGCCGCCGGCGGCGTCGGCGGCCTTCTCCAGCGCATGGGCTCGCTGTTCGATCTGTCCGCGAAGACGGTGACCGGCGAGACGCTCGGCGACTGGGTGTCGCCGGATGCGGCCTTCATCGATCCCGCCGTGATCCGCCGGGCCGACGACCCGGTCAGCGACAAGGGCGGGCTCGTCGCGCTCTACGGCTCGCTCGCGCCGAAGGGCGCGATCCTCAAGCGCGCCGCCGCCGACGAGCGCCTCTTCGAGAAGACGGCGCGGGCGGTGGTGTTCACCTCGCTCGAGGATCTCTCGGCGCGCATCGACGATCCCGACCTCGACGTCGGCCCCGACGATGCGCTCGTCTTGCAGAACGCCGGCCCGAAGGCTTGCGGCATGCCGGAGGCGGGCTACCTGCCGATCCCGAAGAAGCTCGCCGCGGCGGGCGTGAAGGACATGCTGCGCCTGTCCGATGCGCGCATGAGCGGCACCGCCTACGGCGCCATCGTGCTGCACATTGCGCCCGAGGCCGCCGACGGCGGCCCGCTCGGCCTCGTGCGCGACGGCGACCGCATCCGCATCAGCGTGAAGGAGCGCAGGCTCGACCTCCTGGTCGACCAGGCGGAGCTCGCAAGCCGGCGCGCCGCCATGCCCGCCGCCGCGCCGGCGCCGCCGCGCGGCTGGGCCCAGCTCTACCAGGCCCGAGTGCTCCAGGCCGACGAGGGCTGCGACCTCGATTTCCTGCGCGCCCGGGGGTGAAGCCCTCTCCCGAGACCGGAGAGGATTCAGTCGCCGATCGCCACTCCCTCGCGGCGGCCGTCGGCGCCGCCGAGGAAGCCGGAAGCCGTGAGAACGATCGCCTGGATGCCCGAGGTCATCGGCGTCGCGCGCACGGTATGGCCCTTGGCCTCGAGCTCGGCCTTCCAGCCTTCGGCCTCGGTTCCGGCCTCCAATTCGGTCGGGCCGTTGCGGCTGCCGAAATTCGGCAGGTCGACCGCGACTTGCGGGTCCATCTTCCAGTCGAGGATCGCGACCAGCGTCTTTGCGACATAGCCGATGATATGACTGCCGCCGGGCGAGCCGGTCACCGCGTAAAGCCGGCCGAAGGCATCGAACACGATCGTCGGCGCCATCGAGCTGCGCGGGCGTTTGCCGGCCTCGACGCGGTTCGCGACCGGCTTGCCCTCCTCGGCCGGCACGAAGTTGAAGTCGGTCAGCTCGTTGTTGAGGAGAAAGCCGCCTCTGGTCATGAGCCGCGCCCCGAAGGCGTCCTCGATCGTCGTCGTCATCGAGACGGCGTTGCCCTCGGCGTCCACGACCGAGATGTGGCTGGTGCCGTTCTCGACGCCGTCGGCGGGAGCGGGGCGCTGCGACCTTTGGAAGGGCGGGTCGCCCGGCTGCGCGCGGCCCATCGACTTGCCCGGCGCGATGAGGGCCGCCCGGCCCTTCAGATAGCCGGGGTCGGTCAGGCCCTTCACCGGAACGTTCACAAAGCCGGGATCGCCGAGATAGAGCGCGCGATCGGCGAAGGCGAGACGGCCCGCTTCCGAGAACCAGTGCGCCGCCTCCGGCCCGGGCTTGAGCCGCCCGATCTCGCGCGTCTCGAGGATCGCGAGCATCTGCTGCACGGCAACCGCGCCCGAGCTCGGCGGTCCCATGCCGCAGATCGTGTAGACGCGGTATTTGCCGCAGACCGGCGCGCGCTCGACGACGGCGTAGCCGCGCAGATCGGTCAGCGTCATGTCGCCGGGGCTGGTCGGATGCGCAGCGGCGGTCGCGACGATGTCCTCGGCGATGGTCCCGTTGTAGAAGGCGTCGGCGCCGCGCTCGGCGAGCGTGCGCAGCGTCCTCGCGAAATCCGGGCTCTTGAGGATGGTGCCGACCGGCTTCGGGCTGCCGTCCTCCTGGTAGAAATAGGCCTTCGCCCGCACGTCCTGGCGCAGCGCCTGCTCCTGGCCAAGAAGGCCGTTCAGGCGCGGCGAGATCGCGAATCCCTCCTCGGCCAGGCGGATCGCGGGCTCGAACAGCCGCTCCCACGGCAGCTTGCCCCATTTCTTGTGTGCGGCTTCGAGCAGGCGCACGGTCCCGGGCACCCCGACCGAGCGCCCGCCGACGACCGCGTCCATGAACTTCATGGGCTTGCCGTCGGGGCCGAGGAACCGCTCGGGCGTCGCTGCGGCCGGCGCGGTCTCGCGGCCGTCGATGGTGGAGATGGCGCGCGCGGCGGCGTCCCAATGCACGACGAATGCGCCGCCGCCGATCCCGGAGCTCTGCGGCTCGACGAGGTTGAGGACGAGCTGGACCGCGATCGCCGCGTCCGCCGCGCTGCCGCCGGCCCGCAGGATCTCGCGCCCGGACTCGGCGGCGAGCGGGTTCGCGGCGGCGACCATGTATTTCGTCGCTTCGCCGACGCTGCGGGCGGTCCGGCCGGTCGCGCCTTCGGGTTGGGCGAGTTGCTGGGCCGACGCCGTGAGCGGGGCGGCAGCGAGCAGGGCCGCAGCGACGGATCTCCGCCAGTCGAGAATGGATGTCATCGGCCGCTCCTCGAGCCTCTGGGAAGCCCGAAGTCTACTCCGGCCGCGCCGCCGCGCCAGCGCGGCGCCGGGGTCAATGCGCTTCGCCGCGGCCCCGGCCGTTCAGGATCCTGATCAGGATCCCCATGCCGTCGTCGCGGTCGAGAGCCGGCGGCACGAGGCTTTCCTGCTCGGCGGCGGCGAGCCGGCGCCCGACCGCGAACAGGAGGGCATCGAGGAGCTGGCCGAGGAATTCCTCCTCGCTCTCATGGGCCACCTCGCGCGCGGCGAGGCAGTGATCGGCGATGGTTTCGAGATGTGCGCTCACGCTGACGCTACTCCATGCAGTTCGCGGCGCTCGAAGGTCTCGACCGCAGCGGGGATGTCGATGAGGTCGGCGAATTCGCCGATCAGGCCGCAGACGCTGTCATGGGCGACCGCGCCGTAGCTGCCGGCGGCCTCGCCCACGAAGCGGATGCGGTGACCGCGCGAATAGGCGTCGATCGCCGTCGCAAGCCCGGTGTAATTCGCCCCGAAGCCGGCGAGGAAGAACAGCGGGTCGCGGACATGGCCGAAGAAGCGCGTGAACGCCTCGCAGGAGTAGCAGGAGGGCAGGTCGTGCTCGAACACCATCTCGTTCGGCCAGGGCCGCACCGGCTCCAGCCAGTCGGCGAACTGGCCGGCCGGGTTGAAGAACGGGCTCTCCTGAAGGCGCCTGAAATGGGCGATCGGCAGCTGCGCCGCGCGCGCCGCCGTGAGAAGGCGCTTGCAGCCTTCGAGCACGGCGCCGGCGTCGGCGATGCTGTAATGGCGCCCTGCGATGGCGTGCTCGAGCTGGAGGTCGGTGAGCAAGAGGACCGGGACGACGCGCCTGAACCGGGTGCTCGCTGCAATGACTTGGGCCACGATAGACTCCTCAAGCCGCCTTGGCGTTGCGCAAAGGTGAGGTGACGGGACGGACCGTCGAGCGTTCGAGCACGCCGGGCCGGTGCCATTCGCCCTCGGGGCGAATCAGCACATAGGGGTCGGAGGCGAGCGAGATCGCATCCGGATGCGGCTCCGTCTCGAGGAGCATCTCGGTGTAGCTGAAGTCGCTGAACACCAGTTCGCGCCTCGGCTCGACCGGGCGGGCGCCGAAGCGCTTCCAGAACGGAACCAGGCGATCCTGGGCGTGGCCGTAGATCTTGCGGTAGCCCTTGACCCGGCAGAGCTCGATGCCGGCGCGCACGAGGTCGAACGCGAGGCTCGAGCGGCGGAACTCGCGCCGGACCGCAAGGCGCTCGAGCTTGGCGAAGTCGGCGAAGAAGCGCGCCCGGATGCAGCCGGCGGGCTCGTCGCCGATCGTGCCCAGGAGGTGCATGCCGCAGAAATCGTTGCCGTCGAACTCCTCGCCGTAGGGGCAGTCCTGCTCGGCCATGTAGACGGCGGCGCGCAGCGCGATGACTTGCATCAGCTCGTTCAGGGTCCGGGCGACCTTGATTCGCTTTTCCGGCTCGTTCGAGCGCCGCTCGTCGCCAGCCTCGACGGCCTTGAGCTTCGGCGCGGTGTGGACGCGGGGTTCCTGGTGCATGCCCGATCAGCCCTCCGAGTTCGAGGAACCGCTGGTCCGGCGAACGCGGCGGTAGAGATTCGTAGGACCGCCTTCGACCGCGCGGAGACCAATTCGCTCGAAGAAGGTTCTCCCGATGTCGCCGGTCGGGAACGTCCAGAGGTCCGCGTTCCTAAAGCGCCACGTTTCCAGCATTTTGAGGATGTCGCCGATGCCGCCACCTCCATCTTTGTAGATGCCCCAGAAATAAACTCCGACAGCGGGCTCCCTGGCGCTTACGAGACACTCCTCGGCCGGATCGTGTGGATCGAGCCCACCGCCGAGAAGCTTGGCGACACCGACTTCCGAGAGAAAGAGGAAGGCCACCCCGCCGGTGATCCGCCCGTCGGTCTCGAAAACCCACAGAGTTTCCGGGTCGCGGGCTAGCATCCGCTCGACCACCTCCTGTGGGGCGACCGGTACGCCCATCGCTTTGCTACCGGCTCGCCGAAGCGCACCTATTTCCTCGGGTTGGGGCTGCCGCAGGAGAGTCTGGGGCTTTCTGATGAGGGATAGGTCACCAGAATTGACGCACGCTGGCCTAGCTCGCGCGTCTTCGCGAGGTTCCTGAGCGGAATTGCTTGCAGTTTCGTGCGTTTGGTGCAGCATAAGCAAACCTTCTCACGGCATTGGGCGAGGCGATGCCCACAAGTGTGAAACGCGGTGTTTCGGATTTGAAACGCTCAAGCGCGCTCGACCTGGATCGGCTTTCGTGGGACGACCTTCGGGTTTTCATCACGGCCGCACGGCACGAGAGCTTTCGCAAGGCTGCCAACGTGGCGCACGTGAGCGCGGCGACGGTCACTCGTCGGATCGAGGCTCTGGAGAGGCAATTCGGCTTTCGGCTGTTCGACCGGCTGCCAGACGGGGTACGCTTGACCCGGGAGGGCAAATGGGTCCTCGACGCCGCGCAGAAGATGGAGCAAGCGAGCGTCGGGCTTCGCCGCTTCCTGGATCAGGATATCACGACGCGCGGTGTAATCCGGTGCGCGGTGACCGAGGGTCTCGGGACGTATTGGATCCTGCCTCGCCTTGTCGAGTTCAATCGCGCTAATCCGTACTCAGTGATCGACCTCGACTGCACGATGAACGTGATGGACGTAGGGCGGATGGAAGCGGACTTAGCGATACAACTCGTCCGGCCGACAAGCCCCGATCTGAAGGTAGTGAAACTCGGACGCTTTCATATCTATCCATTCGCAGCACCAAAATACCTGGAGATTTTCGGCACGCCGAAGTCGAAAGCCGATCTTTCGCGCCATCGGATTATCGACCAAGTCAGTCCGCAGATAGCGGAAGGCTTTCTTGAAAAGCTGATTGGTCTTCAAAGCATCGAAGGAGTGGTCGCGCTGAGGACCAACTCCAGTTCCGCGCATTTCTATGCCATCGAACATGGCATCGGCATAGGGGTGCTGCCGACCTACGCGATCCCGCTTGGGGCGGACGTCGTGCCGCTGGACCTCGGCATTCGTCAGGAAGTGGACATTTGGCTGACCTATCATCCGGACGTTCGGCAGGTGCCCCGCATTTCGCTGTTCGTCGATTGGCTGAAAGACATCTTTGATCCCTCGAAGTACCCTTGGTTCCGCGATGAATTCATACATCCCTTGGATTTAATGAGGTGGCGACCAAATGGTCCGGCTGTCGCCGTTGAACCTGCGCGTGGCGTGATCGCGCATCCTCCCAACATAGAGGAGGCAGTTCCCGTCGCTGCATAGCCAATGAGTCCATCCTCGAGCTTCAAAGAGCAGACCGCGGCCGCCGCGTAATCGGTTAATCAACCCCCCAACGTACCGGTCTGGATTTCGGCTGCTTCCTTGACGCAGAAACGCCCAAGTTGTGTTGGAGAGGGCCGAGCACTGAAGAGCGCAGGCGCGCCAAAAATCCGGTGGTCAAACCGCTTAGGGTTATTCACGCGCCCACAGCTTGGCGGTATGTACAACTGATCGTGACCGCGCTATCGGGCTTCCCGCGAAGCCCGGAACGCGGTAATGCGGGCCTGCAACCTAAGCGAGGATATCTGAATGGCCATGCAAACAGTGAAGTCGGCGAGTCCGGTCGATCGTCACGTCGGCGCGCGCGTGCGCATGCAGCGGATGCTGCTCGGGATGAGCCAAACCGATCTCGGCCAGCGCGCCGGCGGTATCACCTTCCAGCAGATCCAGAAGTACGAGAACGGGGTCAACCGCATCGGCGCGAGCCGCCTGCACCTGATCTCGCGGGCGCTCGGCGTCCCGATCGAGTTCTTCTACGAGGGCGCCCCGGACCCGGTCGGGAGCGGCCGCGGCAAGGCCTCGACCGTCGCGGTTCCGGACGTGTCGAGCTTCCTTGCCTCCTCCGACTCCGTCGACCTGATGAAGGCCTTCGTGCAGATCAAGGATCGCGGCGTGCGCCGCCGGATCGTGAAGCTTGCCGAGGAGCTCGCTCGCGGCGAGTCGTCGCGGGAGAAGGAAGCGGCAAAGCCGGCCGGCCGGCCGGCCGCGAAGACCGCCGCGAAGGGCGCGACGAAGCAGGGCCGCCGCTGAGCGCCGTGATCGGGCTCGGCTCTAGAGGCCGGGCCCCTTGGCGGCGCCGAGGATCGGGCCGGGCTTCTCCTGCTCGCCCGCCTGCAGGATGACGACGTAAGAGTCGGCATCGGCGGGGCGTGCCTTGGTCAGCGGCACCTCGAAATGCGCCTGGGCGCCGGACCAGAACCCGGCCCGGGTCATGCCGCGGACCACGTTCGCGTAGGTCACCGAACGGCCCCGGTTCTCGCCGCGGCCGATCGCGACCTCGCGCTCCTTCAGGACCGGCAGCACCCACACCTCGCCCGAAGCAGGCGGCTCCGCGCGCCCGACCTCGATCGCGAGCGTCTCGCCCTTCTCGGCAAGATCGATCCGCACCGGCAGGCTCTGGCGTGCCGCCGGCGCGCGGGTCATGGCACGGCCGATCTGCGCCCGGTCCGACCCGACGCAGGAGGTCTTGCCGTTGACGATCACCTGCGGGGTGAAGACCTGGCGGTCGCCGCGGGCCTCGGCATAGGCGCGCTGGCGCGCGCTGAAGGCGGGCGAGGCGAGGGTGTCCTTCCAGCCGAGATAGTCCCAATAATCGACCGGGAAGGACAGGGCGACGATCCCGGGCTCCTTGGAAAGGTCGTAGACCACGCGGTCGGCTGGCGGGCAGGACGAGCAGCCCTGGCTCGTGAAGAGCTCGACCACAGCCTTCGGCGGCTCGCCGGCGAGGCTCGGCATCGCGGAGAACGCCGAGGCGAGCGCGGCGAGGAGCCTGAGGCGGCCAGGAGGCATGCCCCCATAAACACCAGGGGCCCTTCGGCGCGAAGTCACTTTGCCTTGAGCCCGGTGTGAGCGGCCGGAACGCGCCAGCGCCGATGCATCCACAGCCATTGATCCGGGTGCTCGCGCACCCAGCCTTCGACGACCCGCGTCATGGCCTGCATCGCGCCCTGCACGTCGATCAGCCCGTCGGCGTCGCGCAGAAGCTCGAGAGCGGGCGTCAATTCAAGCCTGAAGCGGCCTCCGGGCAGGCGGATGACCCGCACGCCATGCACCGGGCAGTCGAACGCGCGGGCGAACTTCGCCATGACCGGGTTGGTCAGCGCCGGGCGGCCGAAGAACTCGACCGTCACGCCGCGCGTGAAGTGCTGGTCGATCAGCATGCCGAGATGCCCGCCGCGCTCGAGCACCGCCTGCATGGCGAAGGCAGCGCCCTGGCGCGCGGCTTCGAGCCCGCCCATGGTCTCGTTACGGATTTCGTGCACCACGCGGGCGACGGCCGGATCGTTCGGCGGGCGGAACACGGCGGTGGCTTCGAGCCCGTAGCGCGCGGCGCAGATCGCCGGCATCTCCCAATTGGCGAGGTGGGCGGAGAAGATCAGCCCCGGCTTGCCGTCGTCGCGCAAGGCCATGAACTGCTCGACGCCCTCGACCTCGATCCGTCCCGTGGCGTCGGCCCAGTAGTCGTAATCGAAGAGTTCGCCGAGATGGGGGTATTCCGCACCGATGCGGCCGACATTCTCCCAGGCGCCGGAGAGGATCGCGCGGAGTTCGGCTTCGCTCTTGTCCGGAAAGGCCGCGCGCAGATTGGCGAGCCCGATACGCTGCTGCGGCAGGAGCGGGCCCAGCCGGCGCGCGATCGCCCCGCCGATATTGCTCGAACGGTCCGGCCCGAGCGCGCGGGCGAGCGCGAACACGCCGCGCACCACGCCGATCATGGCGTACTCGGCGATCTTCCAGAGAAAGCGCCGCGCGAGGGACGGGTTGTGGATCATGGGCCCGCCCCCGCGGCGGCGCGCAGGAATACCCTCGCCGCGAAGGGCGGCGCTGCGGTCGAAAGCCCGGTCATGGTGCGGCTGGGGTAAAGACCGAGAGGGCCAGGCGCAAGCATCCGGTCGTCTCGACCGGTGCCGGCGCGCCGGCTACAAGCCGTCGTCGCCCTTCACCCATATGTGCGGTCTTTACGGCTCCATCGCCTTCGCGCCCGAGCGCGCGCGCATCGACCTCGTCGCCCATCGCGGGCCGGACGGGGCGGGCTGGCGCGAATTCACCTCGGCCGCGGGCCCGGTCGCGCTCGGGCACCGGCGGCTTGCGATCCTCGATCTCTCCGACGCCGGCCTTCAGCCGATGCCCGATGCGAGCGGGCGCTTCCACCTCGTTTTCAACGGGGAGATCTACAATTATCTCGAGCTGCGCGACGAGCTGCGCCGCAAGGGCCGCACCTTCTCCACCGACACCGACAGCGAGGTGCTGCTCGCGGCCTACGCAGAATGGGGCGAGGCCTGCCTCGAGCGCTTGCGCGGGATGTGGGCTTTCCTCATCTGGGACGGCCGCGACGAGCGCCTCTTCGCGGCGCGCGACCGTTTCGGCATCAAGCCGCTCTACGTCGCCGCGAACCGGCACGGCGTCGCCTTCGCCTCCGAGATCAAGCAGCTCGTCAGCCTGCCGGGCCTCTCCGGCCGCATGAACCTTGCCCGGGTGCGGGACTTCCTTGCATCCGGCATCAGCGACCACACCGACGAGACGCTGTTCGAGGGTGTGCGCCAGCTGCGCCCGGGCTCGTGCCTCGCGATCGATGCGTCGCGGGGTTGGGACGCGGTCATTGCGCCACGGCGGTGGTATGCGATCCCGCCGCATGGCACCCTGCAGCTTGGCGAGGATGAGGCGGCCGAGCAGTTCCGCAGCCTCCTTGAGGATTCGGTGCGGCTGCACCTGCGCTCCGACGTGCCGGTCGGGTCCTGCCTTTCGGGCGGGCTCGATTCCTCGTCCATCGTCGGCCTGATGAGCGGCATGCTCGCCGAAGAAGGCAGGGGCGAACGCGTCAACACGGTCTCGGCCTGTTACGCTGAGAAGGCGGTCGACGAGCGCCCTTTCATGGAGGCGGTCGTCGCGAGGACGGGCGCGATCCCTCACCAGGTCTTCCCGCGGCCGGAGGACGTCTTCCAGCACGCCTCCGACCTTACTTGGCACCAGGACGAGCCCTTCGGCTCGACCTCGATCTTCGCGCAATGGTGCGTGTTCGCCGAGGCGCGCCGGGCCGGCATCAAGGTCATGCTCGACGGCCAGGGCGCCGACGAGGCGCTCGCCGGCTACCACTGGACCTATGCCTGGCACCTCCTCACGCTCCTGCGCCGGCGCCGTCCGCGCGCGTTCGCCGCGACCGTCGCGGCGCGGGTCGGCGCCCACGGCATAGGCGTCGCCGAGCAGCTGATGCGGCTTGCGGCGGTGGCGCTTCCGGCCGGCATCGCGGAGCCCCTGCGCGCGCGTCGGAGCGCCGCCGGCCATGCCTGGCTGCAATCCGAAGCCCTTCGCCCGCTCGGCCCGGCGCCCGCCGCGCTCGAGCTCGCGAGCGCGGTCAACGGCTTGCCGGAAACCGTCGACCTCGCTTCGCTCTGCGTCGTCCTCACCTTTTCCGCCAACCTGCAGATGCTGCTGCATTGGGAGGACCGCAACTCGATGGCCCATTCGATCGAGGCGCGCGTGCCCTTCCTCGATCACCCGCTCGTCGAGTTCGCGCTCGCGCTCGGCAACGATCACAAGATGGTCGGCGCCGAGACGAAGCGCTTGCTGCGCCGCGCCATGCAGGGCGTGCTGCCCGCGCCGGTGCTCGAGCGCCGCGACAAGCTCGGCTTCGCGACGCCGGAGAGCGCCTGGTTCGCTGGCCCGCTGAAGGACGAGATGCGCGACGGCGTCGAGGCGACGCTCAGGCGCTTTCCCGGGCTACTCAACGCGGAGGCGACGTGGGCGATGGCGGCGGCGATGCTCGAAGGACGACGGCCGATGGACTTCGCGCTGTGGCGTCTCGTCAACCTCGGCATCTGGGGCGAGCGCTTCCGCGTCGCGCTCTGAGCGAAGCCCGGTCAGAACGTGACGATCACCTTCCCGAACGCCTTGCGGCTCTCGAGCTTCTCGAGGCCTTTGGCGAATTCGTCGAGGGGAAAGACCGAGTCGATCACCGGGGTGAGGCCCTCCGCCATCTTGGCGAGCGAGTCGCGGATATTCCCCATCGAGCAGCCGAAAGAGCCGAAGATCCGATATTGCTGCTGAAAGAGCTGCATCAGGTTCATGGTCGCAGAGACGCCCGAGGTCGAGCCGCAGGTGACGAGCCGCCCCCCGCGCTTCAGGCACAGGAGCGAGCCGTTCCAAGTGTCGGCGCCGACATGCTCGAACACCACGTCCACGCCCTTGCGCCGGGTAAGTCGCCTCACCTCGCCCTCGAAGCGCTCGCTGCGGTAGTTGATGACGTGGTCGGCGCCGAGAGCCTTCGCCTTCTCGGCCTTGTCGTCGTCGCCGACCGTCGTGAAGACGGTGCAGCCGATCGCCTTCGCCATCTTGATCGCTGCCGTGCCGATGCCCGAGCCGCCGGCGTGGACGAGGATCGACTCGCCCGGCTCGAGCTTCGCGTTGTCGAACAGCATGTGCTGCACGGTGCCGAAGCCGATCGGAGCGCAGGCCGCGTCCTCGAACGAGACGCCCGGCGGAACCGCGACGGTCAGCCGCTCCGGCCGGTTGATCAGCTCGCGGGCGAAGCCGTCGAGGTGAAAGCCGAGGATGCCGCCGACATTCTCGCATAAATTGTCGCGGCCCTCGCGGCAGGCGCGGCAATGGCCGCAGGTCTCGGCGCCGTACATCACCACGGGGTCGCCCGCCTTGAAGCGCGTGACGCCGGGCCCGACCGCCGCCACCTCGCCCGAGGCCTCGACACCGACCACCTGCGGCATCTTGCGCTTGGCGAAGGCCATACCGCGAAAGCCCCAGACGTCGAGATAATTGAGCCCAATCGCCCGCACCCGCACCTGCACCTCGGCCTCGCCGGGCGGCGGCGGGGCCTCGATCTCGGTCAGGCGAAGGTCGCGGTCGCCGAAGAGCTGAAGCGCGCGCATCGTTACCGATGCACCCCGATCATCGCGGTGAGGCCACCGTCGATCGGCAGCACCGCCCCGGTGATGTAGGCGGCGGGCGGGCTCATCAGGAAGGCAACGACGCCCGCGACCTCCTCGGGCGTAGCGAACCGGCCGGCCGGAATCTGCTTCTCCATGCCGGCGCGGTAATCGGCGTAAGCCGCCATCATGTCGGTGTCGACGAAGCCGGGGGCGATCGTGTTGACCGTGATGCCGCGCTTCGCCGTCTCGATCGCGAGTGTGCGGCAATAGGAGAGGAGCGCGCCCTTCGAAGCCGCGTAGGCGGCATTGCCGGGATTGCCCTGCAGCGCCGCGACCGAGCCGATCGCGACGATGCGCCCGGCGCGGGCCCGGATCATGCCGCGCAGCACGGTCTTGGCGAGCCGCGCCATCGACCAGAAGTTCACCTGCATCGTGGCCTCGGCCTTGTCCTGCGCCATCATGGCGGCTAGCGCGTCGTAGGGCTGGCCGGCGTTATGGACCAAGCCGAAGAAGCTTTCCTTCTCGATCGCCTCGCAGAAGATGTCGAGCGAGCCCTTCTCGGAAAGATCGACCGAATGCGCGTTGAAGCGCCGCGCCGGCTGTGCGGCCTTGAGCTCGTCCAACAGCGCAAGGGCGGCGTCGGCCGAGGCGCGGTAGGTGAAGTCCACGTCGAATTCCGCCGCGGCAAGCGCCCGCACGATCGCGGCGCCGAGGCCCTTGCCGCCGCCGGTGACGAGGACGCGGCGGCTCAAGCGGCGAGACCCTTGGGTTCCGCCCCGAGGACCAAGCAGGTGTTCTGGCCGCCGAAGCCGAAGGAATTCGAGAGCGCGATGCCGACCGTGGCGTCGCGCGCCTCGTTCGGCACCACATCGAGCGGGATCGCTGGGTCGGGGACGCGGTAATTGAGGGTCGGCGGGATGCGCCCGTGCTGGATGGTGAGGAGCGACATCACGGCCTCGACCGCGCCGGCGGCCGTCAGCGTGTGCCCGATCATCGATTTGTTCGAGGAGATCGGCACCTGTTTCATGCGTTCGCCGATCACCGCCATGCAGCCCATCGACTCCATCTTGTCGTTCTCGGGCGTGCCGGTACCGTGAGCGTTGACGTAGTCGACGTCGTCGGGAGTGAGCCCCGCATCCTCGATCGCCTCGCGGATCGACGCGACGATCGGCGCCCCGTCGGGGCTCGACCGGGTGCGGTGGAAGCCGTCGCCGCGCTCGCCGCAGCCGAGCACGTAGCCGAGGATCGTCGCGCCGCGCGCTCTTGCGGCTTCGGCGTCCTCGAGCACGAGCGCCGCGCCGCCTTCGCCCATGACGAAGCCGTCGCGGTTCTTGGAGAAGGGCTTCGCAGCGCCTTCCGGCGGCTCGTTCTGGGTCGACAGCGCCGAGAGCAGCGAGAAGCGGATCAGCGCCTCGGCATGGACCGAGCCGTCGGTGCCGATGCACAGCGCGGCTTTCGTCTCGCCGCGGCGGATCGCCTCGACCCCGAGCTGGATCGCGGTTGCGCCGGAGGAGCAGGCGGTCGAGAGCGAGATCGGCGAGCCCTTGGTGCCGAAGCGGTTGGCGATGCGGTCTGCGACCGTTCCGAACAGGAAGAGGTCGTGCCAGGGCTTGAAGCGCCCGGTGGCCGCGGCCTTGAGGAGGTCCGGATAGGTCACGCCTTCGTTCTGGCCCGACGCCTCGGCGAGCGCCTCGCGCTGCGGCCACTCGATTTCGACCGGCGGCACGGCGATGAACAGCGCGCCCGGAAAGTCGCCCTTCGTCCCCGCCCCCGACTGGGCAACCGCCTCCTCGGCCGCGAGCATGGCGAGGCGCTCGGACAGCATGGGCGCGCAGAAGGGCTGGACTTCGATGAAGTCGACCGTCCCGGCAATCTTCGTCCGCAACCCCTCGGTCGGGAAGCGGCCGATGGCATGGATCCCCGAGCGCCCGGAGGTCAGTGCCGCCCAGTTGTCCTCGCGGCCTTGCCCGAGCGAGGTGACGACGCCCATGCCGGTCACCGCGACGAGCGGGCGTCCTTGCCGGTCCTTCAGCGCCATTCCTTATCCTCATGCCGCCGGGGTCAGGCGGATGAGGCCGTCCCCGCGCCAATGCCCGACCGCGGTCACGACCACCTCCGGCGCGCCCTTTGCGATCAGCGCCGCGGCGACGATCGCCCCGACCGGCGCCTGTGCCTCGAGCGAATGGCCGATGATATCGCCGAGCGGATGGATCGTCGCCCCGGGCGCGACCTCGTGTAGCGCCGCCTTCTCCTCCGCGGTCGGCTGCGCGACGCCGGTCGCTCCGGAGAGCACCACCGCCTGGCGAGAGGCGCCGAGCGCCCGCCACTGCGCCTCGAGCGAGGCGCGGAGCGCGCCCGGCTCGCGCCGCGTGCGTTCCGCGCTCACGCCGGCGATGGCGGCAATGGGGTTTACCCCGCGCGCCTCGGCGTGCTCGCGCGATTCCAGGACCATGAAGGCGCCGGCCGATCCCGGGATTAGCCCGCCGCCCCCGGCGGGACGCTCCCAGACGCTGCGGAAGGCCTTCTTCCAATAGAAGCCGCCCATCTCATAGATGAGATGCGCGTCGGCGCGTTCGCCATTGTAGGAGCCGCCGACCAGGAAGAACTCGGCCTGTCCGGCGGCGATCCGGGCGTGTGCGATCCGGATGGCGTCGACGCCCGCGCTCTCCTCGCCCATGAAGGTGCGGGACGCGCCCGTGACGCCGTGCACGATCGAGATGTTGCCGGCGAGAAGATTCGAGAGCTGGGCAAGGAACAGCGTCGGGCGAAGATCGCTCATCAGCCGCTCGTTGAGGAACACGCCGTGGTTCGCGGCCGAGCGCAGGCCGGTCAGGATCTGCCCATCGACGGCGTAGTCGCGCTCGCCGCCGCCGGCCGCAACAATGAGGTGCATGCGGGCTTTGAGCGCCGCGTCGGCCTTGACGCCGGCCGATTCGAGCGCGAGCCCGGCGGAGTAGACGCCCAATCGCTGCCAGGGCTCCATCTGGCGCTGGTCGGATTTCTTCGGGATCTGCTTGTCCCAGTCGAGATGAACCGCCGGGTGGACGGGGTAGGGGGCGAAGGTCGTCGTATCGACGTTCGGGACGAAGCCCGGCTCGAGCGCCGAAAGATGCGCCTCAACCGTCTCGCCGACGCTCGACACGATGCCGAGCCCGGTGACCACGACCTCGCGCGCCATCACGCGGCCTCCACCGGGAGCCCGATGCGCCGCGCCTGACCGCGCATCGCCTCGGCCATTCCTTCAGGGAAGGGCATGGTCTTGAAGCGCAGGGACGCGTCGCAGATGCGCTTGCCCCCGACCGCGATCGCAGCCTTGGTGACGGCGTAGCCGGAGCCCTCATGCTCGAGCTCGGCCGTGATCACGAGCTCGGCGCCCGGGCCGACGAAGGTGCGGAAGCGCGCCTTGTCGACGGCCATGAGGAAAGGCATGTGCGAGAAAGCCATGAGCCCGAGCACCAGATAGCCCGAGGCCTGCGCCATGGTCTCGGTCAGGAGCACTCCCGGCATGAGCGGATGGCCGGGGAAATGCCCCTCAAATATCGGACTCACGTCGGGCACGACCGAGCGGGCCTCGATGCGCTTCGCGGCCCGGTCGAAGGACGCCACCCGGTCGATCATTTCGAAATATTCGAGGCGCATGCCGTGAGGGCGAGTGGCGGGTGGCAAATGGCGATGCAGTGGGCGCTCGAAATCTATTCGCTACTCGCCATTCGCCATTCGCCTCCCCTCAAGTGTTCTTGGCGGCGACGAGCGCGTCGATGCGCGCGGTCAGGTTCTTCAGCACGAAATACTCCTCGGCCGGCACCTTCCCCTCGTTCACCTCCTGGGTCCACTGCTCGAGCGGCAGCTTGATGCCGAAGGCCTTGTCGATCGCGAAGGCGATGTCGAGGAAGGCGAGCGAGTCGATGCCGAGATCGTCGATGGCGTGACTTTCGGGGGTGATCTGCTCGCGCGGGATGTCCGCGGTCTCGGAGATGATATTGGCGACGGTCTCGAAAGTGGACGACATCTGCGCCGCGCTCCGCACATTCTCTGAAAATCGCGGCGCGACATTCGCCGGGCGCATGGCCCTGCCCCCGGTCGCATTCCGCTTTGGACAGCCCTGGATGAACCGCACCCCTTACACGACGGGTGTTGGCCGGGCAACCGGGGCGTCCAACAGCCGTCCGGGAGAGCAGGCGCGCTCACCAATAGTGAATCGCCATGGTCTCCGCGACGCAGGCGGGCCGGTCAGAGCCTTCGAGCTCGACCGTGGTGCGGAGCGTGGCGCGCAGGCCTCCCCCTTCCATCGGCTCGGCCGCGGCAAGGCGGATGCGGCCGCGCAGGCGCGAGCCTGCCCGGACGGGAGCGGGGAAGCGGACCCGATTCGAGCCGTAATTCACGCTTTGGCGCACGGCCTCGAGCCGGATCACGTCGTAGATGAACACCGGCAACATCGAGAGCGTGAGGTAGCCATGCGCGACCGTGGTTCCGTAGGGCGACTCGCGCCGGGCCCGCTCGGGATCGACATGGATCCACTGCCGGTCGCCGGTCGCCTGCGCGAATTGGTCGATGCGTTCCTGCGTGACCTCGACCCAGCGGCTGACGCCGAGCTCGCTTCCGGCCGCGGCCGCCAACTCCACCGCGCTCGCGAATACGCGCATTCCCGCCTCCATGCTCGGCGGCGGCTCATAGCACGGCAGCAGTCCCGGCCTGAAAATCTCCTTGACGGTGACGCAACGCGAAGTGACCTTGCCCAGGAACGCGAAACCGGGCTTGCCGGGACAATCGCGCGATCGGGAGAGGAAACATGCCAATAATCCGTCGGGCGCTTCTCGGCGTCGCCTTGACCCTCGCCGCGCTCCCTGCCGCGGCGCAGGATTCGATCAAGATCGGCTATATCGACCCGCTCTCCGGGGCTTTCGCCAATGTCGGCGAATTGGGCGTCCATCACTTCCAGTTCGCGATGGACCGCATCAACGCCAAGGGCGGCGTGCTCGGCAAGAAGCTGGAATTGGTGCCGCTCGACTCGAAGGCGAACCCGCAGGACACGCAGATCGCCCTGAAGAAGGTGATCGACGACGGCATTCGCTTCGTGCTGCAGGGTAACGGCTCGAACGTCGCCCATGCGATCGTCGACACGCTCTCCAAGCACAACGAGCGCGAGCCGGCGAAAGCCGTGCTGTTCCTCAATTATGCCGCGGTCGATCCGGCGCTCACCAACGACAAATGCTCGTTCTGGCACTTCCGCTTCGATGCCGACGCCGACATGAAGATGGAGGCGCTGACCAACTACATGGCGAAGCAGCAGGGCATCAAGAAGGTCTATTTGATCAACCAGGACTATTCCTTCGGCAAGGCGGTCGCGGCCGCGGCGCAAGCCATGATGAAGCAGAAGCGCGCCGACGTGCAGATCGTCGGCGACGAGCTCCATCCGCTCGGCAAGGTGCAGGACTTCTCGCCCTACGTCGCCAAGATCAAGGCCTCGGGCGCCGACTCGGTCATCACCGGGAACTGGGGCAACGACCTCTCGCTCCTGGTCAAGGCGGCGAAGGACGCAGGGCTCAATGTCGACTGGTACACCTATTACGCCGGCGGCCTCTCGACCCCCGCGGCGATCGGACAGGCCGGCAAGGACCGCGTCAAGCAGATCACCGAGTGGCATTCGAACGTCGAGGCGGCAGCGCTCGACGAGGAGCTCGACGCGTACAAGAAGAAGTACAATGAGGACTTCTACTTCCTGCGCACCCGCAACCTCATGGAAATGCTCGTAAAGGCGTTCGAGCAGGCGAAGTCGGCCGATCCCGTGAAGGTTGGCATCGCGCTCGAGGGCATGAAGCACCAGACCCCAACGGGCGAGGTCTACATGAGGGCCGACAACCACCAGCTCATCCAGCCGCTCTTCGTCTCGACCATGTCGGCCGGCATGAAGCGCGACGTCGAGAACACCGGCCTCGGCTTCAAGACCGACGGGCGCATCGAGGCCAAGGACACCGAGACCCCCACGACCTGCAAGATGAAGCGGCCGAGCGCGTGACCTCCCTCTCCCGCTTGCGGGAGAGGGCTGGGGTGAGGGGAGAGTCCGGGCCGGGGTGCCCTCGCCCGGTCGCCTCCGGCGACTCGACCTCTCCCGCTTTGCGGGAGAGGTAAGGTGGAACTCGTCGTCTTCTCCCTCCTGAACGGGGTGCTCTACGGGCTCCTCCTGTTCATGCTGTCGAGCGGCTTGACGCTTATCTTCAGCATGATGGGCGTGCTCAACTTCGCGCATGCGAGCCTGTTCATGCTGGGGGCGTATCTCGCCTACCAGATCGGCCGCTACACCGGCTTTTGGCCGGGATTGGTGCTCGCGCCGCTGATCGTCGGGCTCCTCGGTGCGGCGATCGAGCGCTGGGGCCTGCGCACCGTGCACCGCTTCGGCCACGTCGCCGAGCTGCTCTTCACCTTCGGCCTGGCGCTCCTGATCGAGGAGGTGGTGCAGCTGATCTGGGGCCGCGCACCGGTGCCCTATACGGTGCCGTCCTCCCTCGATTTTGCCGCCTTCACGCTCTTCGGCACCACCTACCCGGCCTACAAGGTTTTCATGGTGCTGATCTCGATCGGCATGTTCGGCCTCCTCGGGCTCGTGCTCACCAAGACCCGCATCGGTCTCATCATCCAGGCGGCGCTGACCCATCCCGACATGGTCGCGGCGCTCGGCCACAACGTGCCGCGCGTGTTCATGCTCGTCTTCGGGGTCGGCAGCGCGCTCGCCGGCCTTGCCGGCGTGATCGGCGGCTTCGCGCTGGTGACCTCGCCGACCATGGCGCGGACGCTTGGGCCGATCGTCTTCGTGGTCATCGTGGTCGGCGGGCTCGGATCGCTCACGGGCGCCTTCGTCGCCTCGCTCCTCATCGGCATCGTGCAGACCTTCGCGGTGGCGATCGACTTCTCGCTCATCGACCTGCTTGCCCGCTTCGGCGTGACGGTCACCCGCGCCGACACCTTCTACGACCTCTGGCGGATCAAGCTTGCCCAGCTCGCCCCGGTCCTTCCCTACTTCATGCTCGTCCTGATGCTGATCATGCGCCCGCGCGGCCTGATGGGGACGCGCGAGACATGAGCGAGGTCGCGCTGAAAACGCGCGCGGCGCGGACACGCGCGCCGGTCTGGCTGCGCGCCGCCGTGCCCTGGGCGCTCGCGGTCCTCATCATCCTCGCCCTGCCGCAGCTCATGACGACGAGCTTCGGCCGCACGCTCCTCATCGAGATGGGCATCGCGATCGTCTTCGCGGTCGCCTACAACATGCTGCTCGGCGAGACCGGAATGCTGTCCTTCGGGCATGCCATCTATTTCGGGCTCGGCGGCTACGCGGCGGTCCATGTGCTGCGGTTCATCGCGGCGGGACTGCTGCTGCCGGTCGCCTTGCTGCCGCTGGTCGGCGGGCTCGGCGGGCTCGTGTTCGGGCTCCTCTTCGGCTACCTTTCGACCCGGCGGGCCGGCACGGCGTTTGCCATGATCACACTCGGGCTGATGGAATTGGTCGTCGCCCTGGCGCTGATCTTCGACCATCTCTTCGGCGGCGAGGAGGGCATCTCCGGCAATCGCACCTCCGGGCCGGAGCTGTTCGGCATCACCTTCGGCTCGCAGCTGCATGTCTATTACCTTGTCGCGGTGTGGATGCTGGTCAGCCTCGCGCTGATGCGCGCCTTCACCCGCACGCCGGTCGGGCGGCTCTGCAATGCGGTGCGCGATAACCCCGAGCGCGTGCAGTTCCTCGGTTACGACCCGTCCCGTATCCGGCTCATCGCCTTCGCGGGCTCGAGCTTCTTCGCGGGCGTCGCCGGCGGGCTGTTCGCTGTCAATTACGAGCTCATGGCGATCAACAGCCTCGGCGCCGAGCGCTCGGCCCTGGTGCTGCTAATGGCCTATATCGGCGGCATCGGCTCGTTCCTCGGGCCGATACTCGGCGCGGTCCTCGTCACCTTCCTGCAGGTCGCGCTCAGCGACTACACCCAGGCCTGGCTCCTCTATCTCGGCCTGTTCTTCGTGCTTGTGACGCTGTTTGCGCCGAACGGCCTCATCGGGCTCGTCCTGATGCATGGCCCGATCGCCCGGGCCGGGCTCCTCCACCGGCTCGCCGCGGCCTACGCGCTCGCACTCGTGCCGGCGCTGCTCTTGGCCGCTGGCCTGATCGCGCTGGTCGAGATCAACTACCGCTTGGCCATCCGCCCGGAACTGGGTCCGGCCATGAAGCTTTTCGGCGTCGCTTTCGACGCGAAGAGCGCGACGGCCTGGATCGTCAGCTTCCTCCTCGTCGGGGCTGGCCTCCTCGGCCTGCGCGCGGTCGCGCCCCGCGTCGCGGCGCGCTGGGGCGAGACGCTCGAGGTGGCGCGCGCATGACCGCGTCGGCGCTCGAGCTCCAGGCCGTGCACAAGAGCTTCGGCGCGACCGCGATCATCCGCGGCGTGGACATGAGCGTCGGACGAGGCGAGCGCCACGCCCTGATCGGCCCGAATGGCGCCGGCAAATCGACCCTGTTCCACCTGATCACCGGCCGTTTCCCCCTCAGCTCCGGCGCGGTGCGGCTCAACGGCGAAGACGTGACGGGGCTCGCCCCGTTCGAGATCTACCGCCGCAAGCTCGCCCGCAGCTTCCAGATCACCAACATCTTCCCGCGCATGTCGGTCTACGAGAATTTGCGCTGCGCGGTCCTGTGGTCGCTCGGGCACGGCTATTCCTTCCTTCGCCTCATCGACCGCATGCCCGACGTGAATGAGCGCGCGCAAGCGGTGCTCGAGCGCATCGGCCTCGCGGCACGGCGGGACGTGCCGGCCGGCCTCCTCGCCTATGCCGAGCAGCGCGCGCTCGAGATCGGGCTTGCCATCGCCGGCGAGCCTGAGATCATCCTCCTCGACGAGCCGACGGCGGGCATGAGCCACAGCGAGACCGAGCACGCGGTCGAGCTCATCCGACGCGTGAGCGAGGGCCGCACGCTCCTCATCGTCGAGCACGATATGGCCGTGGTGTTCGGCCTCGCCGACCGCATCTCGGTGCTGGTCTATGGCGAGATCATCGCGAGCGACGCACCGGAGAAGATCCGCGCCAACCGCGCCGTGCAGGAAGCCTATCTCGGCACGGTGCCGGCATGAGCGCCATGCTCGAGGTCGCCGACCTCCACGCCTATTACGGCAAGAGCCACATCCTGCACGGGGTCACCTTCGCGGTCGGCGAGGGCGAGATCGTGAGCCTTCTCGGCCGCAACGGCGTCGGGCGCTCGACCACCATCAAGACCATCATGGGGCAGGTCAGGCCGCACGGCTCGGTGCGCTTCCGCGGGCGCGAGATCGCCGGCCTCGAGCCGCACGAGATCGCCCATCTCGGCCTCGGCTACGTGCCCGAGGAGCGCGCCATCTTCCCCGGCCTCACCGTGCGCCAGAACCTGATCCTCGGCGAGAAGCGCGCGGGCCGGAGCGGGCGCTGGACCATGGAGGACATGTTCGAGCTCTTTCCCCGATTGGCCGAGCGGGTCGACACGCCCGGCGGCGTGCTCTCCGGGGGAGAGCAGCAGATGCTCACCATCTGCCGCACGCTCATGGGCGACCCCGACCTGATCATGGTCGACGAGCCGACCGAGGGGCTCTCGCCGCAGATGGTCGAGCGCGTCGGCGGGCTCCTGCGCCGGATCGCGGAGCGCGGCGTCGCAATCCTCCTCGTCGAGCAGAAGCTGACCATCGCGCTCGAGATCTCCAAGCGCCTCTACGTCATGGGCCACGGCCGCATCGTCTTCGAAGGCACGCCCGCCGGCCTGCGGGCCAATGCCGGCGTGCGCAAGGAATGGCTGGAGGTATAGCGCTTGCCGCGCCGGATAGAGCCGCATAGGTCTCTCGCAGAGCAAGGACCACCGTCATGACCGAAGCCGTCATCGTCTCGACCGCGCGCACGCCGATCGGCAAGGCCTACCGCGGCGCCTTCAACAACACGCACGGCGCGACGCTCGCCGGCCACGCCATCAGGAACGCGGTCGAGCGGGCGAAGATCGATCCGGGCGAGGTCGAGGACGTGCTGCTCGGCTGCGCCATGCCCGAGGGCGCCACGGGTGAGAACATCGCCCGCCAGGCCGCGCTCCGCGCCGGGCTCCCGGTCACGGCCGGCGGCGCGACCGTCAACCGCTTCTGCTCATCCGGCATGCAGACCATCGCCATGGCGGCGCAGCGCGTCATCGTTGATAACGTGCCGGTAATGGTCGCGGGCGGGCTCGAGTCGATCAGCCTCGTGCAGAACGATCACAAGAACAAATACCGGCTGCACGACGAGTGGCTCGACGAGAAGAAGCCCGAGATCTACCTGCCGATGATCGACACCGCCGAGGTGGTGGCGAAGCGCTACGGCATCTCGCGCGAGACCCAGGACGGCTATGCGCTGCAGAGCCAGCTGCGCACCGCCGCGGCCCAGCAGGCCGGGCGCTTCGACGACGAGATCGTGCCGCTGCCGACGACCAAGCTCGTGCAGGACAAGGCGACCGGCGAGATCAAGGAGCAGGCGGTTGCCCTCGATCGCGACGAGGGCAACCGGCCGGACACCTCGCCCGAGGGGTTGGCCAAGCTCGAGCCGGTGCGCGGGCCCGGCGCCTCGATCACCGCCGGCAATGCGAGCCAGCTCTCCGATGGCGCCTCGGCCTGCGTCGTGATGAACGGCAAGCTCGCCGAGAAGCGCGGGCTCAATCCGCTCGGCATCTTCCGCGGACTCAGCGTTGCAGGCTGCGAGCCCGACGAGATGGGTATCGGCCCGGTCTACGCCGTGCCGCGGCTCCTCGAGCGCCACGGCCTGACCATGGACGACATCGACCTGTGGGAGCTGAACGAGGCCTTCGCCGTGCAGGTGATCTACTGCCGCGACAAGCTCGGCATCCCCAACGACAAGCTCAACGTCGACGGCGGCGCAGTCTCGATCGGCCATCCCTACGGCATGAGCGGCGCCCGCATGGTCGGCCACGCCCTGATCGAGGGCAAGCGCCGCGGCGCCAAGTACGTCGTCTGCACGATGTGCGTCGGCGGCGGCATGGGCGCCGCCGGCCTGTTCGAGGTGGCGTGACTGTCATTCCGGGGCGGCGCGAAGCGTCGAGCCCGGAACCCATAAACACCTGCGGTGCCGATTGCGCACGACGTTCCAGCACGATCGGAAAGGTTCGTGGTTATGGTTCCGGGCTCTCGCTTCGCGAGCCCGGAATGACAGTGCATAATTTCGGGAGATCGTCCGTGACTCAGCAGAACCGTCGCGTCGTACTCGCGTCTCGTCCTGTCGGGGAGCCGAAGGACAGCGACTTCCGCCTGGAGAGTGCCGCCGTCCCGGAGCCTGGCCCCGGCCAGGTGCTGGCGCGGACGCTGTGGCTCTCGCTCGACCCTTATATGCGCGGACGCATGAGCGATGCTAAATCCTACGCCAAGCCGGTCGGCATCGGCGAGGTCATGACTGGCGGCACCGTCGCCGAGGTCGAGCGCTCGAACGACCCGAAATTCGCTCCCGGCGACCTCGTCCTCGGCATGGGCGGCTGGCAGGAATACGCCGTGATGGAGGGCAAGGAACTGCGCAAGCTGGACCCCAACGCCGCGCCGCTGTCGACCCATCTCGGGGTCCTCGGCATGCCCGGCATGACGGCGTACACAGGGCTCCTCAACATCGGCCAGCCGAAACCGGGCGAGACGGTCGCGGTCGCGGCGGCGACCGGCCCGGTCGGCTCGCTCGTCGGCCAGATCGCCAAGATGAAGGGCTGTCGCGCGGTGGGCATCGCCGGCGGGCCCGACAAGTGCCGGGCGCTTACGCAAGAGTTCGGCTTCGATGCCGCGGTCGACCATCGCGCGCCGGGGTTTCCGGAAAAGCTCAAGGCAGCCTGTCCGAACGGCATCGACATCTATTTCGAGAATGTCGGCGGGGCGGTATGGGATGCGGTGTTCCCGCTCCTCAACGACTTCGCGCGCGTGCCTGTCTGCGGGCTCATCGCCAACTACAACATGACCGAGCTGCCGCCCGGCCCCGACCGCACGCCGCAGCTCTTCCGGGCGGTTCTGACCAAGCGCCTCACCATCCGCGGCTTCATCGTGTGGGATTTCGCGGCGCAGGCGCGCGAGTTCGCGACCGAGGTCGGCCAATGGCTACGCGAGGGCAGGATCAAGTACCGCGAGGACGTGGTCGAAGGGCTGGAGAACGCGCCGCAGGCATTCATGGGCCTGCTCAAGGGCAGGAATTTCGGCAAGCTCGTGGTGCGGGTGGCGGGGACTTGAGCTAGCTGTCAGCTCCGCTTCAGCGCGTCTCGTAGCGCGCCATGAAGCGCGGCGCCATGGTGCGCAGGCGCTCCAGGTCGACACGGCCCGAACGCGTAATGTAGCTCATGCCGAAGTCGGGCGGCGCGAGCCGCATGTGCTCGGGGAAGCGCTCGTACCAGGCGGCGCTCGTCTTCGAGGCGGCGACGAGCTTGTCCACGACCGGCCGCCGCTCCGCCTCGTAGCGGGCGAGCCCCGCGGCGATGTCGCCCGTCTCGGCCCCGAGCGCCTTTGCGAGCGCGATCGCGTCCTCGAGCGCGAGGCGCGTGCCGGAGCCGATCGAGAAATGGGCGGTGTGCAGCGCGTCGCCGACGAGCACCTTGTTGCCGAACGACCAGCGTTGGTTGGCGATCCACGGGAAGTTCCGCCACACCGAGCGGTTCGAGACGAGCGGATGGCCGTCGAGCGCCTCGGCGAAGACGCGCTCGCACACCGCCTTCGCCGCCTCGGGCTCCATCCGGTCGAAGCCGGCGCGTAGCCAAGTCCCGCGGTCGCATTCGACGATGAAGGTGCTCATCGCGGGCTGGTAGCGGTAGTGATGGGCGTTGAAGGTGCCGAGCTCGCATTGGACGAAGGTTTGCGTGAGCGTCTCGAAGCGCTTGGTCGTCCCGAACCAGACAAACTTGTTGGCGAGGTACGAAACGGACGTGCCGAAATCGCCCTCGAAGCTGCGGCGGACAAGCGAGTTCACGCCGTCGGCGCCGACGATCAGGTCGGCGTCGCCGAGTTCCTCGATCGAGCGCACCGGCATATCGTAGCGCAGCCCCACGCCGGCCGAGCGCGCCTGCTGCTGCAGGAGCAGCAGCAGCTGAAGCCGGCCGAGCGCCGAAAAACCGACGCCATCAATCGCAACGCGCTCGCCGCGATGGACGAGCGCGATGTCGGCCCAGGCCTCCATGCGCGGCGTGACGAGATCGGCGGTCTCCGGGTCGTCGGCACGCAGGAAGTCGAGGGCGCGGTCGGAAAACACGACCCCGAAGCCGAAGGTCGCGTCGGGCGGGTTCTGCTCGAACACCGCGACCGCGTCGGCGGGGTGCCGCCGCTTCCATAGATAGGCGAAATAGAGCCCGGCGGGCCCTCCACCCAGAACCGCGATGCGCATAAGACTCCCCGGCCGCAGCTTGCGGGTTTGCCCGCGAGCCTTCAAGCCGACGCTTTTCGGAGAAGCCGTGCCCGACCAATCCACCCCGGCCGAGATCGTCGAGGCGGCGATCGCAAGCCGCCGCTCGGTGCGCGCCTTCCTGCCGACGCCGGTTCCGCGCGAGTTGATCGAGCAAATCCTCGACGTCGCGGCGCGAGCGCCGAGCGGCACCAACATGCAGCCCTGGCGCGCCTATGTTCTTGCGGGCGACGTCAAGGAGCGCCTGTCGGCCGATCTCGTGCGGGCCTTCATGGAAGGCTCGCAGCACGCATCGGAGTACAAGTACTATCCCGACCGGTTTTTCGAGCCCTACCTCTCGCGCCGCCGCAAGGTCGGCTGGGACCTCTACGGGCTGCTCGGCATCGCGCGCGGCGAGACCGCGCGAATGCAGGCGCAGCACGCCCGAAATTTCCTCTTCTTCGAAGCGCCGGTCGGGCTGATCTTCACCATCGAGCGCCGCCTCGAGATCGGCAGCTGGCTCGACTACGGCATCTTCCTCGGCAACGTCATGACGGCGCTGCGCGGCCACGGCCTGCACAGCTGCGCCCAGGCCGCGTTCGCGCCGATGCACGAGATCGTGCGCCTGCACCTGCCGATCCCGCCGGATGAGGTCGTGGTCTGCGGGATGTCGATCGGCTACGAGGACACGAGCGCGCCGGAGAACCGGCTGCGCACGGAGCGCGTGCCCGCGCGCGAGTTCGCGCGGTTCATCGGGTGGTGAGGAGCGCCGCCGAGCCGACGATCTCGGGCAAGCGCGATCGATGCGCTTGATCAACCTATGTTAAGGCCGTACGCTCGGTACAACTCCTGAAGTCATTTGCCCGATCGCGGCTTCCGGCCCACCGCCTCTCGGGCGCGTTCCTGTCGAGCTTCGGCATGGCCTGAGGGGAGAGCGACCATGGCTACCGGCACATCATCGGCTTCGACCCAACTCGAAAACGTTGCTTCCGAGGAAGCGGAACAAATCGCTTCGATCGTGAAGGCGACGGAGGCGCAGCTCCGTTTCCGCTACGGCAATAAGCCGCCGTTTCTTCGCGGCGTTCACCCGAAGGCTCACGGATGCGTCGAGGCCACGTTCACCGTGATGGAAAAACTCGGGGAGAAGTACCGCGTCGGGCTGTTCGCTCAGCCCGGCCGACAATACCGCGCCGACATCCGCTTCTCCAATGCCGCACCTCTCGTCACGCCCGACTCGCCGGAGGATCCCCCGCAATCTGGGAAGCGAGGGCACGGCAGTCGCGGCATGGCGGTGAAGCTCCACGGCGTCGGCGGGAAACGCCTGGTGCCAGACGACGGCGAGGACACGCAGGACTTCCTGATGATCAACCAACCGGTCTTCGCCTTCGCCAATGTCGAGGATTACGAGGTGCTCAGCCGGGTTGTTGCCGAGGACAAGGAGGACCCGCGCCGGTTCTTTGGCCGGCTCGCCAGCACGAACGAGAAGGTTCGCACGCGCGCGGAGGTGACGAAAAAAATCATCGATCGCATCAAAAGCTTATCGCTTCCGGACGCATTCGCGGCCCCGCCCCTCAGCCCCCTCGACAACCGCTATTTTACGGCGGCGCCGTTCCTATTCGGCGAAGGTCATGTAGCGAAGTTTAGTGCCAACCCGGCCGCGCCCGTGGAGGGCGAGCTCGGCGACGCAATCGCCGAGAAGGACTACCTCCGGGCGGCGTTGAACAAACGCCTGGCCGTCACCGGCGGCGACGACATCGTGTTCTACTTCGAAGTGCAGAGGCGGCCCATCGACGCGAACCTGAATATAGACGACGACATCGAGAATGCCTGCACGTTCTGGGACGAGAAAAAGTATCCCTTCGAGAAGGTCGCCATGATCACCATTCGGCCGCAGGACATCAACGCCCGGGAGGAAGCTTGCGAACGGCTCGAGTTCTCGCCTTGGCATGGGCTGGTCGAGCATCGCCCGCTGGGCAGCATCAACCGCATGCGGCGCACGGTGTATGAGAAATCGTGGGAGCTTCGCCGCTGTCCGGTGTCGACTGCCCCGGCTTCCTCGGGTTAGGACGCCAGCCGGCGCACCGCCCCGATCAGCACCCGGACCGCGACATCGGCGTCCGCTTCGGTGATCGATTCCGCCGGGTTGTGGCTGATGCCGCCCTTGCAGCGCACGAACAGCATGGCGGCGGGGCACAGCGTCGCCATCGCGACCGCGTCGTGACCCGCGCCGGAGGGCAGGCGAAGCGGTGTGACTCCTAAGGTTGCCGCACCCTCCTCCATGGCCCTCGTCAGCCACGGGTCCATGGCGGTCGCGGGCGAGTCCATGAACGGCTCGATCGACAGCGAGACGCCGCGCCGCACGGCGATTGTGCGAAGCTCGCCTTCGATCTCCGCCACCATCGCCTTGCGCACGCCATCCTCGGGCGCGCGGGCGTCGAGCGTGAACGCGACCTCGCCGGCAATCACGTTGACGGCGCCCGGCCGCACCTGCGCGACCCCGACCGTCGCGACCGTGTCCTCGCGCCTGCGCCCGATGCGCTCGACCGCGACGATCATCTCGGCCGCGGCGGCGAGCGCGTCGTGGCGCATCGCCATCGGCACGGTGCCGGCATGGCCCGCCTCGCCGGTGACCCGGGCGCGGGCACGGGTGATGCCGTTGATCGCGGTCACGACGCCGACCGGCAGATCCTTCGTCTCGAGCAGCGGGCCCTGCTCGATATGGACCTCGAGATAACCGACGACCTCATCCGGCCGCCGTGCGAGTGCCGGAATTTCGTCGGAATCGCCGCCGAAGGCCGCGAGCGCGTCGCGCAGGCGCACGCCCTCGGCATCGCGCGCCTCGAGCCAGAGCGGATCATAGCGGCCGGCGAGCGCATAGGAGGTCGAGAGGTTGGTCGGGAAGCGCACGTTCTCCTCGTCGCCGAACGCAACCACCTCGACCGCGAAAGGCAGGCGCGGGCCTTCGCGCGCCAGCGCCTCGACCGCGACGATGCCGCACACGATGCCGAGCGGGCCGTCGAAGCGGCCGGCATCGACCACGCTGTCGAGATGCGAGCCGATGATCAGCGCAGGCAGCCCCGGGCGCGCGCCTTCGTAGCGCCCGGCGACGTTGCCGACCGCATCGATCCGCGCCTCGAGCCCGGCGTTTTGCATCATGGCGAGCGCGGCCTCGGCGGTCGCGCGGTGCGCCTTGGAGAGATAGAGCCGCGTCAGCCGGCCGGGCTCGTCGGTGTAGCGAGCGAGCTCGTCGAGGAGCGCCATCGCGCGCGCGCCGAGCGCGCCTTCGGCTCGGGGCGAGGTCACTGCCGATCAGTACGTCGCGCGGCCGCCCGAGAGGTCGAACACCGCGCCGGTGGTGAAGGAGTTCTCGGCCGAGCACAGCCACGCGACCATCGAGGCGACCTCGCGCGTCTCCAGGAATCGCCCGCGCGGGATCTTCGCCAGCATGAAGTCGATATGCTCCTGGCTGATCTGGTCGAAGATGCGGGTGCGCGCGGCGGCCGGCGTGATGGTGTTGACCGCGATATCGTATGAGGCGAGCTCCTTGCCAAGCGACTTGGTCAGGCCGATCACGGCGGCCTTCGAGGCGGAGTAGGGGGCGGCGTTGGGGTTGCCCTCCTTGCCGGCGATCGAGGCTATGGTGACGATCCGGCCGTAGCCCTGGCGAATCATCGAGGGCACGACCGCGCGGCAGCAGTTCCAGGTTCCGTCGACATTGATCTTCATGACCCGCGCCCAGACCTCCGGCGCGTATTCCCAGGTCTTCATGGTCGGGCCGGCGATGCCGGCGCTGGTCACCAGGATGTCGATCGGGCCGTAGGCCGCCTCGGCGGCCTTGGCTCCCTCCATCACGCCCTCGGCGTCGGTCACGTCGACGCTGCGGGCGTGGACCGTCGAGCCGATCCCGGCCGCCGTCTCCTGGGCGAGGTCGCCGTCGAGGTCCCAGATCTCGACCGTCGCGCCGCTCGCCGCGAAGCGCTCGACGATCGCCTGGCCGATGCCCTGCGCTCCGCCCGTGACGATCGCCACGTGGCCGTTGAGATCGATTTGGTTCATGAAGCTCTCCGGCGTTCCTCTTGGGCGCGGAGGTAGCCCGAATGGCAGCCACGGGAAAGCCCGCGTCCCGACCGCGAGACGCGGGGCTGGTCTGCCGCCTGCGTCGAGGGAACTCGACAAAGTTCCTGTTTTCGGCAACCGTGTCGGCCAGTAAAGATCACGGCGGGCGCAACGCCTCAAAGCCGGGCAAACGGGAAGGAAACGCTCATGACATCGAAGCTCGTCACGCGCCGCACGCTCATGAAGAGCGCCGCCGGCTCCGCCGTCCTTGCCGGCATCGGCATGCCGGCGATCGTCAAGGCGCAAGCCGACGCGATCCGCATCGGCCATCTGACGCCGCTCACCGGCTTCCTCGGGCCGCTCGGGGAATACGCCCAGATGGGCGTCAAGCTCGCCCAGGAAGAAATCAACAACGCGGGCGGCGTCATGGGCCGCAAGATCGAGCTCGTGATGGAAGATTCGGTCAACCCGCAGACCGCCTCCGCCAAGGCCGAGCGCATCATCGAGCGCGACAAGGTCGCGATGATCATCGGCGAGATCTCGTCGGCCTCGGGCCTCGCCATCGGCCAGGTCGCGAACCGGATGAAGACCGTGTTCATCAACACCGGCTGCAATTCGGACGCGCTGCGCGGCGCGAGCTGCAATCCCTACATGTTCCACATCGAGGCGGCGAACTCGATGTATGTCGAGGGCGTCGGCAACTACTTCCTGCGAGAGAACCTCGTGAAGGGCAAGAAGTGGTACACGCTCACCGCCGACTACGCCTTCGGCCACGACCTCGCCCGCGTGGCGAAGAAGTTCCTCGAGAAGCATGGCGGGCAGCTCGCCGGCGACGAGCTCGTCCCGACCGACGCTACCGACTTCAGCCCCTACCTCCTCAAGATCCGGCAGGCCCGGCCCGACATCGTCGCCTCGAACCTCGCCGGCAACCAGATCACCAACTTCATCAAGCAATATTCCGAGTACGGGCTGCAGTTCCCGGTCGTCGGCTTCGGCTTCGACACGGCTGTCGCCTGGGGTGCCGGCAAGGGCAACTTCTCCGGCATCTGGCCGCTCGTCTGGCACCACCTCGTCGACACGCCGACGTCGAAAAAATACGTCGAGGCCTTCACCAAGAAGTACGGCAAGCTGCCGGAGAACCAGAGCTGGGGCGACTACATGTCCCTCAAGATCGTCGCGCAGTCGATGAACGAGATCAAATCCGCCGACCCGCAGAAGCTCGCCGAGCATCTGCGCAAAGGGGCAAAGTTCGACATCGGCAAGGCGCGCGAGGGCTATTTCCGGCCTTACGACAACCAGATCATCATGGAGATGTACGCCGTGAAGGCGAAGGAAGCCTCCAAGATGAAGGACCAGTGGGACATCTACGACCCGCTTGGCTCCGTGCCCGGCCCGACCGAGGACATGGAGGTGCTTGCCCCACCGAAGGACGGCACCTGCAAGATAACCTGATCGCTCCCGATCAGGTTATCCCGGTCGCAGCGAAGCGGAGAGCCGGGATCTCGCGCCGATAGGGCGCCTTCTCAGCGAGAGATCCCGGATCGCGCTTCGCCGCGTCCGGGGCGACGGGCCAGGGTCGATCCGCGCCGGAGCTGAGACGGCGAAGCGCACGCGGCCCCCGAGGCGAGGAGCGGACGATGGACGAGATCCTGATCAACACGTCCACGCTCGGAAGCCAGGAGCAGCCCGCGGTTGCGGGCTTCCGCGGCACCCAGTTCGTCGCGGTTTGGGAGGATCGCCAGGACGGCAACATCAAGGGCCAGATGCTGTCCACGGCCGGGAACAAGACCAGCGGCGAGTTCGTGGTCAACTTTCCGGGACTGCCGATGACGAGACGCCGAATGCCGGCGATCATCGAAACCATGTTGGGGTTTGTGGTTGCATGGACCGAGCAGGCGCCCGGCGGAGGTCCTCAGCTGAAGCTTCGGACATTCGATCAAGACACGCTGTCCGGGCCGGAGATTCAGGTCAGCTCGGCCGAGGTGGAGCCGCTGTTGCGGCCCGCGATGGCGCCTCTGAACGGCGGCGGCTTCGTCGTCGTGTGGGCCGACAAGCGCGCGGACGAGCGCATCCGCGCGCAACGCTTCGGATCGGATGGCGAAAAGGTCGGCCCCGAGTTTCGCGCCAACACCCTCGCCGGGCTGCACCAGAACCCGATGACCGCCTGTCTGACCAACGGGAACATCGTGATCGGCTGGCGCGCGCGCCTGCTGGGCTCTCCGCTCCTCGTCCACCTCCAGATATTCGACGCCAACGGGCCGGTCGGCGGCGAGCAGACGACCGCCCTCGACATCACCCAGGCCGTCATGGCGCCGCTCGATTCGGGCCGGTTCGTCATCGTCCACGTGCGCAACGCCTTGGACGGCGAGCCCGGCTTCGAGACGAGCGTCGCGCAGGCGAGCGTGTTCGAGGCAAGCGGCGCCTTCCCGGGCACCCGCTTCCCCGCGACCACCGGTCGGATCCAGACCGAGTGGCCGGCCGTCGTGCCGCTCTCCGGCGGCCGCTTCGTCGTTGCCTGGACGCAAGTCAACATCGACGCAGTCGAGGCCGGGTCGCACGTGATGGCGAGGCTCTTCGCGCAGACCGGCGGCGCGATCGGCAACGCCGTTCAGGTCGACACCTCCACCGGCCGCCGCGAGCGGTTCAGCCTGCGCGCCGCCGCGACGGCAGGCCCGGACGGCGAGACTCTCTTCGCGACCTGGGCCGACAACGGCCAAGGCGGCGACGATCCATCGGTGCGCGCCGTGCGCGGACGGCCGCTTCCGATTCCGTCCGGCGGCTTCTAGCGCCGGCGCACGGGCACGCCCTCCGACAAACCAGTGTGAGGCAGCCGCGTGCAGCTCATCTTCCTCCTCGAGCAGGTGCTGAACGGCCTCCTCGTCGGCGCATATTACCTCCTCATCGCGCTCGGGCTGTCGCTGATCTTCTCGCTCGGCGGCATCGTGAACCTCGCCCATGGCGGGTTCTATGCCATCGGCGCCTATCTTGCCGTGTTGCTCGCGCCGCGCCTCGGCTTTGCCGGCGCCTTTATCGCCTCTCCAGTGCTGGTCGGCATGCTCGGCATGGTCTTCGAGCGCCTGTTCTTCCGCCGCTTCTACCGCTCCGACCCGATCCTCAGCCTCCTCCTCACCTTCGGCCTCGCCATGGTGATCGAGCAGTCGCTGCGCATCGTCTTCGGCGCGGCACCGCTGCCATTCTCGATCCCGCCGGAGCTGCGCGGCCAGGTCTTCGTCGGGGACTTCATCTATCCGCGCTATCGGCTCGGCATCTTCGCGATCGCGCTCGCGGCGGTCACCGCGACCTGGTTCATCGTTTACCGCACCTCCTTCGGCCGCGTGGTGCGCGCGGGCGTGCAGAACCCCGACATGGTCGGCGCGCTCGGCATCTCGCTGCAGCCGTATATGACCGCCGTTGCGGCGCTCGGCGTAGGCCTCGCCGGGCTTGCAGGCGTGCTGCTGGCGCCGATCTCGGGCGTGCACCCGGCGATGGGGGCTGAGATCCTCACCGCCGCCTTCGTGGTCGTGGTGATCGGGGGCCTCGGCTCCTTCTGGGGCGTGATCGCGGCCGCCGCCCTCGTCGGCGTGGTGCGCGGGGTCACGATCTTCGTCAATCCGTCCTGGGGCGAAGCCTCGATGTATCTGCTGATGGCGCTCGTGCTCCTGGTTAGGCCGCGCGGGCTCCTCGGCGAGCGCATCCAGAAATTCGAGTAGCCGATGCGCCGCGATCACGCGCCCCTCCTGATCGCGGCGGGTTCGCTCGCGATCCTGCCCTTCGCACTCGATTTCGTCGGGCTGCCCTTGCGCTCGTCGATCGACGTGGTGCTGTTCGCGGTCGCCTGCCTCGGCCTGAACGTCCTCGTCGGCTACACCGGATTGGTCTCCTTCGGTCATGGCGCCTGGTTCGGGCTTGCGGCGTATGCGGCGGCGCTGTCGCAGAAGTATTGGTTCTCGGGCAGCTTCGTCGTGCCGGCGCTGTTCGCGCTTCTCTTCATCGCCGTAACCGCGACGCTCGCCGGCGCGCTCATCCTGCGCCGGCGCGGCGTCTATTTCTCGCTGCTGACGCTCGCGCTCACCGCGCTCCTCTTCGCGGTCGGCTACCGCTGGACCGACTTCACCGGCGGCGAGAGCGGGCTCGGCGGCGTCACGCGCGCCACGGTGCTTGGGCTGAACCTCGAACGCGATGCCATCTACTACTGGGTCGTCGCCGCGATCGGTCTTGCGGTCACCTTCTTCCTCTGGCGCTTCCATCGCTCGCCGGCCGGGCACGTGCTGGTCGCGATCCGCGAGAACGAGCAGCGGGCGCGCTTCATCGGCTATCCGACGAACCGCTACAAGCTCCTAGGCTTCGTGATATCGGCCACCGTGGTCGGCATCGCCGGCGTGCTGTCTGTGTTCAACCACCGCTTCGCCTCGGCCGAACCGCTGGCCGTCGCCTTCTCGGGCGAGCTCATCGCGATGGTGGTGATCGGCGGGATGCGCAGCTTCCTCGGCCCGGCGCTGGGCGCCTTGTTCTACATCCTGTTCCGCGAGTTCCTGTCGATCTGGACGCCGAACTGGCTGTTCTTCTTCGGCGTGTTGTTCGTTGGCTTCATCATGTTCTCGCCGACCGGGCTCGTCGGCGTGGCGCAGCGCCTCCTCGCGCCCTTCCGAAAGGTGGTGTTCGAGGAGGCGGCGATGGCCGGCCGCACGCTCTCGGACGATCCGCTGCCCGCCTTCCTCAAGCCCGCGGACCACGTCTCCGGCCCGCTGCTCGAGGCGCGCGGCATCGCGAAGCACTTCGGCGGCATCAAGGCCGTGCAGGGCGCCGACATCACGGTGCGCGACCGCAGCCTGCACGCGCTGATCGGCCCGAACGGCGCCGGCAAGACCACCGCCTTCAACCTCATCTCCGGGATGTACGTGCCGGACGCCGGCGAGGTGCTGCTGCGCGGCCAGTCGATCGCGGGCTTGAGCCCCGAGCGGATCACGGAAGCCGGGATCGGGCGCTCCTTCCAGATCACCAATCTCTTCCCCGGGCTCTCGGTCGAGGAGAATCTTCGCCTCGCGATCCAGGCCCGCCACCCGCGCCGCTTCGACCCCTGGGCCGAGGCGCGCGCGATCGCGGACATCGAAGGCGAGACCGCGGCGCTCATCCGCTATCTCGGCGTCGCCGGCATGGAGCCGGCCGAGGCCGGCGCGCTCTCCTATGGCGGGCAACGCCTTCTCGACATGGGGCTTGCGCTCGCGACGAAGCCGCGCCTGCTGCTGCTCGACGAGCCGCTCGCCGGGCTTGCTGCGGCCGAGCGCCAGCGCATCGGCGACATCGTCAAGCGCATCTCGGCCGACATCCCGGTGCTCCTCGTCGAGCACGACATCGACCGCGTCTTCCAGATCGCCGACGCGGTCACCGTGATGAACGAGGGCAAGGTGCTGGTCGACGGCACTGTCGAAGACGCGCGCCAGAGCCCCAGGGTGCAGGAGGTCTATATCGGCTCGGGGGCCGCGAGCGTCGCGGCGAAGCCCCGCGAGAGCGCTGCCGAGCCCGCAACAGTGCTCTCCGCGAAGGACGTCAATACCTTTTACGGCAAGAGCCACATCCTCGTGGACGTGGCGTTCGAGGTCCACAGCCACGAGATCGTGGCGCTGCTCGGCCGCAACGGCGCCGGTAAATCGACGCTGCTAAAGACGCTGATCGGCATCGCGCCGCCGGCCGTGGGCTCGATCACGCTCGACGGGCGCGAGATAGCCGGCCTGCCCGCGGCCGAGATCGCGCGGCTCGGCATCGGCTACGTGCCGCAGGGAAGGGGCCTCTTCGCCGGCATGACGGTCGCCCAGAACCTCGAACTCGGGCGCCTGAAGCGCCAGACCGGAAAGGGCGTGCGCTGGGACCTCAAGCGCATCTTCGAGTATTTCCCGCGCATCCGCGAGCGCATCGACACGCCGGCCGATTTCCTCTCCGGCGGCGAGCAGCAGATGGTGGCGGTCGCGCGCGCGCTCTCGGGCGACGTGCGCGTGCTCCTCCTCGACGAGCCCTTCGAGGGCCTCGCCCCGACGATCATCGAGCAGCTGTTCGAGAGCTTCGACAAGCTCCGCCACGAGGTCTCGATCGTCATCGTCGACCACCACCTCGACCTCGCGCTGGCGCTGTCCGACCGCACCGTCGCGCTCGAGCGGGGCCGCGTGATCCACACCGGCCCATCGAAGGATCTGCGCGACGATCTCGCGCTCAGGCGGAAGGTGCTGTGGCTGTGAGAAGCGCCGCGTTCTTTCCTTTGTCATGGCCGGGCTTGACCCGGCCATCCAGCAACCGTCGACGTCGGACTGGATCGCCGGGTCAAGCCCCGCGATGACAATCGTAAAGCGGATCGCTCCCGAGGAAAGGGATAGGACATGCCAACCGTCGCCATCGTAGGCGCAGGCCTTATCGGCCGGTCCTGGGCGATCGTGTTCGCCCGGGCCGGATGGGAGGTGCGGCTGACCGACCCGAGCGCCGAGGCGCTCGCCGCGGCGCCCCGTCTCATCCGCGAGGGTCTCGACGAATTGGCCGGCTACAACCTCGTCGACAACGCGGCGGAGGCGGCGTCTCGCGTATCTGTCGCGGGCCCGCTCAACGAGGCCGCGGCAGGGGTCGACCTTGTGCAGGAAAACGGGCCGGAGCGGGTTGAGGACAAGCGCCGCATCTTCGCCGAGCTCGACCAGGCCGCGCCCGCGGACGCCGTCCTCGCCTCCTCGACCTCGGCCATCGTGGCTTCGAAATTCACCGAAGGCCTCGTGGGACGCGCGCGCTGCCTCGTGGCGCATCCGGTGAACCCGCCGCATCTCGTGCCGATCGTCGAGCTCTGCGGCGCGCCGTGGACCTCGCCCGAAATCGTGGCGCGGGCGCGCGGTATCTACGAGGCGGTCGGACAGGCTGCGATCACCGTGAACCGCGAGATCGAGGGATTCGTGCTGAACCGCCTCCAGGTCGCGCTCCTCGCCGAGGCCTTCCGCCTGGCCGGCGAAGGCGTCGTCACCCCGCAGGATCTCGACAAGACGCTCTCCGACGGGCTCGGCCTGCGCTGGTCCTTCATGGGCCCGTTCCAGACGATCGAGCTCAACGCGCCGGGCGGCATCCCGGATTACTGCGCCCGGTAGGGGGACTTCTTCCGCCGCACCACGGCCGACCCGCCGAAGCCGTCGGTGTGGGACGAAGCCAACATCGCCCGCGTCATGCAAGCCTGGGGGCGGTCGCCCACGAAAGAGGAGGTTGCGCGCCGCACCGCCTGGCGCGACAAGCGCCTGGCCGCACTGATGGCGCACAAGCGCGCGCAACCCGACAGCTAGACGAGAGGAAACGCACGGCATGGCGAAGAACCGGAAGGTCATCATCACCTGCGCGGTGACGGGCTCGATCCACACGCCCTCGATGTCGCCGCACCTGCCGATCACGCCGCAGGAGATCGCCGACGCCGCGATCGGCGCCGCCGAGGCCGGCGCCGCGATCGTGCATCTCCATGCGAGGAAGCCTGCCGACGGCCTGCCCGACCAGAGTCCCGAGGCCTTCGCGCCCTTCCTGCAGGTGATCAAGCAGCGCTCGAGCTGCGTCGTGAACATCACGACCGGCGGCGCCCCGACCATGTCGATCGAGGAGCGGGTGCGCCCCGCGGCGACCTTCAAGCCCGAGGTCGCCTCCCTCAACATGGGCTCGATGAATTTCGGGCTGTTCCCGATGCTCGCGCGCTTCAAGGAGTTCAAATACGACTGGGAGCGGCCCTATCTCGAAGGCTCGCGCGAGCGCATCTTCAAGAACACCTTCGCCGATATCGAGTACATCCTCACGACCTGCGCCGAGAACGGCACCCGCTTCGAGATCGAGTGCTACGACATCGGCCATCTCTACACGCTCGCCCATTTCGTGGACCGCGGCGTAGTCAAGCCGCCGCTGTTCGTGCAGAGCGTGTTCGGCATCCTCGGCGGCATTGGCCCGCATCCCGAAGACGTGGCGCACATGAAGCGAACCGCGGACAGGCTTTTCGGCGACCAGTACCGCTGGTCCGTGCTCGGCGCCGGCCGCAACCAGCTCCCGATCGCCGCAATGGCCGCCTCAATGGGCGGCAACGTCCGCGTCGGCCTCGAGGATTCTTTGTGGATCGGGGCCGGGAAGCTCGCCGAGTCGAATGCCGCGCAGGTCACCAAGGCTCGCCAGATCATCGAGGGGCTCGGCCTCGAGATCGCCTCGCCCGACGACGCCCGCGAGATCCTCGAGCTCAAGGGCGGCGACCGCGTAAACTTTTAGGAGTCCCCTCATGGCCCACTGGCTCAAGCGCGGGCGCGACGCCGCCGCGATCGCCGAGGACGACGCCCGCATCCGTGCGACGGTCGAGAACATCCTCGCCGACATCCAGGCCCGCGGCGACGACGCCGTGCGCGACCTGTCGAAGAAATTCGACGGCTGGGACCGCGACGACTACCGCCTGACCGACAAGGAAATCCGAGACTGCCTCGGCGAGCTCTCGGCGCGCGACATCGAGGACATCAAGTTCGCGCAGGCGCAGGTGAAAAACTTCGCCGAGCATCAGCGCGCGGCGATGAAGGATGTCGAAGTCGAGACGCTGCCGGGCGTGGTGCTCGGCCACAAGAACATCCCGGTGCAGAGCGTCGGCTGCTACGTTCCGGGCGGGAAGTATCCGCTGCTCGCCTCGGCCCATATGTCGGTCATCACCGCGAAGGTCGCGGGCGTGCCGCGCATCGTCACCGCGGCGCCGCCCTTTGAGGGAAGGCCCGCGCCGGCGATCGTCGCGGCGCAGCACCTTGCCGGGGCCGACACGATCTACTGCCTCGGCGGCGTGCAGGCGGTCGGCGCGATGGCGCTCGGGACCCAAACCATCGAGCCCGTGGACATGCTGGTCGGGCCGGGCAACGCCTATGTGGCGGAGGCCAAGCGCCAGCTTTACCACCGCGTCGGCATCGACCTCTTCGCCGGCCCGACCGAGACCCTCGTCATCGCCGACGAGACGGTCGACGGCGAGCTCTGCGCGACCGACCTCCTGGGCCAGGCCGAGCACGGCCCGACTTCGCCGGCGATCCTCCTCACCAACTCCGAGAAGCTCGCCCGCAACACCATGGCCGAGGTCGAGCGCCTGCTTGCGATCCTGCCGACGGCCGAGATCGCCAAGAGGGCGTGGGCTGATTACGGCGAGGTCATCGTCTGCGACGGCGAGGAGGAGATGGTGCGCGAGGCCGACCGCATCGCCTCCGAGCATGTGCAGGTGATGACGCGCGATCCCGACTATTTCCTGCAGCGCATGACCAATTACGGCGCGCTCTTTCTCGGACCGCGCACCAATGTCAGCTTCGGCGACAAGGTCATCGGCACGAACCATACCCTGCCGACCAGGAAGGCGGCGCGCTACACCGGCGGCCTCTGGGTCGGCAAGTTCCTCAAGACCGTCACCTACCAGCGCGTCCTGACCGACGAAGCCGCCGCCCGCATCGGCGAGGTCTGCTCGCGCCTGTGCATGCTCGAGGGCTTTGCCGGCCACGCCGAGCAGGCGAACATCCGCGTGCGGCGGTATGGGGGCCGGAACATTCCCTACGCGACCGCGGCGGAGTGACCCTGTCTTGTGGGAAGACGTCGAAGGCTCGCTCGAGCCTCGCTCGACCAGGCGGCACATGGCGGCGAGAGCGTCCATCCTTGCGCTGCTGCTTCTGCTCCCGAATCCCCTGCTCATCGATCGCAGGCCGCTGGCCGGAGAGTCTCGGCTCCCATCCTCCGACTCTCCTTCGAGTCAGTCGCAGGCTGGATCTTCGGCGAAGCGCGCAGGGCTTCGCACGATCGAATTCCTGCCTCTGGGCAAGTCGAACACCGCCGCCGCGACCTATGGCAGCCATAACCAGAAAACCGCGGTCACGCCGTCCGGCATCTTCGCGGCCTTTGTCGACGAGCTCGGAACATCAAGCGCCCGCTGGCGCCTGATGCGCACCAATGACGAAGGTAGGACCTTCACGACCGTATGGACTGGCCGCTCGTCCTTCGGCGCCCCCGCGCTGGAGAGCGACCGCACCAACCTTTTCCTTGCCGTGCCCTCGGAGAGCTATCCGGACGGCACCTTCATCAGGATCGATCCCGAGGGCAGGCAGCCCGCTGTCCACGCCACGATCACAGGGGGAGGCGACGGCCACTATAACCTGATCTACGACGCCCCGCGCGATCGGCTTCTTTACGCCGCCTCGGTGTACACCTTCCTTCTCGACGCAGGAGGTAGCACACTCGAGAAGGTTCAGCTTTTCCCCTTTCCCAGCCCGGGCGAGCGGCTCGCGGAGATCGCGCATTATCCATTGCTGGCGCGGGATGCAGGCCTGATCGCACTTGCGAACACGACGACGCCGTATCCCGGCTGGACCGGACCGGACGGACGGCCGAACAACTGCTATCCTTCGTTCGGCCTGTTGCTCAGTACCGATGGCGGCCGATCCTGGGAGGATCCGCGGAGCGGCCGGCGGCTACAACTCCCGATCGACGCCGGACAGAACGGCCCGTCCTATCATCCTCTCGAGCGTGCGGTGACGGAGATCGGCGAGCGCTGCATGCACAACTGGCTGTCTGGATTCCTGTACAAATCCGGCCGAATCCTCATGGGACTTCGGAGCTACGACAAATCGGGCCCCCACGGCGCGAGCCTCCAGCCGATACCCGACGCGATCAGGTTCTTGAGCTTCGATGTGGTTGCGCGAACTCTCGATCTCCCAAAGAAACAGGCGCAACTGAGAGGGCAGGAGCTGGCCGTCGGTTCCTCGCAGATCTTCTTCACATCGGGAGAACGGCCCGACGATCCAGTCTATGTGATCTCGGCCGAGGTAGTCTCCGGGGGTGCCCGGATGATCGTTCTGGTCAGTCACGATCTCGGCGACACGTGGCACGATTATGCGGCCTCCGAGGTCGTGCCTGACGGATATGCCGACTCGTTCTACGGCCTTTCCGCGACGCGCCGGCCCGCGCCGGACGGAAGCCTCTATGGGACTTTCACCCTGGTGAGCCCGGCCGCGGATGGACCTCGCGAGGTTTTCTTTTTCCGAGTAAGGCCATAGGGCATTCCACGCCGCCGCAGCACCGCGATGGGCTTCCGGCGACCTGGAGGGACGGACGCGACCGGAGGGACCATGCATCTCCCCACCACCCCCTCCTTCCGGCTCGACGGCAAGCGCGCGCTCGTCACCGGCGCCGGCCGCGGCATCGGCTTGGCCGCGGCGGCGGCCTTCGCGGATGCCGGCGCGCATGTGACCCTTGTCGCACGCTCACAGGGCGAGATCGACGAGGCGGCGGATGCCATCCGGGCGGCAGGCGGCTCGGCCGATGCGCAGGCTTGCGACGTGACCGACCTCGACGCCTTCGCGAAGCTCGTCGGCAAGGCCGATGCTTACGAGGTGTTCTTCAACAATGCCGGCATGAACCGGCCGCAGCCCTTCGCCGAGGTCACGGTCGAGAACTACGACACCATCATGAACCTCAACCTCCGCGCTGCCTTCTTCGCAGCCCAGGCCGTGGCGCGGCGGCTGATCGCTACACAGAGGGGCGGCTCGATCATCAACACCTCCTCGCAGATGGGGCATGTCGGCGCGGCCGGCCGCTCCGTCTACAACGCCTCGAAATTCGCTGTCGAAGGCTTCACCAAGGCGATGGCGATCGAGCTCGGACCCCACAACATCCGCGTCAACACCGTCTGCCCGACTTTCATCGAGACGCCGATGACCAGGCCCTTCCTCAAGGACGAGAGCTTCATGAGAAGCGTCGTGTCGAAGATCAAGCTCGGGCGCCTCGGCCAGGTCGAGGACGTCATGGGCGCGGTGCTCTTCCTCGCCTCCGATGCCTCGGCGCTGATGACGGGCTCGGCCCTCATGGTCGACGGCGGCTGGACCGCGGAGTGAAGCCGATGGGCGAGGCAGGCTCGATCGCGCAGGCCACCGACATCACGGCGCTCGACGCCTGCGCGCTAGCCAAGGTGATCCGCGCCGGACAAGTCTCCTGCGTCGAGGTGATGACTGCGTATCTCGACCGCATCGAGCGCCTCAACCCGAAGGTCAACGCGATCGTCTCGCTCCAGGATCGTGGCGATCTTATGCGCCAGGCCCGCGAGCGCGACGAGGAGCTCGCGCGCGGCCAGTACCGCGGCTGGATGCACGGCTTCCCGCAGGCCATCAAGGACCTCGCCGCGACCAAGGGCATCCGCACGACGCACGGCACGCCGTTCCTGAAAGACTTCGTGCCGGAGGCCGACGCGATCTTCGTCGAGCGCATGAAGCAGGCCGGGGCCATCATCATCGGCAAGACCAACACGCCCGAGATGGGCCTCGGCTCGCATACCTACAACAGCGTCTTCGGTACAACCTTCAACGCCTATGACCAGTCGAGGACCGCGGGCGGCTCGAGCGGCGGGGCCGCGGTCGCTCTGGCGCTCCGCATGCTGCCGGTCGCCGACGGCAGCGACCATGGCGGCTCGCTGCGCAACCCCGCCGCCTTCAACAACGTGCTCGGCTTACGGACGAGCTACGGCCGCGTGCCGGCGAACGCCGAGGAGGTCTTCCTGCCGGGCTTGGGGGTCGCCGGGCCGATGGCCCGCAACGTGGCGGATCTCGCGCGGCTCCTCTCGGTGCAGGCCGGCTATGACCCGCGCGTGCCCCTCTCGATCCGCGAGGATCCCGCAATGTTCGCCGCGCCGCTGAAAGGCGAGGTCAAAGGCAAGCGCCTAGCCTGGTTCGGCGATCTCGGCGGTCACCTGCCGATGGAGCCCGGCATCCTCGATCTCTGCCGGGGCGCGCTCCGCGTCTTTGAGGAGCTCGGCTGCCACGTCGAGGAGGCGGTGCCGGATTTCGATCCTGAGCGCATCTGGCAGGCTTGGCTGCCCTTGCGCCACTGGCAGGTCGGAGCGGTCTGGGCCGCAGCCTATGCCGATCCCGCGAAGCGCGCGCTGATGAAACCCGAGGCGCGGTGGGAGATCGAGAACGGCTTCAAGCTCTCGGCCTATGACATCCACCGGGCCTCGGCCGTGCGCACGGCCTGGTACCAGACCGTGCGCCGCCTGTTCGAGGATTATGATTTCTGGCTTCTGCCGAGTGCGCAGGTCTTTCCTTTCGACGCTTCGCGCGACTGGCCGAAGGAGATTGCAGGGCGAGCGATGGACACCTACCACCGCTGGATGCAGGTGGTGATCCCGGCGACGATGTCCGGCTGCCCCGCGGTCAGCATCCCGGTCGGCTTCGGCCCGAACGGGCTGCCGATGGGCATGCAGATCGTCGGCTCGAACCACGGCGAGCGCGCGATCCTCGAGCTCGCCTACGCCTACGAGCAAGCGACGGGCTGGGTCGAGAAGCGCCCGCCGCCGCTCGCGGGGTGAGGCTCCTATGAACCTGCACGCCGGCGTTTCCGAGACGCGCTCGCCCTTCTTCTCGCCCGAGCACGAGCTCTTGCGCGACCAGGTCCGGCGCTTCGTCGAGGAGGAGATCAAGCCTCACGCGGACGCCTGGGAGGAGGCCGGCTTCGTGCCGCGCGAGGTGCTCAAGCGCATGGGCGCGCTCGGCTTGTTCGGCATCCGCTACCCGGCCGAGTACGGCGGCTCGGAGATGGACGCGCTCGCGACCGTGGTCCTCGCCGAGGAGTTCGGGCGCTCGACTTACGGCGGCGTCGCCATCACCGCCCTAGTTCATACCGACATGGCCTCGGTCCACGTCTTCAACGGCGGCTCCGAAGCCCAGCGGGCGCGCTGGATGCCGCGGATCGTGTCGGGCGAGATCATCACCGCCGTTGCCGTGACCGAGCCGGAGGCGGGCTCCGACGTGAAGGGCATCCGCACGACGGCCCGGCGGGATGGCGATGCATACGTCCTCAACGGGACCAAGCTCTTCATCACCAACGGCGTGCACGCCGATCTCTACTGCGTGGCGGCCAAGACCGGCGGCGACGGATCGCGCTCGATCACCATGTTCCTGGTCGAGAAGGGCACGCCGGGGTTCCGGGTCGGCCGCGCCCTCGACAAGCATGGCTGGCGAGCCTCCGACACCGCCGAGCTCGTCTTCGAGGAGTGCCGCGTGCCAGTCGAGAACGTGCTCGGTGAGGAGAGCCGGGGCTTCTACGCGATCATGCGCAACTTCCAGAACGAGCGCCTCGTCATCGGCGCCATGGCGATGGGGGAAGCCCAGGCCGCGCTCGAGATCACGCTCGGCTGGGTGCGCTCGCGACGGGCCTTCGGCGCGACCTTGTGGGACAAGCAGGCGACGCGGCAGAAGCTCGCCATGCTCGCCGCGAAGGTCGAGGCCGGCCGGCAGCTGGTCTATGCGACGGCATGGCGCGTCGCCCGCGGCGAGGACTGCACGCGCGAGGTCTCGATGGTGAAGGCCTATTGCGGCGAGCTCGTCAACGAGGTCATCTACGGCTGCGTCCAATGCCATGGCGCCATGGGCTTCATGCGCGGCACCGCGATCGAGCGCATGGCCCGCGACGCCCGCGTCCAGGCGATCGGCGGCGGCGCGACCGAGGTGATGCTGGACGAGATCGCGAAGCGGCTTTGAGTCAGGCGCTCGCACTCATCATCTTGAGAAGCGCGAGCGCGTTCGGGGCGGCCGCGCCATGCGCGGTATTGTCGAAGATGCACCAGACCTCCGCGCCGGTCTCGGCGTGTCGCCGCAGCCTGCCTGCAAGCGCCTCCAGGTAGGGCTCCTCGTAGGACGAGAAATAGACGCGCGGCGAGCCGTGCAGGCGCATATAGACAAGGCTTGGCGAGCCACCCGGCGCGTCCGCGCTCTCAGCCCGGGCCGGGTCGGCCGCGACCCGGGAAATGCCGTGCGCCCGCAAGAGGCCGTCCGCCGGCTCAGCGAACCATCTCGCATGCCGCGGCTCCAACGCGACAGGCCCGGCGAAGCGGCCCCGCGCCATACCGAAAAACGCGTCCGCGACCGAGAGGTCGAAGGCGAGGCTTGGGGGCAGCTGGATCAGCAGCGGGCCGAGCCTCGTGCCGAGCGGGGCGACCTCCGCGAGGAAACCTTCGAACGGTTCCACGGCGTCGACCAGCCGCCGCTCGTGGGTGATGTTCCGCGAGACCTTGGCGCAGAACCGGAAGTCGGGCGGAACCGTCTCGGCCCAGCGGGCATAGGTCGCAGGCCGGTGGGGACGGTGAAAGCTCGAGTTGATCTCAGCGACGTCGAATCGGCGGCTGTAGCGGGAGAGATGCCCGCCTTCGCCAGGAAAATCTGGCGACACGGCACTCGGGATCGTCCAACCGGCCGTGCCGATCCTGACGCTCTGCGCCACGATGCTTAGCCGGCGATCGCCCGTTCCGCGGCATCGACGCGGTGCTTCTCGCGGAAGCGTTCCTGCGCGGCGGCAATGTCGGACAAGGTCGGGAGGCTCGCCTCGTTGCCGAGATGCTGGATCGAGTGCGTCGAGGCGCCGCGCGCGAAAACGAAATGCTCGGCCCAAGGCGCGTCCGGCCGGGCAAGATAGGCATAGACATAGGCGCCGTGGAAGATGTCGCCGGCGCCGTTGGTGTCGAGAACGAGCTCCGCCGGCACGTCGAGCGCCGGCAGGAAGCGGTCCTCGCCCGTCTCGTCGAACCATACCATGCCGCGCTCACCCAGCGTTATGCCGCCGATCCGGCAGCCGCGGCTCTTGAGATAGGCGAGCATCTCGCCGTGGGAGAGGCTCATCTGCTCGCACAGGCGTTCGGCGACGATCGCCACATCGATCAAGCCGAGGAGGTCGTGCGTGTTCGAGCGCAGGCCACCGCCGTCGAGCGAGGTGAGAATGCCGGCATCGCGGCAGGCCCTGGCGTAGTGGATCGCGGCGTCTGGCTGGTGGCCGTCGAGGTGGAGCGCGCGGCAGCGCCCGAGGTTCAGCGGCGGGAACGGGTGGAGGTAGTGGTCGTCGCGGCAGCGCACGATGGCGCGCTTGCCGCCATGGGGCATGATGAAGGACAGTGAGGATTCCTTGACCTTCCGATGGTGGACCGAGATGCCGTATTTCGCCCCCATGTCGATGAACATGCGGCCGAGCCAGTCGTCGGCGACCTGGGCGAGGAGGTCCGGCGCGATGCCGAGCTTGGCGCAGCAGAAGGCCGCGGTGACGGCATTGCCCCCGAAAGAGATCGAGTAGTCCTCCGCGACGGCCTTCTCGTCGCCCGTCGGGATCTCATCGGTCAGGAAGGTCACGTCGATATAGGCCTGGCCGATGAAGAGGGCTTCCATGCGAGTAGCTCCGCTGCTGTCCTCCCAAGCTAACGCATCCGCCGCGATTCCGGGTACCGGCACGGCCATTCGCGCCGCCCGGGGGGCATCAGCCGGGAGCGCTACTCGATCGCAGCATTGAGCGTGTAGGAGCCGTTGCGCGTATAGCAGGTGAGGATGATCGCGACCCAGCTGGTGCCTTCGGGGAGCTTGGCGCTCGACCAGCCGTGGGTATCTCCACTTCGTTCCGCGGAGGCAGTCTGTGGCTCGCCGTCCTTCACCCGATGGAGCACCTGCACGTCGAACCGGGCATTCGGCTTCACGGCGACGGTAAGCCGGAAACCGACCGGGGCGTCGGTCGGAACGGTGAACTCGTAGACGTCGGCGGCCATCCGCTCGAGAAGATCCGCGCGCTTGTACGTCTGGCCACGCACGAGGTCGTGCCGCTCGGTGATCAGCGTCGGCTCGATCGATTTATCGTCCGGGCCGAACACGCTCGCATAGAGCAGCTCGCCCGTGGTGAGCGTCTGCCACCGTCCGAAGAGAGCCGCCCGGACGAAGCTCTGGTACAACGCCTCCACGTTCCGCGGCGACCCGTCCGGGAGATCCGCGAGCGCCTCCTCGATCGCCTTCGCGGGATCGCCGGTGTCCCGGATGCGCTCGAGGAAATCCTTGACGCCGTCGCGTCCGGCGCCCTTGAGAAGCGTCTCGAAATGAATCCAGAAGGGGGTCGAGCCGTAGGAAGCGCGGAAGAGCCCGTAATCCGGCCTTGCGAACAGCTCGCTGATCTTGTTGGCGTCGCTCACCCGGCTGACGCAGCGGACTTCCGCCCAGGAGGCCGTGCCCTCCGAGAACCACTTGAGCACGTCGTTCTCCTTGAACTCGGGCCAGCTGCGCCGGAATCCCACCGCGTACTGGACCTTGTGGAAGAGCTCGTGCGCGGCGGTCGCCTGGCGGATGCCTGGCATGGCCTTCCAGAGGCGCGAATTCAGCTGGATCGGGCCGTCCGGCGGCGAAGCGGCGCCCCGGGCGCCGTTCGGCAAGTCGTAGAACACGACCTCGATCCTCTCCCGATTGGTGGGAATGTAGGGCGCGATCCCGAGGGCTTCCTCGTATCGACGGTAGGCTTCCTCGAGATGGTCGGCGGTCTCTGCGACGATCCCGGCGTCTTCGATCGCGTCCCCCGGCTTTCTCACCGGATTCGGTCCATCGCAACGTGAAATGGTCGGTCTCGAAGTGACGCTCGAACGTGGGGAAGACCTGGTCGAGCTCGCCCTCGATGTGCCGGCGCTGGTCTTCGGTCAGGAATGGATTGCGCAGATCGGTGAAGACGTCCGCGAAGATGTCCTCGGCGCATGAAGCGGCCGGGAGCGCAGGAGGCTCCTCGACGATCAGCGGCGGTACGGCGATCGTTTCAAGCCCGGCTGGTCGATCCTTGAACATCCCCCGCACGTCGAGAGCGCCCCCCCATCGCTTCAGGACCGAGCCGAGGCCCGTGATGGGCGGCCCGGCTGCCGGCGCGGGAGCCTGGACAGGCTTCCGGGCCTGAACGAGTCCGCCGATGCGGCTCAAGGCCGACCGGTATGCCTCGTTGCCGAGCTCCGGTTCATCGGCCGCGGAGCGAGCAGTCTCGGGGACATCGACCGAGACGTAGACGTTCTTCCGCTCGAGGCTGCGCAGATGGTAGCGGCCACCCTCCGGCATGGCGGTTTTCCCTCTCAGTGCGCGACGCGATCGCGGTTTTGGTTCAAGGCTAGCCCGCAGCCGGCGCGAAAGCTCCGAACGGTGTGGTCAGCTTGGAGCGCGGCCGGGGCAGCTCGATCCCGAGCCAGGCATCGTGCGGGCGCAGCTTACGACTTGCGTTGCTCTCCTCCAGGGCTGCGAGACGCGAACGCCAGACGGCCGCGTCCACCGAGCCTGGCGAATGGTCGGCCAATGCGTTGCGCGCGATTCGCTGCGCCTCGAGCGATCTCCCAGCTTGGAGCAGAACATGGAACTCCACCGCACGCAACTCGAAGTGGATAGGCAGCAGAGAGGCCTTGGCGACCGTCGCCGCTCGACGATACCACTCGAGCGCCGCCTCATGCTCTCCGACCAGGCACGCGGCGTAAGCGCAGGCGGGTGCGATGCGGACCACGTGGAAGGCGTCCCGGTGCGCCGAGGCGATCTCGGCGGCGCGCGAATAGGCGCCATAGGCGGCCGGACCATCGTCCTTCAGGATCGCCAGCCAGCCCTCCCGGAAGTGGAAGCTCTTTGCGAGCGGGCCATCGGGCCTTCGGTCCACCCACGGCTTCAGCTCCTGCCAGGCGACGATCGCCCGATCGATGTCGCCGACGCTTTCGGCGAGGCTGCTCGCATTGTTCACGAGGTTCAGCAAAAGGTTGAGGCTCTGGGCCTCGGCCGCGCCGCGCGCACAGCCGAATGCCTGCTCGAGGTGCCATTCCGCGAGACCGGGGTCGCCGGCACGCCAGGCTGCGAAAGCCGCTCCATTGTGCAGCCATCCGCGTTCGAGCACGACATGCGCGCCCTCCAGCCCGGCGACGGCTTCGAGCCCACGCTCGAACCACAGCCGGCCGGCCGGTAAGTCTGACCGCCGTTTCGCTTCGACCAAGCCGATGTAGTAGCAGAGCTGCGCTCGCAGAGCCGGAGCACGGGCGAGCTCGTAGGCCCGAGAAAGGGCCGTGACGGCTGCTTCTTGGTTGCCGGCGAAGCTCTGCGCGAGGCCTATCATCTGCAAAGCGCCGATCCGATACGTCACGGCGCGCGGGCCCGTGGCGCGAGCAAGAACCTGACCCGCCGCAAAGAGGCTGAGCTCGATATTGGTGCTGTCGTTCGCCGCGCTCGCCGCCGCACTCACCGAGGCTTCGAGGCCGCGATCGACCTCACCCGCGGCGAAGGCGTCCAGGGCCGCCGCAATGCTCCGCGCTTCCTCGCCCCACCCGGGTGGCTGGCGAATCGAGCGCGGAGCGAGATCGGTCCGTGCAAAAATGAGCTCGGCCTGCTCTCGCGAGGCTGGAGGGATGGAGGGAGCAGGGCTCTCGCGCTGCCGATGACCGGGGCTTCGCTCGATGCGGATGGGGGCGAGAGCGGCAAGGACCTCGTCGACAAGGCGCCGCCGAGAGGCGTCAGCGTCGACGAGCGCAGCGAGGCCTGGATCCAATTCCGGTGAGCGTGCCGGCCACGGCCTATCGGCATCCCGGCCGGCAGCGGCCGACAGGACCAGTCGGACTGGAAAGCGCGCGATCCGCTGCGCGAAGTGGTGCAGCCAGCGCAAGGTGAGGCGGTCGGCGCGGTGGACATTCGCGACAAGCACATGGAGCGCGTGCCCGCCGAACGAAGGGCAGGCTTCGCTCGCGCGCAGGATGATGTTCGACATGGCGACGATGATCCGAAAGATCACCTCGGAGTCGGCATGGAGGCGGCGCTTCGTGCAGCCGAGCGCGATGGCACCAAGCGGCAACGCGTCCGCGAAGAGCGGCTCTTCCCGCAGCTCCGGGAAAAGCGCGACAATTTCCGGGCGGTAATCGGCCGCGATACCGCGAGATTCCTCGAGACACAGCTCGAGGAGGGGCCGGGAAAGCGCTCTTGCAGGGCCGAACGAGTATGGAAGGTCGCTTGTGCAATCGACGCGTAGCAGATTGGCGTTCGCCGCCCGGCTCGCTGCAGTGACCGCCTTGGGAAAGCGCTGCAGCTCCGGCTTCGAGCCCTGAAAGAGGAGGGTCCGCCCGAGCGAGCTCGGATCGAGCAGGATCGCGAGAAGATCCTGGCCCGCGGCTGGGCTCGGCTCCGCGCCGGTATGGTGCGGGAGCTCGGCGCCGCTAAGCATGGGCGCCGTCCCGGAAGACCGCGCCGTTCGGCTCACGCCCGCGATAGCCGAAGATGCGCATCTCCGTGCAGTATCGGCCGCGCTCGTCGCTGAACCAGAGATCCTGCAATCCCGGCAGCATCTCCACGACCTTCAGGGGCTCGCCCTTGGCGGCGACGTAGGCGAGAAGCTCCACGCCGATCGCGCTCTCGAGATCGATCATGAAAAGCTTCCGCTCGCTCGCGCAGTGCACGTAGACGTGCCGCGGCCAGCCGAGTTCGCCGCGCAGCTCGGCGCGCGGCGGAAGCCTTCCGGACCGTCCCCGGCGAGCGCCCGGGCCTGTGGGGCCGGCATGTGCCAGCGGCGTCGCTGCAGGACGACGCCATCTATCACGATGCGGGGCAGCCGCTCGCTTTCGAGCGGCGGGATCATCATCCGGGGCGAAGCGAAGGCCCACAGATGCGCGAGCTCGTCGTGATGATGGAAGAACCGCAGCAGGCGCCCGTCCGGCGCTTTGAGCGAAAGCTCCTCCCCTGCAGGTCCGACCCGCAGCTCCGATACGCGGATGCTCTCGCGCGCGGAGCGGGTGGTCTGCGCGAGCGCATCGACGATCACGCCCGGGAAGGCGCGATTCAAGAGACCCTTGTGCGGCCGGCGGGGGAGGATGATCGCCATCTCCTGCGGGCCGTAGAGCTCGCCGAAGATCTCGCGCGCTTCCTGCTCGGCTTCGGCGGCTTCGTCGTAGAAGTAGAATTGCGAGCCCCAGATCGGGACGTTCTCGCCGATCTCGCCGATCACGATGCTGAACTTTTGCCGCCGGAAAGCGTCCTCCGAGCGAGCGGCGATCAGGACGTCGAGCTCGGCATGCACAGGATCGATCGGGGAACCGAGAGCGATCAGCTCTTCGAGATCCGGCCGCTCCAGCTCGACGACGCCATCGGGTGCCGCAGCCTCCCGGACGAGATCTGCCCAACGGCCCTCGAAGGCCACCATGGCGTTGCTCTTGCGGGGAAACCGCCCGGCGCGTCCCATGGCCTGCAGGGCTGAGACGAGCGCCGAGAACGGCACGTCGCGGTCGCTCCCGGCGGCGAGCGAGTCATAGGCCTGCCGCGCCATCCATTGGTAGTGCCGGCGGAAGAGCGTGCCGTACGCCGCGCACAGGTCGAGCGCGGCGGCGGTGCGCACGAGCTTGTCGAGGAAAGGCGCTCCGAGGTCGAGACGGCGGATCGCGCCGCGGCAATCCTCGTGCAGGATCGTGCGATCGGCGTAGAACTCACCGGCGCACCGCCGCGGCGCGGCCCCTGTAAGCGTCTCGAAGCGCTCTTCCATCTTCCGGAACAGATCGGCCCGGGCCTCCAAGCCGGCGGCGCTATAGGCGCGCCGGAGAGCCTCGAGCTCCCGAAGCTGCAAAGCCCACTCCTTCGCGCGTGCGCACTTCGGGACGATCGCCTCGACGGTCTCGATCAGGAATTCGAGCGGGTGAAACAGATCCGACGGAACCGGGGGCGTGAGATCGACCACGCCGCGCCCCGCGAATCGCTCGAGCGCGCGTCCGATCGTGGCCGCCGGCCGGTCGAGCAACGCGGCGAGGTCGAGCACGCTCCTTAAACCATCAAGCGCTTCCAGGAGCTTTGCATCCTCGCGCTCGAGCGGGAGGCGCCGCCCCGAGAAATGCACGAACAGCTCCGAGCCGCCCTCGATCTCGCAGACCGGCACGAAACGGGGTCGCAGGTAGGGACGGATCTCAGGGTCGCGCGCGATCGCCTTCGCAAGCTCCTCGACCGGCCAGAAGGACACGAAGACTTCGTGGCGGCCAACGAGACGCGAACGGTCCTGGTCGAGCATGATGGCCTGCTGGAGCTCGGGCCTGATGCGCGCGTAGTTGACAGGCCCGAACAGGCTCGCGACATCGCATTTCGCGGCTCCGCGCTGGAGATAGCTTGCGGCAAGCCGTTCACGCCGCCGCACCGGGCCGGTGCGGAGAGCGGCGGGATCGCACTCGGCGAACTCGTTCAACGGCCTCGGATAGAGCCCCGGGTTCGAATTGAACACGGCCTGACGGAAGACCTCTCTTCCCGCGCTCTCGGCAAGGCAGGCGCGCCCGGCCTGCAGATCGTCGCGATAACAGCGCCGAAAATCCGAATCCGCCTCGGCGAGCCGAGCGAGTGCGGCATTCCACTCCAGGAGACGCGCGCCGATCGGATGCGCGCGGAGCTGCTCTAAGAGGGCATCCGCGACGGGTTCGCGGCGGCCGACACGCGAGCGCGCGCGGGAAAGAGCGCGGCGCGCCGGATTGCGGTCCGGCGCCGAGGCAAGCGAGGCGAGCGCCTCGCCGAAGTCCCCGCCGAGGAGGCGTGAGCGGCACGCATCGGCCGCGTTCCAGGCCGAACGGCGACGTTCCCATGCGGCGAGGGCACGGGGCGAGCGAAGCGCCTCCGTCCACTCGAAAGGGAATCCCGTGCGGTGGAACAGGACATGGGTCGAGAACGCCCAGCCCACGGCGCCGTCGCGAGCAAGCATGAAACCAACGGGAAAGCGGTGGGCGCGGCAGATACCGAGGGCCCGGGGGCCGCCGCGAGGGGGAGCTACCAGACCACGGCGGCGGCGATCACACCTTCGAAGGAGACGTCGTAATCCCCCTTCTCGAGCGCCGGCATCAGGTTGCCTTGCGATTCGTGGAGCAGCCTGACGAGCTCCTCGTCGCCCTGGTCAGTCGATTCCTGCGGGATCTTGCCGCGGGGCTTGTCGGTCCGAACCCCGATCACGATCGAGCTTCGGCTCTCTCCGGTGAGATCCTGGAGGATCGTCTTCTGCTCGGGCGAAAGCTCGAGTTGGACGGCGGCCAAGCGTTTTCCGGCCATGGCGATCCTCCTAGCGCGTAGCAACGGTGCCGATCCTCCGACATCACCCCGGGACAAGTCAATACCCGCGGTAGAGAATGAGGAAGAAACTCAACCTTTACACGTGGGCGGGGCTGAAGGATCGTAGGATGCGGAGAATGCGATCGCTCAGCCGGCGCGAGCGGAGAGCGCGCGAGTCACGGGTTCCGATGCACCTCGACCTCATGCTCCCGATCGCAACCTCGCTCGCCTTTGACCGGCCCGAGCAGATGGCGCTGATCCGGCTTGCGGAGGACCTGTCCTTCAGCCGCCTTTGGGTTCGGGACATCCTCCTACAAACTCCGGAAGACCCTGATCTTGGATCGGGTTTCGAGATCTTCTGCGCCTTCATGCAATGCCTCCGCAGCGCGAGCGTGGAGAGGCCTGGCGGAGCGACGTTGAAGCTGCTCCCGGGGAAGCCGGAGCCGATGCCCGATTTGTGGATCGCGTGCCGACCCGCCGCCGCAATCGCAGAACGGCTTGGATGCACGCGCTTCCTGATGCCGTTCCTCTCGCCCGCGGCTTATGGCGAGGGCGTCTGCGCGGCGCTCGCCGCCGACCGGACGATCCGCGAGACTGCGATGCAGTTCTTCCTCGATTGCGATCCGGACTACGCGTCGAGCCGCGTGCAGCTTGTCCGTCGTGGCACCTTGCCCATCGTCGCCGGCCACCCGCGGCAGATCGCGGATTTTCTGCTCCGCTACCGCGGTCTCGGTCTCGGCACCGCGATCGCCTGCTTGGCGGGCCGCCGGCCCGAACGCGATCAGATGCTCGACCTCGAGCGGCACGTGATCAAGGCGGTGGCTTGAGACCGCTCGGATCAGATTCCGCACGTGAGGCGGACGGACCGCTCCCTCGGCGAGAGTGCATGGTCGGGGCGGGCGGGGTCGAGCTTGCCACCTGGATCCACCTACCGGGCGCGACGGGGTCCTTCGACACCCTGTTCGTGCGCACGCCCTGCCGCGCCACACGCTACGCGGAGGTCGCCGGGTCGTGGACCCGGCGGGGCTATGCGTTCGTCGGCCAGGATGTCCGCGGGCGCCACGGCTCGGGCGGAACATGGGAATGCTATCGCGGCGAGGACCATGACGGAGCGGCGGCGCTGGCGTGGATCCGGTCCCAGCGCTGGAGCAACGGACGGGTCCATGTCGTCGGCGAATCCTACGCCGGGTTCGCGGCTCTCGCAGCGAGCACGGGAGCGGCCCATGCCCAGTCGGCCACCGTCGTCGGGCCGACGCTCGGCCTCGGGCGGACCGCGCTCGACCGCGGCGGCGGCTTCCGCCTCCTCGACACGCTCACCTGGCATCTCGGCATCGGCTGCGGGCGGCGCGGAAACGCCGCCTTCGCTCCGCGCATGGTCGAATCCGCGCTCCGCGCGATGCCGGAGGCTACGCTCGCCGATCTCATTGCGCTGCTCCCGGCCATCGAGCCGATCATGGCGCGGATCCTCGTCGGCGAGGAGGATCGCCTCCCGCTCGAACGCGTTGCGACGCGCACGCTGTGCATCGGGGGGTTCCAGGATCCCATGGTCGAGAACGCGATCGAGGTGTTCCGGCGCTTGGCGCCACACGTGCCGCGACGGCTGGTGCTCGGACCCTGGACGCATGAGCTCGGCGCCGAACGGGCCCTCGACCCGTCCGGCGCTCGCGCCGCGTTGAGGCATCTGGCGAGCATCGAGCAGGACTGGATAGAGACCAAGCGCTGCGATTCTCGCCCGGCAGTGACCGTCTTCATCGATGGCGTTCACGAGCCGCTGACGGCTTACGGCTGGCCCTTCCCAGGCACGGGCGAACTCGCGCTCCGGCTCGATCGCAGCGCGAGCGGAAGCGAACCCATCTTGTTCCGGTCGGAGCCGCTCGCCCGCGACGAGGTCGTCGTCGGCCACCCTCGATTCCAGGCCGAGCTCGTGGCCGCGGATCCCGGCACCATGGTTTTCGTGAAGCTTTGGGCTGAGTTGGACGGGAATCGCCTTCTCCTATGCGAGGGCATGTCCACCGTCCCCACCGTGGCGCGTCCGCAGCGCTTCGAGATGGCTTTGCGCCCGGCCGGCGTTCTCCTGCGCAAAGGCTTGCGGCTCGCGCTCACCGTCGCATGCGAGGATTTCCCTCGCTATGCCGCGCGGCCGGTCTCGGCGCTGTCCGATCGGATCGCTTTCCGGCCCGGCGAGCCGCGGCCCGTGGCCCGTTTGGCGCACGCGGTGCGGCTCGCGCTGCCCGTGCTTCGGCCTGCAGGCCCATGAGCCTCGATCCCGGCGACATGCTGATCGACCCGGAAACCGGTCTGATCATCGGCGTGAGCCATCGCGAGCTGCATTACTGCGAAAGACCGCTTCATCTTTGGAATTGCCGTCTCGCCGACGGCCGGCGGTCGGTCGGCACGACCCATGACCGTGTGTCGGCCGGATGCGGCTTCGACAAGGGGCGTGCCCGCGGCGCGGCGATCGGCGAGGCAGTCGAGCGCTACTGCGGCAACATCCGCCCGCGCGGGCTGCGATCGGGATCGCGCGACGCGCTCGCCGCGGAGGGGCATCGGCTGATCGAGCTTGAGCGCGTTGAGCTCTACTCGTCTCGGCAATATGGCACACCGGGGTTTCCCTTCCGCCCGCTCTCCCCGGGCGTTCCGATGAGTTGGGTCGCCGCGACCGAGTGGCCCGGCGGCGAGTCCATCCTCGTTCCGGCCTCTCTCGTGCTGTTGAACCCGAAGGACCTCGGCCGGTCCGAAACCTGCACGAATTTCGTCATGTTCGCGGGCATCGCATGCGGCGTGAACGCCCAGGCCGCGGCCCTGTCGGGCCTGCTCGAGGCGATCGAACGCGATGCGACCACGATCTGGTGGATGACCGTCGAGAGGCCGGCCGCGATCGACCCGGGGCTCTGGCCCGAGGCCGTCGCGGCGTTCGGCGAGGAAAGCTTTGCATCCGGTCGGCTCAAGCTCTTCGACCTGACGACGGAATTTGCCGTGCCGACCATCGGCGCGCTCCTCTTCGAGCCGCGCCTAGAGACGGCGCTGATGGGATTCGCGACCCGTCCCGAGCCCTTCGCAGCGGCGCGGAAGGCCTTCGCCGAAGCCGCGCAACTCCTGACCATGGCGGCGGCCCTTCTTGATGCCGACAGCCCGGTCTGGCGCTCCGCTGAGGCGGGCATCGTGCACCGATCCGCCTTGGCCTCCTACCGTGCCGACCGCAACTACGTCGCCGGTTTCCGGCCGGACTTTCGCGACATGACCGATCTTTTCCATCACTGCTTCTATTACCTCGACCCGGCGGCGCAGGCTGCGCTGGCGCCGTTCCGCTCGGCGCCGGCCACGCTTCCTCCGCCGCGCTCCTTCGCCGGCGATCCGGCCGAGGCGGTCACCGCACGCGGCTGGCGCGTCTACCATGCCGACCTGACGACGGTGGACGTCAGGAATACCGGCCTTTCCGTGATCCGGACCCTGGTTCCGGGCCTGGTCCCGAACGCCCCGGCGGCCTTCCCCTATCTCGGGTGCTCGCGGCTCTATGATGCGCCGCTCGCGCTCGGCTGGGCGCGACACCGGCTCGGTGCGCAAGACCTGCGCTACGCGCCGCTCCCGCACAGCTGACGCCGCTGGTTCAACTCCTCTCTTCCGCTCGCCGCCTGAGCGCGCCGAGCTCCGCCCGGAGCGCCGCAAGCTCCGCGAGGATGCGCTCGTCGCTACCGGCCGGATGGGTGATCTTCGGAGCGTCCCTCGCCGTCTCCTCGTCGAGCGCGCTCACCACCACGCCGATGAAGAGGTTGAGCACCATGAAGGTCGACAGCAGGATGAAGACAACGAAGAAGAGCCAAGCCCATGGATGCTCATCCATCAGAGGCTTCACGATCCCGGCCGACCAGTCGTCGAAGGTCATGACCTGGAAAAGGGTGTAGGCGGCAGCGCCGAAGCTGCCGAACAGCTCCGGCTTCGTCGCTCCGAACAGCTTGGCGGCCATCACGGAGAAAACATAGAAGATGAGGAGCAGCAGGAGCAGGATCGAGCCCATCCCGGGCAGTGCGGTGACGAGCCCGCCAACCACCCGCTTGAGCGACGGCACCGCGGTGACAAGCCGCAGCACCCTGAGAATGCGCAGCGCGCGAAGCACCGAGAACGAGCCGGTCGCCGGCACGAGCGCGATCCCGACCACGAAAAGGTCGAAGAGGCTCCAGGGATCGCGGAAGAAGGCAAGTCGGAACACCATCATCCGAGCCGCGAGCTCGACGACGAAGACCGTGAGCACGGCCCGGTCGAGGGCGTGCAGCAGCGGCCCATAGCGGTCCATCACGCTCGGGCTGGTCTCGAGCCCAAGCGTCACGGCATTGAAGATGATGAGGCCGAGGATCACGCGCTCGGTGCGCAGGTCTTTGAGGATGCGGGCGAGCATGGCAGGCCGATCGGGCAGGGCGTCGCGCCCTTGCGGTGGGCGCCGTCTCCTCGCTATGTATAGCGCAAGGCGGGCGTAGTTCAGTGGTAGAACGTCAGCTTCCCAAGCTGAATGTCGTCGGTTCGATCCCGATCGCCCGCTCCATGTTCCCCAAAACTGTTCACTCTCGGTTCTTGGCGGCCCGGTGCGCCAGTCGAAGCTCGGCCACCCTGCGCGACTTTCCGACCGCCCCGCGCGAGTAGCGCTGCGTCGTCGACATCTGGGAGTGCGCCGCCGCCGACCGGATGTGGTCGAGGTCGGCCCCGGCGTCCTCCGCCTCCGTGATCGCGCCCGCGCGGGCGTCCATGTTCCAGACGTGGTCCGGGACCCCGGCCGCCCTCGCCACCGCGCGCCACTCGCGGCCGTAGGCCGACTCGGCGTAGGGGCGGCCGGCCTTCTCGTCGACGATCAGCGGCCCGACGCGCTCGTCCGCCGGCACGATGTCCAGCAGTTCCCGGGCAGTTCCCGGGCAGAGGTTCAGGTCGTGCGCCGCGAAGGCCCCGGTCTTGCTGGTCGCCTTGCGGATCACGAGGTCGCTACCGATGTCGCTCCAGGTCAAACCGCGCACCCAACGGCGGCCGTTGAGCACAATGCCGGTGGCAGCGATCCCGTCGGGGATCGGCTCCCACTCGCCGATCACGTCCTTCTGCCGGAGCGCGGTCTCGAACTGGAGCGCCGTGCCGAGCGCGAGCGAGAGGCGGCCCATCGCGATCGCCTCCGGGATGAAAGCCTCCAGGTGACCGAGCTCCATGGCGACGCGGCGGCGGGCCGGCTGGGCGAAGCGGGCGTGCCTCAGCACGCCGTGGAGGCGCTCGCACTCCGGCAGCTCCGCCATGATGCCGAAGGCGAAGAGCTCCCGCAGCTTCTTGATGATGCCCCAGGCGCGCCGCACCCGCTCTCGTTCACCGGGCGCACGGGGCTTCTTCGCCTCGTCGTACCAACGATAGAAGTCGCCGATTCCGAGGGCCGCCAGGGCCCGCCTGCCGAAGGCGCGCTCGATCAGCCGGAGCGTGTAGATGTCGGTCCGGCGGCTGTTGTGCTTGAGCCGGCGGAATGGGCTCGCGGGGTCGGCCTGGTACCTGCGTGAGAGGCCGAGGATCGTGCCGTCGAAGCGCCTCTGCTCCCGACCGCCGCGTGCTGCCCAGGCCAGCATCTCGGCCTGCAGCTTCTTGCAAAGCGAGGCGATGAGGTGGCGGTGCGCAGGATCTTCGAGAGAGTACGGGAGGCGGACCGACGTGGGTCGGTACCCGGCCCTCGCGTATGGGGCGGGGGCGCACCAGTAGAGCCGCGTCGAGCCGCTCGGGTTGCGCCGGACCTTAAGGCCTGGGGCGTCGAGATCGGAGCGCATCGAGGTCTTCCTCCCCGTCGGGCGCCGACGCCTCGACGGCGGATAAACCATCGTCTCAACCAGAACGCGCGAACCGCAGGCCAGAAGCGGCCGCCCATCAGCGGATCGATGGGCGGCAAGCCTTCGCGCTCAAGGAGTGACGCCTTGCTCGCCCACTCGGATGGGCTCTGACTGAGGCGTCGAGCGATCTCGGCCTCTCCCGGAAAGAGCCCATCTTCTTTGTTCGGGGAGCGCAGCTTCATATCGCACTAGAGCAGGGCTGAGCTGAAGACAGCTGCTCGGAATCCGTGCCGCTGTTCAATCGTATGGCGCCGCGAATGCCTTCAGCCTCTGCCTGACCTGCTCGAGCCCGACAGTCTCGATCACGTCGAGAAGGCGAATTGCGTCCGTGCGCTTGAAGTGGGAGAGCAAAGACCGCGCGGCTGCGTCGGCTGCGCGATCAACCGCTTCCGTGGGATCGGCACGCGCGTGTTCGAAGCCGTCGAGCATCGAGCGCGCAGCTTGCTCGGCCACCGGCTCATGGGCCTCGGCGGGATCTTCACGATCCGTCTTCACGGGCGATGACTTCGTTTGCT
>JAQSWQ010000058.1 GCA_029266525.1 Microvirga sp.
CTGCGCCGCCTGGCGCAAGCTCACCGACCAGCCCTGGCACATCATGGCCATCGGCCTGCGCCACTGGGCGCATGGGTTCTGATCAGTGAGTCTTGGTATCAATGGCTATCAGCTTGTGGTGCGTCTGGCCTCGAACGCTCGACAACGCTGCACTACGGGCAGCACGTCGCGGAGCATATCAACCCGTTCATCGGCGGCTTGAAGCTCACGCAGGTCACCACGCCGCGGGTGTATGCCTTCATCGACGAGCTGACGGCGAACGGACGCTCGCCAGAAATGGTGCGGCGAGCGGTGCAAAGCCTCGGGCGTGTGTTCAAGTTCGCAAAGGGGAGGGGGCTCGCCGCTCACAACCCGGTGGCGGGCGTCGAGCTCAGATCGTCAAAGCGCGGCAAGGCACGCGCCGAGGTTCCGAGCAAGGACGAGCTGCGGGCCATACTAGCAACTGCTCAAGGCCGCTGGCGCCCGCTGATCGTCACGGCCCTATTCACGGGCCTTCGTGCTTCAGAGCTTCGTGGGCTTCGCTGGAGCGATCTCACCCGCAAGGTTCTACACGTCCGTCAGCGCGCCGACGCCTGGAAGGCTCTAGGAACGCCCAAGACGGCCGCTGGGCAACGGGACGTACCGTTGGCGCCTGTCGTGATCAACACGCTTAGGGAGTGGCGTCTGGCGTGCCCGAGAGGCGATCTCGACCTTGTATTCCCGACCGGGGCCGGCAACGTGGAGGATCACCCGAACATCGTCGCGCGCGGATGGAACCCGGTACAGGTCGCGGCGGGCGTGGTGTCGGTCGACGGCAGATCGAAATATAACTTCCACGTCCTCCGGCACGCCGCCGCCTCGATGTTCATCGAGCAAGGGATGAACCCCAAACGCATCCAGAGCGTCATGGGCCATTCGTCCATTCAAGTGACCTATGACGTGTACGGCTTTTTGTTCGCCGATGACGACGCGGATCAGAAGGCGATGGAGGCGATTGAAGCCCGCTTGCTCGGCTGAGCTTGCAACACGGGTGCAACACGGCGCCGAAAAGTCCAATGAAAACAGCGGACTCAATGGGCCTCTGACTCCGTTAGTCTAGGTTCGAATCCTAGTCCCCCAGCCAGCTACTCGAAACAACAATAATAGCAGCCATTTCACCCGAGAGCGGACCGTGGATACGTGGCAGCACGTAAGGGGCGAGGCGGGAGCGAAACCCGAAGGACCGCGCCCGGACACGGCGGACCTGTGACTCCGCCGATCGCTCGTCCTGCTCGATTGCCGAAGCCATTCGGCAATCCGTCATAGCGCAACGCGAAACCATCCCACGGGCGCGGTGTTGCAAGCCAACGTCCAAGGTGTAGCTTGCACCGTCGATTGCAACATCGGCGGTGGAGGCGAGCATGGTCGACGATCGCGACTATCTGAGGCTGCTTCGTCGCAAGGCCGAACAGATCGCGGCAAGAAGCCCCGGCCTCGAAAGCATGCCGGGGCGCGAAGCGGCCGCAATCGATTCAGCGGCTGCCGCAGGCGCGCCTCAGGAACCCGCGACGCTGGAGGCGGTCGTCCGGTGGTATCGCCCGGTGCTCGCGGTCACCGACGACCGCTTCGTCATCTCCCAGAACAACCCCGGCGGCGACCCGCGCTTCATTGATCCCAACCAAGCCGCGTCAAAGGCCTTGATGGACGCGTTGGAGGCCCGTCGCGGCGTGCTCGATCCGGTCATCCGCTCCGTCGGCCGGATCGAGCTGAACAACAATGTGCGCTACCCGTGGGTCGGGACCGGCTGGATTCTCGGCAGCGATCTCGGCAGCGACATCATCGTCACCAACGCGCATGTCGGCAAGGAATTCGGCATGCGTTCCGGCGCCGGCTATGTGTTCCGTCCGGGCATCCCCGATCTGTCGATCCGGCAGTCGGCGCGCATCGATTTCCGTGAGGAAGTCACGATGAGCTCGCCGCGCGAGTTCCCGATCACCGACATCATCTGGATTTCGGAAGACGACGGTCTCGATGTCGCTCTGCTGCGCGTCGCGCGCAGCGCAGGCGCCGATCGCATCGATCCGCCGGTGCAGTTGTTCCCCGACACCGTCTCGGAGAACCAGATGGTGGCGGTGATCGGTTATCCCGGATCGAACAACGGCTACGATCCGGCGATGTTTCAGAAACTGTTCGGCTCGGTCACCGGCAACAAGCGGTTCTCACCCGGCTTCTACAGCGGCCGCCGCGGCGCCAGCGCGACATATGACTGCTCGACCTTGCCCGGAAGCTCGGGCTCCGTGGTGGTCGATGTCAACAGCGGCCGCGCCGTCGGGCTCCATTTCGCCGGAACCGCATTCGATACGAACTACGCGGTGCAGGCCGCGGATCTCGCCCGCGTCGTGACGAAGCGTCCGTGGCAGGGCGAGGCGCCCGGTCCGCGACCGATGCTCGGAGACGCGACCGGCGCGCCTTCCCCCGGCAGCCCGCAATCCGGTACGCCCCAAGCCGCGGCCGCATCGGCGGACGGCGGGACCCTCACCTTTGTGGTGCCGCTCGAGATCTCGGTCCGGCTTGGCGGCACATCCGCCGCGGCGAACCTCCAGCCGATTCCGGTGCATCCTGCGGTGCCGCCCTCGGGACCGGCCCCGGTGCGCAGCGACCGCACCTCGGCCGAGGCCGCGGCGGAAAAGGTGCGGCAGCACCTGATCGGAGACAAGTCGGTGCTCTCGGTGAAGGCCGACTACCTCTTCCGCAACGGCGTGATCAGCGACGATTTCGGCGTCGTGGTCGGCGTCGCACCCGGCGCGGCGACGGACGCCGCGGCGCTGGGTCTCGGCAATCGGCTCGACGGCGTCGCGATCTCGGTCGAGACCGCCGATCCGCGAACGATCGCCGAACAGCAGTTTGCGTTCAGTACCGAGGCCTTCGCCGGCCGGACCGCGAACTACGAGCGCGATCTCTCCGATCCGCGCTTCAACCTCGACCCGGTGACCGACGACATGACCATCATGCTTCACGTCAGCCCGGAGGCAGGCTGGCCGGTCCTCAGGGAGTTCCTCGCCGCGACCGACGGCGACCGGCTGACCATCGGCATGTACCACATGACTGCGCCGCATGTGGTGAAAGCAATCGAGAGCATCGCCCGCCGCGACAACACGCGGATCACGCTCACGCTCGACCGGCAGCGCGGCGACGCCGACACGCCCGACGACATCGGGGGAGACACCAAGGCCGAGGATATTCCCGAGGCGAGGACGCTCGACAAGCTCGAGGACATCGCAGAGGACCGGTTCAAATGGGCACCGGCTTCGCTCGGCGGAAACGGCCTCTTCGCGTCGGCCTATCACATCAAGGTGGCGGTCTGGAGCAAGGGTGGGCGCGGAGGCGCGCTCAGCGACCGGTCATTCTGGCTTTCGAGCGGGAACTGGCAGTCCTCCAACCAGGCGCCGCTCAAGCACAAGACCGCCGACATCGGCAAGGTCACGCAGGATGAGGTCGAAGCCTACAACCGCGAATGGCACGCGGTCGTAACCCATGGGGGGCTTGCCGCCACCTTCCGCAATCACCTCGAGCAGGACTACGAGGACAACGCCGCGGCCGCGCAGGAGGAGGCGCCGATGCCGGCCATGCCCGAGGTGCTGGTGCCCCTCGACATGGTCGCGGAAGCGCCTCGCGCGAGAAACTTCCAGGCATTCGCGCCCGAGACCATCAAGGGCAGGATCAAGGTGCAGGCGCTCTTGACGCCGGACAACTACCCGGACGTCGTGGCCAAGCTGATCTCCAAGGCCCGCAATCGGGTCCTGATCGAAAACCAGTCGTTCTCGTTCTGGAGGGACATCGACACGACGCCCGCACATTTCCTGAAGATCGCCGAGGCGGTGAGGGAGCGGCAACGGGCGGGCTTGGATGTCCGGGTCATCTTCCGCAGCGGGTTCGGCAAGGAACGCGAGACGCTGCGCCAGATGAAGGCGTTCGGCCTCAAGGCGGACCCGGAGCATGTCCGCTACTTCGACAAATGCCACACCAAGGGCATCGTCATCGACGAAAGGATTGCGGTGCTCGGTTCGCAGAACTGGACCGCCGCCGGCACCGGCCCGAATCGGGACGCCAGCCTCGTGATCTGGCACGAGAAGGCCAATCAATACTTCGCCAAGCTGTTCGAATACGATTGGAAGCAGGTGGCGCGCAATCGTGCGAGGCTCGACGAGAGCTTGTCGCCGGTCCGCGTGATGCCCGTGGGGCAGGAAGCGCCGACCCCGCCCGGATACCGGCGCATCTCGCTCGCTGAATTTCTCGGGGAAACCTGATCGGCGGAAACGGAGAGACGAGGCCGTTCATACGAGGGTCGATTTCGTTCACAGCGTACCGCGAGTTCGAGGCGTGATCGGGCCGCATTCGAATCCAGCCCGGTGGGACCGTGAGAAACAGGCGGCACAGGCGTGCCACCGGGCCGAGCGGCGCACGAACAGGGTTGCTGACTGATCTACCGAACGGCGCTCGGGCCCTGACGGCCACGTTCGATGAAGCAGTGTGCGCAGGCGGGATTCGGCATGCGTGCATGAGGGTTGTCCCGGAGTTTGCTTCGCACCCCGCGCACGCCGCTTGCCCTTGACTGCCCCGCCACCTCGCGCCGCGGTCCTCCGTGGTGCGAGGCCGAGAGTTCGGTTAAGGGCCCTCAGCAACCAGCGCTCCCGCCGGCCGATCCCACCGACAAGCAAAAGGGGAACATCCTTGCCGCGCCCGAGAGCCGTGATGATCTCGCCCTGCATGCCGGACCGCACCGGCAATGGGCTCGCCATGCGGATGGGGATTTTCCTGGAGGCTCTCGCCCGCGTAGCCGAGCTCGATCTCGTCGTGCTCGCCGTCGCCGGTCGGAAGGAAGCGCCCGCGACCCTGCCGGAATCGCTCGGTATCGCACCGCAAGTCTTCGCGCGGGAGGCCTTTTCCGAAACCCGCTTCGAGATGCTCTCGCGGCTCGACGATCCGGAAGCCCGGCTGGCCGGTTTTCGCGCCTATAGCCGTCCGAGCTTCTCGGCGCCGGTCTCGGCACCCTTCCTGCACCGGATGGAAGCTCTCGGGCGGGAGCGGCGTTACGACCTTGTCCATGTCGGACGAGGATACATGGCGGAGGCGGGGCTTGCCGCCGCAGGGGAGGGGACGCGACTTTCGCTCGACCTCGACGAGGACGACTACGTCTCGCTCGAGAGCATCGCCCAGCTCTATGCCGAGCGCGGCCACCCGTTCGGAGCCGAGTGGTTCCGCATCGACGCCGCGGCAGCGGACCGGATGGTCGCCGCCTACGCTCACCGGTACGACGCCGTGTGGATCGCTAGCCCGGAGGATGCCGGGACGCTTCTCCAGCGCCATCCCACGCTCTACCCGGTGCTGATCCACAACGCGGTGGAGTTGCCGCCGAAACCGATACGGCGCGACGACGGCGCAACCCTCCTTTTCGTCGGCACCTTGGGCTATCCGCCCAATGTGGAGGGCCTGTCATGGTTCGCGAAGGATGTCTGGCCCCGCCTCGCGCGACGGGCTGGCAAGCCGCTGCGCATCCTCGTGGTCGGCGCCGACCCACCGAAGGCCGTCCGGAATTTGGCCCGGAAGCCCGGCCTGCTCGGGCTCCTCGGCGGCCGCACCGCCTTTTCGGTGCTCGGCCGCGTCGCCGATCTGCGCGAGGTCTACGAGCGCACGACGCTCGCGATTGCGCCGCTCAGGGCAGGGCGGGGAACGAGACTAAAGCTCCTCGAAGCGGCCGCCGAGGCCGTGCCGATCGCGTCGACCTTGGATGCTGCCCGCGGCCTGCCGCTCGACCCCCCGTGGGCCTGGATCGGCAACGATGCCGAGGGCTTCGCGGAGGCTTGCGTCGCTGCCCTCCGCAATCCGGAGGAGCGCGCGAGGCGGGTCGAGCGGGGAAGGGCGCTGATTGCGGCGGAGTACGACCGGACGAAGGTGGTCGCCGACTTGGCCGAGCGTTTCAACGAAACGCTTGCCGGCCCAGCCGGCGAAGGCGATCGAGCCAGCTCCGGCCGCGCGCGTTCATGATCCGCGCCTGCTGCTCGACCACACGGAACTGCGGCGTGCCCGGGCCGAACTCGTAGTCGCGCGGCTCGAACCCGGGCGGAAGCGCCTGCCAGACCAAGGTTCCGGCGTAGCCGAGGCTATTAGCGGCGCGGAGCACCTCTTTAAGGGCGCCGGCCGGATCTGAGCTATAGCCAAGCTTCTCGAAGCGGGCGCCCCGGTCGAAACCGATTTCCTCGAGCACGATCGGCTTGCCGAGCCCATGCGCGATCCGGGCCCGGTCGGCCAGGAAATGCTCGCAGGCCCAGGCGAGCCTGCGCCGCGGAATGTTCCAGGCGTCAGGATAAAAGTGCACGGTCGCGAAATCGACCGTCGGAAGGGCGAGGTTTCGGGCGAAATCGACGCCTTTCCAGCCATCGCTGAGCCAGTGGAGCGGGTGCTCCCGCGGGCCGCCGGTCTTGTAGCCTTCCTCGCCCGTCGAGATGAGGTGGTCGGGGTCGAGCGCGCGGATATGGGCCGTGATGTCGGCGAGCCACTCCAGGACGAGGTCGCCCGGGGTGAGATCTCGACGGCGCTCGTAGAGATCGGAGGTGTGCGGCTCGTTCGCCGCCTCGATCGCCATGATCGTGGGATCGTCCCGGTAGGCAACGCGCTCGCCCGTTCGCGCGAGCGTCGCCGTGTTCTCGCGGCTCAGCAGCGCCTCCACGTGGCGCTTGAACGCCCTGCGCACGGCGTGGTCCTTGTAGAAATCCTCCGTCTCGCCTTCGCCGCGGATCTGGCGGACCCACCAATGCATGCTGCAGGCGAAATACTCGAAATTGACGAGCGCCAGGATGACGCGGACGCCGGCCGCCCGGGCAGCATCGAGGGCTACGTCGAGCCGCCGCAACGCCAGCTCGTTATAGGTCGAGCCGTCGGCGCTGGCGGCTTCGATCATCGGCAGGCCGGGAAATCCTGAGCCTTTGCAGGTCGCGCCGAGCAGCCGGACGACCCGTAGACCGCGGGCGGCCAGGAAGGCGACCGCCCCATAGACCTCCTGCTCGCTTCGATCCGTCAGGAAGCCCAATTCGCGAAGGTTCGTCCCGCCGAAGTAGAAGGAGCGGCCGTCCAGGCGGAATTCCGGACCTTCCACCGTCACGAACCCGGCCTTGCCCACCTCCTCAGCCACGCCCGCCGACGCCTTGTCGCTCAGCCCCCATCGCGTCGCGCTTGCCACGGCCCGAGGTGTCGCCGTAGAGGAGGTTCGCCGCGGGGCCGTGCCGCGGCTTCAGTGGGGGCACGCGGGTTCCATGAGCGCGATCGAGCCGGGCGACGTCTATGTCAAAGCCGAGGTACGTCATCTACCAGACCGCGCGTGACCGCGTGCATTTCCTCAACCCGACCGCGGTGATCGTCTACGAACTCTGCGACGGCAAAAATACGATCGAGCAGATCGGGCGTTTCATGCAGGAATCCTACTCCCTTCCGGCTCCTCCGGCAGAGGAGGTCAAGGCCTGCATCGCGAACTTCCTGAAGGAAGAGATCGTCAAGAAGAGCGCGTGAGCCCTTGGACGCGATCGTCGTCCGCAGCATCAGCCGCGAATACCGCATCCGGACACGATCGGCCAAGCTCGCCGAGCTCCTCGCCTTCATCGAGGCAAGACCGCAGATTGAAGGCCCGGCCCTCGCTCCTGTCGATATCGCGGTCGAGGAGACCGATCACGGCTTCCGGCTTCAGCTCCCGGACGGAGAGCGGATCGAGCCCTCGTTCATTGAAGCGGCCAATCGCATCCACGAGGCCGTCTTCACCGCCGTCCTGGAGGAGGCTCCGGGAGCGCCGATGGTGCATGGCGCTTGTCTTGTGCTCGAAGGCCAACGCTTCATCGTGATCGGGCCGAAAGGCGCCGGAAAGAGCACGCTCACGCTGCATCTCCTCGCGAACGGCTTCGACGTCGAAGGCGATGAGCATGTCGTGCTCCGGGATGACGACCTCGTGGCGAGGCCGCGGCGCATGCGCGTCAAGCCGGGCTCGCTTCCGCTCGTTCCCGATCTCGCCGAAGCGGTGCTGGGCTCGCCGACCGTTCAGAACCCCATCGAGGGGCGGGTCTACGCGGTCGATCCTTCGATTGCCGGGCGGCCGTGGCGGATTCGCGCCAGACAAGCAAGTCATCTCGTCTTTCTCGAACCCAACCATGGCGGGCGATCCTCCCTCACGGCCGTCGATCCTGGGGAGGCCTTCCGGCTGGCGGCGGCGGACTGCCTGCTGCCGCGTATCAGGCAGGCCGCAGCTGCCGCACGCCTGCACGGCTTGGGTTCGCGGGCTCAAGCTTGGCGCTTATCAACAGGGGACCTCCACGAGGCCGAGGAGCAGCTTCGAAAAGCGTTGCAGACGAGGAACGTTTGATGTTTGGACCGCCGTTTTAAGGGTCCAAACGATCGGTCCGGAGTCGCGCGTCCGAGCGCGGCACGGCAAGCGGTGGGTAGGGATGAGAAGATGGCCAGGATCACGAGAAGAACGAGGGCGCCAACGTCGACCTGCAGAAGCGCGAGACGCTGCGCCGCATGATCGCCCGCACGGCCGTCGTGGCACCGGTCGTAGCTTCGTTCCCGATCAGCCGCATGACGATCAACAGCGCGCTGGCGCAGACGGCCAACCTTCACTTCACCGATCCCTTCGTCCGGCTGTTCTCGTAGCCGCTGAGTTCCGCCCCTCCATTGGCGCGGGCGTTCATGGACGGTGTCCATGTGCGTCTCCGCGGCGATGATCGTGCGCATGAGGAGCGCTTTCCGGGTCAGGTTCACGACGCCGCGGAGGCTGCTTGTGGCAAGCGTCTGGTCGGGCGCAATACGCCTGTACCTCTCACTTCGTGAATCGCGGCAGGAACGACCTCAGCACCCGCAAGCGCGTCCAAGCCCTCCCCGCGGCGTTGCCGCCGAATGGGGCCACCTGAATGCGACTCCCGGCGAGCGCCATGCGAACCTCGTCGGGGTAGCCGGGATATTTGTACCAGGGGCGAGGTTCGCCGATCCGCGCGAACGTCGCCTGCCAACGCTGTGCGGCATCCTCCCGAACCGCGAGGGGTCGCTCGACCGGCAGGCCGTAGAGCTCCGCTGCGGCTGCGATCCAGGCGTCGAGCGCCGTGCTCAGGCGCGGATTGCGATTCGCTCTGGCGTGAAGCGCCGCCCGCTCCGCGCTGGTCATCCGGTCGAGCTCCCAGGCGAACTCGTACAGGCCCTTGAGGCTGATCGTACCGCGGGCGTCTCCGGCATGGCCGATCTGGTGGTGTACGAGGCCGTAGAGCGTGTGCAGGTGGGTGGGCAGCAGCGCGAACTTGACGCCGCCATCCTCGACCGCCTCGCTCGCCGCTGCCAGCTCCTCGGTCGGGAGCAGGGTGCGGACATATTGATTGCCGGCGCGCCGGTGGATCTCGATGAAGGCGGGGAAATCGCCGCGCACAAGCGGGGGGAGATGATGACGTCGGTTTCTGCCCTGTTCGGCCTGGGGCACCTCGAAGCCCCTGGCGACAAACTCGGCAAAGGCCGCGTCCGCCTGGTCCGGGATCAGGAGGTCGAAGTCGCGCAGGTAGCGCCAGTCGGGCTCGCCGGTAAGGAGCGACCGGGCACCCTTGAGGATGATTGGCTGAATGCCTATCCGGTTCAGGGGCTTGATGATCTCGCGCAACTGCTCACCGAGCACCTCCCGGCGTTTCGAAAGCGCGGCCGCCGCCGTCCGCAGCTGCCCGTCCGGCGCGAACGCCGCGGCTTCTCCCGGAAGGAACTGCGACGGCAGCAAGCCGCGTGCGTGCAGGCGCCGCTCAAGCGCGTGGACCAGCGCTTCATGCGTGGCGAAGTCCGTCAGCTCCTGCCACAGGTCCGGCGAGGAGAGGAGTTGAGTCCTCAAGCGATGGAGGTCGCTAGGGTCGAGATCGAAGGCAAGACAGCGGCCGAGCAGCCGCGTCAGGTCGCGGTGCGGCATGGTCGAGAGCGCCGCAGGGGGATCGGCCCGGCGCCACTCTCCTTGGCTCGGCGCGGCCGAGCCCTTATGGTCCGCTCCGGGCCCGAGCAGTCCGGGTTTCCTCAGCTCGTTCACCGATGTCACCTGGTTCCGGCCGTCTTTTCTCGCTCGCCCGCAAGTATAATCGCCGGCAGCGGCGCATCGAGCGCTGGCGTAAGCCGCTCGCGACCAAGGGGCAGCGGCTGCGCGCCTGGCTCAGCATGCTCCTGGCCGATCATGGGTTTCTCCGGCTCGTCTATCCGAACCGCCATCAGGTCAGCAACAAGCTCTGGCGCTCGGCGCAGCCCCTGCCGCGCGATGTCGCCTGGGCCGCCCGCAACGGCATCCGGACCATCGTGAACCTGCGCGGCGGCCGCGAGTTCGGGTGCTGGCCGCTGGAAAAGGAGGCCTGCGAAGCACACGGCATCAAGCTCGTCGACATGCCGCTCTACGCGCGCGGGGTGCCGCGGCCGGAGTCGGTCCGCTGGGCACGCGAGCTGTTCGATTCGATCGAGTACCCCGCCCTGATCCATTGCAAGTCCGGCGCCGACCGCACCGGCCTCGGGGCGGCCCTCTACCTTCTCCTGCACGAGAGCCGGCCGATCGAGGAGGCGCGGGCGCAGCTGCACCGGCGCTACGGACATTTCAGCTGGACCGCCACCGGCGTGCTCGACGCCTTCTTCGAGTCCTACCTCCGCGACGCCAAGGGCAAGGAACTCGCCTTTCTCGACTGGGTCGAGACGACCTACGATCCGGCCGCGCTCAACGACAGCTTCGTGCCCTCCTCGCCCATCGCGCGCGCCAAGATGCGTTGGAAGCGCCGGCGTCGCCGGCTCGCCTACGGGCTTCCTCCGGAGCTGCCTCAAGCCGCGCGGCGCTCTCCCGACTGAGCGGCCGCCGCCGCGAACCGCTCGGCCTTCTCTGCGACCTTGCGGCCATAGGTGTGGCGTGCCGCCACGTCGGTGAGGAAGCGGTTGAAGAGGTCCGGCGCATAGGGAAGGGGACGGCGAATGTCGACGATCAGCACGGCCCGGGTCTCGGCGCTGTGGTTGACGACCTCGTGCGGCCAGCTGTCGTCGAAGAGCACCGCCTCGCCCTCTTTCCAAACATAGTCCTGTCCGTTCACCACGAGCTTCGGAGGGTTGTCCTTGGGCACCCGCAGGCCGAGGTGGTAGCGCAGATATCCTCGGTACGGCCCCTCGTGCTCGGGGATGGATTTCCCGGGCTCGAGGATCGAGAAGAAGGCCTGGATCAGGTTCGGCACCCGGTCGAGCACGCGGCAGGTTTCGGGGCAGAGGCTGCGGTTCGCCTCGAGTTTGTGGCTGAGGATTTCGAGCATGAACACGTTCCACCGCTTCGGCGTCGTGTTCGAGATCTTCGCCTCGCCCGGGTCGACGTCGTGGTACTGCGGCAGGGCGTCGGGCGCGACCGGCAGCCGGTCGAACTCGGCCCGGATGGCCGGATAGGCCGCCGTCACGGCCGCGAGTTCGGGCACCGTCTCGGCAACATCGAAGAAGGTCGGGCGCGCGGACCCGCCAGTGTAGCGGTCGAAATAGGCGTTCGCGACGTCCTTGAAGATGTGGTAGTCGAGCTTCACGGCTGCTCTCCGCACGGGGGTCGGGCTTTCAGCCGCTCCTTACCGCGCTTCGGCCCGGCTGACGAGCAAGGCAATCCCAGGCGTGCCGAACTCCCCGCGGTGTTGCCCGGACGGCATAGACTCTGCGGCTTCCCTGGCCTTATCCTGGTTCCGCTCTGGCTGCTGGGCGGCGAGGGCGCAACGATCAGGCGGGCGAGCACCGTCGGGGGTAGGCGTGCGTCGAGTTCTCCTCAGCATCGTCGCGACTGCGCTTCTTGGCGCCGGCGGCCCTGCGCTCGCGCAGCCCAAGCAGTTGACAGTACAGGCAAGCGTCGCGCGCGATCTTGCGCGGATGATCCAGGCGAGCGGGTTCGAATGTCCCGAGGTCCGTGCCGTCTATCAGATCGGCGCCGACAACAAGGGCAATATTATGCGGATCGTGTGCGGCGTCGTCGGCGGGCCGGCAATCGACTCCCCGAGCTTCCGAATGCACGCAAACCCCGCCGGAGCCGGCAAGATCACGCGTTGGGAGCAGTAGAGCGCCTTTTACCCGCGCGCCTGATCGGCCGTTCGCACGATCCGACTGCGCCTTCTCACGGCCGCAGCTTGCGCAGGCGGCTGCAATCGACACTGCGGTCTCGACGGGGGATGGTGAGATCCGGTAGACCCGGCGAGCGCGGCTCACTTGCGGAAAGGACGAGATAGGGCTCGACCGGCGTGCCCCTCCATTTCCGCTCGAGCGTGCCGACGAGTTCGACGCGCGCGAAGGCCCGTTCGGCTCCGACCACGGCGCGGCAGCCTTCGCGGGGCTCGACCAGGATCAGGACGGGGCGCGCGATGAACGCCGCAGGATCCGATTGCGGTTCCATCGCGTAGCGGATGCGCTCGCTGAGCTGCAGCGCCGTCCGCTCGCCGGTTCCGAAGTAGCGCAGCGCCGAGGCGACCTGGTAGCTGACGCCGGCCATGGCGCCCGCGCCGTGCTCGACGGCCAACCGCTCGACCTCCCGGACCAGCTCCTTCCAGCCGGCGGCCTGGGCGAGAGGATCGCGCGCTAGCCGCAGCAACCGGAACTCGGCGTGAAGAAGGAGCGCCAGCGCGAGCGCAACGCCGGTGGGTACCGCCCAGCGCGCGGAGAAGCGCAGAATGGTCGCGCGCGATCCCGCGTCCGTCACGCTCACCGCAGCCGCAGCAGCGAGGACCGATAGCGCCGGGAGAAGCGGCGCCGTCCAGTTCCCCTCCACCCGTGCGAAAAGCGCATGATAGACGAAGTAGAGGAGGAGCGGCAGCGTGGTCGCGACCAAAAGGGCGTTGCCGCCCTCGCGCCGCGCAGCTGTCCCGCGGAGCCCGAGCCGGCAGCCGTGTATGGCCAGCACGGCGACGAGCGGCGTCAGCAGGAGGATTTGGCCGATCAGGAACTCCGGCAGGAAGCTCGGATCAAACGATCGCGGCATCGCACGCCCGAACTGGAACTTGAACGACGCCCAATCGTGCTGGGCATTCCAGATCAGGACCGGGAGCATCACGACGACGGCAAGCACGGCGCCGGCGTAGGGCCAGGGCGAGCGCAGCCAATGCCGCATCTCAGGCACGAAGATCACCCAAACCAGCAGCCCGAAACCCAGGAAAAGCGCGCTGTATTTGGACAGGAAGGCGAGGCCGACAGCGGCTCCGGCGGCGAGCCACCATTCGCCCCGGCCTGTGCGCAGCACCTCCGCGGCGGCGAGGAGCGCGAGGAGCCAGAACAGGACGAGCGTCGTGTCCGGCGTGACGAAGATCGAGCCGAAGCCGATGAACAGCGTCGCCTGAAGCAGAGCAGCAGCCGCGAGCGCCAAGCGCCTGTCCGCGTAAAGGCGGAGCGCGAGCCGGTAGACGCCCGCCGAGAGCAGGCCCGACAGGACGACCGCGAGCCAACGCACGCCCAGCGGGCCGTCGCCGCCGACCGCGGTCGAGAGCCGGATGAAATAGGCGACGGCGGGAGGGTGGTCGAAATAGCTCAGGGCCAGGTTCTTGGACCAGAGCCAGTAATACATTTCGTCCGGCACGAGCCCGATCGTGCCCGCCACGACGAACCGGACCGCCATCATCGCAACGACAAGCGCGAGAACTGCCTTCGCGCCGCGGCTCCAAAAGCCGGCCGACGCGACGCCCGCGCGGTTCCTGGACTTCATCGAGAGAGTACGCGCTGATCGCGCATGCGTCGGGCTATTGTGCGGTCATCCCGCCGTCGAGGGTGAGGATCGAGCCTGTGGCAAAGCGGCTTTCGTCGCTCGCGAGAAAGAGGATGCCGGCTGCGATCTCCTCCGGCGTGCCGAGCCGGCCGAGGAGTTGGCGCGCTTCGAGCGCCTTGCGTGAATCCGCGGCGACCGGACTCTTGCGCAGGATCTCGTCGAAATAGGGCGTATCGATCGTGCCCGGCGCGATCGCATTGCAGCGGATGCCCTCGCCGACGTGATCGATGGCGATGGCGCGGGTGAGCGCCGCGACGGCGCCCTTCGAGGCGCAATACGCGGCGCGGTTGCGGATGCCGACGGCGGCGACGACCGAGGCGGTGTTGACGATGACGCCGCCGCCAGTCGCGGCCATGGCGGGAATCGCGTGCTTCGAGCACAGGAACACCCCACGCACGTTCACCGCCATGAGGTCTTCCCAGGCTTGCTCGTCGGTATCGACGACGGTGCCGGCGAAGCCGTAACCGGCGTTGTTGACGAGTACGTCGAGGCGGCCGAACGCCTTGACGGTCTGCTCGACAACGCGCTCGGCATCATCGTCGCGGGAAACGTCCATCATCATCGGCATCATCGTCGCGCCGATGGCGGCGCCTTCGGCGGCGACCGCCTCGGCCGCCTCCTTGCGCTTGTCGGCCACGACGACGCGCGCGCCCTCCCTTGCGAAGATGAGGCAGGTCGCCCGGCCGATACCCGAGCCGCCGCCGGTGACGATGCAGACTTTATCCTTAAGCCGCACGGGTTTCGGCCTTGTCCTTCACCCAGCGCAGGATGTGGCGCGCGACCGCGACGAGATCGCCGTGCTGGTTCTTGACCTCGATGTTGGACAGGGATTGGCGCTTCACGGGGTCGACCGATTCGATCGTGTAGGTGAGGCTGACCGTGTCGCCGATGAACACCGGCCCGAGGAAGCGGATGCGGTCGTAGCCGAGAGAAACCGGCGTCTCGTCGCCCGAGGTGCCGCCGCATTGGTCGATCATCATCGTCGAGCAGGTCGACATGAACCCCACCAGCAGCACGCCATGGGCAATGCGGCGGCCGTATTTCGATTGGCCCATATACTGCTCGTTGACGTGGTTGACCGCGAGATCCCCCGTGATGCCGGCGAAGAGGTAGACGTCGCTCTCCCCGACGGTCTTGGCGAAGGTCACCCGATCGCCCGGCTTGACGTAGAACTCGCTCATCTCAGGACTGCCCCCGTTCTCGTCGATGCTCAGGCCCGCTTGGCGACGGGCTCGGGCGATTGCTTCGGCCGCCGCACGACGCTATCGCTTTCAAGCCTTGCGATTTCGGCCGTGCCGAATCCGAGCTCGCGCAGGATTTCCGCCGTCTGGGCGCCAAGTGGCTGCGGTGGAAGACGGATTTCCGCCGCCTCGCCGTCATAGCGGACAGGATGGTTCACCAAGGTGATCGGCGCTTCCGCGGCACCCGCGCCCGGCACCGTCACGAGCGCCTCCATATGCTTCACCTGAGGGTCGTCGGCGATCGCCGCATAATCCTGCACGGGCGCGTGCCAGAGCTTCCGGGCCTCGAGCGCCTCGACCCATTCTTCGGTGGTGCGCGTCTTCAGGACGTCGGCGATGAGATCGCCGATCTCGTCTTGGCGGGTGAAGGAATCCTCCTCCGTGAAGGCCGAAAGCCGGGGCTCGCCGATGGCTTCCCCGAGCGCGGGCAACGGGCAGAGCGATAGGGCAAGGTGGCCGTCGCGCGTGGCATAGACGCCGTAAGGCGCGCCGTAGTACCAGCCCGCCACGTGCTTGTGGGCGTTGATCGTTTTCGGCCTTTCAGGCGCGTTCAGCCAGGCGACCAGCGACTCCGCCTGAAGGTCGAGGGCGGATTGCATGAGGCTTGCGTCGACGCGGCAGCCCTTCCCGGTTCGCTCGCGGCGCAGGAGGGCGGCGAGGATGCCCATGGCGAAGAGCGCGGCGCCGTGGTGATCGATCACCGACACGCCGGCCGGGCGCGGGCCCGAGGCGGCCTGGCCGGTGATGGCCATCATGCCGAAAAGCGCTTGCGCCAGAAGGTCTTGCCCTGGTTTCTCGACGTAGGGGCCGTCCGGCCCGTAGCCCGAGGCGGAGGCAAAGATCAGCCCCGGCTTGCGCGCCTTCAAGGCCTCGTATCCGAGGCCGAGCTTCGCCATCACGCCGGGCCGGAAATTCTCGGCGACGACATCGGCGGTGTCGACGAGCTTCAGCGCAATCTCCTTGCCCTTCAACGACTTGAGGTCGAGCGCGATCGAGCGCTTGTTGCGGTTGGCGCAGAGCTGGAGCATGCTCTGGCCGTCGTGCCACAGGCCCCCGGACGACCAGTGGCGCTGCCAGCCGCCCTCCGGCGTCTCGACCGCGATGACGTCCGCGCCGAGATCAGCCAACGCCTGTATCCCCATGGGCCCTAACAGGAAATGGTTGAAGCTGACGACGCGGATGCCTTGCAGGAGGTCGAGCATGGGGCTCCTCTGGACGCCTCGACGCGGGCGGTGACGGGCGTCTTTTTCCGATGATGTTGCCGGCTTTCCCCGACGATGTTGTGCCTTTTTGCCGGCGATGTCGAAGCGTTGCCCAGGATGTTGCCGGCCGGCGCGGATCGTCCGGCGGCCGGCGCGGACGGGCCCGCGCCTACTCCGCCGCGATCGCGAATGAGCCGGCCGGCATGAGCCCGGCCGCCTGAAGCGCCGCGCGCAGCCGTCCGATCTCGGCCTCGGTGAGCTTGACCAGCGGCGGGCGCACCACCGCCCGGCGCAGGCGCCCGAGCAGCACCAGGCACTCCTTCATGCGGTTGTGCATGTCGAGGAAGGGCGGCGCGTAGAAGGCCTGCTGCAGCGGGTAGAGCCGGTCGTTGACGGCCTGAGCGGCCGCAAGGTCCTGGCGCTTCACGGCCTCGAACAGCGCGACCTGCAGCTCCGGCACGACGCTGCCGGCGCCGGACAGGAGCCCGTTCGCGCCCATGGCGAGCGAGCTCATGAGCCAGGCGCTGTGGGTGGTGAGCACGGTCACCGGCCGCGGCAGGCCCTGGAGGGTGCGGATGTGGCGCTCGTGCAGCATCGGATCGGCGCACCAGTCCTTGACGGCCCGGATGGTCGGCACCTCCTCGACGAGCCGCATCAGGGTCTCGAACGGGTAGCCGAGCCCGGTCGCGGCCGGGTACTGAAAGAGAATGATCGGCAGGTCGGTCGCCGCGGCGATGGTCTTGAAATGGGCAAGCGCCATCTCGGGCCGCAGCTGCCCGCCCGCCGCCATGCTGTTCGGCGGGAAGACCAGGAGCGCCGACGCGCCCTCTTCTTCCGCCATGCGGGCGATGCGCGCCGCCTCGAGCGAGCCGTCGGCATAGACGCCGTTCACCAGCGGCAGCCGGTCGCCGACCGCCGCCGCCGAGAAGCCGAGGATCCGCCGCTGCTCCTCGAACGAGCAGGCGTGGACCTCCGAGGCATGCCCGTTGACGGTGATCGCCGCGATGCCGCGCGTCGCCGCGACCTCGGCGAGATGCCGGCGCGTCTCGGCCTCGTCGATCGAGAAATCGTCGTGGAAGGCGAGCAGCGTCGCCGGGATCACCCCGGCGGGCTCAAAGCCCCTGTGGCGGCCCATGGCGTCTTAACTCCCGGAGGGTTCTTGGTTGGCGCCGCTTCTAGCACCGGGGCAGGGCGCGTCACAAGGGAAGGCGGCGCGGCGGGGAAAAACTCGACGGGCGACCTTGCCGGATGCAGCTGAGTTGGTCCTCCAGCTTGACCCAATCCGTCATGTCCTTACACCCATCCTACGCAAGACTCTTTCATCCCCTCGCGCGCACCGTGCACCCGCCCGCGCGATCCCAAACAGGCCTGACCGCCCGCCGATGCCCCAAGGCACGCTGTTCACGGACGATTTCCTCAACGAGGGGATTCGCGAAACTGACATTTGGTGCGCTCTCACGCCGGAGGCGCTGGCGGAGTTTCGCGCGCACCTTCAAACCATCTTCGACGGCATCGCCGACCCTTCGCGCCTGAACGAAGCGCAGACCGAGGAGCGGATCGTCCAGCCGCTTCTCAAGGCGCTCGGCTGGGAGGGCTGCTACTCGGTGCAGGAGCGTGCCGAGGCGAAGGGGCGCGCCAACGTGCCTGATTACCTGCTGTTCCCGACGCCGGAGGCGTTCGCGGCGGCGGACCGGAAGCCCAGCGCTGCCGAGCGGTACCCGTTCGCCACGGCGACCGGCGACGCCAAAGCCTGGGCCGTCGGCCTCGACAAGCGCGGGGCGGGCGCCGCCGGCGACGAGACGCCCTCGGGCCAGATCATCCGCTATCTCACACGCGCCGACGTGCAATCGAACGGGCGCGTGCTGTGGGCGGTGCTCACCAATGGCCGCCATTGGCGGCTTTACTATCAGCGCGCCAAGTCGCGCCTTGAGGAGTATTTCGAAATCGACCTCGCCTGGGCGCTCGGGCTGCCGGGCGCGCAGGGCGAGCTTGGCGCCTCGGCGCGGCCCGCGCTCTTCGCCAGCGATCGGGATTGGAGCGACCACCTCCTCAAGCTGATGTGGCTGATGTTCCGGCGCGAGGCGTTCCTGCCGCAAGCCGACGGCCGCAGCTTCCATCAGCTTGCCCTCGACGAAGGCCGCAATTGGGAAGCGAAGGTCCGCGAGACCCTGGCGGACGTGGTATTCGAGCAGGTGTTCCCGGACCTCGCGCGCGCGCTCGCCCGCGCCGACCGCGAGCGGCCCCCGACGCTCGACCCCGCCTATCTCGCACGGGTGCGCGACGCCGCGCTGACGCTGCTCTATCGCCTCCTCTTCGCCCTCTACGCCGAGGACCGCGACCTCCTGCCGAAGCGAGATCCGCGCTACGGCGGCCTCTCGCACCTGCGCGACGAGGTCGCCGAGCGCATCGATGCGGCAACGGTTCTGAGCCGCCGCCGCACCGCCTTCGCCCATGATTGCGCCGACCTCTTCCGCACCATCGACGAAGGCGACGAGGACATCGGCGTGCCGCCTTACAACGGCGGCCTCTTCTCCGACCGCAACGAGGCGACCGCGCTGCTTGATCGGGCGCTCCTGCCCGACGCCGATTTCGCCCCGCTGCTCGATCGGCTGGCGCGCACCGAGAAGGGGCGCCGTCGCGTCCGCATCAACTTCCGCGACCTCTCAGTCCAGCAGCTCGGCTCCATTTACGAGAGGCTCCTCGAATACGAGCCGATCGCGGACGCGGACGCCCCGGACGGCATCGCCATTCGCCTCAACCCGTTCGCGCGCAAGGGCTCCGGTAGCTACTACACGCCGGACGAGCTGGTGAAGCTCATCATCGAGCGCACGGTCGGTCCGCTGGTGAAGGAAAGGATCGTGGCTTTCGAGGAGCGGGCACAGGCGCTCGCCAGCGACACGCGCCGCATCGAGCTCCGGCTCGACGAGCTCCGGCGGCTCGACCCGGCGGAGCGCATCCTCGACCTGAAGATCGTCGATCCGGCGATGGGCTCCGGCCATTTCCTGGTCTCGCTCGTCGACTATCTAGCCGAAGAGGTGACGACCGCCATCGGCGAGGCGCACGAGGCGGTGGCCTGGGCCGACTACGTCTCGCCCCTAGTGGGCCGGCTTGCGGCGATCTGGGCCAAGATACGCGGAGAGGCCGACGCGCGCGGCTGGGCCGTGCGCGACGAGCAGCTCGCCGACAAGAACCTCGTCAAACGCTTCGTGCTCAAGCGCTGCGTCTACGGCGTCGACAAGAACCCCATGGCAGTGGAGCTCGCCAAGGTCTCGCTCTGGCTGCACACGTTCACGGCCGGCGCGCCGCTCTCGTTTCTCAACCATCACCTCAAGTGCGGCGACTCGCTGTATGGCGAATGGGTGCGCAAGGCGCTGGATGCGCTGCAAGCCCGCGGCTCGCTCCTCATCAGCGACGCCGTGAAAAAAGCGGAGGGCGCCATCGCCGGGATGGAGATGGTGGAAAGCCTCACCGACGCGGAGATCGCTGAGGTCAAGGCGAGCGCCAGCGCCTTTCACGATGTCGAGCAGCGCACGGAGCCGCTGCGGAAGTTCCTCGACTTCTGGCACGCGCTGAAATGGCTCGACCTGGACGAGGATGAAAAGCAAGTCCTGGATTCGGCCCTCGACGGAAGTTTCGGGCAGCCGCTTATCGTCTTGGCAGGTTTTGAGCCGCCGCAACGTCCGGCCGATCTCTCCGATGCGATGCTGGCCAGCATTGACGCGCTGCGTCGAATGAGTGCCGCGGAGCGTGCTACGGCGCGGATCACCAAATCGGATCTCGCCGCGATCGCGAGAGACTTCCGTATCATGGGCTCGCTTGTCGACAAGGCGCATGCGCTCGCGGCCGAGCAGCGCTTCCTGCACTGGCAGATCGCTTTCCCCGGCGTGTGGCGCAGCTGGACGAGCGCCGCGCCCGAGGGCGGCTTCGACGCGGTGATCGGCAATCCGCCCTGGGACCGCATGAAGATGCAGGAGGTGGAATGGTTCGCGGCCCGCGCGCCTACTGTGGCGAAGCAGGCGCGCGCCGCCGACCGCAAGACGAAGATTGCCGAGATGAAGGCGGCGGGCGACCAGCTGATCCCGCAATACGAGCGCGCGGCGGCGCTGGCGGAAAGGGCTATGCGGCTCGCCCGCAAGAGCGGCGATTACCCGCTGCTCTCGAAGGGCGACATCAACATCTACGCGCTGTTCGTCGAGCGCGCGCAGGCGCTGATCAAGCCGGCCGGGATGGCGGGCCTGCTGGTACCGTCCGGAATCGCCTCCGACTACGGCGCCTCAGCCTTCTTCCGACAAATCGCTGCCGCCGGCCGCGTGCGGTGCCTGTTCGATTTTGAGAACCGGCGCGGGGAGGGGCGTGCCCCTTTCTTTCCAGACGTGGACAGCCGCTTCAAGTTCTGCGCCTTCGTGTGCGGCGGCGAGAAGCGCAAGACGGCCGCGACCGAATGCGCCTTTTTCCTAAGCGATCCGCCCGAGCGGGTCGGACCGGCGCAGCGCTTCACACTCGCCCCGGCCGACTTCGCGCTGGTCAACCCGAACACGGGTACGGCACCAATTTTCCGCACCAAGCGCGATGCCGAGCTGACCACCGCGATCTACCGCCGCTTGCCCGTGTTGGTCGACCGCTCCTCCGGCGCGGAGAACAAGGCGTGGCCTGTGCGATATCTGCGCATGTTTGACATGACCAATGACAGCCATCTGTTTTGGACGCGTGAGCGGCTGGAGCAGGAGGGCGCGTATCCCGGCGGGCTCGGGCGCTGGCGCAAGGGCGAACGCGAGTGGATGCCGTTATACGAAGGCAAGATGGTGCAGGCGTTCGATCATCGCGCAGCCGACGTGGTGGTCAATCCGGATAACGTGCATCGCCCGGCGCAGCCCGAGCCGCTTGATGAGAACGAGCACGCCGACCCTGCGCGGCTGGTTACTCCGCAATATTGGGTAGAGAGCGAGCAGGAGGTGCGCTTTGGGCTGCCAAGCTCAGTGATCGGATTCAAGGAGATAACGTCGCCGACGAACGAGCGCGGGATGATCGCGGCGTTTCTGCCAGCGGCTGGATACGGCAACACGATCCCGGTGATTTATCCTGAGCTGGACGCGGATTGCCGAGCCGAGCCCAGCCATGACCATGAATCGCGCGGCAAGCCAACGGCGAAGCCGACTTGTGATATGGGTTTATGGCTTGGTGCTTGAACTCGTTCGCTCTCGACTTCTGTGCGCGTTCGAAAATTCAAGGGCAGCACCTCAACTGGTTCATAGTCGAACAACTTCCCGTCATTCCGGCCGCGCACTACGCTCGCCGCTTCGGCGAGCACACGGCGGCGGAGATCGTCAAGGATTGCGTGCTGCGCCTCACCTACACGGCGCACGATATGGCGATATTCGCGCGCGACATGGGCTACGTCGACCGGGACGGCAGTGTGAAGCCGCCGGTCGTCTGGAACGACGCCGAGCGGCGGCAGCTCGGGGCGCGGCTCGACGCACTCTACTTCATCCTCTACGGCGTCACGGACGAGGAGGACATCCGCTACATCCTCTCCACCTTCCCGATCGTCGAACGCAAAGACCGCGAGGCGTTCGGCGCCTATCTCACCGCCGAGCTGATCCTCTGGCACAAGCGCGCGCTCGAAGCCGGCGACCCCGACGTGCTCGCGCCGGAAGCCGAGCTGATACGGGCCGCGCGTGCCAGCGAGGCTCGCGCGGCTTAAGGCCTGCCGCCGTTCCGGCTCGCTTGAAGGCCGCGGCAATGCGTTCTACCGCCCCGAATGGATCACCGCGCCGAGGATCACGTTACCAACCCGGTCGATCGCTTCTGCCGGTCGCCTGTTCCGTCTCAACCTGAGCCATGCTCAGCTGGTAGACGACAGTTCGGAGTTTCGCGCGAGCGCAGGCCCCGATGCTGGCGCCGATCCTGAAGGCGCGGCGCATCGCCGAAGCGGCGGGGCTGAAGGACATCGCGGCCCTGCTCGCCGTCATCGAGCGCGAGGCGCGCCGGGCCGAGGCGCGCAAGCGCGGGCCGCCGCACTGAGAGCTCGCGGGCTCCGAGGGGAGGGCGCTCCCTCCCGCTCGCGCCTTCCGGCGCGAGTCGGGCGTCCCCCGCGGGCGGGGAGGATCTCCGGCGCTCGGCTTTCGCCGGCATCGGCCCGCACCGCATCTTGCGGATCGGCGGCACAGGCCCTATCTAGGCTCATCGACATTTGGCCGGACAACTGGGCCGCTTCGCCTTCGCTTCACTGCCGGGCGCACGCTTCAGACTTCTCTCCAAACATCGACGAACCGGGTTCGAGTGCGCTTTCGCGCCTCTCGGGCTCACGTGCACCTGACTTAGTGAAGGACGACCCCATGACTACGGGCACCGTGAAATTCTACAACGATCAAAAAGGCTTCGGCTTCATCCAGCCGGACGACGGCGGCAAGGACGTGTTCGTCCATGCGACCGCGCTCGAGCGCGCCGGCATGCGCGGGCTCGCCGAGGGCCAGAAGGTGACCTTCGACACCGCCGAGGACCGCCGTACCGGCAAGGTCGCGGTCAACAACATCCAGAGCGCGTAAACGCGCTCGTCGGCAACGTCGCTCGCCACGGGATTGCAAGCCGCCCCTCGGGGCGGCTTCTTTTTGGCAGGATGAACGCCCTCAATGAAGTTCGATGATCGCCGCTTCGGCGACCGCCTGAGCGCCGCCGCCGAGGCGAAGCGCGCCGCGCTCGCGAAGTTCAAGGCCCGGCCCGGCCCGGACGATGCCGCCGTCAAGGAGCGCCGCGCGGCGCGCGAGGCCGCCAATGCGGCGCGCGAGGAGCGCGCGAGAGCGCGCGAAGCGGCGCGCGCCAGCGCCGCGGAGGCGGAGCGCATCGCCCGCGCCGAGCAGGACGCCCAAGCCGCGGTCGAAGATGCCGCGCGCCAGGAGCGCGAGGCGCTCGCGGCGAAAGAACAGGCCGAGCGCGAGGCCGCCCTCGAGGCGGAGCGCAAGGCCGGGCGCGACCAGCGCTACGCGGCCCGCAAGGCGCGCCGATGATCGCGGCCGGCGTGCCGGCTAGGCCGATCGCCGCGGTGCAGCTCGCCCGCTCCAAGCTGTTCGACGTAGCCCTCGCCGTGTGGACGGCGCTGTTTGCGCCGGCGGTGCTCGCCCTCATCCTCGCCGGGACGCCGGAGCGCGCGGTGCGCAGGACCGCCCGGGTGTGGTCGCGCGGGGCGCTGCGCCTGCTCGGCTGGTGCGTCGGCCTCACGCATGTGGAGCGCGGCCTCGAGAACATCCCGCGCGAGCCCTGCCTCATCGTCGCGAACCACCACCTGGTTCCTGCGCAAATCGCCGATGATCCTGATCGACCGCGACAGCGGCTCGACGGCGCTGCGCAAGATGATCGACGAGAGCCGGGCGGCGCTCCAGGCGGGGCGCTCGGTGCTGATCTTCCCCGAAGGGACCCGCCGCGGCGTCTCGGCCCGGATCGAGTTCAAGCGCGGCATCGAGCTGCTCTATGCGAAGCTCGACCGCAAGGTCCTCCCGGTCGCCTTGAACTCCGGGCATTTCTGGGCGCCCGACCTGCCCTACAAGCGCTCGGGCCGGATCACCGTGTCCTATCTCGGGGCGATCGAGCCCGGGCTCGACGGGGCGGAGTTCACCCGCCGCTCGCAGGCGCTGCTGGAGCGCGCGCGGCGTGACGCCTTCGGCAATCTTTGCGAGGCTTGATCGCACGGCGCGGCGCTTTGTGTTGCAGTGCGTGATAATATTGTGCATCGCAGCAACCATCTGCGATCTCGCCGGTTTGGACTTCCACGCCAACAGCCAACAAGGGGTCCCGACATGGCCAGACTTGCTCGAACGATCGCCGATCTCTCGCGCTATCGACGTGCCTTCGACGCCGCGCTGAGCCCGGCGCAGGCCCAAGCTCGCGGCGAGCCCGCGACGAAGCTGCGCGAGGTCACGGGCTTCGGCGCCAATCCCGGCAATCTGCGCATGCTCGAATACGTGCCGAAGACCCATGGCGCGGCGCCGGCGCTCGTCGTCGTCCTCCACGGCTGCACGCAGAGCGCGGCCGGCTACGACCATGGCGCCGGCTGGTCGAGCCTTGCCGAGCGCCACGGCTTCGCGCTCCTCTTCCCCGAGCAGAAGCGCGAGAACAATCCGAAGGGCTGCTTCACCTGGTTCGAGCGCGGCGACACCGAGCGCGGCCACGGCGAGGCGGCGTCGATCCGCGCGATGATCGAGCGCATGGTCGCCGCGCACGGCATCGATCGCGGGCGCATCTTCATCACCGGGCTCTCGGCCGGAGGCGCGATGGCCTCGGTGATGCTCGCCGCCTATCCCGAGGTCTTCGCGGCCGGCGCCATCATCGCGGGCCTGCCTTACGGCGCCGCAACCACCGTGCAGGAAGCGTTCGAGAGCATGTTCAAGGGCCGGCGCTGGCCGGCGCGCCATTGGGGCGACCTCGTGCGGGCCGCCTCGCCCCACCGCGGCCCCTGGCCACGGATTTCGGTGTGGCACGGCAGCGCCGACGCGACCGTGGTGCCGATGAACGCGGACGAGATCGTCAAGCAATGGGCGGACGTCCACGGCCTGCCGGCGGCGCCGGCCGAGCGCGCGGCCGGCAGCGGCTTTGCGCGCGTGGTCTGGCGCGACCGGGACGGGCGCGAGGTGATCGAATCCGTCACCATCCCCGGCATGGCGCACGGCACCCCGCTCGCGAGCGGGGAGGGCGAGGAGCGCTGCGGCAATGCCGGGCCGTTCCTCCTCGAGGTCGGCGTGTCGTCGAGCCACCATATCGCGCGCTTCTTCGGCCTCCTCGACCCGCGCGCTGCCTCGCGCGAGAGGGCCGAGCGCCACGTCGCCGCCGCAGCGGCGCCGGCGCGAGCCATCGATCCGCGGCCCGACGACATCCTCCTGCCCGGGGAAGGCGAGCCGCGGGCCGAGCATGCCGAGGATGCCGCGCGCGGCTACCCCGTCGACGTGCAGGGCGTCATCGCCAAGGCCTTGAGAGCGGCCGGGCTGATGCGGCCGTGAATCACGTTTGCACATGGCACTCGGGCCCCCGGTGCCCTATATCTCGCCCATGAGCACATCAGAGACCTATCCCTACGCCCTTGAAATCCAGCCCTGCGACAAGCGCCCGGGGCAGTTCTGGTGGACGATCCGCGAGAGGGGCCGGTTGCTCGAGCGCGCGATGTCGTCCGCTCCCTCCCGGGAGGAAGCCGAGCGGAGCGGCACGAAGGCCATCGCCCGGATGCTCGAGCAGGAGCACCAGCCGCGGGGAAGAGGCCGCTAGCGCGGCGCCGGCCGCGTGCGTCGTGGCGGCTCGCAATTCCATCAACAAAGGCCTATATGTCTGTCATCGCTGGCCTTCCCGTCACAGGCGTCAGCGGCTGAGAGAGAATTGTGCTCCCGCCTGAATGCAGAGGGAGTTCGCGATGTTCTCGAAGCAGGCCGCTTTCGATGAGGCCGAGGTGAGGTTCACGGCGGAGGACCTCGACCGAACGATCGCTCATTACAGGCGCCTCAACGCGACCGAGCGGAAGATCGCGGCGGCTGTCGCGGAGGCCGCGGTTGAGTGTAATCCCGAATACGGGCGACTGCCGGCGGGCGTGCATGGCCCTCGCAGCCCAACCGATTGAACCGGGTCATCCGTGGTCTTGCGGCTCCAGCCGCGCTTATGAGGTCCGAGCGATGCGTATCTTCATGTTCAAGTCGCGAGTGAAGCCCGATCTGCGCGCCTTCGCGGGCGAGGCCGCCGGCGCCGGGCTGCCTGAGAAGTACGGTCCATGGGATCCGATCGGCGTGGTGCGGCCGGATGCGAGCCCGCCGCACGGTTTCTCGCGCCGCACGATCGAGGCGGCGATCGCGCGCGACGCCTTCCAGCTCTGGGTGACGCAGCCGCTCGCCAAGCCCGCGGCGGCGAAGGCGGCAGCGCCCGCGCCCAAGGCGCAGACCCCGGCTGCCTAAACCCTAATGCGGCTGCTCCTGCAGCAGCCGGTCGAAATCATCGAGAACGCTCGCGATCAGCGTCTGGCGGCGCGGGTCCTCCCCGGCTGGGGTCGCGGCGAACAGTCCCAACAGATAGCGCGCCTTCTCGACCGCCTCCGGCCAGCCTTCGGCGGGCGCCGCGAGGAGGTATTTCTCGAGCTCCGCCTGCCGGGCTCTGAGCGAGGCCTGGTCGTTCTCGACCTCGACCCGCCGGCGCCGGATTTCGGTCGCCTTCTGCGCCGCCATGCCGCGATGCGCATCGAGAGGGGTCGGTCGGTCCGCCATGCTTGAGGCTCCGGCTCTCAACAGCCGCGGCAGATACTGCCGCTCACGGCCTTCATCTTGCGGTCCCAGCCGGCCTGGCGCTCCTCCGCCTTGCGCCGCGCGTCGTCGCCGATCCGTTTCGACTCCGCCTCGCTGTAGACCTGCTTTTGCGCACCGGGCCTCGTCTGCGCCTCGGGGCTCGACTTCTCCCAAGAGCGGGTCGCGCCATCACCCCTGCGCGGCGATGTCCAATCCTGGGCTGAAGCCGGCGCGGCAAGGAGGGCAACGGCCAGCGCGGCCCGCGCGAGACGTCCCATCATGCCGCCCACGGGCTGCCGCCGCTCGCTGCGGGGCGCGCGTGCAGGCGCCGTCCGGCCTCGCCCGAGAGCGCGGGCGGCGCGAGCGCGCTTTCCGCGAGCACGCGCTCGTCCGAGCGGTCGCGCCCGGCGAGGCGGTACTGCGGATCGCCGCCGCCGGCGAGGCGCTCGACCACGACGAGCTCGATGGGCCGGGCGGCGTTGGGGAAGCGCCGCTCGATGTAGGTGACCCACTCGCCGATCTCGAAACGATGGTCCTGCATGGTGGTCTCTCCTCGATCCTGGAGCGATCGTCGTGAACCACGGAGGCGAACAGGACGAGGCGGTTCCGAGCGCGTCGTGCTGCGATCTACCGATGGCAGGGGTCGAGCGACCAGCTTAGGGCAATTCGGGAAGTTTGCAAGTTGAACTGTAGTTTTGCCTGGCTCGCATCCGGGAAGTTCGAAAATAAAAATCTGCACAAGGCGCAGGAAATATGCGATGTAATCTTTACGCCGTGCCGAATTTTCTAACGCGGCTTTGAGGATCCGACACATGCAAACCCCAGCCTGGCTGAAACCTGGACTTTACGGCGCCGCCGCCGGGGCCATCGCGCTCGCTGTTGTGGGCTTCACCTGGGGCGGCTGGGTGACCGGCGGCAAGGCCCATGAACTTGCTGCGCAGCAGTCGCGCACCGAGCTCGTTGCGGCGCTGACGGCGATCTGCCTCGACCAGTCGAAGCGCGACCCGCAGCTCGCCGAGCGCCTCGCGGTGCTCAAGACGACGACTTCCTGGAGCCGCGGCGACCTCGTCATGAAGAACGGCTGGGCGACCATGCCCGGCGCGAGCGACGGCAACCGGCAGGTCGCGAATGCCTGCGCTGAGAGGCTCGCGGTCTAGCCCGGGCCGCCGCGGACGAACGGAGACCGGCGATGAAGTTCATCCTGGTTATCGCGGCGGTGCTCGCGGGCGATCCCGCCACCACCGATCCCTCGCTCGAGGCGATCCCGATGGTCTTCGACAGCCTCGCCGCTTGCGAGGCCGAGAAGGCGCGCTCGACCGGCGCCGGCAAGGGCGAGATCGGCGGCAAGCAGGTGCTGCGCCTGATCGGCCGCTGCCAGGAGATCAGCGCCTCCGGACTCGAGCAGATGCGCAACGCGCTCGGCCGCTGACCACGGCGGGGGACGAGGCCGGATGCGAAGCATCTCCTCGTCAAGCCGTTCGGCAATCGTCCGGACCCGAAGAGCTGAAGTCCGCAAACCCTCCAAGCCCGCAACCCCGAGCACCCGATCGCATGCAGCCGCACAGCCAGGACGATCCGAAGCCCCCGGAGCCGAAGCCGGGCGAGCGCACCACGCGCTGGCTCATCCTCGCGATCGCGATCCTGCTCGGCCTCGTTGCCTGGAAGCTGCTCGACCGCTTCCTTTGAGCGCCGCTCGGATGCGGCATGGCCCCGCAAGGAAAGAGCATCGCGCCGTTCCGAGCCGCATTGCTATTTCCCGCGAACAGGTGCCTTGTGCGGGCCGCTGACGCGCTACGCGTCGGGAGCGAGGGCAAGAATGGCAAAGCATTTCCTCACCGGCACTGCCAAGAGCGTCACCGATTCGGTGAAGCGCGTCACGACGATGATGCAGGGCCGGCCGATTCCCGACGGCAAGACCAAGCAGAACGGCGCCGCGCGCAAGGAGTTCGGCAAGCGCACCACGGACCAGAAGAGCTGAAGGCCGGCGGCCGCAACGAAAAGGCGCGAACGGTCGGGCGGGGACGACAGCGCTGGCACCTTGACCGGATGCGCGGCAGTATTCGATTCTCGACCGCCGCAAGGTCGGGATGGGGCGCGCATGCAAACTCTGAATATCGGCGAGGTCACGATCACGAGCATCGTCGAGCGCGACGGGCCGTGGCGACGGCCTGAAGACATGTTCCCGGGCTACGACCCGGAGCTCGGCCAGCGGCATCTGAAGGAGCTGGACGCGGCCGTGTTCGATCAGGCCTCCGGCAAGATGGTCATCACCTATCAGAGCTTCGTGCTGCGCACGCCGAAGCACACCATCCTGGTCGACACCTGCACCGGCGAGGACAAGGGCTACCCGCCGCCGATGGATTTCCCGAAGGCGCCGTGGCTCGAGGGTTTCCGCGCCGCAGGCCTGCGCTTTACGGACATCGACTACGTCTTCTGCACGCATCTCCACATCGACCATTGCGGCTGGAACACCACCTTGCGCGACGGGCGCTGGGTGCCGACCTTCCCGAATGCCAAATATGTCTTCCACAAGCGCGAGTACGCGGCCTGGGAGGAGGCGACGAAGCGCGGCTCGAACCCGCCCGGCAATGTCTGGCGCTTCAACTGCGAGCCGATCGTCGAGGCCGGCCAGGCGCTCCTCGTCGACGACGATTATGCGCTCGACGACCTGATCTCGCTGACGCCGACGCCGGGACACGCGCCTTGCCATTGCTGCATCAACATCCGCTCAGGCGGGCAGCAGGCCGTCGTCACCGGCGACCTCTTCCACCACGCCCTGCAGGTGCGGGAGCCGCAATGGTCGACGATCTTCGACTGGGACCCGCAAGCAGCGATCGCCTCGCGCAGGAAGTTCTTCGGCGAGGTGGCGGGCACCGGCATCGTGACGCTGCCGATCCACTTCCCGCACCCGACGGCGGGCCGTATCGAGAGCGACGGCGAGCGCTTCCGCTACGACTTCCTGCGCTGACTCAGGGAAGCGCGATGGTCGCCGAACGGAAACGCCTCTTCTCGGCGGCGAGGTCCTTGCACTTCTCTCCCTCGATCTTCTCATCGCCGTCATCGCTGAGGATTTGGACGGCCGTGCTGCCGGGAATTTCGAAGACGGATTCCGGATTCAGGGTGCCGAGATCGGCGGAGACCTGCTTCGGCTTCTCGCCGGCAACGCCCGACCAGGTGAAAACCGCAACGTCGCCGCCCGGCGTGCCGGGGGAAACATTGTCGAACGGCCCTGCGACGATCACATAGCGCTCGCCGATCCGTTCGATGCTGCGCACCCCGCGCTTCCCGAGGTCGAGCGGGATCGGATCACCGAAGGAAGCTTTGGCCGTGCCGCCGAGCACGGCTTCCGGATTGGTGAGCGGCAGAAGGATGGCTTGATCGTCCGGCCGAGGGCCGCGGAAGCCGATGAGCAGGCCCCCACCGGGCATAGCGGCGAGGCCCTCGATATTGAGTCCGCTCGGATCTTTCGGCGGCAGTTTCGAGCCCTTGGCCAGGTGCGTCGCGACGAGGCTCTTGAGGGCGTCGGGCTTGTCGGCCGCGAGCAGATCGTCGAGCAGCTTCCTGTAGGGTGGGGTCGAGGGGAGCTTGACCGTCGGGGTTGCGCCGCCCGTCGCGATGTCGGTCGCGAAGAAGCGATAGCGCGTCTCTTCCACATCCCCATCCTTGTCGCGGCCGTGCGACGAGATCCAATAGATCCGTGTCCCAACGCGGGCGGCACCTTCGAGGTCGGCTTCCTTGATCTTTCCGCTCGGTTTGCGGGTCCCGAGGTAGTCGACCAGATCCACCTCGCCGACCGCATCCGGCGTGCCGCGCCGGTAGATCCTGAGGACGTTGTGCTCGTCTTCGCCGACGAGGAAATGCTGGGCATCGAGCGCGACCGCCGCGGAGGCGTCGCAAATGCCGCGATAGGTGACGGGGCCGGCCTGGGAGAGCGCCGGCGTCAGCATCGCCGAAAGCATGAGGCAGGTCAGGGAAGCACGCATCGCGACCTCCGGTTCGACACGTTTCGGTAGCGAGCTTAGGGCGTCCGCGCCGTCGAGGCCAGCCCGTCACGACACCTTCAGCGTGATGCCGCCGTCGACGACGAGCTCGATCCCGGTGACGTAGCGCGCCTCGTCGGAAGCAAGGAACAGCGCGGCCTGCGCGACGTCCCAGGCGTCGCCCATATGGCCCATCGGCACCTGGGCGACTGACATCCGTCAATTTGATGGATTTGCCAAGTCCCTGTTGCGACGGCGCTTTTCCTGTCGGTTTCTTATCCCAAGAAACCGACAGGGCGTACGGAACGGCAACGAACGGCAGGGAGCGGCACGCAGAGTCCCCACAAAAGTCCCCACAAGGGCGGGCCGGGTGTTCGCTCGCCGAGCTGCCCTTCCCGCCTCTCAGGATGCGCCAGGACGGGCTCGACGGGCTCGACCCGGAAACGCGCTCTACGGGCTCGCCTGTGGCTTGTGCTATAGGGGCAGGTAGTCATGCCGACGCTCGCCCTCGTGCTCGTCCTCGCCGTCTACGCGCCTGCCGCTGCGCAGCCGTTGCCGTTGCCGCAATCGCGGACCGGAAGCTGTCCATGGGGCTATCTCTGGAGCGGCGGGCAGTGCATCCCGTCAGGCCGTGACGCGCCGCAGGCCGTGCCGCAAGTGCGCGGCTCCTGCCCGAGCGGCTGGGGCGGTGAGTGCGGCGGGCGGCCTTGAAGCGCCTGCCAAGCCATCCGGAGATCGTCAAGCACGCGCCTCCGGGCCAGATTGGCGTAGCGGAGTTCGAGGGCGTTGAGCGCGCTCACGAGGCGCTCGGCCTCTTCCAGCGGAAGCTCGGTGAGCCCGCCGCCGCCGATGGAGGCAGGCATGGTCATTTTTCACCTCGATCACGGTCCAGCCGACGCGATCTGGTGAAGGTAATTAAAGCCCTTCCAACGACCCGGTGTTCTCCCGTGTTTCGATCATGGCCTAAAGGAAGCTCGGACTCTGGTGGGGCTAAATCGCCACCGGTCCGCTAAATCTTCCAGTGCTGGCGTTCGACCGCGGTTCTTCAACGGCCCCCGTGTCCAAGACGGGCGTGCACACAGGTGGACTACTCAGCCAGAGCGATGGGACTGCGCGGGCATAAGAACGCGCAGTCCCGTAGGCGTTCGGGAAGAGCAGCTGACTCTTAATCAGCGGGTCCAAGGTTCGAATCCTTGCACACCCACCAATGA
>JAQSWQ010000007.1 GCA_029266525.1 Microvirga sp.
CCGGTGCCCGCGCCGGGAACGCATGCCCGGTCCGGGTGGTCGGCTGAGGAACACGCGGTCCGAGGGGACGGGCGGGACTCTCCCAAAGAGAGGACCTGGGCCTCTCCCCAGGCGCCGGTCGATCGGGCCTTGAAGTCCGATCCACTCGGCCTCAGCGGCGATCAAAACCACCGAAGCGCGGGGCGCCGACAGGCTCCCGTATAAAAATTAGGATCGAGCCGTCGCGTCCCGCGCCCCCTCGACCCTTCCGCCGCAACAGCTCGGGCCGAAAGGACCGCGAGCACGATGACGCATGGATGCAGCAGCCCGCATTCGGAAAGCCGATCGCGTTCGCGCCCGACCTTGCAGCCGGAGCTCGGCGCCCCAACGGCTTTCAATATTGCAGCCGCGGATCGACCACGTTCTTCAGCTTCTCGCCGCGCTCGAAGGCGCCGACCTGCTCCGCGATCTGCTCGGCGATCGAATCCGGATTGCTCATGGCGGCGTTGTGGGGCGTGACCGTCACGGCGGGATGGGTCCAGAGCGGCGAGTGAGCCGGCAGCGGCTCGGTCTCGAACACGTCGAGGGTCGCGGCATGGAGGGTGCCGTCCTCGAGCGCGGCGAGGATGTCGGCCTCGACCTGGAGCCCGCCGCGCCCCGCATTGATCAGGATCGGCCCGCCGAGCTTGCCGTCGCGCGCCAGGCGCTCGAAGAGCGAGCGGTTCAGGATGCCGCGCGTCGCCTCGGTCAACGGCAGCAGGCAGACGAGGATGTCGGTCCGGGCGAGAAAGGGCGTGAGGCCGCTTTCTCCCGAGAAGCTCTGCACGTCTTCGACCTCGCGCGGCGAGCGGCTCCAGGCGGCGACGTCGAAGCCCATGACCTTCAGCTTGCGAGCGGCGTCCTGGCCGAGCACGCCGAGGCCCATGATGCCGACCCGGACCTCGTGCGCGCCGGGCTGAAAGCGGTCGTCGAACCAGATTTTCCGGCGCTGCTGCTCGTCATGGCGCCGCTGTCGCCGCAGATGCATGAGGCAGTGCAGCACGACGTACTCGCTCATGCGGGCGGTGAGGTCGGCGTCCACCACGCGCACGAGCGGCACCTTGGGCAGGAGCGGATCGCCGATGAGGTGGTCGACGCCGGCGCCGAGCGAGAACAGCACCTGGAGATTCGGCAGCGCTGCGAGGCTGCCGGGCGGGTGCTTCCAGGAGGCGACGTAACGCACCTCGGCAGGATCGAAGGCCTCGCCCAAGCCGAACACCCGCCGCTCCGGCATCAATCCGCGGAAGCGATCGATCCAGGGCTGCGGCTCCCACGCCGTGATCGCGACGAGGAAGCTCATCGGCCTGCCCCGATGCGTTCCGCGATCACGGGGCCCGGCTCGACCGGCCGCTCGCCGATCCGGTACGCCGCCCGCAGGGCTTCTTGGGCATGGGCGAACTGCTCCTCGGTACGCGCATGCACGAGGGCGAGCGGGCGCTCCGAATCGACGCTCTCGCCGATCCCGGCAAGCGCGCTCAAACCGATGGCATGGTCGATCGTCTGCTCCGGACGCGTGCGCCCGCCGCCGATGGCCACGACCGCGACGCCGAGCGCCCGTGTCGCGATCTCCTGCACGAAGCCAGGGGCCTGCGGGTGAGCCGGGCGGACGATCGGCGCCGCGGCAAGATAGTGCCCGGACTGCTCGAGGAGATCGGGCGGCCCGCCAAGCGCCGCGACCATGCGCCCGAAAACCTCGGCCGCGCGGCCCGAATCGATCGCCTCTTCCATGCGCGCTTCGCCGTCCCGCATGGACCCCGCGAGGCCGCCGAGCACCAGCATCTCCGCGCCGAGCGCGACGGTGACCTCATGAAAGCGCGGCTCGCGCCGGCGTCCGGTCAGATAATCGACCGCGTAGGCGACCTCGACGGCGTTCCCTGCCGCGGATGCGAGGGGCTGATTCATGTCGGTCAGGAGAGCGGCAATGGGGAGGCCGGCCCCGGTAGAGACATGCACCAGGCTGTCGGCGAGCGCGCGGGCACCGTCGATGGTCTCCATGAAGGCGCCCGATCCGAACTTCACGTCCATGGCGAGCCCGTCGAGCCCCTCCGCAAGCTTCTTCGACAGGATCGAGGAGGTGAGGAGATCGAGCGACTCGGCCGTGCCGGTCACGTCGCGGATGGCGTAGAGCCGCTTGTCGGCGGGCGCGAGCTCGGCGGTCTGGCCGATGATGGCGCAGCCGACCGCGCGCACGACGCGTCGCAAGGTCGCAAGATCGGGCCCGGTGACGTAGCCGGGGATCGAATCCATCTTGTCGAGCGTGCCGCCGGTGTGGCCGAGCCCGCGGCCCGAGATCATCGGCACGAAGCCGCCGCAGGCGGCGACCGCCGGCGCGAGCGCGAGGCTCACCGTGTCCCCGACGCCGCCGGTCGAGTGCTTGTCGAGGACCGGGCCGGGCAGGTCCCAGGTCAGCACCTCGCCGGAGCGCGTCATCGCGCGCGTGAGCGCGACGCGTTCGGCGGTCGAGAGGCCGCGGAAGAACACCGCCATCGCGAAGGCCGCCGCCTGCGCCTCGGAGACCTCGCCGGTCTTCAGCCCGTCGATCACGAAGGCGATCTCGTCCGCTCCGAGCGGGCGGCCGTCGCGTTTCGCGCGGATGATCTCCTGCGGAAGCCGCACCGTTCAGCGATCCGCCGTGCCTGGCGCCTCGATCGCGGCGACAAGGCTCTCGTAGAGCGCGCTCGCGCCGATGCGGAAGGTCTTCGGCGTCGCCCAGCCCGCTCCCATGACCCGATCGGCGAGATCGAGGTAGGTCCGCGCGCCATCGAGCGTCCGGATCCCCCCCGAGACCTTGAGGCCGGCCGGCTTGCCCGATGCGCGGATCGCAGCGAGGATCGCCTCGGCGGCCTCGGGCGTCGCCGAAACCCGGCTCTTGCCGGTCGAGGTCTTCACGAAATCGGCACCGCTCGCGATCGCGAGGCGGGCGGCCGCCTCGATCCGATCGGACGCGCCGAGCGCGCCGGTCTCCAGGATGGCCTTCAGCGTGCGGCCCGAGCCGACGACCTCACGCACCCCGCTCAAGAAGTCGGCGACGAACGCCGTCTCGCCGCGCTGGAGCGCGTCGTAGGGCAGCACGCAATCGATCTCGTCGGCGCCGTCGCCAAGCGCCTCCTCGGCATCCTCGATCACCTTCTCGATATCCTTGTCGCCGCGCGGGAAATTCACGACCGTTGCGATGCGCACCGGCGTGCCTTCGAGCGCGTCGCGCGCCCGCGTGACGAATTGCGGCCACACGCAGACGGCCGCGACCGGCCCGTGCGGCGTCAGCGCCTTGCGGCACAACCGGTCGATGAGAGCGTCGGAGCAGCTGTCGGACAGCTCCGTCAGATCGAGGCAGCGCAGGGCGCGCCGCGCCAGCGCCGCATCAGACATCGTCGATCCTGCCGACAAAACCGCGGATCAGGCGCCGCAAGCCGGCCGCCGCCCCGGAAGCCCGGTCCTTGGTCTCGGCATGCGAAGGCGAGGCCCCGCCGATTCCGGCGGCCATGTTGGTCACGACCGACACCGCCGCGACCTTGAGGCCGAAATAGCGTGCCAGGATCACCTCCGGCACCGTCGACATGCCGACGATGTCGGCGCCGAGCGTCTTTGCCATCCGGATCTCGGCCGGCGTCTCGAAGCTCGGCCCGGCGAACCACACGTAGACGCCTTCGTGCACGTTGAGGCCGGCCGCGACGCCGGCGAGCTTCAGCTTCTTGCGCAGGCGCTCGTCATAGGCGCCGGTCAGCGAAACGAAACGGCGCTCGCTGCGGTCGCCGATCAGCGGGTTCCCGCCGGACAGGTTGATGTGGTCGGTGACGATGACGAGGCTCGACGGCCGGATGTCGAGCTTGAGCGAGCCGCCGGCGTTGGTGAGAAGGAGCGGCGGCGAGCCGAGCGCGGTCAGCAACCCGATCGGCACGTGCATCGCCCCGGCATCCCCGGTCTCGTAGTAATGGGCGCGGCCCTGCAGGAGCAGCACCCGCTTGCGCTCCAGGCGCCCGGCAATGAGCTGGCCGGGATGGCCGGAAACCGAGGGCTGCGGAAAGTGCGGCACCTCCGCGTAGGGCAGCGCGATCGCGTCCTCGAGGTCGTCGGCGAGCTTGCCGAGGCCGGTGCCGAGCACCACGGCACAATCGTACCGGCCCTCGAAGCCGCGGGCGCGGAGCGCCTCGACGGCTTCCGCGATGCGCGGATCAGGGCTCGGCGTCGCGTTGGTCATGGCGCCAGATTCTCGGGTCCGAAGGAGAAGGGCAACAGCTCGTCCAACCGGAAGCTGCGCCTGATTCCGTTCACATCCGCGGTATGGATCAAAGCGTCGGGCGCGGCAAATTCGCGGATGCGCTGTCGGCACGCCCCGCACGGGGTGACGAGCGCCTCGCCTTCGCCGAGAACCAGTACCGCGGCGATGCGCGCCTCGCCCGCCGCCACCATGGCGGCGATGGCGCCGGCCTCGGCGCAGGTGACGACCGGAAAGGCGGCGTTCTCGACATTGCAGCCGGCGAAGACGGCACCTCCCCGGGTCGCGACCGCGGCCCCGACCTTGAAACCGGAATAGGGGGCATAGGCGCGCTCGCGGGCGAGCCGCGCGGCTTCGAAAAGCGTCTGAAGCTGCGGGTCGGCCACGAGCTATCTACTTCGCGACCGCATGATGCTCATCGGCCGGCTTTCCGCCTGCCGGAGTGTGGTCGGGCTCGACGAGCTCATGGTCGATGCCATCACGTGCTCCTCTTTCAGCAACTATGGGGAAGTCGCCAAGGTACAGGCAAGCTCAGCGCTCTTTCACGTAAGGGACGCCCGCGGCCCGCGGCGGCACCGCGCGGCCGATCAGCCCGCCCAGCAGAACCACCGTCATCAGGTAGGGCAAGGCCTGCACGGCCTGCACCGGCACCTCGCCGATCCCGGGGAGCACCGTGCCCTGGAGGCGGATCGCGGCCGCGTCGAGGAGGCCGAAGAGGTAGCAGGTCCCGAGCGCCGGCCAGGCGCGCCAGCGGGCGAAGATCAGGGCGGCGAGCGCGATAAAGCCCTTTCCGGCCGTCATGTTGGGGATGAAGCCGGCCGATTGTGCGATTGCCAGATAGGCGCCGCCGAGCCCGCATAGCAGGCCGCCGATGAGAACGGCCGCGTAGCGCAGGCCCTCGACCGAGACCCCGGCCGTGTCCACCGCGGCCGGATTCTCCCCGACCGCGCGAACTCGCAGGCCGAATCGTGTCTGCGCGAGCCCCCAGGCGGTGAGCGGAACAGCCAACAGTGCGACATAGACGAGAACGGAGTGACCGAGGACGACGTCGCCGAAGCGCCCGGCGCCGTCGACCGGCGGCGTGCGCCCGCCCTGGCCGAACCAGGCGTGGCCAAGGACCGCGGTGAGCCCCAAGGCCAGCATGTTGATCGCGACCCCGGACACGATCTGGTTGCCGCGCTGGCTGATCGAGGCAAAGCCGTGCAGGACGGCAAAGGCGGCGGAGGCCGCAAGCGCCGCGGCGAGCCCGACCCAGGCCGAGGCGGTGGCGTAGGCCGCCGCTCCGGCCGCGAAGGCAGCGGCCAGCATCTTTCCCTCGAGCCCGATGTCGACGACGCCGGATTTCTCCGACCAGAGCCCGGCAAGGCAGGCGAAGAGCAGCGGGATCGAGAGCCTCAGCCCCGAGTCGAGGAGAGCGAGGAGCCCGGCCGCGTCCACTTCAGGCGCTCGCCAGGGGAAGAGGCTTCAAGCTCGCCGCGATGATGCGCCGGAACAGGCCTTCGAGCGCGCCGGCCATCAGGATCACGATCCCGCCCATCACCACGATCATGTCGCGGGTGATCTTAGGCTGCTCGAAGGAGAGCTCGGCCCCGCCCTGGTAGAGCACGCCGAACAGGAGCGCCGCGAGGACGATGCCGGCCGGATGCCCCCGCCCCATCAGCGCGACCGCGATCCCCACGAAACCGTAGCCCGCGCTGAACTCGAGGATGAGCCGGTGCTGGTAGCCCATGAGTTCGTTGACCGCGAGCCCGCCCGCGAGGGCCCCCGACAGGACCATCGCCACGATCGTGATCCGCTCGACCGAGATGCCGGCATAGACGGCGGCGCGCGGGTTCTGGCCGACGACGCGGATGGCGTAGCCAAGGCGAGAGCGGTAGATCAGCAGCCAGACGGCAACCGCCGCGACGAGCGCCATTAACAGCGACAGGTTGAGCTGCGAAGTCGGCGCCTCGACGCCGAAGCCGCGCAGCACGTCATGCATGAAGGGGACGTGCGATGCCGGCACAAAGCTGCGCGTCTCCGGATTCATGGAGGCGGGCTCGCGCAGGACGTTCACGAGCAGGTAGACCATCAAGACGTTGGCGAGCCAGTTGAACATGATGGTGGTGATGACGACGTGGCTGCCGCGCCGCGCCTGCAGGTAGCCCGGGACGAAAGCCCAGGCCGCGCCGAACAGGGCCGCGGTGCCGATGCCGAGCGGGACCAGCAAGGGCGCGGGCAGGCTTCCGAGATGCAGGCAGACGAGCGCCACGCCGAACCCGGCAAGCGTCGCCTGGCCTTCTCCGCCGATGTTGAACAGGCCGGCGTGGTAGGCGACCGCGACCGCAAGCCCCGTGAAGATGAAGTTCGTCGCGTAGAAGAGCGTGAAGCCTAGGCCCTCCGCGGAGCCGAGGCTGCCCTGGACGAGGATGCGGCTCGCCTTCAGCGGGTTCTCGCCGATTCCGAGCACGACGAGCCCGGCCAGGAGAAAGGCCGCCGCGACTGCAACCGCCGGAACCAGCGCCACCTCGGCCCAGCGCGGGAGGTCGCGCACCGCTACCACGGCAGCGGTTCTTGCAGAGCGCGCCGGTCGTCCCGGCGAGAGCGAAGCGAAGAGCCGGGACCGATGCCCTGCGCCGGCGCTGTGGATCCCGGATCAGCCTTCGGCCGTCCCGGACAACCAGCTCTCGAGATGAGGATCAAGCCGCCTTGGCCGGAGCGCCGGCCATCTCGAGATAGAGCTGGCGCAGGCGCCGGGTCAGCGCGCCCGGGCGGCCGTTGCCGACCGGCTTGCCGTCGATCTCGACCACCGGCATCACGAAGCTCGAGGCGCTGGTGAGGAAGGCCTCGGCTGCCGCATGCGCCTCCTCGATCGTGAACAGGCGCTCCTCGACCTTGAGCCCATGCTCCTGCGCAAGCCGCATCACCGACTGTCGCGTGATGCCGGGCAGGATCGCGTTCGACAAAGGCCGGGTCACGATCCGGCCGTCCCGCGTGATGATGAAGGCGGTCGAGGAGCTGCCCTCGGTGACGTGGCCGTCCTCGACCATCCAGGCCTCGAACACGCCGGCTTCCGCCGCCGCCTGCTTTGCCAGCACCTGCGCGAGGAGCGCGACCGATTTGATGTCGCGCCGCTTCCAGCGCAGGTCTTCGACGGTCACCACGGCGACGCCGGTCTCTGCGGCCGGGGCGCGGGTGATGTTCTTCACCTGCGTGAACATCACGACGGTCGGTTTGGCATCCTTCGGGAAGGCGAAGTCGCGCTCGGCGGCGCCGCGCGTCACCTCCATGTAGACGACGCCTTCGACGAGGCCGTTGCGGCGCACGAGCTCCTCCTCGAGCCGCGTCCATTCCTGCGCCGTGTAGGGGTTAGCGATGCGGATCTGGTCCAGCGAGCGGTCGAGCCGGGCGAGATGCGCGTCGTTTTCGACGAGCCGGGAGTTGAGCACCGCGCTCACCTCGTAGATGCCGTCGGCGAACAGGAAGCCCCGGTCCATGATCGGGATCGAGGCCTCCTCGAAGGGCAGGAAGGAGCCGTTGACGAAGACGATGCTGGACATGCGGAGCCTTCTCCGGAAACCGCGCCGACTCTATGCGCGCGCTTCATGAAGGCACAAGGGCGGGCGGCGCATGCACCGTTGCGCGGGCCGGCCGCCGGGACTAGCGTCCGCCCGATTTGCGCATCCCGAGGAGAGCCCGATGCTCGATGCTTCCGCCAGCGGCGTCTATGTGATCGCGCCGACGCCCTTCCACGACGACGGCCGCATCGACGAGCGCTCGACCGACCGCATGACCGACTTCTTCCTGGAGTCGGGCGTGACCGGCATCACGGTGCTCGGCCAGATGGGCGAGGCGCCGAAGCTCGACCATGCGGAGGCGGTCGGCATCGCGGCCCGCGTGATCAGGCGCGCCAAGGTGCCGGTGATCGTCGGCGTCTCGGCGCCGGGCTTTGCGGCGATGCGCTCGATCACGCGCGAGGTTATGGAGGCGGGCGCGGCAGGCGTCATGATCGCCCCGCCCTCCTCGCTGCGCACCGACGACCAGATCGTCGGGTACTATCGGCAGGCCGGCGAGGCGGTCGGCACGGACGTCCCCTTCGTCATCCAGGACTATCCGCTCACCTTCTCGGTGGTGATGACGCCGGCCGTGATCCGCCGCATCGTGCAGGAGAACCCCTCCTGCGTGATGCTGAAGCACGAGGATTGGCCGGGGCTCGAGAAGATCTCGGCGTTGCGCGGCTTCGAGAAGGACGGCTCGATGCGCCGCATCTCGATCCTGTGCGGCAATGGCGGGCTGTTCCTCGATTTCGAGATGGAGCGCGGCGCCGACGGCGCGATGACCGGCTACTGCTTTCCGGACATGCTCGTCGACGTCGTCCGCCTCCAGAAGGCCGGCCGGCGCGACGAGGCGCATGATCTCTTCGACGCCCATCTGCCCCTCATCCGCTACGAGCAGCAGCCGGCCGCCGGGCTCGCGGTGCGCAAATACGTGCTGAAGCGCCGCGGCATCCTTTCGAGCGACGCCCAGCGCAAGCCCGCAGGCGCGCTTTCGGCCACGGCCAAGGCCGAGATCGACTATCTCCTCTCGCGCCTCGGCCAGTCCGACCAGCGCGCGCTCAAGCTCGCGGCATGAGGCCGCCGGGCGCGGCTCGTTTCACGGCTGCGCGGCAAACGCATCGACCGCCTCGCCGGCAAGGTTGAGGCCGAGCAACGCCTCGGTCGCCGGAAGCCCGGCTCCGAGCGGGCGCGCCGCCGCGGGAAGGAGCCGGATCGCCTCGGCCCGCTCGCGGGCGAGGGCCTGCGCCTCCTCGATCGACACCGCCGCGAAGCGGATCGCTTCGCCGGAGCGCCGCTGCGCCACGAGGCGCAGATCGGCCGAGATCACGGTCGCGAGCTTCGGGTAGCCGCCGGTGGTCTGACGATCGGCCATCATCACGATCGGCTCGCCGGAGCCCGGCACCTGCACGGAGCCGGTCACGATCCCGTCCGAGACGATGTTGAAGCCGCGGGCGTGCGCGATCTTCGGACCGGTCAGGCGGTATCCCATGCGGTCGGCCTCGCGGGAAACCGTATAGGCGGACGAGAGAAAGGTCTCGATCCCCGCCTTGGTGAAGTAGTCGTCCTGCGGGCCGAGCACGATCCGGACCGTCGCTGCGTCGAGCGGCACGGGATCGAGCGCCAGCTCGGGACCATCCGGCGCATCGGCAAGGATCAGCGGCAGCAGGTCGCCGGCCTGCAGCGCCCGGCCGCCGAGCCCGCCGATGCCAGCCCGCGGCTGCAGTGAGAGGCTGCCGAGCTGCGGGTTAAGAGCAAACCCGCCCGAAGCCGCGAGATAGGCGTAGACGCCCGACTGCGCCGGCCCGACCGTCACGACCTCGCCGGCGCTCAGCGAGACTGCGCTCATTGGCAAGACCTGCCGGCCGTCAAGGGTCACCGCGCAAGGCGCGCCGGCGATGGCGATTCGCACCGAGCCGCCCTGCGCCTCGAAGGTCCCGCCCATCAGCATGAACTCGATCGCGGCGGCGCCCGGCCCGTTACCGACGAGCGCGTTGGCCGCCGCCAGCGCGAGCCGGTCCATCGCGCCCGAGCTCGAGACGCCGTAGCGCTGCCAGCCGAAGCGGCCGGAATCCTGGATCGAGGTCATCGGGCCGCAGGCCTTCACCGACAGCGCCGTCACCCGATCACCTCCGCGACCGGCTTGCCCGCGGCGGCCGCCGCATCGAGGCGCGCCCACTCGGAGGCGGCGATCGGCTCGAACCGGACCCGGTCGCCGGCTTCCAGGATGAACACCGGGTCGCGCTCGGCCATGAAGTTGCGCACCGGGGTGCGTCCGAGGAGATGCCATCCGCTCGGCGCTTCGAGCGAGGCGACGAGCGCCTGGATGCCGCCGATGGAGATCGTGCCCGCCGGGGTCATGAGCCGCGGACTCTCGCGCCGCGAGATGGCGATCGAGGGATCGAGCCCGCCGAGATAGGCAAAGCCCGGCAGGAAGCCCATCATGTAGACTCGATAGATCGGCGCCGAATGCCGGCGGATGAGCTCGTCCGTCGAGATGCCGTGATGAGCCGCGACGCTTTCGAGGTCGATCCCGAACCTGCCGCCATAGACCACCGGGATGCGCCACAGCCGCCCCTCGGCGGGGGTGTCGCTCAGATCTGCGCACATCGCGAGAAGCGCGTCGCCGAGGCTGCGGTAGTCGGTGGCGGTCGGGTCGTAATGGACGAGAAGCGATCGGTAGGTCGGGACTGTCTCGATCACGCCCGGCAGCCCTTGCGCGACGCGCGCGTCGAGTGCGAGCACCCGCGCGTTGAGCGCCGGGTCGATCTCCTCGCCGAACTGCACGACGAGCGCCGCATCCCCGCAGGGAAGGAGCCGCGGCGCATCCGAACCCTGCATGAGCACCCTCTCCGGAGCCGGACGGTTCGCCGCTCCGGCGCCGGGCGTCAAGCGGGGTCTTGGGTCAGAGCGCGGGCCGCTCGGCGGTAAGGGCGAGCGCGGCCGGCCGGCCAGTCCCGGCGGAGGCCCCCGGCAGGCAGGCGAGGATCGCCTCCTCCAGAAACGGCTTTGCCACGAAGCCCGCACAGGAGAGCGCCGCCGGGATCTCGCTGCGCTTCGACCCGGTCACGAAAGCGAAGCCGACGGCGCGCTCCTGAAACGCCAGAGCAACCTCGAAGCTCTTGCCGTCGCGCACGTCGACGTCGAGCAGCGCGAAATCGATGTCGTCGTCGAGCCAGCGCCGCGCTTCGGCGACCGAAGCGCAGACGCTCGCGACGTGGCCCTCGGCCTCGACGATGGCCTGCAGGTCGAGCGCGATGAAGGGGTCGTCTTCGAGAATGAGGATACGCACGGCGATACTCCACTTCCGCACGGACGTTCGCGCCGCTCGCAGGACCTCGAAGGGCCTGCTGGCGTGACCGACGCTCGCCGTTACGGAACGCGGGAAGAACGAAGCTTCAAACCCGGGAGTTCCTGGGTCGGCGCCGAATGCGGATAAGTTGAGGGATTAGGTTTAAGCGAGCGTTACCGGCGGCCCCCGTTGAAAAACGCCCAGCCGCCCCCATATCCCGAACAAGCCGGCGGCAAGCCGCCGGGTCAGGCCACGATGCTGGGACGGTGACGCCGGATGTACGCGCACTGTTTCGCCGTGGCCGTTCTCATTCTCCGCTCCTGCCGCTGACGCGGCGCAGCACAAACGGAAACGCCGGGCCCTCGCGAGCCCGGCGCTTCGGTTTCGTGACGCTGCGGTCAGTGGTTCTGGAAGCGTCCGGCCGGGCCGCGGCGCTGCTCGTCGCCGCGCCACTCCGACTCGTGCGACGCGAAGCGCTCGTCCCCTTCCCCGAAAGCTTCGTCGACGTATTCCCGTCCGCGCTGGGTCATGTCGCGGGCATAGCGCATGCCTTGGTTTCGGACCTCGTCCGACCAGCGGCCGAAGGTGCGGTCCTCCTGGCGGGTGCGGGGCAGGAGCGCGCCGAGGAGAAGGCCGGCGGCAAGCCCGACTACGCCGACCAGAACCGGGTTCTCGCTCACGAAGCGCTGCACCGAGCCGCCGTACCGGCTCACATCCGGCATCGAGCGCCGCATCTGCTCGAACTGCCGCGAGCCCTGCTCATAGGCGCCGCGCGCCCATTCGGAGGCCTGGTCATAGGCCTCTCCGGCCATCTCGGAGGCCTGCTCGTAGACTTCCCCGGCCCGCTTCTGGACCTGGTCCATGGTTCCGGCGCCCTGGGATGACGACCCGCCTTGCCCGGCACCCGAGCGATGCTCGCCGCCGAGGCCCTTGCCGGCGTCCTTGTCCTGGTGCCGCAGGTGCTCGGGCCCCTGGCTGGACTGGCCCGAGCCGGTCTGAGAGCCGCCCATCGGCTTCGAGGTGTGGGAAGCCAGCGTTGCGCTCTGGCCCGAACGCGCCTGCGGGTTCGGCGGCTGGCCGGCGCCGCCGGTCGAGCTGCCTGCCGAGATGTTTGCGGCGGAGACCGTGTCGGAGCCGCTGCGCTGCTGGTTCGACGGGTTCGTGCCTTGTGGGTTGCTGCCGGGCTTCGGGTCCATGTGTTCCTCCTCGTTCTCTCTCTGGTTCGGGTCGTTCATGCGCGGGCGCTGATCTCGCGCCGGGTCTCGACGACATCCTGCGTCGGATGCCGGGGCGAGCTGTCGGGGTCGTAGACGCGGTCCTGACCGGTGACGATCAGCGGCACGCTCTCCTCCTCAATCATCTCCGCCCGCCTGAGCTCCGGCGAGCGGCGGTCCCGGCCCATGCGATAGAACAGCCAGCCGAGCCCGGCAGCGACCAGCATCACCGGCACGGGGTTGCGCCGGACGACCTCCACTGCGTGGTCGAACACCGGGCCGAACTCGGTCTTGCGCACCGACCCCATCATCTCGTCGACGATCCCGGACGGCGAGAGCTTGTCCTGGATCTGATCGATGGTGTGGTCGAGGCGGGCGCGGCTCGCTTCGATGTCACGTTCGAGCCGCTCGATCTCCGTCATGCCGACGCCCTCTCCGAGAGGACCGTGGCGTCGCGCTGGACGTTGCGGATGGTCCGGTCGGGCGCGAGCGTCGAGGCCGACATCTTGCTGCGCCCGTACATCACGAGCCCACCGGCGATCGCGCCCATGACCACCGCAACGATGAGCGAGGCGAGCGCCTCCGAGTTCAGCCGGACCGCGAGCCACTCGACGAGCGACTGCGTGAGCAGGCTGATCGAGATGATCGCGAACACCGCCGCGCCGACGAACATCCCGAGCCCGATCGCGAGGTTCCGGACGTTCTGGCTCATCTCGGTCTTGAACAGCGCGAACTCCTTGCGGGCAAGGTCGGTGCTGTCGCGTAGCGCATCGCCGAGGAGCGCGTGGATCGATTGACCCTGATGATCAGCCATTGAGAGCCTCCCCTCAGGCGCCGGCATAGGCGGAGCCGGGCGAGGCCTGCGCGCGGGCGCGCTGTCCCTGCCCGCGCGACCGCTTCGAGGCGGTGCGGCGTCGCTGCTGCTCGTCGCGGATGTTCTCGGCCGAGGCCTTGATGAAGCGGGCGACCAGGAAGCCCGCCATCATGGTCGCGGCGGCGACGGCGCCCGGCCGGCGGCGGATCAGGTATTCGGCCTCGTCGAAGAGCTCGTTGAAGCTGCGGGCGCGGATCGAGTCCGCAAGCTGGTCGATGCCCTGGGCAGCGTTGTCCACCAAGGTCTTGATGTTGGGGCGGTCGTCGAACTGCCCGCAGGCCTCGCGCAGGGAGTGGCCGAAATCGGCGATGGACTGCGCGATGGCATCCTTGCGCTGGTCCATGTAGCCCGTGGCCTGATCGCGGGCGGAGCTCAGGAACTCGCGGCCCTGATCGGCGGCTGCGCCTGCGATGCCGCTCACGTCGTCCTTGATTGCGTCCCACGACTGGGGCACGCCACCGCTCGCGGCCGAAGGAGCCGACGCCTGCTGGTTTGGACGTTGCTGTCCGCCATTGCCCACGGCCATGGGTGAACCTCCTCTGTGTTGTACGAGGAAACCCTGCCAAGCGCGGCAGGTTCCCTTGGGCGAACGCGGGCGCGCCGAAGACTCAGCCCTCGATGCGTCCAAACGCGCCCGCGAGGGCGAGGGCCTATTTCCGCTCAGCCGACCGGCGTCACGCCTGCGCGGCGCCGACCCGATCCGCCATCTTCGCGCCGCGGGCGCCGAGCGGCTTCTTCGGGCCTTCGGTCGTGTCCTTCGCGGTCTGGTGCTCGAGCTCCGCGTTGAGCTCGCCGCCGAGAAGCACGATCGTGGTCGACAGCCAGATCCAGGTCATGAAGCCGATCGCCGCACCGAGCGAGCCGTAGGTCTCGTTGTAGTTGCCGAAATTGGCGACGTACCAGGAGAACAGCATCGAGCCGACGAGCCACATCGTTCCGGCGATGCCGCTGCCCCAGGTCACCCAGCGCCACTCGGCTTTGTCCCGGCTCGGCCCATAGCGGTAGAGGCAGGCAAGCCCGAACAGGATGCCGAGCAGAAGGAGCGGCCAGCGGGCGAAGGACAGGAGCTTCTCGATGAATCCCCCGAACGGGATCAGCTTGAGCACCACGGGGATGACCACGACGGCCGTGAGCGCGGCGAGCAGGAACAGGATCGCGCCGAGCGTGAAGGTGAGCGAGATCAGGTTCAGCTTGAAGAAGGAGCGCTTCTCGTCCTCCTCGTAGACGATGTTGAGGGCGTCGAACATCGCCTTCATGCCGGCGTTCGCGCTCCACAGCGAGATCGCGAGGCCGAAGAAGAAGGCGAAGCCGAGCGCGCCGCCGGGCTTCGAGGTGATGTTCTTCACCTGCTCCTCGATGATCTGCAGGGCGCCGCCGGGCAGGAAGCCGGAGAGCAGCGCAAGGTGCTGGTTGATCGTGCTCGCGTCGGCGACGAGGCCGTAAAGCGAGACGAAGGCGGCGATGCCGGGGAAGATCGCAAGGAGCGCGTAGAAGGTGACGCCGGCCGCGACGGCGAGGATGCGATCCTCGCCCATCTCGGCATAGACGCGCCAGAGGATGTCCTTCCAGCCCTTGGCCGGCATCTCGCTCGGCGTCTCGGCGTCGCGGCCGCGATCCTTCTCGGTGAGCTCCTTGCGGGCGGCCTCCGGACCGGCGTGCGAACGTTCGTCAGACGACCCGCGGTCGCGCCGCGCATCCGGCCGCCGCGCCGGAGCGGCGGTTCCGCGCCTCACCAGGGCGGTCGCTCCGACGGGTGCGGCGGCGCCGCGCTTCGCGCCGGCGAGCTTCGTCAGCGCGTAGCCGAGAAGAAGCGTGCCCAGGGTCGAGAGGGGGCCTCGCGAGCGCGAAGCGTCGCTGCGATGTGCGCCGGCCGATGCGACTGCCATGTTGCGTCCGCGAGCAAGGAAAGGACCGGCCGGCGCAAGCGCTCCGGTTGTGACCATAACGGAGGCTCGCCGGGCAAGTTCCGTCAGGCCGCCGGGCTGACCTCCTCGGCGCGGTGGCAGGCGGCGCGGCGCCCAGGCTCGACCTCCCGCAAGGCCGGCCGCTCGATCCGACAGCGCGCGATGGCGAGCGGACAGCGCGGGTGGAAGGCGCAGGCCGTGGGCGGGTCGAGCGGCGAGGGAATCTCGCCGGCGATCGGACGGAACGCGGCCCCGCCGCCTGAGAGCTTCGGCACCGCCTCGATCAGGGCTCTCGTATAAGGGTGCTTGGGGGCAGCGTAGACCTCGCCGGTCGGCCCGAGCTCGACAATGCGTCCGAGATACATCACCGCGACCCGCTCGCAGAGATGCCGCACGACGCCGAGATCGTGCGAAATGAACAGCATGGTCAGCTCGAGCTCGCGGCGCAGCCGCAGGAACAGATTGACGATCTGGGCCTGGATCGAGACGTCGAGCGAGGCGACCGGCTCGTCGCAGACCAGCACGTCCGGGGCCATTGCGAGCGCGCGCGCGATGGCGACGCGCTGGCGCTGGCCGCCCGAGAACTGGTGCGGGTAGCGGGTCACGAAGTCGGGATCCAATCCGACCGTCTCGAGCCAGCGCCGGGCAAAGCTTCCTGCCTCGGCGGCTTTCACCAGCCCATGCGCGAGCGGGCCCTCCGTGATGGTCTCGCCGATGCGCATGCGCGGATCGAGCGAGGCGAAGGGATCCTGGAACACCGTCTGGATGCGCGTCGTCGTCTTGCGCCCGTTCGCCATCACCGGCTCTTGCTCGAGCCGCACCTCGCCGCCGCTTGGCGGCAGGATGCCGGCGACCACGCGACCGAGTGTCGACTTCCCGCAACCCGATTCGCCGACGAGGCCGAGCGCCTCGCCGCGCCGGATGGTCAATGAGACCTCGCTGACCGCCTGCACGGCGCGCGCCTCGACAGCGCCGCCGAGCCGCGCCGCGATGCGGTCGCCGAGGCCAAGCTGCGGCGCGAAGCGCTTCGAGACCTCGCGGATGGTGAGGAAGCCTTCGCTCATACGGCCTCGGCCGGGGTCAGCACGAGCGGGTGGTGGCAGCGGGCCCGGCGCACCGCGTCGCCGGTCGGCTCCGGCATGACGGTGCAGGCCGGGCTTGCGCGCGGGCAGCGGGGCCGGAAGGGGCAGCCCTCGGGCAGGCGAAGCATCGAGGGCGTCGAACCCGGGATCTGGGCGAGCTCGCGCCCGGGCTCGGCCCGGGAAGGCAGCGAATCGAGGAGGCCGCGGGTGTAGGGATGGCGCGGCTCATCGAGGACGACGGCGGTCGGACCCTCCTCGACGATCCTGCCGGCATACATCACGGCGATCCGGCGCGAGAGCGCCGACACTACCGCGAGGTCGTGCGAGATCCAGATCAGCGAGGTGCCGAGCTCGGAAACCAGTTTCGCCATCTCGGCGAGGATCTGGGCCTGGATCGAGACGTCGAGCGCGGTGGTCGGCTCGTCGGCGACGATCACCGCCGGCCGGTGCAGGAGCGCGATCGCGATCGCAACGCGCTGACGCATGCCGCCCGAGAATTGGTGGGGGTAGTCGTCGAGCCGGCGCGCGGCATCCGGAATGCCGACGCGGGTCAGCGCCTCGGCCGAGCGCGCCCGCGCCGCCCTCGGCGAGGCCCGCTCATGGGCGAGGATCGCAAGCCGCATCTGGCGCTCGATGGTGAGCACAGGGTTCAGGGTCATCATCGGGTCCTGGAAGACCATCGCGATGCGCCGCCCGCGGACATCGCGCAGTTCGTCGTTGGGCAAGCCCACGAGCTCTCGCCCCTCGAGCCGGATCGAGCCCGAGACGATCCGGCCGGGCGGATCGACGAGGCCGAGGAGCGAGAACCCGGTCACGCTCTTGCCGGATCCGGATTCGCCGACGAGCCCCAGCACCTCGCCGCGCGCGAGCGAGAACGAGACCCCCTCGACGGCCCTCACCACGCCGGCCTTGGTGAAGAAATGCGTCGAGAGGGCCGAGACCTGGAGAACGGGCTCCGTCACCGCCTCAGCCTCGGATTGAGCTGGTCGCGGATCTGGTCGCCGACGAGGTTGATGGCAACGATCAGGATGATGAGCGCGATGCCCGGATAGACCGAGATCCAGTAGCGGCCGCTCATCATGTACTGGAAGCCGTTGGCGATCAGCATGCCCAGCGAAGGCTCGGTCGGCGGCAGGCCGAGTCCGAGGAAGGACAGCGTCGCCTCGAGCGAGATGGCGTTCGCGACCTGCACGGTGGCGACCACGATCAGCGGCGGCAGCGAGTTCGGCAGGAGATGGCGGAAGACGATGCGGCTGCCCGAGAGCGGCGTCGCGGCCGCCGCCTCGACGTAGTCCTTGCGGCGCTCGGCCGAGGCCGCGCCGAAGGCGGTGCGGGCGAAATAGGCGTACTGGGCCGCGACGAGCGCGCTGACGAGCTGCGTCTTGCCCTGGCCGAGAAGCGCCGCAAGCACCAACGCCAGCAGGATCGCCGGAAAGGACAGCTGCAGATCGACGATGCGCATGATCAGCGTCTCGATCCGGCCGCCGAAATAGGCCGCCACGATGCCGAGGGTGCCGCCGATCGAAAGCGCGATCGCGCCCGCAACAAGCCCCATCTGAAGCGAGATGCGCAAGCCGTATAGGATGGCCGAGTAGAGATCGCGCCCCTGCGCGTCGGTGCCGAGCACATGCGCGTAGCCCTTGGAGCCGACGAAACCCGGCGGCCGGCGCGCATCGGAGAGCGAGAGATTGCCGAGGTCGTAGGGGTCCTGCGGCGTGATCAGCGGCGCGCATACGGCGGCGGCGACGATCGCGAGCACGACCGCGAGCGCCGCGACCGAGATCCGGCTCTCGCTGAACTCGTCCCAGAACGCCCGCAGGGCCTCGGCGTTCAAGCCGCCCTCCCGCGTCGCAGGCGCGGGTCGAGGAGCGCGTAGACGAGATCGACCGTCAGGTTGATGGTGACGAACAGGAAGGCGATGAGGATCAGGTAGGCGACCATCACCGGGCGGTCGAGCTGGGCGATCGAATCGATGATGAGCTTGCCGACGCCCGGCCACGAGAAGATGGTCTCGGTCACCACCGCGAAGGCCAATGTCGAGCCGAACTCGAGCCCGAACACGGTGACGATCGGGATCGAGATCAGCTTCAGCACGTGTTGCCGCAGGATGGTCCACTCCGACAACCCGGCTGCGCGCGCGAACTTGATGGTGTCGGTCAGCATGATCTCGCGCGTGCCGGCGCGGGAGAGGCGGATCATCATGGCAAGCTTGAACAGGGCGAGGTTCGTCGCCGGGAGGACGAGGTGCTTCCAGCCGTCGAGCGTGAGCACGCTCCACTCGACGCCGAGGAAGCTGCGCGTCGCGCCCCGGCTGCCGGCCGGCAGCCAGCCGAGATGCACGGCGAAGAAGAGGATGAGGATCAGTCCAATCCAGAAGGTCGGCACCGAGAAGCCGAGGATCGACACCGCCATGATGGTCTTGGATATCGGGCTCTGGGGGCGGTAGCCGGCATAGATTCCGAGCGGCACGCCGGCGAGCGTCGCCCCGATCACCGCGACGAGCGTCAGCTCCAAAGTCGCGGGCAGGCGCTGCATGATCAACTGCAGCACCGGCATGCCGAACACGAAGGAGCGGCCCATGTCGCCGGAGAGGATGTTGCCGACGAAGGTGAAGTATTGCTCGTACAGAGGCCGGTCGAGGCCGTAGCGGGCGATGGTCTCGGTGCGGATATCCTGCGTCGCGTCGGGCGAGATGAGGACGTCGATGGGATTTCCGACGGCATAGACGCCGATGAAGACGAGCGCCGACATCACCGCCATGACGAGCATCGCCTGCAGAACCCGCTGGATGATGAAGCCGAGCATCGCTCTCCGCCGCGGCCGTGGCCGAGCGGATTCATAGCACGAGGCGTCAGACCGGCTACGGTGGGCGATTTCGGCAGTTGAGGGCGAGGCCGGTCCGCCCCTAAACTGCGGAAACGAAGGAGAGGACCATCCCATGCGCCCGACGAACCTGCTGCGCCGCTTCGCTGTTGTCGCCGCCGCCTCGACCGTCCTCTGCGGCTCCGCCTTCGCGCAGACCTTGACGATCGGCGTCCGCGCCGGCCCCGAATCGATCGACCCGCACTACACCGCGACCGGCACCCATGCGGAGGCGCTGAAGCACGTCTTCGACACGCTCGTGTGGTCGGGCGACAAGCTGCAGCTCGAGCCGGGGCTCGCCGCTTCCTGGAAGGTCGTCGATCCGACGACCTGGGAATTCAAGCTGCGCGAAGGGGTGAAATTCCACGACGGCTCGGACTTCACGGCCGAGGACGTGAAGTTCTCGATCGAGCGCATCCCGATCGTCTCGGGCCCGAATCCGACCATGATCTATGTCCGGCGGGTCAAGGAGGCAAAGGTCGTCGACCCGCATACGATCCACATCGCGACCGACGGGCCGGCGCCGACGCTGCCGAACGACTTCATCCGGCTGTTCATCGTCTCGCACAAGGCGGCGGCCGGGCTCACCAAGGAGAGCGCGAACCAGGCCTTCAACTCGGGCAAGGCGGCGGTCGGCACGGGTCCGTTCAAGTTCGTGTCCTGGACGCCGAAGGAGGAGTTCACGGTCGAGCGCTTCGACCAGCACTGGCGTGGCGCCTCGCCGTGGCAGAAGGTCGTGCGCAAGGAGATCCCGAACGATTCGGCCCGCGTCGCACAGCTCAAGGCTGGCCAGGTCGACATGATCGTGCGCGTGCCCGCAGCAGACGTGCCGACTTTGGAAAAGGACCAGAAGCTCAGGATCGTGAAGGTCGACACGCCTTACGTCTTCAACCTCGAATTCGACTTCCGCGACAAGCCTCCGCAGATCTCGGGAAAGGACGGCTCGGCCTTGGCCCAGAACCCGTTCAAGGACCCCCGTGTGCGCGAGGCAGTCGACCTCGCCATCGACCGCCCCGCGCTCGCCGAGGTCTCGATGGAGGGGCTCGGCAAGCCGGTGACCCAGATGGTGACGCCCGGCATCTTCGGCTACAACGACAAACTCCCCGAGCTGAAGCCTAACGTGCAGCGCGCGCGCCAGCTCCTTGCCGAGGCCGGCTACCCGAACGGCTTCAAGGTCACGCTCAACTTCACCAACGACCGTTTGCCGGGAGACCGCGCCGTCGGGACCTCGCTTGCGCAGATGTTCGCCCGCGTCGGGCTCGACGTGCAGGCGAACGGCCAGCCCGCGGCGGTGCTCTTTCCGGCCCGCACGCGCGGCGACTACTCCTTCGTCATGTCGGGCTGGGGCACGATCACCGGCGAGGCGCACTACACGCTGTCCTCGCTCGGCCACTCGAACGACCCGCAGCGCAAGATGGGCGCCTTCAACTGGCGCGGCTACAAGAACGAGGCGCTCGACAAGCTTCTGCAGGATGCCGCGGTCGAGCTCGACGAGGGCAAGCGCCGCCAGCTCCTCGAGGATGCCGGCGCGCTGTTCATGAAGGAGCGCGTCTCGCTTCCGCTCGTGGCGGTCTCGTCGGCCTGGGCGCTGCAGAAGGACAAGGTCGACATCCCGAAGCCGCGCAGCGACGAGGACACGCTCGCGCACGACATCGTGCCGGCGAAGAGATGAGCGCGGTGTCTGCCGTCCATTACTTCCGCTCGACGGCGGGCCACCTGCACGGCTTCACCGACGATCGGAGCGGAGCGAAGCTGCCACAGGAGCAGGGACCGTGGCGCTTCGTGCGCACGGTCGCGCCGGACGAGGGCTGGACGGCTGCCGCCGAAATAGGCGCCGTTCGCGCCGGCATCCGGGCGAACGGTTTCTTCCTCGCCGATTACTCCGGCGAACTCACCTTCGATGAGGCCGCGGTGAAGCCGGGCGACTGACCCGGTTGCGCGCCTTTGTTCAGCCATGTTGATCAACGGCCGCTAAACGGCGCGCTGCCCGGCCGTTCAGCAGCGCGGTCGTAGATGTCTTCCTGCCCGCCGGCCTCGATACAGCGGCGGGTAGGGAGAAACAGATGTTGCGCGCTTTCGTGCTTGCGACCGTGGCGGCTGCCGGGATTGGCGCCGCGCTTCTCGGGACCAGCGCCCCCGCCGCCGCGGGGCAGTGGGGACACGGCTATGGGTATGGCGGTCCCCGCCACTACGGCCCGCCGCCGCGGCATTACGGGTGGGGCGGCCCGGGCTGGCGCCATCGTCACCACGGCCACCGTCACTGGGCCCGCCCGGTGCCGCCGTGGCACCGTCACGGCCCGCGCTGGTGACGCGCGCGGACGACTCGAAGCAGCCCTCCCGGCAATCCGGGAGGGCTTTTTTCATCCGGGACCTTTGCCGGGCTGGCGCTTGCCGATATGTGGCGGTCTCCCGCCGAGAGTTCCGGTACAGGCCATGCGTATCGCCGACATGAACTGGATGCAGGTCGAGGCGTATCTCGCCTCCGATGACCGCTGCGTCCTGCCGATCGGCTCGACCGAGCAGCATGCGCAGCTCTCGCTCTGCGTCGACGCCATCCTGGCCGAGCGCGTGGCAGCCGAGGCGGCGGAGCCGCTTGGGGTACCTGTCTATCCGGCCATGCCCTTCGGGCTCGCACCCTATTTCCTGGCTTTCCCGGGCACCATCTCGCTGAAGGTCGAGACTCTGCTCGCGGTGGTGCGCGATGTTGTCGCCTCGGTGCACCGGTCGGGCTTCCGGCGCGTGCTGATCGTCAACGGCCATGGCGGGAACATGCCCGTGGCGGCGCTCGCGCAGGAGCTGATGGCGGAGCGCCCGAGCCTGTCGGTCAAGTTCCACAGCTGGTGGAATGCGCCGAAGACCTGGGCCAAGGTCCAGGAGATCGACGCGTCCGGCACCCACGCCAATTGGATGGAGAACTTTTCGTGGACGCGGCTCGCCAATGAGGCTGCCCCCGACGCCGCGAAGCCCGCGCCCGACCTCGCGCTGATGCGCGCATCGCCGCCCGACGACGTCCGCACCATCCTCGGCGACGGATGCTTCGGGGGCGAATACCAGAAGCCTGACGAGATCATGCTCGAGCTCTGGCGGGCCGGGGTCGCGGAAACGCGCGAGGCGCTGGAGGGTCCGTGGCCGAGCCGGTCCTGATCTGGGGCGCCGGCGCGATCGGCGGCACGATCGGGGCCTATTGGAGGCGCGCCGGAATCGACGTGCTGCTCGTCGACAAGGACGCCGAGCACGTCGAAGCCTGCCGCACCGCCGGGCTTTCGATCGAGGGGCCGGTCGACAGCTTCAAGGAAGTCATCCCTGCCGCGACGCCGGACGAGATCGACGGGGTCTTCAGTCGCATCGTGCTCGCAGTCAAGGCGCAGCACACCGAGGAAGCGCTCGATGCGCTCGCGTCCCACCTCGCCGAGGACGGCTATGTCCTCTCGGCCCAGAACGGGCTGAACGAACTTGCAATCGCACAGCGGATCGGGCCCGAGCGGACCATGGGCTGCTTCGTCAATTTCGGCGCCGATTGGCTCGGGCCCGGACGCATCCTCTACGGCAACCGCGGCGCTGTCGTGACGGGCGAGATCGACCGCTCTATCCGCGAGCGCACGCGCGAGATGCACGCGCTTCTCAAGCTCTTCGAGCCCGAGGCGGTGCTGACCGACGACATCTGGGGCTATCTCTGGGGCAAGCTCGCCTATGGCGCGATGCTCTTCGCGACCGCGCTCACGCCGGACTCGATGTCGGAGAACTTCGCGGATCCGGCGCGGGCGCCGGCCTGGCTCGCGCTCGGGCGGGAGGTGGTCGCGGTCGCGCAAGCGCGCGGCGTGACCCCGCGCGGCTTCGGCGAATTCAGGCCCGAGGCCTTCGCGCCCGGCGCGCCCGAGACCGAGGCGCTCGCCGTCACTGCCTGGCTCGCCGACTACACCAGCCGAACGGCTAAGACGCATTCCGGCATCTGGCGCGACCTTGCGGTGCGCAAGCGCAAGACGGAGATCGACGCGCAGATCGGGGTCATCGGCGCGCTCGCGCGCGAGAAGGCCATCCCGACCCCGGCGCTCGACCGGCTTGTCACCCTCATCCACGACGTGGAGGACGGACGCCGCAAGCAATCGATCGAGACCTTGAACGAGCTTCTGAAGGCATGCAGCTCCGATTTGACGCCCGCGCCGTGATCGTCACGGGCGCGGCCCAGGGGATCGGGCGCGCCATCGCGCACGCCTTCCGGGAGGGCGGCGCGCGCGTGCATCTCGCCGATCTCGACGAGGCCGGGGTCCGGCGAAACGCGGAGGAGGTAGGCGCCATCGCGCACCCGGTCGACCTATCCGATCGCGCCGGCGCGCACCGGCTTGTCGAGACTGTCGTCGCAGCCGAGGGCCGGCTCGACGTGCTGGCGCTCGCGGCCGGCGGGGTGCGCGGGCAAACTGGGCGTCCGATCGAGGAGATCTCCGAAGCGGATTGGCGCGCGCTGTTCCAGGCCAATGTCGACGGGGCGTTCTGGCTTGCCCAGGCCGCCGCTCCGCACATGAAGCGCGCCGGCTGCGGGCGCATCGTCACGATCTCGTCGGGCGCGGGGCTTCGTCCGAGCTTGACCGGCATCCAGGCCTACGCGGCCGCGAAGCACGCGCTGGTCGGGCTGACGAAGCAGCTTTCCTGGGAGCTCGCACCGCACGGCATCACCGTGAACTCGGTCGCGCCCGGCTTCGTCCTGTCCAATCCCGCGACCGAGCGGCAGTGGGAAAGCTATGGTCCCGAGGGGCAGAAGCGGCTTGTGGATTCGATCCACACTAAGCGGCTCGGCTCGCCGGAGGACATCGCAGCGGCGACGCTGTTCTTCGCAAGCGAACAAGCGGGCTGGATCACCGGCCAGGTCCTGTCGGTCGACGGCGGGCGGTCCTAGAGCATGATCCTGAAAGTGGGAACCGGTTTCGGATAAAGATCATGCGAAAACAAAGGGATAGAGCGGGATGGCGAGTCGAAGAGAACTCATCCGGCTCTAGCCGGCCGCGCGCTTGCCGTCGCGCGGCATCTCGCGCACCCCGAACTCCGCGTGGATCGCTTCGGTGTGCTCGCCGAGGCCGGGCACGCGGCCGAGCTCAGGCAGGACCCCGTCGAAGATCATTCCGGGCGCGAGGAGCTTCACCGGCCCGGCGGGCGTTTTGACCTCGACGACCCGGTTCTGGGGGTGGGCCTTGAGGTCCTCGAGCGTGCTCACCCGGCCATAGGCGACGCGCGCCTCCTCGAGCCGCTCGATGATCGTCTCTCGGGAGGCGGCGGTGAACGCCTCGGCGATGATGGCATCGAGGGCCGGCCGGTTCGCGACGCGGAGCGGGTTGGTTGCAAAGCGCGCGTCATCCGCGAGCTCGGGTCGGCCGAGCACCTCGGCGCACAGCATCCGCCACTCGGTCTCATTCTGGATCGAGAACAGCACGGCCTTGCCGTCGCCGCAGACGTAGTCGCCGTAAGGTGCGATGGTCGGGTGATTCAGCCCCGAACGCACCGGCGTGTGCCCGCCATAGACGTATTGGAGGTACGGCACGTTCATCCAGTCGGCGAGGGCGTGGTAGAGCGACACTGCGACGTGGCGGCCTTCGCCCGTGCGGCCGCGTCCGATCAGCGCCTGCAGGATGCCCTGGAAGGCCGTCATGCCCGCGGCGATGTCGCAGACCGAGACGCCGACGCGGGCCATCCCGTGCTCGTTGCCGGTGACGGTCGAGAGCCCGGTCTCGGCCTGCACCAGGAGGTCGTAAGCCTTGAGATCGCGATAGGGCCCTTCGTCGCCATAGCCCGAGATCGAGCAGGTGATGAGGCGCGGGTTCTTGCCCCGCAGTTCGTCCGGCGCGAAGCCGAGGCGCTCGACCGCGCCCGGAGCGAGGTTCTGGATGAACACGTCTGCCCGCTCGACCAGGGAGGCAAGGAGAGCGCGGTCTGCCTCGCTCTTGAGGTCGAGGCAGACGGATTCCTTGCCGCGGTTCAGCCACACGAAATAAGCGCTCTCGCCCTTCACGTAAGCATCGTAGCGCCGGGCGAAATCGCCCTCCGGCCGCTCGACCTTGATAACCCGCGCGCCGGCGTCGGCGAGGCGCCCTGAAGCGTAGGGCGCCGCCACCGCCTGCTCGACCGAGACGACAAGGAGGCCTTCGAGGTCGCGGTTCATCCCGCGAGCAATGCCACTCCAGACGATCGTTCTCAACAGGAAAGCGCCCTACGTCCGACGCAGCCGCTTGCCGATCTTCCGGCTGCTGACTATTTATCTGACTATCTCCACTCGTCGGGATCGCATCGTGAAAAGCTGGCCAGTACAGGACGCCAAGGCGCGTTTCAGCGAGCTGCTCGATCGCTGCCTCGAGGAGGGGCCGCAGATGGTGACGAAGCGAGGCGCGGAGGCAGCCGTGCTCGTGCCGCTCGCCGAGTGGAAGCGCCTCCAGCATTCGGCTCGTCCGACCTTGAAGGAGCTGCTGCTGGCAGATCAGCCTCGCGCGGACATCCCGGTGGCGCCGCGGGGCAGGCTGCGCCGACGCGCACCTCGAGCGCTCGACTGAGCATGGCTTATCTTCTCGACACCAATGTTGTCTCCGAGCTGCGCCGGCCGCGTCCGCATGGCGCGGTGCTCGCCTGGTTGAGCGACATCCCCGATGCGGAGCTGCATGTCTCGGCCGTGACGCTCGGCGAGCTGCAAGCCGGCGTCGAAGTCACGCGCGAGCAGGATCCGGCGAAGGCGGCCGAGATCGAAGCTTGGGTCGATCGGCTTGCCGAGGCCTACAACGTCATATCAATGGATGCCCGCTGCTTCCGACAATGGGCGCGGCTCATGAGCCGTCGATCGGGCGACCTTGTCGAAGACGCAATGATTGCCGCCACCGCGCAGGTGCATGGGCTGATCGTAGCGACACGCAATACGCGCGACTTCACAGCGCTCGGCGTCGGGTCGTTCAACCCCTTTCACGGGCGCAGCCGTTGAGAACCGGGCGGCGGCAGCCTTCCGCGTATGGGCGCTCCTAGCTCGCGAAGCGGCCCTGCGCGGCCATCGAGACCCGGCCATCGCTCAGCGCCTTCGCTTCAACCTTCTCACCCACGGGCGCGGTGGCAAGGCTCAGAGGCCGCCCGACGAAGCTTGGAGAGAGGCCGCGGAACGCAAAATGCTCGATCCGCCTTCCCCGCCCCTCGCGCGCCGCCGCGCGCAGGAGCAGCGTCGCGATCAGCGGTCCGTGCACGACGAGGTCGGGATAACCTTCGACCTTCCGGGCGTATTCCTGGTCGTAATGGATGCGGTGGCCGTTGAAGGTCACCGCCGAATAGCGGAACAGCAGCACGGGGTCCGGCGTGATCGTCTGCACGATGCGCTCGCAGGCGTCGCCTGTCGCGGCGGGCTCCGGAGGGCTCTCGCCAAGCTTCGGATCCTCGCGATAGACCAGCGTCTGGCGCTCGGTCACGCAGGGCAGGCCTTCCTGCATGTAGAGGTGGTCGAGCTCGAGGAAGCAGAGCAGGCCGCTGCGGCCCTTCTTGAGCTCAAGCGACGCGATGGTGGTCTGCCGCGTGACGTTCAGCCCGACGATCAGCGGGGCGTGGAAAGTGAGCGCCCCCGCCGCCCACATCCGGCGCGGCAGCGGCACCGGCGGCATGAAGCCCTCGCGCTTCGGGTGGCCGTCGCGCCCGAGGCCGCTCGCCCGCACGCCCGGATTGCCGAGACACCAATGGATGCCGAGCGGCGCCTCGTCGCCGGATTCGTAACGGCGTGGCTCCTCGTCGAGCATCGCGTCGAAGGCTTCCGCGAGCCGAGGTGTGAGGAGGTCCGAGCGCACCTCGGTGCGGCCGATCCAGCTCTTGAGGTGATCGAGGTCCATCGTGCTTCTGGGCAGGTGAGGGCAGGCCGGGGTGGAACGAAACCGCCGGCCGTGCTATATGCGGAGTGGACGAGGAGGGTCTCCCCTCCCCGCCCTTTAGCAGGCTATCCGAGAGCCACGCGGAGGGTGAGGGTCCAGCTCACCTTCCGCACTCTGCGGATGCTTACCGATACGCTGATGCGCGGGATGATCCGCCACATCTTTGTATCCTCCGTGATCGGGCGAGGCTGTCGCCCGCAGGCATCGAGAGCCGATTCTCGACGCGGGGCTCCTGGTCGAGCCCTGGCTTCCGCCCGATCGCCGCGACAATAGACGCGCTTCGCGGTGCCGCTCAATACGAGCGCGGCAGCCCGAGCACGTGCTCGGCGAGATAGGCGAGGATGAGGTTGGTCGAGATCGGCGCCACCTGATAGAGCCGCGTCTCGCGGAACTTGCGCTCGATGTCGTATTCCTCGGCGAAGCCGAAGCCGCCATGGGTCTGCACGCAGACGTTCGCGGCCTCGAAGGAGGCGTCTGCCGCAAGCATCTTGGCCATGTTGGCCTCAGCGCCGGGGTTCTGGCCGGCCTCGTAGAGGCGCAGCGCCTCCTGCACCATGAGCTCGGCCGCCCGCATGTTGGCGTATACTCTGGCGATCGGGAACTGGACGCCCTGGTTCTGGCCGATCGGACGGCCGAACACCACGCGCTCCTTCGCATAGGCGACGGCCTTGTCGATGAACCATTTCGCATCGCCGACGCACTCGGCGGCAATCAGGATGCGCTCGGCGTTCATGCCGGAGAGGATGTAGCGGAAGCCCTTGCCCTCCTCGCCGATCAGGTTCTCGGCCGGGACGCGCAGATCGTCGAAGAAGACCTCCGTGGTCGCGTGGTTCATCATGGTGCGGATCGGGCGGATGGTGAGGCCGTTGCCGCGCGCCTCGCGCATGTCGACGAGGAACACCGAAAGCCCCTCCGTGCGCTTCTTCACCTGATCGAGCGGCGTGGTGCGGGCGAGGAGCAGCATCAGGTCCGAATGCTCGGCCCGCGAGGTCCAGATCTTCTGGCCCTTGACCAAATAGGCGTCATTGCCTTCCCGGCGCGCGGTCGTCTTGAGCGCCGTCGTGTCGGTGCCGGAGGTCGGCTCAGTGACGCCGAAGGCCTGGAGGCGCAGGCGCCCGGCGGCGATCTCGAGCAGATACCGCTCCTTCTGCTCCGGCGAACCGTGCCGCAGCACCGTGCCCATGGTGTACATCTGGGCATGGCAGGCGGCGCCGTTGCAGCCGGCGCGCTGGATCTCCTCCAGGATCGCGGCCGCGCCCGAGAGCGGCAGGCCGGCGCCGCCGTACTCTTCGGGAATCAGGACGGAGAGGAAGCCGGACTGGGTGAGCGCGTCGACGAACTCGCTCGGATAGCGCCCCTCGCGATCGAGGCCCCGCCAATACTCGCCCGGGAAGCGCTCGCACAGGCGGGCCACGGCTTCGCGGATCTCGGGATAGGCGGCAGCTCGCTCAGCTCCCTCGGGCACGATCGACCTCCGCCGGACCTGCGGGTCAGGCCGGCTCGGCGCCGCGGCGCAGGAAGCGCGCATAGGCCCAGACGGCAGCGCAGAGCGCAAGCCCGATGAGATCGGTGATCGTGCCCGGCGCGATCAAGCACACAGCGGCGACAAGGGCGATCGCCCGCAGCGGCCAGTTCAGCCGCCCGCCGAGCCAGCCTTCGGTCGCGCAGGCGAGAAGCACCACGCCGATCGAAGCCGAGACCAGCGCCTGCAGCACCGGCCAGAGCTGACCCTGGCCGAGAAGGAGCGGGCTGTAGAAGAACATGAATGGCACGATGAAGGTCGCAAGTCCCATCTTCACCGAGATGAACGACGTCTTCCAGGGATCCGCCCTGGCGATCGCCGCCGCGGCAAAGGAGGCGAGCGCGACAGGCGGCGTGATCGAGGAGATGACCGCGTAGTAGAAGATGAACATGTGCGCGACGAGCGGCGGCACGCCGATGCGCTGCAGACCGGGCGCGACGACGGCCGCGGCGATGGCATAGGCCGCCGTCGTCGGCATGCCCATGCCGAGGACGAGCGCGATCACCATGGCGAAGATCATGGCGTAGAGCTTGTGCTCGCCAGCGAGCGCCAGCATGAGCTGGGCGAAACGCCCACCGATGCCGGTAAGCGCGATCACGCCGACGATGATGCCGGCGCAGGCGCAGACCGCGACCAGTTGCAGGCAATCGCGGGCCGCTTGCGTGAGCCCCTCCATCGCCCGGCGCGGCCCGATCGCGGTGTCGCGCGAGAGCCAGCTCACCACGATCGCGGCGACGATGCCGAGCGTGCCGGCGCGAAAGGCCGAGAACCCCTGCATCAGCGTCCATACCATCACGACGATCGGGGCGAACAGATAGGCCTTGCGCAGCAGCGCCCCGAGCGGCGGCAGCTCGCTGCGCGGCAGGCCCCTCAGGCCGTGGATGCGCGCATGCAGCTCCACATGCATGAAGCAGGCGATGTAGAACAGGATGCACGGGATGATGGCCGCAAACGCGATCTCGCCGTAGGAGATGCCGGTGATCTCGGCCATCAGGAAGGCGCCGGCGCCGAGCACCGGCGGCGTGATCTGCCCGCCGGTCGAGGAGGTCGCCTCGACCGCCGCCGCGGTCGGCCGGTCGTAGCCGACCCGGCGCATCATCGGGATCGAGATCGCGCCCGACGCGACGACGTTCGCGACGGAGGATCCGCTGATCGCGCCGAAGAGCACGCCGGACGCGACGGTCGCCTTGGCCGGCCCGCCGCGGGTCCAGCCGAACAGGCTGAAGGCCAGGTCGTTGAAATAGTCCCCGACCTTCGAGACCTGCAGGAAGGCGCCGAAGGCGACGAAAAGCACGATGAAATTCGACGAGGCTTCGGTCGTCGTGCCGAAGATGCCGAGGTCCGAGTAGATGTAGGGGAAGAAGCGCTGCCACTCGTAGCCGCGATGATAGAGCACTCCCGGCAGCCACGGCCCGACGAACACGTAGAGGATGAACACGCCAGCGATGATCGGGAGCGCGACCCCGGAGGTGCGGCGCGCGAACTCGAGCACGATCAGCGTGCCGACGAGCCCGGCCACGATGTCGGCTGGGTCGGGGATCGCGCCCGCCCGGAAGAGCAGCCCCTCCAGCTCGACATAGATGTAGGCGCAGCAGGCGAGGGACGATGCGATTAGGACCCAGTCGTACCAGGGCACCCGGTCGGCCCGAGCCGCGGCGAAGGGCCGGTAAAGGGCGAAGCCGAGCACCGCCGCCCACGCCACATGCGTCGCCCGGAAGAGCAGCGCCTCCTGCGGATAGAGGTTCAGGACGATGAGATGATAAACCGTGAAGCCCGCTGCGAGCGCGTAGAAGAGGAGATGTTGAGCGCTCGGGAGGGTGCGCTTCAGCCCGGCGAACTCCTCCTCGGGCACGACGACCGGCTGGTCCAGCTCCGCTTGGGGCTTCGCCGCGACGCTCATCGGGCAGCGCCAGCCGTCGCGCAGGCGCGTGGATCCCGGATCGGCCTGGCGGCCGTCCGGGATGACCAACGTGCTGTCATGAATCGGACGCTCAGCCGACGAGGTTCGCCGGGATGTTCTGCCCGCGCTCCTTGTAGTAGCGCGCCGCGCCGGGGTGGAAGCTCAGGAAGGCGTTCTTCGAGACCGCCTCCGGCACCGTTTCCTTCGCCGCGGCGTGCCCGCGCACCATCGCGTCGTGGTTCTCGTGGACGGCCTTGACGATCGCGTAGGCCAAGCTGTCCGGCAGCTCCTTGTGGGCGATCGCGAAGTTGAACACCCCGACCGTTGCCTGAGCCGCGGGCATGCTCTTGTAGGTGCCGGCCGGGATCTCGGCCGGCGAAAGCTCCGGCATCGCCTGCTGGAGCTTGGCGATCTGCTCCGGCGTGAAGGAGAAGAAGGTCACCTCGTTCGTCGCCTCGAGCTCGGAATAGGAGGCGATCGGCAGCCCCGCGGCGAAGGCGAAGCAGTCGATGAGCCCGTCGGCGAGCTGCGAGGCCATGTCCGAGCCCTGCCCGTTGCGGATGGTGACGTTCTGGATCCCGAGCGTCTGGAACATGATCGGGTAATAGGTGCCGGGCGTGCCTGCGCGCGGGCCGACGCCGACGCGCTTGCCGGCGAGCTGCGCCACCGAGTTGATGCCGGAGCGCTTCATCACGACGAAGTGGAACGGCGTGTCGTACATCGGAAACAGCGCGCGGATGTCGCGCATCTTCTGGCCCTTGGTCCAGTCGCCCTGCCCGTTCCAGGCCTGGAGCGCGATGCCCATGGTGGTCATGCCGAGATCGATGTTCTTGCCTTGCACGAGGATGACGTTCTGGTTCGGGCCCTGGGTCTGCTGGGTGTTGATCGGGACGCCGATCTTCTCGCCGACGAGCGTCGCCCAGGCTTGGCCGTAGACGAAATAGGTCCCGCCGACCGAGGCGGTGCCGAGGGTCAGGGTTTTCGGCCAGCTCGGGTCGGGCGTCTGGGCGCGGACGAGGCCGGGCGCGGCGACGAGGGCCGCGGCGCTCGACAGGAAAAGGCGTCGCGTGACGGTCATCGGGCATTCCTCCGGGCTATCGGCGGCTTCGCGGCCGCCTATCTTGGTGGATGCGGGGATAATGGACGCGCGCCTTCGCCAAAGCCAAGCCGATTCTTTGCGAACAGGTTCAACAGAAGGCGGCATCTCTCATGCGCAGATGCCGCTACAGCCCGGGCGCCGGGTGAGCTATCGATCATCCGGCATCCTGACGGACGGTCTCATTGCCCGCGACGCCCCGCACCAGCGGCCAGCTCTTCCTTCGCGGCGCGCTCGACGCGCTCGCGCTCCCGGCCTGGGTGGTCGGGATGTCGCTCTTCGCGGTCGGGAGCCTCGCCGGCGAGACCGGCTTCCCGGCCGGCGCCGCGGTGCTCTCGACTCTGCTCATCTGGGCGGGTCCCGCCCAGGTGATCTTCTTCGCCGGCATCGCCGCCGGCACCGCCCTGCCGGCGATCGCGCTCGCGGTCGGGCTCTCCTCGATCCGCCTCTTGCCGATGACGATGTCCGTCCTGCCCATGCTGCGCGAGCAGGCAAAGGACGCGCCGAGGCAGATCCTCGTCGCGCATTACGTCACCGTGACGGTCTGGGTCGAGGCGCTGCGACGCCTCCCCGCGATGCCGCCGGACGCCCGCCTGCCCTACTATCTCGGCTTCGCAAACACCTGCCTCGGCCTTTGCGCGGTCACGACCTTCATCGGCTACAGCCTGGTCGGAGCGCTGCCGCTGCCGCTCGCCGCAGGCCTGCTCTTCCTGACCCCGACCTTCTTCACGCTGTCGCTCGCGGCCGGCGCGCGCGGCACGTCGGACTGGTTCGCCATTGGCGCGGGCTTCGTTCTCGCGCCGCTGTCGACGGCGCTCGTCGGCAAGGACATCGACCTCCTCGTCACCGGCCTCGTCGGCGGCACCGCCGCCTACCTGTTCGGCAGGCCGCGACGGGGCGCCGCGTGAGCTCCGAGGCGCTGCAGAGCGGCCTTTGGCCCTATCTCTTGGTGATCGCCTTCGGCTTCTTGCCGAGCGAGGTCTGGCGGGTGCTGGCGGTTTTCCTGGCGCGCGGCTTCGACGAGCGTTCGGAGATCCTGGTCTGGGTGCGCGCGGTCGCGACGACCCTCGTCGCGGGCGTCGTCGCGAAGATCCTCTTCGCGCCGGCAGGCGCGCTCGCGGCTGTGCCGCTCGGCTGGCGGCTCGGCGCCCTGGCGCTCGGCATCGCCGCCTTCTTCCTCGCCCGCCGTTCGGTCATGGCCGGCGTCGTCGCGGGCGAAGCGGCGCTCGTCGCCGCCACCTGGTGGATCGCGGGCGCGCTGCCGTAACGGTCAACCGGTGGGTCGTGGAATCACGATCACCTCGGCATGGGCGGGCTCCGCGTAGAGTCGCTCGACCAGCCCGGCCCGGCGCTGCAGGACGGCGCGCTGGTTGATGTAGCCCTTGTCGGTGATCTCGTTGGCGTCGATCGAGGCCGGCTCGTGCATGAGGATGACGCGCGCGATCTCCATTGAGGAGCCGCCGCTCGCGGCGTTGTGGCGGGCAAGCCCGCGTATGATCGCCTCGCGCACCGCTCGATGCGCCAGGACCTCCGCCGGCGGGCAGTCGCCGGCAAGATCGAGGCATAACCCACGGCAGGCGGCGAGATTGGCGAAAGCGAGGAGCCCGGCCTCGTCGCGATCGTGGCCGGTCACCACCGCGTCCTCGATCAGCGGCGAGACCGCAGCGAGGGCCGCAACTCTCAAAGGTCCGACGTTGACCCAGGTTCCGCTCGACAGCTTGAAGTTCTCGGCGACGCGCCCGTCGAATACGATGCCTTTCGCGGGGTCGCGCGGGTCCTCGAAGCGGGCCGCGTCGCCGGTGCGGAGCCACCCCTCCTCGAACGCCTTTTGGGTGAGGTCCGGCCGCTTCCAGTAGCCCGGCGTGACATTCGGCCCGCGCACCAGCATTTCGAGGCGGTCGCCGGAGGGCTTGAGCTTGATCTCGACGCCGGGCCCCGGGATGCCGATGCTCCCCGCCCGGGCAATCGGGAAATGCACCATCGTTGCCATCGGCGCCGTCTCGGTCATGCCCCAGGACGAAACCATCGGCACCTTCGCCCCCCGTGCCTTGACCGAGCAGGCCTCGAGCCGCTCCCACAGGCTCTGCGGCAGCCCGGCACCGGCGTAGAAGATGAGCTTCAGCCGGCTGAAGAACTTCTCGTTCAGCGCCGGGGCGGCCTCGAGGCGGTCGAGCAGCATGCCGTAGCCGCGCGGCACGTTGAAATAGATCGTCGGCGCGATCTCCGAGAGGTTGGCGACCGTGCGGTCGAGCAGCGCCGGTACCGGCTTGCCCTCGTCGATATGGAGCGAGCCGCCATTGCGCAGCATCATATTGAAGTTGTGGTTGCCGCCGAAGGTGTGGTTCCAGGGCAGCCAGTCGACGATCACCGGCGGCTCGTCTTCGACGAAGGGCCAGACCTGGGCGATCGCCTCCTGGTTCGAGCAGAGCATGCGCTGCGTGTTGATCACGCCCTTGGGCAGGTCGGTCGAGCCGGAGGTGAAGAGTATCTTGGCGACGGTGTCCGGCCCGACCGTCGCATTCGCCCGCTCCACGGCGTCGGTCGCGGCGGTCGCGAGGAGATCGGCGAAAGCCGTCATGCCTTCGCGCGGACGGCTCGACACGATCTCGGCGCCGCGCCAGTCGACAGCCGCGAGCGCATCGCCGTAGCGGGCAGGATCGTCGATATAGACGAGCTGCGGCTCGATCAACTCAAGGATGTGGCGCAGCTTCGCGAAATCCTTGCTGAGACGCGCATAAGCCGTCGAGACCGGCGTCACCGGAATGCCGATATGCATGCCGGCGAGCGCCACAAGCCCGTGGTCGATGCCGTTCTCGGAGAGCAGCAGCACCGGCCGCTCGGCCGAGAGCTTCCGCTCGAGGAGCGCCTGCGCAAGGGCGCGGACCTGCGCATGGGCGTCCGCAAAGGTGAGCCTGCGCCAGCCCTGCCCCGGGGTCGCGCCGGCGCGCTCGGCGAGGAACACGCGATCGGGCGCTTCCTTGGCCCATCGTTCGAGCCACACCGACAGGCAGCGCGGCGGCTCGTTCAGCGGCACCGGCGAGCGCAGGATCACGCCGCCGTCGGCGAGACGCTCGACCTCGACGAGCGGCGACGCGAAGAGCCTGCTTTTCAGCGGTGCCTCCGCTCGTTTGAGCTCGATCGGCGGCATTCTTTTCCTCCCATAACGCGACCCACCTCTCCCGGAGGGAGAGGTCGAGCGACGCCGATAGGCGGCGTCCGGGTGAGGGGAGCGCCCTATCCCGGATAAGCCGTAACCCCTCGCCCGGACGGCTGCCGCCGTCTCGACCTCTCCCTCCGGGAGAGGTTGTTAGCGCTTCACCCTCTCGCTCCGCCGCTCCAAAAAAGCACGCAGCCGCTCGCCCGCTTCCTCTCCGGTCTGCGCCAGCGCGGCCATAAGCGACTCGGTGAAAAGCCCGTCCCTCATCGACATGTCCTCGATGCGCGGGATCGCGTTGAGGATGGCGTAGTTCGAGAGCGCCGCGTTGCCGGCGATGCGTTGCGCAAGCTCAAGCGCCTTGTCGAAGGCCTCGCCCGGCTCGACGAGATAGTGCGAGAGCCCGAGCCGCTGGCCTTCCTCGGCATCATAAGCGCGCCCGGTCAGCATCATCTCCACGAGCCTCCCCGAGCCGATGAGGCGCCCGACCCTCACGGTCGCACCGCCGCCGACGAAGATGCCGCGCTGGCCCTCGGGGAGCGCATAGAAGGCGGTCCTGTCGGCGACGCGCACATGGGTCGCGGCCGCGAGCTCGAGACCGCCGCCGATCACCCCGCCCTGCATGGCGCTCACCACCGGCACGCGGCCGAACTGGATCTTCTCGAAGACCCGGTGCCACATCTGCGAATGCTGCATGACGCCGAAGGCGTCGCGGTGCTGGTGCTCGGAGAGGTCGAGCCCGCCGCAGAAATGCTCGCCGTTCCCGGCGAGCACCACGGCCTTCATGCGCTCGGGCACGGCCTCGAAGAAGCGCTCGAGGCTTGCGATCAGCCCGTCGTTGACGGCGTTGCGCTTTTCCGCCCGGTCGAGCCGCACCACCGCGATGGCGTCGCGCTCCTCGATCGCGAGATGCGGCAGCGGATGGACCGGCGCGTTCATGCGGTCTCGCCGGCCGGGCCGGTGAAGCGGGCGATCACGTCTTGCGGGATTGGCGCAGCCCGCATCGGCTTCTCGCCGGAAGGATCGGGCACGGCCCAGACCCGCACCTCGTGGCCCTCGACCGCGAGCTCGCCGTCGCGGAAGAAGCGGTGCTCGACCCGGAAGGTCTTGCTCTTCCACTCGACCACCCGGGTCTCGACGTCGAGGACGTGGCCGTAGCCGGACCCGAAATGGAAGCGAGCGCCGACGTCGAGCAGCGGAACTCCCACCATGTTCCGCTCGGCGAACATCTCGTGGAACGGCAGCCCGGCGGCGCGGAACAGCGCCGTCGTGCAGAGCTCGAACCACTCGAAATAGCGCGGGAAGAAGACGATCCGGGCCGGGTCGCAATCGCCCCAGCCGACCTCGATCGAATGCCGCCCGACCAACATCCGCGCCCTTTGCCTCGGCGTTGCGCCGGCGGCAACCTGCCCTTGCCCTGCCGGCCGGTCAACGCGGAAAGATGAACTATCTTGCTTGCTCGGCAGAAGAAACCGGCACTATGCTGCAGGAAAGCCCCAACAGACCGCGCCGGAACGAGGCGGATGACTTCAAAGCGGTTCTGGGCGAAGCTTGAGGAACGCCGTCCGTCCTTGTTTCGGGATCAACAGCCTTGAGGGAGGAGCACGCCATGAATGGCGACAGCCGTCTGATCCTGCCGACCCGCCGCACGATCCTCAAAGGGGCGACCGGCGCCGCGGCGCTTGGCCTCGTCTCGCCCTTCCCGAAGCCGGCGATCGCGCAAGGCGCGCCGCTCAAGGTCGGCTTCATGCTGCCCTACACCGGCACCTTCGCGAAGCTCGGCAAGTTCATCGACGAGGCCTTCCGGCTCCACGTCGAGCAGAAGGGCGGCAAGCTCGGCGGGCGTCAGGTCGCCTTCGTGCAGGTCGACGACGAGTCGAAGCCCGAGGCCGCGACCGACAACATGAACCGCCTCGTCGGGCGCGAGAAGGTCGACGTCGTGGTCGGCACCGTGCATTCCGGCGTCGCCATGGCGATGGTCAAGGTTGCGCGCGACACCAACACGCTCCTGATCATCCCGAACGCCGGCGCGAACGAGGCCACGGGCCCGGCCTGCGCACCGAACATCTTCCGCACCTCCTTCTCGAACTGGCAGCCCGCCTTCCCGATGGGCAAGGTCATGGCCGAGGCCGGCCACAAGAACATCGTCACCATCACCTGGCGCTACGCGGCCGGCCAGCAGATGGTCGATTCGTTCAAGGAGAACCTCGCCCAGACCGGCAGCGGCGCGAAGATCGTCGAGGAGCTCTACCTGCCCTTCCCCGAGGTCGAGTTCCAGTCGCTGATCACCCGCATCGCGACCCTCAGGCCCGATGCGGTGTTCTCGTTCTTCGCCGGCGGCGGCGCGGTGAAGTTCGTGAAGGACTACGCGGCGGCGGGGCTGAAGGAGAGAATCCCGCTCTACGGCACGGGCTTCCTGACCGACGGCACGATCGAGGCGCAGGGCGAGGCGGCGAACGGCATCAAGACCACGCTCCACTACGCCGACAACCTCGACAACCCGGCCAACAAGGCCTTTCTCGAGGCGTTCAAGAAGAAGACGAACCTCGACGGCGACGTCTATGCGGTCCAGGGCTACGACTCGGCGGCGCTCCTCGACATTGGGCTGACGGCGGTCGGCGGCGATGCGGGCGCCCGCGACAAGATGATCGCCGCCATGGAGGGCGCGAAGATCGACAGCCCGCGCGGGCCGATCAGCTTCTCGAAGTCCCACAACGTCGTGCAGAACATCTACCTGCGCGAGGTCCGCAACGGCCGCAACGAATACGTCTCGGTGGCGCACGCCAACCTCGCGGACCCCGCCCGCGGCTGCCGCCTGTCGGCCTGACGAGCCGCTTCAAGTGTCATGGCCGGGCTTGACCCGGCCATCTCTTTTCCGCCGGGCACTCCTCGTGTCGAGATCGCCGGGCCGAGCCCGGCGATGACAAGGTAGGGAATGGACCTCGTCAGCTTTGCCGTCCAGCTCCTGAACGGAGTGCAGTACGGGCTCGTGCTGTTCCTCGTCGCGAGCGGGCTGACGCTCGTCTTCGGCATCCTCGGCGTGATCAACCTTGCCCACGGCGCCTTCTACATGCTCGGCGCCTACCTCGCCTATTGGATCACGGCCCGCACCGGCAGCTTCTGGGCGGCGCTCGTCGGCGGCGTCGCGATCGCCTTCGTGGTCGGGCTCCTGCTCGAGGAGATCTTCGTGAAGCGCCTGTACGGGCGCGATCACCTCGCCCAGGTGCTCCTGAGCTTCGGCCTCATCCTCGTGCTCGACGAGATCCGCCACATCCTGTTCGGCAAGGACGTGCATTCGGTGCCGGCGCCCGAGTTCCTGCGCGGCTCGATCCAACTCACGGAGGTCCTCTCCTATCCGGTCTACCGGCTCGCCATCTGCGTCTTCTGCCTCGCGGTCGCGGCGGCGATCTTCCTCGTCATCCAGAAGACCCGGATCGGGATGATCGTGCGCGCCGGAGCCGAGAACCGCGACATGACCCGCGCGCTCGGCATCCGCTTCGACGTCGTCAACCGCTACGTCTTTGCGGTCGGCATCGTGCTCGCAGCGCTCGGCGGCATCGTGGTCGCGCCGATCTCGACCGTGTTCCCGGGCATGGACAACCAGATGCTGATCCTGTCCTTCGTGGTGGTGGTGCTCGGCGGGATCGGCTCGGTCGCGGGGGCCGCGATCGGCGCGCTTCTGATCGGCGTCGCGGATTCCTTCGGGAAGGTGTTCATGCCGAACTTCTCGAGCTTCACGATCTACGTCCTGATGGCCGCCGTGCTGCTGTGGCGGCCGAACGGCATCCTCGGCCGGCGCGAGATCTGACGTGGCTCGGGGGGCGCTGACGAGCCGGCTCGTCGCGGTCGCGCTCGTCGCCGTCGCGGTCGCGCTGCCGTTCTTCGCCGCGACCTATTACCTTCAGCTCGCGAGCAAGGTCCTGCTGATGGGCCTGCTCGCCATGGCATTGAACCTCGTCGTCGGCTTCGGCGGGCTGGTCAGCCTCTGCCATGCGGCCTTTTTCGGCCTTGCCGGCTACGTGCTGGCGCTCACCTCGCCGCCCTACGAGGCGGCCTCGATCTGGATCACGCTGCCGGCCGCGGTCGGCGCGGCGGCGCTCGCGGCGCTGGTCATCGGCGCGCTCTCGCTCAGGACCCGCGGCATCTATTTCATCATGGTGACCCTCGCCTTCGGCGAGATGCTGTTCTTCTTCTTCCACGACACGCGCGTCGCCGGCGGCTCCGACGGCACCTTCATCTACTTCAAGCCGTTGGTGGCGATCGGCAGCCTGCCTCTCCTCGACCTCGAGAAGGCGCGCACCTTCTACTGGGTCGTGCTCGGGCTGACGCTCGCCGGCATCGCGCTCCTCGTCGTCATCGTGCGCTCGCCCTTCGGCCACGCGCTCGCGGCGAGCCGGGTGAACGAGCGGCGGGCACGCTCCTTGGGCTTTCCGATCTACCGCATCCGGCTTGCCGCCTTCGTCATCTCCGGCGCGCTTGCCGGACTGTCCGGCTATTTCGCCGCGGCGCAGTTCGGCTACGTCGCACCGCAGATGCTCGGCTGGCACGTCTCAGCCACCGCCCTCGTCATGGTGGTGCTCGGGGGCATGCGCACGGTCACCGGCCCGCTCCTCGGCGCCGCGATCCTGATGGGGCTCGAGGAGTTCCTGCGCGCCTCGACCGAGCATTGGAAGCTCCTCGAGGGGCTGATCATCATCGGGCTGGTGCTCGCCTTCCCCGACGGCGTGCGCCAGCTCTTCGACATGGCGCTGAAGCCGCACGCTTTCCCGGCGCTGCGCCGGATGCGCCGCCCGGCCGTGCCGCGGGAGGCCGGCAATGCCTGAGGTCGCGTTGCGCGCCGAGGGGCTCGAGAAGCGCTTCGGCGGCCTGCGTGCGGTGCGGGAGGTATCGCTCGACGTCCACATCGGCGAGATCCACGCCGTGATCGGCCCCAACGGCGCGGGCAAGTCGACCCTGATCAATCTTCTCTCGGGGGAGCTCGGAGCGACCGCGGGCTCGATCCTTCTCCGCGAGCGCCCGGTGGGTCGGCTCGGCGTGCACCACCGCGCGCTGGCCGGGATCGGCCGCTCCTACCAGAAGACCACGATCTTCCTGCCCTTCACGGTCCTGGAGAACGTCCGGCTCGCGGCGCAGGCGCGTACCCGAGGAGGGCTACGGCTCTTCGGCTCGCCTGAGCGCGACGCGGATCTCAACGCGAACGCGCGCGCGGCCCTCGATCAGGTCGGCCTCTCGGGGCGGGCGGAGGTCGCGGCGGGCCTCCTCAGCCACGGCGAGCAGCGCCAGCTCGAGATCGCCATGGTGCTGGCGACCGAACCCAAGATCATCCTCCTCGATGAGCCCCTCGCCGGGATGGGCACATCCGAGGCGAAGGCGATGATCGAGCTGATCCGCTCGCTGAAAGAAGGCCGTGCCGTGCTCATCGTCGAGCACGACATGGACGCGGTGTTCTCGCTCGCCGACCGCCTCACCGTGATGGCCGACGGGCGCGTGATCGCGTCGGGGAACCCCGAGGAGGTGCGCCGCCATCCGGCCGTCCGCGCCGCCTATCTCGGCGAGGAGGGTCCGCCGTGAGCCTCCTCGCGGTCGAGAAGCTCGAGGCCTTCTATGGCCCGATCCAGGTCCTGCGCGGCATCGACCTCGCTCTTCGCCCGGGCGAGACGCTCGCGCTGATGGGCCGCAACGGCATGGGCAAGACGACGCTGCTGCGCTCGCTCATCGGCCTCGTCGCCGATCGGCGTGGACGCATCCTGCTCGACGGCAAGGACGTGACGAGGGCGCCGCCGGAGGCGATCGCGCGCGGCGGCGTCGCGCTCGTGCCGGAGGGGCGCGGCGTCTTTGCGTCGCTCTCAGTGGTCGAGAACCTGGTCATGGCCGCTCGGCCGGGACGCCGCGGCAAGCGGGCCTGGACCCTCGACAGGATCTTCGAGCTCTTCCCCCGCCTGCGCGAGCGCCGCCACAACGGCGGCCATCAGCTCTCCGGCGGCGAGCAGCAGATGCTGACCATCGGTCGGGCGCTGATGACCAACCCCGATGTCATCCTCATCGACGAGGCGACCGAGGGACTTGCGCCGCTCGTCGCGGCCGAGATCTGGCGTACCATCGAGCGCATCCGAGCCGAGGGCGTCGCGACGATCATCGTCGACAAGGATTTCCGCGCCCTCTCCCGCCTCGCCGACCGTGCGGCGATCCTGTCCAAGGGCGAGATCGTCTTCGAAGGCACGCCCGGGGAGCTCGCGGCAAGGCCGGAGGTGCTGGAGCGGCATCTCGGGGTGTGAGCGCCGTCATTCCGGGGCGGTGCGAAGCGCCGAGCCCGGAACCCATGAACACAGGCCTCTCCGATCGAGCGCGGATGGCGCCAGCGGCGTTTATGGGTTCCGGGTTCTCGCTTCGCGAGCCCCGGAATGACAGCGCGCTAGCCCCCGCCTGCGAACAGCCGGGCCGCCGTCTCGGCGAGCTCCGCCACACACTCCTCCACCGCCCGCCCGCTCGTATCGATCTGCGCATGGGCGCGCCGATACTCCGGCTCGCGCGCCTCGAGGATCGCGATGAGGTCCTTCATGGCCTCGCGGTTGCGGCCCATGGGGCGGAAATCGCCCTGCTCCATGACACGGCTCATGTGCTCGGCGGGCGAGGCCTTGAGCCAGACGACATGGGTCGCGGCGCGCAGGAGCGCGAAGCTATCCTCATCGGCGACGATTCCGCCGGCGGTCGCGATCACCGCGCTCTCATGGGAGCCCACGACCCTCTCCAGCGCCTCGCGCTCGTAACGCCGGAAGGTCGCCTGGCCGTAGACCTCGAACAGCATCGAGACACCCGCTCCGTGCTCGCGCTCGACGAGCTTGTCGAGCTCGATGAAGGGGCAGCCGAGCCGAGCCGCGAGCGCGGCCCCGAGCGTGGTCTTGCCGGCGCCGCGCAACCCGATCAGCGAGATGCGCCGTCGGCGCGCTCGTTGCGGGCCATGCGCCTCGCCGGTGTCGAGGAAACGCGCGACCGCGCTGAGCTCTTCGGCCGACAGGCGCCGCAGCCGCCTGCCGAGCCGCACCTGGGCGGCATCGCTTTCGCCAAGCGGCAGAAGGTCGAACAGCGTGAGGCCGAGGCCGCGCGCCACCGCCTCGAGCACCAGCACGGTCGGATTGCCTTCGCCGCTCTCGATCTGGGCGAGGTACCGCTCCGAGGTCTGGGACAGGGACGCGAGCGTCTTGCGGGTCATGCCGCGCTTCGCGCGGGCGCGGCGCAGGATGCGGCCGATCTCCGAGAGCAGCGGAGAGCGCGCCGCGGCCGTGCCGAGCACGGGCTCGGCTTCGAGCGCCGCCTCGCGGGGCTGCAGGAGGTCGCGGTCCATCCTCGCGCTCAATAGGTCTCGACGTGGTAGCGGCCTGAGCCGCGCATCTCGGGCTTCAGCGCCGCCCAGTCGATGCCGGCGTGGCGGCAGATATCGGCGAAGGCCTCGTCGACGCCGCTTTCCATGCCCTTAAGGCCGCAGATATAGACATGGGTGTTCGCCTCCTTGAGGAGCGAGGCCACGAACGCCTCCTCCTGGCGGAGCCGGTCCTGGACATAGGTCTTGGGCTGCCCGGCGACCCGCGAGTAGCAGAGATGCTGGGTGAGCAGATTCGCCGGCACCTTCTGCAGCGGGCCGAAATAGGGCAGCTCCTCCGGCCGTCGCGCGCCGAAGAACAGGACGAGCTTGCCCGCGGCCTGCGGCATCGCCCGGCGGCGCCGCTCGGTGAAGGCGCGGAAGGGCGCCGAGCCGGTGCCGGTGCAGATCATGATGATGTGCGCGGCTGGGTCGTTCGGCATCAGGAAGGTCGCGCCGAACGGGCCGGTGACCTCCACTTTCGCGCCCTTCGGGAGGTCGCAGAGATAGTTCGAGCAGACGCCGCCGGGCTCGCGCTTCACGGTGAGGGAGACGTTGTTGGCGTTCGGCTTCTCGCCGTCGCGCGGGCTTGCGATCGAGAAGAGGCGCACCGCGTGCGGGGCGCCGTTGGCGCCGGTTCCGGGCGGCAGGACGCCGATGCTCTGGCCTTCCAGCACCGGAAAGGGCATCTCGCCGAAATCGAGGATGATGTGGCGGACGTCGTTCTCGGCGGCGTTGTCGGTCAGGCGGAAATTGCCCACGACCGTCGCCTTGGCCGGCTTGCCGCGGTTGTAGAGGTTGACGGTCGGCTTCGAGGCCGAGGCCGGTGCCACGGCCTTGCCGCCGAGACCCTTGCGGGCCTCCTCGAGGATCGCCCCGACCTCGTCCTCGAGCGCCTCGATGATCGCCCCCGCCGCTTCGTCCTGCGGCAGCTCCTCCTGGCTCGGCAACTCGCCCCAGGAGAACTGCTCCTCGAGCGTGTAAGGCCGCGACACGATTCGCCAGTTGTCGATCGCCCCGGTCGGGCAGGGCGCGATGCAGTCCATGCAGTAATTGCAGATCTCGACCTGCACGACGTAGTTGTTGTCGTCGTGCGTGACCGCATCGATCGGGCAGGTCTCCTCGCAGGTGTTGCACCGGATGCAGATCTCGGGATCGATCAGGTGCTGTTTTTTCACGGGAGCGTTCATCGGGCTCGTCTTGCCTTAAGCCCCTCCATTGTCATCACCGGGCTTGTCCCGGTGATCCCGATCCGAAGGGCGGTGTGCTTCCGATCGAGATGGCCGGGTCAAGCCCGGCCATGACAAGCTGATGTCGATCACGCCGCGATCTTCACGTACTCGAAATCGCCCGGCTTGTTGTCGATGCCGACCTTGGGCGGCGCGATCCAGCCGGCGAATTTCGCGGGCTCGGTCTCGGGCTTCATCAGCGCCTCGATGAAGTCGCCGTCCTCCTTCGAGGGCAGCCACTGGTCTTTGCCTTTCTCCCACTCCGCTTCGCCGATGGCCTCGCCCTCGGGCGAGACCTTCACATCCCTGAACTCGCCGATGTGGCGGTGGAAGGCGACGTGCGGCAGCTCCAGGCGGAACTTGACGCCGCTCTTCTCGATGATCTTGTTCCAGCGCTCGACGCCCTTGGCGCAGTCGGCGACGTAGTCGTCGCGCAGCCGCATGTTGAGCGCGGTCAGCGCCGGCTCGTCGACGAGCTTCACCTCGCCGTCGATGAGCTTCGAGACCGGATAGGTCGCGCTCGTCAGACGATGGTCGTCGTCGATCTTGGTCTCCTGGAAGCGGCCCTTGAGGCCTGAGTTGTAGAAGTTCGCCGCATTGGTCGAGACCTCGGAGCCGAAGAGGTCGAGCGACAGCGTGAAGTGCAGGTTCATCTTCTTCTGGATGGTCGGAAGGTCGATGACCCCGAGCGAGCGCACCCGGTCCTTGTCGTAGGGATCCTCGACGCCCGCCGCCGTCATCGCCTCGCAGGTGCGCTGCAAGGTGCGGCCGACGCCGGTCTCGCCGACGAACATGTGATGCGCCTCCTCGGTCAGCATGAACCGGCAGGTACGCGAGAGCGGATCGAAACCCGATTGCGCGAGCGATTCGAGCTGCATCTTGCCGTCGCGGTCGGTGAAGAAGGTGAACATGAAGAAGGAAAGCCAGTCCGGCGTCGCCTCGTTGAAGGCGCCGAGCATGCGCGGCGCGTCGGCGTCGCCGGAGCGGCGGCGCAGCAGGTCGTCGGCTTCCTCGCGCCCGTCGCGGCCGAAATACTTCTGCAGGAGATAGACCATCGCCCAGAGATGGCGGCCCTCCTCGACATTGACCTGGAAGAGGTTGCGCATGTCGTAGAGCGAGGGCGCGGTCTTGCCGAGATGGCGCTGCTGCTCGACCGAAGCCGGCTCAGTGTCGCCCTGGATAACGACGAGGCGGCGCAGCATGGCGCGGTATTCACCCGGCACCTCCTGCCAGGCCGGCTCGCCGAGGTGCTCGCCGAAATTGACGTTGCGGCCTTCCTCTTGGGGAGCGAGCAGGATGCCCCAGCGGTACTCGGGCATCTTCACGTAATCGAACTTCGCCCAGCCCTTCGGATCGACCGAGACTGCGGTGCGCAAGTAGACGAGCGACTCCTGGAAACCCTCCGGCCCCATGTCGTTCCACCAGTCGAGATAGCCCGGGTGCCAGCCCTCGAGCGCCTTAAGCACCTGCCGGTCCGAGCCGAGATTGACGTTGTTCGGGATCTTGGTGGTGTAGTCGACGTTCAGGCCGTCCATCGCTGCTTCCTCTCTTTTTCCGTCTCGGTCATCCCGGACGGCCGCAGGCCGATCCGGGATCCATGGCGCAGGCGCCCGAGCTGGATCCCGGCTCTCCGCTTCGCTCCGGCCGGGATGACTCGGGGAGCGTGGCCTAAACCCTCGTCATGTCGAACGCCGCCTTCTGGCCCGTGCCGTAGCGGCTCAGCGCGCCTTCGGGCCCGACCGCGTTCGGGCGCTGGAAGATCCAGTTCTGCCAGGCGGTGAGGCGGGCGAAGATCTTCGATTCCATGGTCTCCGGCCCGCCGAAGCGAAGGTTCGCTTCCATGCCGGTGAGCGCGTCGGGCGAGAAGCTCGAGCGCTCCTCGAGGAAGACGCGGACCTCGTCCTCCCAATCGATGTCGTCGAGGGCGAAGGTGACGAGGCCGAGATCGTCGGCGTCCTTGCCTTCGAGCGGCTTGCCGACAGCGGCTTTCGCGGCCTCGACCGAATCCGGCGTGCCGAGGAAGCGCGTCTGAAGGCGCGTGAGGCCGTTCGACATCGGGTAGGGGCCGAAGCTCGCCGCGCTCAAGGTCAGCGTCGCCGGCGGGCGATTGTCGCCCTCGAACTGGCCGATCAGCATGTAGGACCGGTCGGCTGCGAAGGCCAATTCGGCGAGCGTGCCGGCAAAGCACGAGCCCGGCTCGATCACGGCGACGAGGGTGCGGGAGGTGAGGTCGACCCGCTTCAAGACGCGCTTCCACAGATGCCGGATCTCGCGCGCGAGCCAATGCTGCTGGTTCTCGTCGATGAAGCGGTCGTGCTCCATCGCGAGCGCCGGATCGCCAAGCGTCTTGAACAGCAGGATCGCGGTGCCGGGCTCGTTGAGGCGCAGACACAGGATGGCGTCGTCGAGCTCGCGGGCGGCGCGCAGCATCCAGGTCTCGGCGCCTTCCGCGACGAGCGCATCCGGATCGGCCGGCGGCGTAGCGGCGGGGCCGTGCACGGTCAGCGTCGCTACGCGGGTCTCGCGGTCGATCTCGAGCTCGACCGCCGAATAGCGTACGCGGTCAGATCCGATCTCGCGCTTCAACGGCGTGAGCGCGATGCCCTTCAGCCCCTCGGGACGGGTCGAGCGGGCGAGGAACTCGTCGACGCGCGCCTTGACCTTCTCCTCGACGCGCGAGCGCGGCAGGACCTCGTCGACGAGCCGCCATTCGACCGCGCGGCGGCCCTTGATGCCTTCCTCGATGGTGCAGAAGACGTCGGCGTGGTCGCGGCGGACCTTGCGCTTGTCGGTGACCCGCGTCAGCCCGCCGGTGCCGGGGAGGACGGCGAGCAGCGGCACCTCCGGAAGGGCGACGGCGGAGGAGCCGTCGTCGACGAGCATGATATGATCGGCCGCGAGCGCGAGCTCGTAGCCGCCTCCGGCCGCGGTGCCGGTCACGACGCAGATGAATTTCTGGTCCGAGAACGCGGAAGCGTCCTCGATGTAGTTTCGGGTCTCGTTGGTGAACTTGCAAAAGTTCACCTTGTGCATGTGCGAGGCGCCGGCGAGCATGCGGATATTGGCGCCGGCACAGAAGACGCGGTCCTTGCCGGAGCGCAGCACCACCACCTTGACCTCGGGATGCTCGAAGCGCAGGCGCTGGACGGCGTCGGCAAGCTCGATATCGACCGAAAGGTCGTAGGAGTTGAGCTTGAGCGGATAGCCCTCGAACAGGCCGCCGTCCTCGTCGACGTCGAGGATGAGCTGGGCGACCTCTCCCCGGACCTCGAGCTTCCAATGGCGGTAGCGCGTCGGGTCGGTCTGGAAGTCGACGAAGCCGTTCTTCGGCACGCCGTTGCCTTCGGCCATCCGTTCCTCCCGATCCGAATTATAGTGCAGCTTTGCGCTCGTTAGCATGAACTATAATGCATGTTCCCGGCCGAGTCCAGCCCTCGACGATGCCGCGAAGCGGCCGCAGAAGCGCCTCGGCGGTCACCGGCAAGCGTTCCGGCCTCCGCTCCGGCCTCAGCTCCGGCTCCGTCCCGGCGAGCGCCCGGCGCAGTTCCGGCAGATCGACGCCCATCAGCCCGGCGCCTGCGCCGGCGGCGAGGCACTCCCCGATCAGCTCCTCGGCTTCCGCCAAGAGCCGCCGCGCCGCGTTGGCGCGGCCCATCCTCAGCTTGAGAGCGGCGTTGGCGATCTGGATGAGGGCGCGCAGGAACCGCCGCTCGCGCGAGTTCGGCGGGCAAGCGAGCCACACCGCCTCCCAAACCTCATGCGCCTCCCAGAAGAAGCCCTCCAGGCACAGCGCCGCGCCGTAGCGATAGGGCTGGTTGCCTTCCCAGGCGGCGGCGATCACGGGCCGCCGCACGAGGGCTTTCGCAGCCTCGAGCGGCGCACGGTCGGGCTCGGTTCCTGCACCCGGCACATGGGCCCTGCGGGGCAGAGCAAGCGGCGCGCTCACCGGGTCAAGCCGCCCGCTCCATCGCCGCTGCCTCGCCGTGCAGATCGAAGATGCGGCTCACGAAGGAACTCACCGCCTCCAGCGTCTCCGCGGGCTTGTCGCGGTAAGGGGCGTGGCCGCAGCCCGGCAGGAGCATCGCGTCGACCGGGCAATAACACTCTTCCTCGGCGACCCGGATCTGCCTGACGGTGCCGTACGGGTCGTCCTCACCCTGCAGGATCAAGATCGGCACGCGGATATAAGCGAGCGGCTCGACGATATCGAAGACGCTGCCGAAAGCCGGGTCGAGCCAGGCGTCGTTCCAGCCCCGGAACGCGTTGTCGACATCAGCATGGTGGCGCGAAAGCTTCGCGCGCAGATCGCCGGCGTCGTAGCGCTCCTTCGCGTGCCGGATCTCCTGAAGCGAGAACTCCTCGACGAAGAAATGCGGGGCGAGCAGGGCAAGGCCTCGGATACGGTGGTCCTGGACGCTGCCGGCATAGATCGCCGCGATCGACGCCCCGTCCGAATGGCCGAGGAGCACGCCCCGGCGGAAACCGATGGCGTCGAGCAGCTTCGGCAGCACCTCGGTCGCTTCCTGGGTCATGTAGTCGAGCGGGCGCGGCAGGGACACGGGCGAGGAGCGTCCGTATCCCGCGCGGGAATAGACGAAGAAGCCGGCTTTCGTTCGCTCCGCCAACCGCTCGGGGAAGTCGCTCCAAAGCCCCGCCGCGCCAAGCCCCTCGTGCAGCATGACGATGGTCGGCGCCTCGTGCGGGCGCGGCCCGATCATGCGGTATTCGAGCTTCGCTCGGCCGACCTCGACAAAGCCTTCGTCCGGCAGTGCCATCGAGTTCTCCTCATCTCCAACGCCGTCATCCTCGGCCGGAGGCGTGAAACGCCGGAGAGCCGAGGACCTCAGGACGTTCGGGCGCCTAATCCCCACGAGGTCCTCGGGTCAACGCGCTTCGCGCTCCGCCCGAGGATGACGGCCGAGGGGGTTACGCTCCCGCCCGCAGCTTGAACCGCTGGATCTTCCCCGTGGCCGTCTTCGGCAAGCTCTCCACCACCTCGATCCAGCGCGGATATTTCCAGGGACCGATCGCGCCCTTGACGTGCTCCTTCAGCTCATCCGCGAGCCCGTCGCCGGCGACGGCGTCGGTCTTCAGCACGATATAGGCCTTCGGCTTCTCGAGGCCCTCCGCGTCGCGCGCCGGCACGACCGCGGCCTCGAGCACCGCGCCGTGGCTGATCAGGGCTGCCTCGACCTCGAAGGGCGAGACCCAGATGCCCGAGACCTTGAACATGTCGTCGGTGCGCCCGCAGCAGACGAAGCGCCCGTCTGCCTCGCGAATGTATTTGTCGCCGGTGCGGGTCCAGGCGCCCTCGAAGGTGCGGCGCGACTTCTCGCGCTGGTTCCAGTAGCCCTCGGCATGGGAGGGCCCGCGCACCAGCATCTCGCCGATCTCGCCGACCGCGACGTCGCGGCCCTCCTCGTCAACAACGCGCAGCTCGTAGCCCGGCACTGCGCGTCCGGAGGTGCCGTAGCGGATGTCGCCGGGAGCGTTGGTCAGGTAGATGTGCAGCATCTCGGTCGAGCCGGTGCCGTCGAGGATGTCGAGGCCGAACTTCCTCTTCCAGGCCAGCCCGACATGCTCCGGCAGCGCCTCGCCGGCCGAGACGCACAGGCGCAGCCGCTGCGAGCCGTTCGCGGGCGTGCAGTCCGGGTCGTTGAGGATCGCGGCATAGAGCGTCGGCACGCCGAAGAAGATCGTCGGCTGCTCGCGCTTCATGATCGCAAAGACCGATTTCGGCGTCGGACGCTCGTCGAGGAGCGCAGCCGCGGCGCCGACTGCCATGGGGAACGTCATGGCGTTGCCGAGCCCATAAGCGAAGAACAGCTTCGCGGCCGAGTAGACCACGTCGTCCCCGCGCATGCCGAGGACGCCCTGGCCGTAGAGCCGCGCGGTTTCCATCAGGCTCGAATGGACGTGCTTTGCGCCCTTCGGCATGCCGGTCGAGCCTGACGAGTAGAGCCAGAAGGCGACCTCGTCGGCGGACGTGTCGGCTGGCTCGGCCGCGGGCTCGGCGTCGGCAAGGAGATCGGCGAGGCACGAATGCGGGCCGCCATTCTCGCCAGCGACCACGATTGGAACCTTGCGCGCTGAAGCCGCGAGCGCCTCTTCGGCGACGGCCAGGAGAGCCCGCGACACCACGACGAGGCGCGCCCGCGAATCCTCGATCATGTAGCGGTATTGGTCGGCGCCAAGAAGCGTGTTGAGCGGCACCGGCACGATGCCGGCTCGGATTGCGCCCCAGAACACGACCGGGAAATCGACGGTGTCGAGCATCAGCATCACGACGCGGTGCTCGCGCTCGACCCCCAGCTCGGCGAGGGCCGGGCCCACCCGATGCACCCGATTCCGAAGCTCGTCATAGGTGAGCGAGCGGCACGGGTCCCGGAAGGCGGTCTTGCCCCCCCGCCCCTCCGCGACGTTACGGTCGACGAAATCGACGGCGGCATTGTAGCTGCGCGCCTCGGCCATGCTTCCTCCGGGCCACTTCATCGCGGCCTAACCCGGTTCGGACGGAGCGGCAGTATATTTCCGCTTTGCCACCCCGCAACCTGCACCCAAGACCCAGGCGGAGGGTGTCCGCATGCACTATAGTTCGTTTGCAAGCCGCGTGACAGCCGCGTGCGCTGACAATAGAGAATGGCTGAGAAGACGCGGATGTCGAGCCGCGCGGGCCGATCGGGAGAAAGCCATGGGTTCCGTAAGCGCGCTCCGGCGGCGCGAGATCATCAAGCTCTTCGGCGCGGCAACGCTCGCCTCGCTCGGGCCGACAGGCGCGCTGGCGCAAGGCAAGACCGTGCGGCTCGGCGTGCTGCGGCTGGCCTCGGCCGGCCCGGTCTTCGTCGCGACCGAGAAGGGTTACTTCAGGGATGAGGGGCTCGCCGTCGAGCTCAAGTTCTTCGACGCCGCCCAGCCGATCGCGGTCGCGGTCACCTCCGGCGATGTGGACCTCGGCGTCACGGCCTTTACCGGCGGTCTCTTCAACCTTGCCGGGAAGGGCCAGATGAAGATCGTCGCGGCGCAGTCGCGCGAGGAGCCGGGCTTTCCGCTCATCGCCTATCTCGCCTCGAAGCAGGCACATGAGGCCGGCCTCAAGACGCTTGCCGATTTCCGCGGCAAGACGGTCGGCATCACCCAGATCGGCTCGTCGTTCCACTATTCGATGGCGCTGCTTGCGAAGAAACTCGGGTTCCCGCTAAGCGAGGTGCGTCTGCAGCCGCTGCAGTCGCTCTCGAATGTCTCGAGCGCGCTCATCGGCGGCTCGGTGCAGGCGGCGCTCCTGCCCGCGACCGTGTCGCAGCCATTGGTCGACAGGGGCGAAGCGGTGCGGCTTGGCTTCGTGGGCGATGAGACGCCCTGGCAGCTCGGCGCGCTCTTCGCCGCGACGCGGTGCAAACCGACCGCGACGCGGTCGCACGCTTCGTGCGCGCCTACCAGAAGGGCTGCCGCGACTACCACGACGTGCTCCTGAAAAAGGGCCCGAACGGCAAGCTCCAGCACGGGCCCGAGGCCCAGGAGCTGCTCCAGGCGATCAGCAAGCACGTAAACCAGCCCGTCGACGTGGTGACCCGCAGCCTCGCCTTCGTGGAGCGCGATGGGCGGCTGCTCCTGAACAGCGTCGCCGACCAGATCGAGTTCTACCAGTCGAGCGGCATGGTCGACAAAGGCTTCGGGGCGAAGGACATCGTGGACACCTCCTTCGTGCCCCCGATCACCTGAGGTTCGTCCCGATGCGCCTCGTGGTCGAGGGCGTGTGGCACGCATTCGGCGCGACGGCGGTGCTGGAGGACATCTCGTTGACGGTCGACGCCAGCGAGGTGGTGGTGGTCATCGGACCGTCCGGCTGCGGCAAGAGCACGTTGCTCTCGATCGTCGGGGGGCTGCTGCAGCCCGTCGCCGGCACGGTGGCGATCGAGGGTGCGCCGCCCAAGGAATCGCTCAACCCGATCACCTTCGTGTTCCAGGATTTCGCCCTCCTGCCCTGGCGCTCGGTACGCGACAACGTGGCTTTCGCGCTCGAGCACCACGCGCTATCCCGCGCGGAGCGCGACCGGCTCGTGCACGACGCCCTTGCCCGCACCGGCCTTTCTGATTTCGCCGGCGCGCTGCCGAAGCAGCTCTCGGGCGGCATGCGCCAGCGGGTCGGCATCGCCCGTGCGCTCGCGGTCTCGCCTGCGGTGTGCCTGATGGACGAACCGCTCTCTGCGCTGGACGCGCAAACGCGGGAAATCCTCCTGGAGGATTTCCGCCTGATCTGGGAACGTGAGCGGGTCGCGACGGTCTACATCACCCACAACCTCGACGAGGCCCTGCGGCTCGCGGACCGCGTGGTCGTCCTCTCGCGCCGGCCGGGGCGGATCAAGGATGTGATCGCTGTGCCGATCCCGCGGCCTGAGCGCACGAGCGAAGCCGCCGCCCCGGAGCTGGCGCGCCTTCACAACCGCCTCTGGCGCCTCATCCGCGACGAGGCCATCGCCGCCGATCGCGAGCTTGCCCTCCACTGATCAGGTACGTCATGGCAACGACCTCTGTTCAAGCTACCCTTGCTGCCGCCACTCGCGACGGCCTGCTGCGCACGCCAATTCCCTTCCGCGGCGGCGGCTTCGCACCATCCTCGAACGCGCTCCTCGCGGTCGCCGGGCTCGGCTCCTTTCTCGTGTTGTGGGAGCTCGCCTTCGCTATGCGATGGGTCAATCCGGTGCTGCTGCCTGGGCCGATCGAGGTCGCCCAGGCGCTGTGGCACCTCCTCATTACGGGCGAGCTCGAGAAGCACCTTTCAGCGTCGCTCTACAGGATCGGAATCGGCTGGGCCCTCGGCGCGGTCGGCGGCGTCGCGCTCGGGCTCGCGATCGGGCTCTCGACCGCCGCACGCTCGATCGGCATTCCCGGCGTCTCCGCGCTCTTCCCGATCCCGAAGATCGCGATCATGCCGATCCTCATCCTCTGGCTCGGCATCGGCGAGGCTTCGAAGGTCGCGACCATTGGGCTTGGGGTCTTCTTCCCCATGGCGGTCGCGACCTTCGGCGCGATCGACAACGTGCCGCGCAATCTCGTGCGCATGGCGCAAAGCTTCAACGTCCCTTTCGCCCAGGTGGTCCGGAAGGTTCTTCTGCCCGGCGCCCTGCCCGGCATCCTCTCCGGTTTCCGGATCTCGGCCTCGATCGCGCTTCTTCTCGTCGTCGCGGCCGAGATGATCGGGGCCGACCGCGGCATCGGCGCCTTTGTGATGCAGGCCGGCAACCTCATGCAAACCGATCAGCTGCTCGCCGGAGTCGCCGTCCTCTCGATGCTGGGGCTCCTCATCGGCATCGGCCTGTCGCGGCTCGAGCGCGCGCTGCTTGCCTGGCGCTGACATGATCCGCGAACCCGCCCGTGCGGTGCCCGTCCTTGTCGAGCACGAGATCGTCGTGCTCGGCGGTGGGCCGGCCGGCATCGCAGCCGCGACCGCGGCAGCGAGGCAGGGCGCCGACGTACTGCTCGTCGAGCGCTACGGGTTCCTCGGAGGTATGGGCACCGCCGGGGGCGTTACCAATTTCGCCGGCCTCTACGGCCTGGTCCACGGCGAGACCGCGCAGGTGGTGCATGGGGTGGCAGACGACCTCCTCGACCGCATCGACCGACTCGGCGGCCTGAACGCGCCGCAGCAGGGGCTGCAAGGCCGAATCACGGTGCGCTCTTACGATGTCTCGGCCTACAAATGCGCGGCAGACCAACTATTGCTGGACGCGGGCGTGAAGCTCCTCTTCCACACGCTCGCCGCCGACGCAGCAATGGAGGAGGACAGAATAGAGGCGCTGATCGTCGAGACCAAATCGGGCCGCGGCGCGATCCGGGGGCGCGTCTTCATCGACGCCTCAGGCGACGCCGATCTTGCCGCGCATGCCGGCGTGCCCTTCGAGACCGGTGACGGGCATGGAAGCGGGCTCTTCCCGACCACGATGTTCCGGGTCGGCAATGTCGATCCGGAGAAGGCGCTCGCGGCGATCGGCGAGTTCAAGGCGATCGACCGACTGATGGCGGAGGCCTCCGCGAGCGGAGCCTACAGCTTCCCGCGCGAGGGCGCGATCGTGCGCCCGCAGAAGAACCCGACCGAGTGGCGGGTCAACGTCACGCAAATCCGCAACGCGCAAGGCCGCGCCATGGATGCGACTGACGCGCTTCAGCTCAGCGCCGGCGAGGTCGAGGGGCGGCGTCAGGTGCAGGAGTATTTCCGGTTCCTCAAAGAGGAGGTGCCCGGCTTCGAGAACATTCACATCGTCGAGATCGCGCCGCAGGTCGGGGTCCGCGAGACGCGGCGCGTGGAAGGGCTCTATCGCCTCTCCGGCGAAGACATCCTCGTCTGTGCCGATTTCGATGACGCTATCGGCGTTAACGCCTGGCCCATGGAGCTGCATGTCGCGGGCAAGGTCGAGTGGCGCTTCTTCCCCGACGACAGCCGCGGCTATTGCGAGCTGCCCTTCCGCATGCTCGTGCCGAAAAGCGTCTCGAACCTTCTCGTCGCGGGCCGCTGCGCGTCCATGACGCATGAGGGCCAATCGGCCGCACGCGCCAGCGGCGCCTGCTTCGCGATGGGCGAGGCAGCCGGCGCGGCAGCCGCGCTTTCGCTCCGCTCCGACGTTGTTCCGGGTGCGCTCGAGCCGGCTGCGCTCCAGCGCGCCCTTGAACGCGCAGGCGCCTTCCTCGGGCGGCTTACGCCTCGGCGCGCTTCTTCTCGAGATCGCGCTTGAGCACGCGGACGTTCGGCGACAGCTCGCTCTCAGGGGCCTTGGCCAGAAAGGCGTCAAGCCCGCCGCGATGCTCGACCGTGCGCAGCGCGTTGGCCGAGACCCGCAGGCGCACCGAGCGCTGCAGCTCATCCGACTGGAGCGTGACGTTCACGAGGTTCGGCAGGAACTTGCGCTTGGTCTTATGATTTGAATGGCTCACGAGATGCCCCGAGAGCACCGCCTTGCCGGTGAGTTCGCAACGGCGCGACATGAATCATTCCCTCGTTGAGTCGCGGCCACTGCTTAAATCGGCGAACGAGCCTGCGGCCCATTCACGGCGACCGGACGCCTGAAGTCTTGGAAGGGCAGCGCTATATGCGCAAAGAGGGCCCGCCGTCAAGAATCGCCGGCCCTCTCGGGTCGCCTTCGTCGGAGCGCTTGTTAACCGGCGCACCGTCACGATTTGTCCTGATTCGGGCCGGAGAACCGGCCGCTTGCGGGGATTCGACACGCCGATGCGGTGGAGAGGGCGATCCGGGCCGTTCCTGGCGACTGTCGTGGCCGCGCTGCCGCTTGCCGCGGCGCAGGCTCGCGCCGTCACGCTCAACGTCGATTACGGTCTGTATCTTGCCGGCATCCCGATCGGCTCGGCCGAAGTCAAGGGCACCTTCGAAGGCACGCAATACCGGCTGGAGCTTCAGGCGCGACTGAGTGGTCTCGGCGCGCTCGTCGGCGGCGACGGCAGCGCGACTGCGGCGGGCTCGATGGCGAGCGCGCGGCCTACCCCCTCGGCCTTCGCGGCGCGAGCGCGCACCTCGGCCGGCGAACGCACCTTGCGCATGGGGCTCGTCGGCGGCAACGCGGTTGCGGTCTCGATCGAGCCGCCACTCGACCCGAAGCTCGACAAGGTGCCGCTTGCCGAAATCCACAAGCGCGCGATCATCGATCCCCTGAGCGCCGTGGTCGCACCGGTCGTGCGCGGAGCTCTGAGCGAGCCCTCGAACTGCAACCGCACCGTCCCGGTCTTTGACGGCGGCACCCGCTTCGACATGGTCTTGAGCTACGCCGGCACGCGCGAAGTGGAGAAACCGGGCTATAGCGGCCCGGTCCTCGTCTGCAACGTCCGATACGTGCCCATCGCCGGTCATCGCCCGAACCGGCCGGCGACGCGGTTCATGCAGGAAAACCGCGACATCTCGGTCTGGCTCGCGCCCGTCGAGGGCGCGCGCGTGCTGGTGCCGATCCGGATCTCGCTCAAGACCATGATCGGCACGAGCGTGGTCGAGGCGACCCGCTTCGCCTTGGACGGGGCGCAGATCGTGCCGGCCTCTACGCGGCGGCTTCGCAGGCCTCGGACGTAGCCATCGCTAGCGCGCCTGGCCCGAGCGTCGCGACGGGTCGCAGGCGCCATGCCGCCAGCACAGGCCTGGCCTTCTGTTGTCAGCTGCGGTGTCCCCTACTAGCCTTACCCGAGGCTTAGGCGGGCGGATCGCGGGCGTGACTGGCGGGGCGCACTATTTTGGACATGGCCGCGTGCTGATGGGCAGCCGCCACATGGTGTCGGCCGGGCATTATTCAGCCGCGCATGCCGGGTTCCTCGTGCTCGAAGCGGGCGGCAACGCGGTCGACGCCGGGGTCGCCGCGGGAATGGCGCTCGGCGTCCTGCACAGCGATATCGTGAATGTCGCTGGCGTCGCGCCGATCATGATCCGGCTCGCGGATTCGGGCCAGGTCGTGACCATAGACGGGCTCGGCGTCTGGCCGGCCGCGGCTTCGGCTCAGTTCTTCCGCCGCGAGCATGGCGGGCGCATCCCGGAGGGACTCTTGCGGACGGTGACGCCGGCCGCACCCGCTTCCTGGATCGCCGCGCTCGAGCGCTACGGCACGATGAGCTTCGGCGAGGTCGCGCAGCACGCGATCCGCTTTGCCGCCGAGGGTTTCCCGGTTCATCCGACCATGGCGGAGTTCGTCTCGGGCCACGTCGCGGATTACGTACGCTTTCCGCAGAACGCCGCTCTCTATTTGCCGGGCGGCCGGCCCATGGCGGTCGGGGAGACCTTCGTCCAGACGGAGCTCGCGGCGACGCTGCGGCACATGGCCGACCAGGAGAAGGCGCAGGCGCAGAAAGGCCGCAGCGCCGGGCTAGCGGCGGCGCGCGCGGCCTTCTATGAGGGTGAAATCGCGGGAAAGATCGCCGCCTACCATCGCGAGAACGGCGGCTGGATGACCCGCCCGGACCTCGCTTCGTACCGCGTGAGCTTCGAGCCGCCGGTGCGCACGAGCTATGCCGGCGTCGAGGTCTTCTCCTGCGGGCCGTGGTGCCAGGGTCCGGTGCTGGGGCAGATTCTCGCTATCCTGGACGGTATCGACCTCCGCGCCACGGGCCACAACAGCCCACGCTACATCCATTGCCTCACCGAGGCGATGAAGCTCGCCTTTGCGGACCGTGAGGCTTGTTACGGTGATCCGCGCTTCGTCGAGGTGCCGCTCGATCGGCTGCTCTCGCCGGAATTCGCAGCGGAACGCCGCCGGCGCATCGACCCGAACCGCGCGACCTCGCATATGCCGGAGCCGGGCATTGCCTCCCCCATCGCGAGGGCTGAGGAGCCGCGCCTCGTCGCGCGCGAACCGGCGCTGTCACCCGACACCTCCTACGTCGCGGTGATCGACCGGCATGGCAACGCCTTTTCGGCGACCCCGAGCGACACCTCCTACGACACGCCGATCATTCCCGGCACGGGCTTGTGCCCCTCCTCGCGCGGCTCGCAATCCTTCACCGCGCGCGGGCACCCGAGCGAGGTGATGCCGGGCAAACGCCCGCGTCTCACGCCGAACCCGGCGATCGCGATCCTGCGGGATGGCTCGGTGATGCCTTTCGGCACGCCCGGCGGCGACGTGCAGATCCAGGCGATGCTGCAGGTCCTCCTGAACCTGGCTGTCTTCGACATGGACGTGACGAGCGCCGTCGACGCGCCACGCTTTGCGACCTACAGCTTCCCGAGCAGCTTCGAGCCGCATGAGGAGCTGCCGGGCCGCCTCATGCTCGAGGCGCGGGTAGGAGACCAGACGGTAGAGGCGCTCAACGGCCTCGGCCACGATGCCCGGGCCTGGCCTGAATGGACAAACCAGGCCGGCGCCGTCTGCGCGGTTTCGCGCGAGCCCAGCGGCCTGCTTAGCGGCGCGGCCGACCCGCGCCGCTCGACCTACGCCGTCGGCTGGTGAGCCGGCAATGATCGAAGGGAGTGGACGATGAAACGACGCGACTTGCTGATCGGCTCCGGCGCCTTGATGGGCGGATCGCTTCTGCCCGGGCTACGGCACGCCGCCTTCGCGCAGGCCAAACCCTCGCAGATGGTGCTGATGACCTGGGGCGGCTTGTGGGGCGACGCCATGCGTGATGGCGCCGGCAACGCCTTCGAGAAGGAGACCGGCATCAAGATCGTTCAGGATCGCAGCGGCAGCCCCGCCGACCGCATCACCAAGATCAAGGTCAACATCGCCGACCAGAAGTTCGACCTCGTCCAGCTGCATGACGGGCTCGTCCCGCTCGCGGTGGCGCAGGGCGTGCTCGAGCCGCTCAACAAGGATTCGCCGCGGCTCTCGAACCTCAAGGACGTGGGGCCGCGCTTCATCCAGAGCCACTGGGTGGCGGCGATCTATTCGCCGCTCGGCATCATCTACAACACGAAGCTCGTCAGGAACCCGCCGACCTCCTTTGCGGATCTCTGGAAGCCGGAGTTCAAGCGCCAGATCGTGCTGCCCGAGATTACGCATTCGATCGGCCCCTACATCATCCCGATCGGAGCGGTCGCCGCCGGCAAGCCGCCGACCGACGCCGAGGCCGGCTTCGAGATGCTGAAGAAGATGGTGGTGCAGCAGCCGATCTGGGCCAAGGACACCGACACCATCATGAACTCGCTACGCGGCGAGGACGCGGTGATCGGCCTTCTCTACAAGTCACAAACCTACACGGTGAAAGGCTGGAAGGTGCCGGCCGAGTGGGTCTACCCGAAGGAGGGCGCGATCCTCTACAGCGCGGGCACGGCAATCGCGAAGGGCACGAAGAACCTCGAGTTCGCGGAGGCCTTCCTAAACCTGACGCTCGATCCGAAGCTCCAGACGATCTACACTGAAAAGTTCAACTATCCGGGGACAAACAAGAACACGGAGGCGGCGCTTCCGCCGGAGCTGCAGGAGCGCGTGCAATCGACGCCCGAGGAGATGAGCCGCCTCATCGATCTCGATCACGCGACCATGGCCGAGAAGCGCCCGGAGTGGACGGACCGCTGGAACCGGATCGTTGCCGCGGGCTGATCGGGGTCGCCCGCCACAGGCGCTCCATCGGCTTTCCTGGTCCGAAAACGGCGACCGCCTCGACGTGGCGGCCGCCGCAAACCGTCTTGCGGCGGCAGGCCGTGAGGTCTGGCGCTGTCCCGAGCCGGGTGACGGCCTCGAGGCTGGCGATTACCTCGTCGAGCTGACCCCGAAGCTCGTCGACGCCCTGCGCGGCGCGGGTCTTGCCGTCGAGTCGTGGACGGCCGCGCCCCGGTCGGAGGCGTTCCGGGTCAAGCATGCGCGCATCGCCGTGCTCGCCGGCAAGGCCTCGGCCTATCCTTACTACGGCTACTACGCGCTTGCCCTGACGCGGCTCGGCTATGCCTTTGCGGCAGTCGACGGCACCGCAATTGCGGCCGGCGCGCTCGGGGCAGAGAACATCGCCGTCCTTCCGGGTGGGTTCTCGAATTGGGGCCTCGATGCGAAGGAGGAGAGCGCAGGCGCGGACATCGCTTTCCGGCGCTTTCTCCACCAAGGCGGCGCAGCCGTCGCCTCGTGCGGCGGGGCCTACTACCTGTCGCGGGGCCGCCCGGCCTGGCTCGGAGTCGCCGATGCGCGGCCGGTCTTCACGCAGGAGTATCTGCGCACCGGCGTCGGGGTTACGACCTGCCGCCTCGCGCCGGGGCCTCTTCGCCTCGGCCTGCCGCCGACCTTGGAACTCCCCTACTATCACGGGCCCGTCTACGACGAACTCGGGCCGGACTGCACGCCGCTCGCGGAGTTTCGCGACCTTTACGGCCATGGGCGGCTGTTCATCGACAACCCGCTGTCGGAGGCGCGCTTCGCAAAGCACATGCAGGGCCGAATCGCGGCGCTCCGCGCCTCCGGTCCGCGCGGCGAGGCGGTGTTGTTCTCGCCCCATCCCGAGATGGGCGACCTCCTGCGCAAATACATGGCGATCGAGAGCTACGTTCCCCGCTACCTCCCGGTCCGCGGCGAGCTCGTGATGCGCGAGACGCTCGACAGCTTCTTGCCCGCCGAGTCACGCAGCTTCCTAATGGTGCTGAACGCCATCGACAATCTTCTGCCGCGCGCCCGCGACGGCGCCGCGCAGATAGGAGCTTCCGACGTCCCCCCGACCACTCCCATCGAGCTCGCCGCGGCGTGGCGCCGGCGCCGCGCGTCACTGAAGCCGAGCGAGGGCCCGATCGGTAGTCTCGAGCGCCGGCTCGTGGCCGGCTTTGAGCAGCGCCTGGCTCCGGCCGAGCGCCGTCTCGCCGAGCTGTTGCCTCGCGTTGCCGACGCGCCGGCCGATGGGCCCCGCATCGCAAGCTCCTTCGCCGCGATTGCCGGCCACGCCTGTGCCGCCTGGTCCGATCCGCCCGAGCGCAGACCAGCCGAGCTGCTTCTCGAGCTGGAGCTCGCACTCCTCCTTATCGAGGCGTGGGCGCGGCTCGCCGAGCTCCACGTCGTCGCGTCCCGCCATGACTGAGAACGCCTATCAGAACGCCGACGTCCGCTTCGAGCGCGTCACCAAGCGCTTCGGGCGGGCGGTCGCGGTGCGCGACCTCTCGCTCGACATCCCGCAGGGCATGTTCTTCTCGCTGCTCGGCCCCTCGGGCTGCGGCAAGACCACGACCCTGCGGCTTGTCGCCGGCTTCGAGCAACCGGAAGAGGGCGCAGTCTACATCCGCAACCGCAACGTCACCGGCGTGCCGCCTTTCAAGCGCGACTTCGCAATGGTGTTCCAGAACTTCGCGCTCTTCCCGCACCTGAACGTTGCGGAGAACGTCGCATTTGGGCTGAAGATGCTGCGGGTGCCTCAAGTCCAGCGCGCCGAAGAGGTCCGCAACGCGCTTGTCCTCGTCAAGCTTGAGGGCTTTGCCGAGCGCTATCCGAAGCAGCTCTCGGGTGGTCAGCAGCAGCGCGTCGCGATCGCGCGCGCGATCGTCATGAAGCCTGTCGTGCTGCTTCTCGACGAGCCGCTCGGCGCGCTCGACAAGAACCTGCGCGAGGAGATGCAGGTCGAGCTGCGCTCGCTCCAGCGCCAATTAGGCATCACCACGGTCTTCGTCACGCACGACCAGGAGGAGGCCTTGACGATGTCGGACCGCATCGCGGTGATGCGGGACGGGCTCATCGAGCAGCTCGGCGCGCCCCGCGAGGTCTATGAGCGCCCTGCGACCGAGTTCGTCGCGACCTTTCTCGGCGCGAGCAACCTCATCGATGCGGTCGCAATCGGCAGCGAGAATGGCCGCAGCCTGGTCGAGGCGGCACCGGGCCGTTTCGCCATAGCGAGCACCGGCTTTTCGGCGGGGCAGCGTCTCCGTCTCGCCGTGCGCCCCGAGCGGGTAAGGATTCGGCCGATCGGGGCCTCGGGCTTACCTGCGACGGTGCGCGAGGTCGTCTACCGCGGCGCCGCGACGCACCTCTTCATGGAGAGCAAGGGCCTGCCGTTGATCGCCTTCCTCCAGAACGACACCGGCGCCTCCTCGGGCTGGCAGCCCGGGCAGGCGGTGTCGGTCGATTTCGAGCCCGACAGTGTGGTCGTACTCGACCGCACCCGCTCCGCATGAGCCGCGGATTCGCGCTTGGCCCGCGCGGCGCGACGATCGCGCTGCTTATGCCGCCCCTCGCGCTGTTCGTGCTTTTTTTCGTGGCGCCGCTCGCAACGCTGTTCTGGGCGAGCCTGCACGGCTCGTCGCAGGCGCAGCTATACGGCGACGAGCTGACCCTTGCGAATTACCGCACTATCATCGAAGACCCGTTCTACCACACGATCCTGCTGCGCACGCTCGGCACGGGCGCGACGATCGTCGGCATCACCCTCGCGCTCGGCTATGCGACCGCCTATGTGATCGCGCCGCTGCCGCCGCGTCGGCGCCTCCTGCTCCTCATGCTCCTGCTGGTGCCGCTGATGGTCAGCAACGTGATCCGCGCCTATGGCTGGATCGCGATCCTCGGCCGCCAGGGCCTCGTCAACAGCGTGCTGCGCGGGGCAGGCATCATCGACCGGCCGCTCCTGTTGCTGAACTCTTTCGAGGCCGTGGTGGTAGGGCTGATGACAATCCTCTTGCCCTATATGGTGATCTCGATAGCCAACGCGCTCAGCGCCATCGATGTGCAGTACCGCGACGCCGCCCAGTCTCTGCGCGCCTCGCCTTTCCGCACCTTCGTACACGTGACCTGGCCGTTGTCGAGCCCCGGCGTCGCCTCGGGCCTGCTCCTCGTCTTTCTCCTCACCTTGAGCGCCTACGTCACTATCACCGTGCTCGGCGGCCCTCGCACCAAGCTTCTCGTCAGCCTCGTCTTCGATTCGGTCGCTTCCTTCCGCTGGCCGCTCGCTGCGGCCCTGTCCTTCGTGCTGCTTGCCGTGGCTCTCGCCTTCTCCGGCGTGATCCTCGCGCTGTTGCGGCCGCAGAAAGTGCAGGGGAGAGGCTGATGACGCGCGCGCTGCTCATCGCGCTTGCAGGGCTGAGCTACCTATTGGTGCTCGGGCCGATCCTGATAGTGATCGTGACGGCGTTCTCACCGACCGAGTTCTTCGTCTTCCCGCCGCCGTCCTTGAGCCTACGCTGGTTCGCGGCGTTCTTCGAAACCGAGAGCCTTCGCGATGCATTCGTGCGGTCGGTCTGGCTTGCAGCCCTGTCCTGCGTGTGTGCGACGGTCGTCGGTACCATGGCGGCGCTCGCAATCGCGCGGCGGCGCGGATGGGTCTTCACGACGCTTCAGAGCCTCTTCCTCGCGCCGCTGATCTTCCCCGCGATCGTGTTCGGGCTATCGCTTCTGTTGTTCTTCAAGCTGATCGGCGGCGTGCCGGAGTTCCCGGGCCTCGTCATCGCCCACACGATCCTCGGCACGCCTTTCGTGGTGCGTGCGGTCTCGGCGAGCGTGCTCGCCGTCGATCCCGTGCTCGAGGAGGCAAGCGCAAGCCTGCGCGCCGGCCCCTTGCGGACCTTCCGCCTCGTCACCCTGCCGCTGATCTGGCCCAGCATCATTTCCGGTGCGCTGTTCGCCTTCATCCTTTCGCTCGGCGAGCTCAACGCGGCGCTGTTCCTCACCGGCCCCGGCGTGACGACGCTGCCGATCGAGATCTTCAGCTATCTGCAGTTTCAGGGCGGCCAACTCGTCATCGCGGCCGCATCGGCGGTGCAGGTCGGCATCATCCTCGTGCTGGTCGTGGCGGTGGAGCGCCTCATCGGCCTGCGGCGGATCGTCCGCTCCCCGTCGTAGCGAAGCGGGCCTTGCGTAGCGTCAGCGGATTGACAGCCGCGCGCCAGCCATGCCCTCAATCGGACGGGGGCAACGTTGGGCTATCGCTTCAATTTCCGGGATGTGTTCGCGCAGCAGGACTTCCTCCTTGAGGGCCTCGTCCTGACGCTGCAGCTCTCGTTCGTGGCCATGGCGCTCGGGCTGCTCGTCGGCGTGACCGGCGCCGCGCTGCGCCTCTATGGCCCCCGCCCGGTCCGGGCGGTCGTCGCGACCTATGTCGAGGCCATCCGCAACACGCCGCTTTTGGTTCAGCTCTTTCTCGTCTTCTTCGGCCTGCCGAGCCTCGGCATCCGGCTCGACGCCACGACGGCTTCGATTATCGCGCTCACCGTCAACCTCGGCGCCTACGCGACCGAGATCGTGCGGGCCGGGCTCCAGGCGATCCCGCGCGCCCAGATCGAAGCTGGGGTGTCGCTCGGCCTCTCGCGGCTGCAGGTCTTCCGCTACATTGTCCTGATGCCGGCGCTCAGGGTCATGTACCCGGCGCTCGCGAGCCAGTTCATCCTCCTGATGCTCGCGACGAGCGTGGTCTCGCAGATCTCGGCGCCCGACCTCTTCCACACCGCCTCGATCATCCAGTCGCGCACCTTCCGCGATTTCGAGGTCTATATCGTGGTCGCTGCGCTCTATCTCGCGCTGGCGCTGGCCTTCCGCCTCGCCTTTGCCGGCCTCTATCAGGTGGCTTTCGCGCGAAGATGATCCGCGAGTTCGGCTTCATCGACTTCATGTACCTCCTCGCGGCGGCGCGCTGGACGGTCGCGCTCTCCGGGGTCGCCTTCCTGGGCGGAGGCTTGGTCGGCCTCCTCGTCGCGCTGATGCGCGTGACGCCGCTGGCGCCGGTGCGCTGGCTCGCCACCATCTACGTCCAGGCGGTGCAGGGCACGCCGCTGCTCGCCTGGCTGTTCCTGTTCTATTTCGGCCTTCCCCTCGTCGGTCTCGTGGTCAACCCCTGGATCGCGGCGGCGACCGCCTTCGCGATCTATGCCGGCGCCTTCCTCGGCGATATCTGGCGCGGGGCGCTCGCCGCAATCCCGCGCACGCAGTGGGAGGCGGGCGCCTCGCTCGGCTTGAGCTTCCTCGACCAGCTCCGCTACATCATCATGCCGCAGGCGGTGCGGATCGCCATCCCGCCCACGGTGGGCTTCCTTGTCCAGCTCATCAAGAACACCTCGCTCGCCGCCGCGATCGGCTTCGTCGAGCTCACCCGCGAGGCGCAGATCACCAATGCGTCGACCTTCCGCCCCATGACCGTGTTCGTGATCGTCGCGGCGATTTATTTCGCCATGTGCTTCCCGCTGACCCAGTGGAGCCGATACCTCGAGCAGAGGCTTCATGTCGCTCGTTGAGCTTTCACATGTCGTCAAGCGCTTCGGGACCAACACCGTGCTCGACGACGTCTCGATGACGGTCGCGCCGGGCGAGATCATCGCGGTGATCGGGCGCTCGGGCTCGGGCAAGAGCACGATGCTTCGCTGCATCAACGGGCTCGAGCCGATCCAGGACGGCCGCATCCTGTTCGACGGCGCCGTCGTGAACGATCCGCAGACCGACCTGCGCGCCCTGCGCCAGCGCGTCGGCATCGTCTTTCAGAGCTACAACCTCTTCCCTCACCTGTCGGTCGAGAAGAACATCACGCTCGCGCCTCGAGTGGTGAAGAATATGTCCGAAAGCGAAGCGCGCGAGCTCGCGCGCGAGGTCCTGCGCAAGGTCGGGCTCGAGGAGAAGATCGGCGCCTATCCCGATCAGCTCTCCGGCGGGCAGCAGCAGCGCGTCGCGATCGCTCGCTCGCTTGCCATGCGACCGCAGCTGATGCTCTTCGACGAGATCACCTCGGCGCTCGATCCCGAGCTCACCGGCGAGGTCCTGAAGGTGCTGGAGGCGATGGCGGGCGACGGCATGACCATGCTCCTCGTCACGCACGAGATCGGCTTTGCGAAGCGCGTTGCCTCGCGGGTCGTGTTCATGCACCAGGGAAGGATCTGGGAGGAGGGGACGGCGGCCGAGACGCTGTCGGCTCCGCGCACCCAGGAGCTAGAAACATTCTTGAGCGCGGTCTTGCATTAGACCGCCGAACGGGAGGACGCCAATGAAGTGGATCAGGAATCTCAAGCTCGCCGGCCTCGCCGCCCTGGCGCTCGGCCTTGCATTCGGCGGGACGGCGGTCGCGCAAGGCGCCGACAAGTTCCAGGACATCATCTCGAAGGGGATGGTGCGAATCGGCGTGCCGGTCGACGCGCCGCCCTTCGGCTCGGTCAACCAGCAGCGCCAGCCCGAAGGCTTCGACATCGAGCTCGCCGAGATGGTCGCGAAGGCGCTCGGCGTGAAGCTCGAGATGACGCAGGTCACGGGCGCGAACCGCATCCCTTACCTGCTCTCGGACCGCGTCGACATCATCATCTCGGTGATGGGGCTCACGCCGGAGCGCGCGAAGCAGATCATGTTCACCGCGCCCTATGCGAACACCTTCCTTGCGGTGTTCGGCCCGAAATCGGCGAACGTGCCCTCGGCCGCCGAGCTTGGCAGCACGCGCATCGTCGCCGCGAAGGGCACGACCCAGGAACTGGCGATTTCGGCGATGAACCCGCGCGCCAACATCATGCGCACCGAGGACGACGCGACGGCTGCAGCGGCCTACATCTCGGGCCAGGCCGAGCTCATCGCCACGAATAGCATCGTCGCGCAGGCGCTCGCGAAGCAGAACCCGTCGAAGGAGTTCGATCGCAAGTTCCTGATCCGTCGCAGTCCGGCCCATATGGGCGTGCGCATGGGCGAGCACAGCCTCGTACGCTGGCTCGACGGCTTCATCTTCTTCAACACCATGAACGGCGAGCTCGACCGGCTCCACCGCAAGTATCTCGACATGCCAATGGACCCGCTGCCGACGCTCTGATGCCGGCTTACGCAAGCGAGATCGAGTGGGGCCGCCTGCCCGCCGCCGAGATCAGGCGGCGGGCGGAGGCAGGCGCGATCGTCATGATCCCGATGGGCGCGACCGAGCAGCACGGTCCGCACCTGCCGACCATGGTCGACCATCGGCTCGCCTTCGAGGTCGCCTGCCGGGCGGCGCGCATCGTCGCCGGCCGCGCCCTCGTGCTTGTCACCCCGGTGATCCCGTTCGGCATGTCCGAGCACCATGTTTCGCTCGGCGGCACCATCACCCTCGACTATGCCACTATGGCGGCCGTAGTCGGGTGCGTGGTCGAGTCGGCGGTTCGGCAGGGCTTTCGCCGGGTCTTCGTGCTCAACGGCCATGGCGGCAACGTCGCGCCGCTCGAGGCGATCGTCGCGGAGCTGACGGTGCGCCACCGGCTGCCGATCGCCTGCGCCGCCTATTGGCAGCTCGCCGAGAAAGAGATCGCCGCCATCCTCGAGAAGCAGGACCGCGTGCTGCATGCCTGCGAGGCCGAGACCTCGATGATCTGGGCGGTCGAGCCAGAGGCGGTCGAGGCCGAGATCATCTCCCAGTGCCACGGCCCGTTGGTGCCGGGACTGTCGGCGATTGCGGGCGCGAACCCCGGCGTCTATCGCTGGCGCCAGCTCGGCAGCCGCTCGCCGAACGGCGTCATCGGGGATGCCGGCGCGGCCAGCCGCGAGAAGGGCGAGCGCCTGCTTGAGGCGGCCGCGACGGCGCTCGCCGCGACCCTCCTCGATGAGGCGCTGTGGTCGGCCCCGATCTGAGCCGCCGCACGTCGCTGCGGGGCACAGGATCATCAAGACGGAGCCTTCATGGGAAATCCAACCGCCGTTCGTCCCTCCTCTGCCTTCACCACGGTCGATCTCGACCGCGAGGGCAAGCAGGTCGGCTTCCTCATGATCCCGCATTCGCCGAACGACGACGCCTGGGGCGCGACCCGCGTGCCGCTCGCGGTGATCAAGAACGGAAGCGGCCCGACCGTCGTGCTCGAAGGCGGCAACCATGGCGACGAGTACGAGGGCCCGATCACGATCTGCGAGCTCATCCGGGAGCTCGATCCCGGGCGCGTGCAGGGCCGGCTCATCCTGATGCCCGCAAACAACGTGCATGCCGTGATGGCCGGGCAGCGGGTCTCGCCGGTCGACGGGCTGAACTTCAACCGGACCTTCCCGGGCGATACCCGCGGCACGATCACCATGCAGATCGCGGCCTTCATGACCGACCACATCCTGCCGCGCGCCGACGCCTTCCTCGATCTGCACTCCGGCGGCTCCTCGCTCGACATCCTGCCGAGCGCCATCATCGAGCCGACGGACGATCCCGCGCTGCACGTCAAGAACGTCGCCGCGGCGCGGGCCTTCGACGCGCCCTACAGCGTCGTCATCTCCAATCTCGGCGAGCCGCGCACCGCGACCGCCGCCGCCTGCCGCGCCGGTGCGATTACGATCGGCACCGAGATGGCCGGGGCCGGCACGGTCTCGATCGAGGCGCTCGCCATCTGCCGCCGCGGCGTGCGCAACGTGCTTGCCCACCTCGGCATGCTGCCGCCCGAGGACGCCTCGCCGCGCCGCGGCGACGGCACGGTGCTCGAGCTGCCGGGCAGCGCCGCCTTCGTCTTCGCCACGATGGACGGCATTCTCGAGCCGCTGCACGAGAAAGGCACGCCGGTCCGCGCCGGCGAGCTCGCCGGGCGGATCCATTGCACATGGGACCCGACGCGCGTGCCTGACGAGCTGTTCTACCGTGCCGACGGCATGCTCTACGCGCGCCGTCAGCCAGGGCGCGTGCGGCCGGGCAATTGCTGCCTTGTCGTCGCCGCGCCCTACCAGGGAGTGCTCGCGTGATCGGCCTCGACGACATCCGCGCGGCGCGCGAGCGGATCGCGCCCCACGTGCGCCGAACCCCCGTGCTCGCGCCGACGAGCGCCAAGGATCCCCTCTCGCCAAGCCTCGTCCTCAAGCTCGAATGCCTGCAGGTGACGGGCTCGTTCAAGGCGCGCGGCGCCATGAACCGCGTGCTCGCGACGCCGCGCCAGGAGCTTGCCCGAGGCATCGTGACGGCGTCGGGCGGCAACCATGGCCTTGCGGTCGCGCGCACCGCCTATGTCGCCGGCGTGCCCGCGACCGTGTTCCTGCCCTCGAACGTCTCCCCGTCGAAGGTCGAGAAGCTCAAGGGCTGGCAGGCGCGGGTCGAGATCATCGGCGAGGTCTGGGACGCCGCCAACCAGGCGGCGCTGGCGCACGCCGAGAAGCAGGGCGCGCTCTATCTCCACCCCTTCGCCGATCCGCTCGTCGTCGCGGGCCAGGGCACGGTGGCGCTCGATCTTCTCGAGGACGCGCCCGAACTCGACCTCGTGCTCATCGCGATCGGCGGCGGCGGCCTTCTCGCCGGCATGGCGACCGCGCTGAAGGCGCTCAGGCCGAACATCCGCATCGTCGGCGTCGAGCCGACCGGCTCGCCAACGCTGAAGGCGAGCCTCGACGCCGGCCGAGTGGTCACGCTGCCCGAGGTCACGACCTCGGTTCCGACCATGGCCTGCCGCCGGACGGACGAGCGCATCTTCGAACTGGTGCGCAACGCGGTCGATGATGTCGTGCTCGTCACCGACGACGAGATGCGGGACGCCGCGCGCTGGCTCTGGTTCGAAGCCGGCGTCGCCGCCGACCTCTCCGGGGCGGCGGCCGTGGCGGCGCTGCGGCAAAGGCGCGTTGCTCTGGCAGGTGCAGCCAGCGTTTGCGCGCTCGTCTGCGGCGCAGGCCCCGACGGGATGGGATGAGTCGCCTGATCGAAAGTCGCTCAGACGAGACTCAAGGAAAGGACGACCCGCACTTGCGAGGAAACAATCAGCGCGAGCCGGACGCGACCGAGCGGCGCCCGATCCACTCCTTCGTGATCAGAACATCGGGCTGAGACAGCCCGTGCCCGACCGGCAGTGTCCGATGCTCCACGCCTGCCCCTGCGCTCGCCAAGAGCTTTGCGAGGCGGCCGGCGTTCGCGGCCGGTACGATCGGATCGGCGGCGCCGGACAGGATCAGCACCGGCTTGTCCTGAAGATCCGCGACAGGCGGTTCGGAGAGCGGGACCATCGCGCGCAGCAGGGCTGCGCCGGAGAGCGCCTCCGGCCGGAGAAGCAGGAGCGCCGCGGCGATATTCGCACCGTTCGAGAAGCCTACGCCGATGGGTGGGTCGATGCCATAAGTTTCCTGCGCCTCCGCGACAAAGTCCGCGAGCTCGTTTGCGCGATGGCGCAGATCGACCTCGTCGAAGACCCCCTCGGCGAGGCGCCGGAAGAAGCGCGACATGCCGTTCTCGAGCACCTTCCCGCGAGGCGAAAGCAGCGCCGAGCCGGGAGCGACGGCGCGCCCCAGCGGCAGCAGGTCGTCCTCGTCGCCGCCGGTGCCGTGCAGCAGGAGGATGGGCGGCTTGCCGGGCTCGCTCGCCGAGACGAAGCGGTGGAGGTGGGAGAGCTCGGTCATGGCGCCGATGCCGGTTCTCGCCCTAGGCCGCGAGGGTCGGCAGGACCGCCTCGATCTCCTTGCGGCGCTGCTCGAGCGCCGCCGGCAGCTTCAGCGCCTGGCCCAGCGAGGAGACCGGCTCGTCCGTCGCGAAACCTGGAATGTCGGTGGCGACCTCGAACAGCACTCCGCCAGGCTCGCGGAAATAGATGGAGCGGAAGTAGTTGCGGTCCTTTTGCTCGGTCGTGCGAATGCCGTGGTCATCCGCGAGCTTCCTCTGGATCGCGAACTCCGCCGCATCGTCCGCGGCCCGAAAAGCGATGTGATGCACTGAGCCGCCGCCCTGGCGCCCACGCAGGAAATCGCCGGCGGCTTGGATGTCGACCGTGCCGCCGATCCCGGTCCGGCCTGCCTTGTATCGCACCATCGAATCCTCCCGGCCGATCTGCGAGAAGCCGAGCACGTCGGCCAGAATGGCGCCGGTCGGCTCCGCCTCGTGCAGCAGCAGGCTCACGCTGTGGAAGCCGCGGATCGCATGCTCGGCCGGCACCTCGCCGCCGCTATAGGCTGGCTCATTCTCGATCCCGCGTTCCGCGACGAGGGCGAGCCGCATGCCGTCGGGGTCCTTGAACGCAAGCACGGTCTCGCCGAAGCGCTTCTCGGGTCGCTCATGTGCGACGCCCTTCTCGACAAAACGGTGGCTCCAGTAGCCGACCGCGCCCTCGGGCACCCTGAACCTCGTCTCCTGCGTCTCGCCGACGCCGACGCGCCCGGGCGCGACATGCTCCCATGGAAAGAAGGTCAGGATCGTCCCCGGCCGGCCGGTCTCGTCGCCGTAATACAGGTGGTAGGTGCCTGGATCGTCGAAGTTGACGGTCTTCTTCACCAGCCGCAGCCCAATCGTTCGGGTGTAGAAGCCGAGGTTCCGGTGAGCCGGGCCCGAGATGGCCGTGACGTGGTGGATGCCGCGGGTCATGTCCGTCCTCCGGATAGCAGCCAAGCGCCCTCGATCTCAGGTGAGGATGGGCAACTGCCTCAACTAGGCCGCATGCCTGCAACGGAGCAATGACGGCTCTGCATCGCCGGAAGATCGCGCCGGTTCGTCGCAGCAGGCGCAAACGCCGTCGCGCCCTGCCGATCGCGCAGTCGCGCCGCCGACAGCGGCGGCGCGGCCTATGGGATCGAGCGCAGATCGCCGGCTGGGGATCAGGCCTCGGCTTCGTCCTTGACCTCGGTCGCGTCGTCGTTCGCGGAGAGGATGTCGTCGAGTTCGTCGGCCATGAGCTCCAGCTGCTCGAAGGTGGCGTCGAACTCAACTACCGAGCCGTCCTCCGCCTCGAGGCTCAGGGTCGCGCCTTCGTCGTTCTGCGTGGCGCGGAATTGCGAAAGGGTCTTCGGCGCGGCCATGGTCCGCCTCCTGTGCATGTTCAGGTCGGACAACGCGCGAGCGCCAGGATGGATGCAGCTTCAGCGCAGCGGCCTCGCGGGCGCGGTCACGTAGACCGCGGTCGCGGCCAGGAGCATCAGCCCGAAGGCGAGGTGGAGATCGCCGAACGCGTCGGCCGGCACGGTGCCCGAGGCGCCCGCTGCGCGCATGAACAGGCCCGAGACCGCCTGCACGATTCCGGCGCCGGCAATGAAAACGAAGTTCATGAAGGTGATGCCGCGGCCGAGAAGATGCTCCGGGAAGAAAGCCCGGGCGTGCGTCATCAGGATGCCGTAGGTTATGCCGAAGCTGCCGATGATCGACAGGAGCACGATCGCGGATGCGGTCGAGAGGCCCGGCGCGGCGCCGAGCGCGGTGAAGGTGACGCCGGTCACGAAGCTGCCGATCAGGACCGTGAGCTTCGGGCTGCGCATTAGCCGCTCGGCGGGACCGTAGAGGATCGCGCCCGCCGACATGGCGATCGACATCGCGAGGATGCCGTTGCCGCGCGCGATGGGATCCAGCCGGTGCACCTCGAGCAGATAGGGCCCGATCCAGAGGCTGCGCTCGGCCGCAACCACGGCATAGGCGACGAAGGTCAGGGGGATCAGCGGCCAGAGGGGCTTGAGAGCCATTATCGAGACGAGGTCGCGCCAGGCGGAGGCCTCCTGATGTGCGGCGCGGAGGACAAGCGGCGGGTCCTTGATGAGGAGGTACACCGCCGCCGTGGCCCCAGCGGTCACGCCCCCCATCGAGGCGAGGCTCGCGCGCCAGCCGAAGGCCTCGACCGCGTAGGCGAGCGGCGTGGCGGCGGCGAGCACGCCGAGCGCCCCGATGCCGAGGATCATCGAGGAGAGGATCGCGAAGCGCTCGGGCGGATAGGCCCGGCCGAAGACGAACATCGAGGCCATCAGCACCGGCGCGCAGCCGATCCCGATCAGAGCCATCGAGACGAGCATCGTCACGAAGCCCTCCGCCTCGGCGAAAAGGAACGCTCCGGCAACCGCCGCAAGCATCGCGCCGGCGAGGGTGCGCCGCGGTCCGAAGCTGTCGAGCGCCCAGCCGATCGGGAACTGCGCGAAGGCGAACGTCCCGAACCACACGCCCGAGAGGGCGCCGAGCTCGGCCGGTCCAAGCCCAAGCTCCTGCGTCAGGTTCGGCGCTACGATCGCCAGGAACGAGCGGTAGAACTGGCTCAGCATATAGGCCGCGAACAGCGTGACGAGCGTGACCATGGTGTCGCGCAATAGGCCCTTGCGCGGCTTTCAGCTAGCCGCGAACCTGCCGGAACCCGACCCCGCGATCCGGCTTGATCCTGCATGCGGGCAATGACGGCCGTGAACCACAACGCCTATGACCCCGCCTATCTGCGCAGGCTCTTCGCGCACGCCCGCACCATAGCCGTCGTCGGCGCGAGCCCCGAGCCGTGGCGGCCAAGCTTCGGCGTCATCCGCTACCTGCAACGGGTCGGGTACCGCGTCGTCCCGGTGAATCCGACGGCGCTCGGGCAGAGCGTCCACGGCGAGCGCTTCTACGGCAGGCTCGAGGAGGTGCCGGAGACAATCGATCTCGTAAACGTCTTCCGCCGGCCCGATGCCGTCGGAGAGGCAGTCGACCAGGCGATCGCGGTCGGCGCCTCAGCCTTGTGGATGCAACTCGGCATCCGCAATGACGAGGCCTGCGCCCGCGCCGAGGACGCCGGCATCGAAGTCGTCATGAACCGCTGCATCAGCGTCGAGCATTCGAGCGTGATACGGTAGCTGCTCCCGCACGCAGGCTTCCGTTGACGCTCCAGGGCAGGGGCGCGAGACTGCCGACCAAAGCTTGGAGGAGACCATGGCGCGCAAGGTTTCGCGGCTCGGCGGGCTCGCGCTTGCCGGGTTCCTCTTCCTGTCCGGATGGTGGCCGGCCGCGGCGCAGGGGACGGTCGTGGTCTACTGCGGGGTCCAGGAGGAGTGGTGCCGCGCTGCCGTGAGCGCCTTCGAGCGGGAGACCGGCATCAAGGTCGCGATGACCCGCAAGAGCGCCGGCGAAGTCTATGCGCAGATAAAGGCCGAGTCCGCGAACCCGCGCGGAGACGTGTGGTGGGGCGGCACCGGCGATCCGCACATGACGGCGGCCGAGGAGGAGCTCACCGAGGCATATCGCTCGCCGAAGCTCGGGGAGTTGCAGGATTGGGCGGTCCGGCAATGGGAGCAGGCGAAGGGCCGGACCGTCGGCATCTACTCGGGGGCGCTCGGCTTCGGGTACAACACCAAGGAGGTTGCAGCGAAGAAGGTCGGCGAGCCGAAATGCTGGGCCGACCTCCTCGACCCGAAGCTCAAGGACGAGGTGCAGGTCGCCGATCCGAACTCGTCGGGCACCGCCTATACGCTGCTTGCGACCATTGTGCAGCTCATGGGCGAGGAGAAGGGCTTCGAGTACTTGAAAGCGCTCCACAGGAACGTCAACCAATACACGAAATCCGGCGCCGCGCCGGCGAAGGCGGCCGCCCTCGGCGAGACGGCCATCGGCATCACCTTCATGCACGATATGGTGACGATGGTCGTTGACGGCGCGCCGGTGAAGGTTGTGGCCCCCTGCGAGGGCACCGGCTACGAGATCGGGTCGATGTCGATCGTGAAGGGCGCGCGCAATCTCGACAATGCCAAGAAGTGGTACGATTGGGCGCTGAGCCCGGCCGCGCAGGAGATCGGCGCCAAGGCCAAGAACTACCAGGTGCCATCAAACCGCAACGCGTCGATTCCAGCCGAGGCGCCCAAGCTCGGCGAGATCAAGCTCATCAATTTCGATTTCGCAAAATACGGTACCTCGGAGGAGCGCCGCCGCCTCCTTTCGAGATGGGACCGCGAGGTGAAGAACCTGCCGAAATAGGCTGCCGTGATGTCATCGGCGCGGTCCTCCAGTAAGCCGCCGACCGGATATCCGGATCCACAGCCGCTGCCGAGGGCGCTTCGCTGCTTCGCAGCTCCGCCGGGGATAACCCGAAGCATCGGGCCATGAACCGGACGGCGCAAGTCTGGCTCGCGCTCGGCTGGATCGGCTACGCCGTCCTGCCCTGGCATCTTACGGGCGGGCTGCTCGGGGATCTCTTCGGCGACGCTGGAAGCGGATTGGGCCTCGGCCTCTCCGGTCGCGCCTGGTGGCTCCTTCCATTCGTCTTGCCCTTCGCGCTCGCGACCCTTGCGGCGCTCGCGCCGCTCGGCCGCGATACAAAGGCCCGGCTTCTGGTGCTCGCCGGAGCTGTCGGTCTCGTCTGGTTCGTCCTGCAGGGCTTCGCGATCGGCCTCAATGGCTGGACGGCCGCTTGGCTCGCCGAGCTCTTCGGCGCGCCTGGACCGCGCCAGGGCGGGATGGGCTTCGGCGCCGCGCTCGCCGCACTCGCCTTGCTGATGATGCTCAGCCAGGGCCTCGCGGCCATGGGTTGGTGCCACGGTGATGCCTTCGTTACCGCTACGATCGGAGTCGTCGTCGCGCTCATCGCCGTGTTTGTGTTCTTCCCGGTCCTGAGCATCCTCGCGAGCGCATTCCGCGGCGACGCCGGTGCTCTCTCGCATGAGGCTTTCACTCAGAAATTTCTCGACCGCTCGATCTGGGGGCTCGACTGCCTGGCCTCCCAGCTGCGCTGCGGCGTTGCCTGGAACACGCTTTTCCTCGCCGTGCTCGTCGGCTTCGGCACGACGGCGCTCGGGCTCGCCTTCGCGCTCATCGCGACACGGACCGCGTTCCGATACAAGGGGCTGCTGCGGGTGCTGACGGTCCTGCCGATCATCACGCCGCCTTTCGTGATCGGGCTTGCGCTGATCCTCTTGTTCGGGCGCTCGGGCGCGGTGTCGGCACTCCTGACCGAATGGTTCGGCCTGCCGCGCTCGCGCTGGATCTACGGCCTGCCCGGCGTCTTGATCGCGCAGCTTCTCGCCTTCACGCCAATCGCCTTCCTGGTGCTGATCGGCGTCGTGCAGGGCATAAGCCCCTCGCTCGAGGAGGCGTCGCAAACGCTGCGTGCCAAGAGCTGGACTACCTTCCGAACCATCTCGCTGCCGCTGATGCAGCCGGGCCTCGCCAATGCGTTCCTCCTGGGTTTCGTCGAGAGCATGGCCGATTTCGGCAACCCGCTCGTGCTCGGCGGCAATTTCGAGGTGCTCTCGACCAAGATCTTCTTCGCGGTGGTCGGCGCGGCGCACGACCAGGGCCGGGCGGCCGTGCTTTCGATCATCCTCCTCGGCTTCACGCTCGCGGCCTTCTGGCTGCAGTATGCCTGGCTGGGAAAGCGGGTCTACACCACCGTGACCGGCAAGGGCGATGCCGGCGTTCCGCCGCCCCTCCCCCGCCGCGTCGCCTGGCTCTCTTACGCCGCCGCGCTGCCCTGGGCAGCCTTCACTTTGGTCGTCTACGTCATCATCATCGTCGGCGGCTTCGTGCGCTCTATGGGCCGCGACTACACGCCGACCTTGGAGCATTTCCTGACCGGGTTCCGGATCGAGACGACCCCGCAGGGACTCTATTTCGCGGGCAGCGCCTGGAACTCGTTCTCGGCAACCCTGAAGGTGGCGGCTTTCGCCGCGCCGATCACGGCGGCGGTCGGGCTTCTCACGGCCTATCTCCTGACGCGACAGAATTTCGCCGGGCGGCGGCTCTTCGAGTTCGGCACCATGCTGAGCTTCGCGATCCCCGGCACGGTCGTCGGCGTGAGCTACATCATCGCCTTCAACGTGCCGCCGATCGAGATCACCGGCACCGCGGTCATCCTCGTGATGTGCTTCGTCTTCCGCAACATGCCGGTGGCGGTGCGCTCGGGCATCGCGACCCTGAGCCAAATCGACAAGAGCCTCGACGAGGCCTCGCTGACGCTCGGCGCGCGCTCCTTCGCGACGGTGCGGCGGGTGATCCTGCCGCTCCTGCGCCCGGCCGTCGTCGCCTCGCTCGTCTACAGCTTCGTGCGCGCCATGACCGCGGTGAGCGCGGTGATCTTCCTCGTCTCGGCGGAGTACAACTTGGCGACGACCTATATCGTCGGCCGTGTCGAGGCCGGCGAGTTCGGGCTTGCCATCGCTTATTCCTCGGTCTTGATCGTTGTCATGCTCGCCGCGATCCTGGCATTCCAGCTCATCGTCGGCGAGCGCCGCCTCGGCCGGCGCGGCACCGCCGCTGTGCCGGCGCCCATCGGCAATGTCGGCGTGCAGGCGGCCGGCTGATCTCGGAGAACTCTCATGAGGCCCATGACCCTCATCGCCGGCCTGATCGGGCTCGTCTGGCACGCCGCGGGCGCGCACGCCCAGGGCCAGCTCACGATCTATTGCTCGATCCTGGAGGAGCAGTGCCGAGTCGGCGTCGCGGCTTTCGAGCGCGCGACCGGCATCAAGGTCTCGATGGTCCGCAAGAGCACCGGCGAAACCTATGCGCAGCTCAAGGCCGAGGCCTCGAACCCGCGCGCTGACGTGTGGTGGGGCGGACCCGGCGACCCTCACCTGCAGGCTGCCGAAGAGGACCTGCTCGACGAGTACAAGTCGCCGGTGCTCCACGAGTTGCACGATTGGGCGGTCCGGCATGCCGAGCAATCGAAATGGCGCACCGCCGGCATCTATCTCGGCGCGCTCGGCATCGGCTACAACACCAAGGTGCTCGGCCAGCGCGGCTTGCCCGAGCCGAAGTGCTGGGCCGACCTCCTCGATCCGAAGTTCAAGGATGAGGTGCAGATCTCGGACCCGAACTCCTCCGGCACCGCTTATGTGATGCTCGCCTCGATGGTCCAGCTCATGGGCGAGGCTGAGGCCTTCGACTACCTCAAGAGACTGCACCAGAACGTCAACCAGTACACCAAGTCCGGCGCCGCGCCGGTGAAGGCGACCGCGCTCGGCGAGACCGGCGTCGGCATCGCCTTCATGCACGACATGGTGACGATGATCGTCGATGGCGCGCCGGTGAAGACGGTGGCGCCGTGCGAGGGCACCGGCTACGAGACCGGCTCGGTATCGCTGGTGAAGGGCGGCAAGAACCCGGAGAACGCGCGCCGCTTCTACGACTGGACGCTCTCCGCCGAGGCGCAGTCGCTGATCGGCCGCGGCCTCAAGATATTCTGGGTGCCCTCGAACAAGGGCGCCGCAACGTCGCCGCAGGCGCCGAAGCTCACGGAGATGAAGCTCATCGCCTACGATTCTGCGAAGTACGGCTCCTCGGCCGAGCGCACGCGGCTTCTGCGCAAATGGGACGCCGAAGTGAAGTCCCTTGCGAAATAGCCGATGACCGCCTCCGTCGAGTTCCGCGCGGTGACGAAACGCTACGGCGCGGTGACTGCCGTCGACGCGGTCTCCTTCACGATCGAGCCGGGCAGGCTCGTGACCCTGCTCGGGCCGTCCGGCTGCGGCAAGACCACGACGCTGCGCCTCATCGCCGGGCTCGAGATCGCGACCGAAGGCCGGATCATGATCGGCGGCGACGACGTGACGACGCTCGCGGCCTCGGAACGCGACGTCAGCATGGTCTTCCAGAGCTACGCGCTGTTTCCGCACATGTCGGTGATCGAGAACGTCGCCTACGGCCCGACGGTGCAGGGCTTGAAGAAGGCGCGGGCGCATGAAATGGCCGCGGACAAGCTCGCGCTGGTCGGCTTGAGCGGGCTCGAGAAGCGTTCGCCGTCCGAGCTCTCGGGCGGGCAGCAGCAGCGCGTGGCCGTCGCGCGTGCGCTCGTGCTCGAGCCGAAGGTGCTGCTCTTCGACGAGCCCCTGTCGAACCTCGACGCCAAGCTGCGCCGGCGGGTGCGCGACGACATCCGCGAGCTGCAGCAGAAGTTGGCGCTGACCGTCGCCTACGTGACCCACGACCAGGAGGAAGCGCTCGCGGTCTCCGACCGCATCATCGTGATGTCGAACGCGCAAATCGCGCAGGTCGGCACGCCGCGCGAGCTCTACGAGGAGCCTTCGAGCCGCTTCGTCGCGGATTTCATCGGCGATGCCAATCTCGTCGAGGCGGAGGTGGTGGCGGAGTGCGGCGAGCGCGCGATCATACGCCTCGGCGCGGTCGAACTCGAGCTGCCACGGCGCGGCTGCCGCGTCGGCCCGGTCACGGCCGCGCTCCGGCCGAACGCGATCCGGCTCCTCGACAACGGGGCCGGCCTCCCGGCCGAGGTGGTCAAGGCGTCGTATCTCGGCGACCACATGGAGTACACGGTCGCGACTTCGCTCGGCGAGCTCTTCGTGGTGACCCACGAGGCCGGCGAGCCGATCGCTGCGGGCACATGGCTGTCGCTCGGCTTCAGGGAGTCGGGCGTCACCATCCTGCCGAAGTGAGGCGCGCGCCGGCGCGCTCCTGATAGTCCTTCACGTCGGAGAAGGTGATCGCCGGCCAGCGGTCCTGGTCGTATTTCAGCGAGAAGGGCGAGGCCGCCATGAAGACCGGGGCGCCGTCGAGGTCCGCGGCCATGGCGGAGTTGTGGGCGGCGAGGAACTTGTCGAGCTCGGCGCGATCGGCCGCCGAGACCCAGCGGCAGAGCGAAAAGCGCGTCGTGTCGTAATCGATCGGCAGCCCATATTCGGCGAGGAGTCGCTCCTTCAGCACGTCGAGCTGCAGCGCGCCGACGACGCCCACGATGGCGGGCGAGCCGTCATGCGGCAGGAACACCTGCACCACGCCCTCCTCCCCCATCTGCTGCAGCGCCTCGCGCAGCTTCTTCGCCTTCATGGCGTCCGTGAGCTTGATCCGGCGCAGAATCTCGGGCGCGAAGCTCGGCACGCCGCGAAAAGAGATGTCCTCGCCCTCGGTCAGCGTGTCGCCGATGCGCAAGGTGCCGTGGTTCGGGATTCCGACCACGTCGCCGGCATAGGCCTCGTCGGCGGTCGCGCGCTCGCGGGCGAAGAAGAACTGCGGCGCCGACAGGCTGATCGGCTTGCCGGTGCGTACGAGCTTCGCCTTCATTCCGCGCGTGAGCCTGCCCGAGCACACCCGCATGAAGGCGATGCGGTCGCGGTGGTTCGGGTCCATGTTGGCCTGGATCTTGAAGACGAAGCCGGTCATTCGATTCTCGTTCGCGGCGACGAGGCGCGTGTCGGCCGCCTGGCCGCGCGGCGGCGGTGCGAACTCGGCGAGCGCGTCGATGAGATCGCGGACGCCGAAGTTCCTGAGCGCCGATCCGAAGAAGACGGGCGTCAGGTGCCCCTCGCGGAAGGCATTGAAGTCGAATGGCTTGCAGGCATCCTGCGCGAGCGACACCTCCTCGCGCCAGCCTTCGAGCTCGTCCTGCGGCAGCATGGCTTCGATCACGGAACTCTCCGGCCCGTTGACCTTCACCGGCGCCTCGTCGGCGTCGAGCCGGCGCACGAGGTTGCGGGAGAGGTCATAGGTGCCGGCAAAGCTCCGGCCGCGCCCGATCGGCCAGGTCACCGGGGCGGTGTCGAGGGCGAGCGTCTTCTCGATCTCGTCGAGGAGGTCGAAGGGGTCGCGGCTCTCGCGATCGAGCTTGTTGATGAAGGTGACGATCGGGATGTCGCGCAGGCGGCAGACCTCGAACAGCTTGCGGGTGCGCGCCTCAATGCCCTTCGCGGCGTCGATCACCATCACGGCCGAATCGACCGCCGTCAGCGTGCGGTAGGTGTCCTCCGAGAAATCCTCGTGGCCGGGCGTGTCGAGGAGGTTGAAGACGCAATCGCCATATTCGAAGGTCATGACCGAGGTCACGACCGAGATGCCGCGCTCGCGCTCGATGCCCATCCAGTCGGAGCGGGTCTGGACGCGGTTGCGCTTCGCCTTGACCTCGCCGGCGAGCTGGATCGCGCCGCCGAACAGCAGCAGCTTCTCGGTCAGCGTGGTCTTGCCGGCGTCCGGGTGCGAGATGATGGCGAAGGTGCGGCGGCGCGAGACCGGATCGGCCGGGGCGGCGGCTGAGGCAAGTGCGGTCATGGTTCAGGGCTGCGGGCCGGCGCGGGCGGACGCGGCGCGATCGTTCTCGATAAGAGATGGGATTGCGCCCGCTGGATAGCGAGAAGCGGGCGGCCTGTCGAGAAGGCAGGGGTCATCGTCCTCGCGGTCCCTTCGGCCCGAGTTGTGCTGGTGAGAGGGTCGAGGGGCGTGGGACGCCGAACGACTCAGTTTAATTTTTAGGAGCCTTTCGGCGTCCCCGCGGAGCGCTCCGGCGTCGCCCTTGCGGGCTTAGGCCTTCGCTCCCCGCGTCCGGATCGCTCCGGAACGTTCGGCGATTTTGGGCACCCGAGGCCTTCCGCACTTCCCGCGGCTCTCAGGTT
>JAQSWQ010000059.1 GCA_029266525.1 Microvirga sp.
TGGGGTGATCGGATCAGACGACATAGCCTTACTCATAGGCAAACGCCTATGCCTTCGCGAGCTATGCCTCCTGTCCGGTCAGAACGGGGTGCACTTCACATGCGTTGCGTCGAATCAGCAACCTTTTCCGCGACAGCAGAGAATGGGTTGTATTTAAGCCGAGAGTTTCTGCTGTCTTTCATCTCGAAATTGATAGCAGCAACGATCCCGGATAGCTTCGTCTTAATTGTCGCGGATTTGTTGCCAGCCGCTCGAAGCGCTTCAACCAACTTGTATGCGTCCGCTCGCTGAGCAGTAGCAAGCGTCCTTCCATTTGTTATCTCCTTGAATAGTGCGAGATTTTTGCGGGCCGCGAGTTCATGCGTCCTTGCTGGCCTCTTGATCTTGATCCAATTCTCGATGATCTCGCTATCCACGCCCTTGAAGACCGCCTTGCGCGCAGCACGTTCTGCTTCACGCACCTGACGCACCTCACTTGGTGCGAACGCGGTTGCGGCAAGCTGAACCTCCTTGATCATGACATTCGGTTCGACCTTCGTGAGATTCCCATCAGGGTCGAGGTGCACGATCTGCGTCGTCGTGGCCACAACGCGAGTGCCATCTGGGTTGTTCACCGTAGTTCCAGGTGGCTGCAAGTGGCGATCAATAATCCGACCATATGAACGCGTTGGATCGCTCAGAGCTTTGTGGAGGAGGATCAGCTTCTTGTGCGCTTCAATGTGCGGTGCAGCGACAATCTCCGCCTCAGCGCGATCAGGTGTGCGCGTCGTTATCTCGACCCGCTTGACTGGCCGTCCGTACACCGTTGCGGCGAACTCGGAGAGGGCACCGGGATACTGGAGCTTGACATACCAATTCTGGGAGCCTCGTCTTCTGAAAAGGTAGTCGCCGCTGCGCGGCATCTCACGACCCCAAAGTTCAGTTCGTAGTGGCAGCAGTTAGGGACAGTCGTTTAGCGGCAGGTTTAGCGGCAGTCAACTTCGTTGATTTAAAAGGGGAATCCGACATTGTGGAGTAGACAAAAAATGTTCAAGGCGTTCTGACCTGCCGTGTCGGGACGGAGCAAGAGCGCCAGTGGCAGCCTCGAAGCGTCTGCCAATCCGGCTTCCGCCCACGAGGCGGCGCGGTTCATCGCCTCGGTCTCATTGAGCCTTGGCGCCCTGATGCTGTCGCTGTTCGGCATCATCGAGCGCATGGTGACTTTCGAGAAGCTGACGGTCGTCAACGAGTTCGCGCTCCTCGCGCTTCTCCCGGGCATTGCGACGCTTGCCTTCCTGGCCTGCGCTCGCGCGATCTCGTGGATGATCAGCTACATGACCTTTGCGCAATGGCACGCGGTCTTCCCCCAGGATCGGTGGGACCACACGCGTCGCCTTGTCGAGGAGAGCAATCAGTTCCGCTTCAGGATCACGCTTATGTCGGGAGCGTATCTGCTGTTCACGCTCGTGATCACCGCCCTCGCTGCCACGAGCGCCGGTCTGGCCTTCGGCTTGTCGGCGCCGGAGCTCGGTGCGAGCACGCTCCCGTTGGCGCTGGGCGGGGGCGGCGTGACCGCCGCCCTCGTCCTGTACGAAATGCTGACGCGCGACGGGCTCGCCAAGACGGCAGCCACTGGGGCATTTGTGGCAGTGCTGATCGCGATCCTCGTCCTCGACGTCCTCATCTGATCGGCAACCTGCGCCCCCGGAGGCGCAAGCGATCGTTAGACGCTGCACCTCTCCACCAGCCGCTGCACGAACTCGGCACAGCTTTCGAGCTCGGATAGGGCGATCCACTCATCGGCCTTGTGCGCCTGGTCGATCGAGCCCGGGCCGATGACCACGCTCGGCACGCCTGCGACATGCTGGAAGAGCCCGGCCTCGGTGCCGAAGGCCACCTTGGAATGCCGGTTTAGGCCCGCTAACGATTTCACAAACGTGACCACCTCTGTCTCGGGCGCAATGTCGAGGCCTGGGAAGCCCGCGAAGATCTCGAAGGCGAAGCCCGTCGCGGGATCGACCGCCTTCATGCGCGGTTCGAGTGCCTCGCAGGCGTAGTCGATGATCCCTTGGACCAGCGCATCCGCATCGTCGGCGCCGATCGTCCGCACCTCAAACACAATCTCGGCCTCGTCCGGCACGATGTTAAGCGCCGTCCCGCCGCGCAGGATGCCGACATGCGGCGTTGAAAACGGCACGTCGTACATCTCGTCCCGCGCCCCCTCGGCCGCGAGCCGGTCGGCAAGGCCGCGGATATAGGCGACGAGGAGCGCTGCGAACTCGGCGGCATTCACGCCCTGCGGCGCAAGCGAGGAGTGGCAGGTGAAGCCGCGCACCCTCGCGCGAACGCTGCGCTTGCCCTTGTGGCCGATCACCACGCCCATCTGGGTCGGCTCGCCCACGAAGCAGCCGAGCGGCTTCACCGGCCGACGCGCCAGCATCTCGGCGATTCCGCGTGCGCCGACGCAGCCGACCTCCTCGTCGTAGGACAAGGCGAGATGAATCGGTCGCTTGAGCTCCCCGGCCTGGATCTCCTGCGCGGCTGCGAGGCAGACGGCCAGAAAGCCCTTCATGTCGCAGGCGCCGCGGGCATAGGCACGCCCGTCCGCCACCCGCAGGGAAAAGGGATCGCTGGACCACTCCTGGCCGTCGACCGGCACCACATCGGTATGGCCGGATAGGATGTAGCCGGGAGTCTCCGCCGGCCCGATGGTCGCGAAGAGGTTCGCCTTCCGCCCGGTCGCATCGTAGATGCGCTCGCTCGCGAAGCCGAGGCGGTCGAGATGACCCTCGATCCATTCGATGATCGCAAGGTTCGAGTTGCGGCTCGTCGTGTCGAACGCCACCAGCGCCGAGAGAATCTCAAGGACCCCGTCAAGATGCATGCACTTCCCCTCGAACCACTTCCCCTCGAGCCCTCCAGGTTGGCGGGACTGCAGCCTCTGAGCTGGCATCCATGCACCCGGAGCCAACGGTCCCGAATAGCCTCTGCCCGGCTTCGTGAGGCCACCGCGCCAGTCACAAGACCTTCCGGGCTCAGGACTAGCCTCTGTTCCGCGGGAGGCAAAGCGCCGCTTGCGCAGAGAAACTAAAGTGTGTTCGATCCGATCAGACGAAACGCGGAGAACTCCGCCCGCACAGGAGCTCGGAATGAAACGCCTCTGCCTCATCGGCCTCGCCGGGCTGCTGCCTCTGGCGTTTTCCGCGCCGGCCTCGGCGCAGGAGCTCAAGATCGGCCTCGCCTCCGAGCCGACCTCGATGGACCCGCATTTCCATAATCTCGGACCGAACAACGCAATGCGCCGCCACATCTTCGAGGGGCTCGTGGCACAAGACGCCGAGCAGAAGGTTCAGCCGGAGCTTGCGGCTTCCTGGCGCGCCCTCGACGATACCACCTGGGAGTTCAAGCTCCGGCCCGGCGTGAAATTCTCGAACGGCATCGAGTTCTCAGCGAAGGACGTGATCTACACGATCTGCCGGGTGCCCACGGTCGAGAACTCGCCCTCCTCCTTCACCTTCGCGGTGCGAAACTTCACCTCAGTCGAGGCGCCGGATCCTCAGACGGTGGTGATCAAGACCGGCACCCCGCTGCCGCTTGTCCCGAACAACCTCGCCACGATCGGCATCCTTTCGGCGCAGGCGAACGGCGGTGAGAACGTGAAGTATCGCGCCGGCGGCTGCGAAGGCCTCGGCACGCCGCCGAAATCGGCCGACTTCAACGACCCTGCTAAAGCCATCGGCACGGGCCCCTACAAGCTTGCGAACTACACCCGGGGCACGAGTATCATCTTGGAGCGCAACGAGAGCTACCGGGGCCGTGCGCCGCACTGGGCAAAGGTGACATTCAGGCCGATGTCCAGCCAGGGCGCACGCGTCGCGGGACTTCTTGCCGGCGATGTGGACTTCATCGAGAATCCACCGATCCAGGACTTCGAGCGCATTAAGAACGCCGGTTTCCAGATTGCCGAAGGGCTCTCGAACCGCATCATTTACATCCATCTGGATCAATTCCAGGACCCGAACTGGAAGACCCCCGGCGTGAAGGGGACAGACAAGAACCCCTTTCTCGACAAGCGCGTGCGCGAGGCGGTGTCGAAGGCGATCAACCGGCAGGCCATCGTCGACCGCATCATGGGCGGCCACGCCAAGGCGGCGGGCGAGCTTCTGCCCTATCCGCTCTTCGGCGCGACGAAGGATTTCCCGATTGAGAAATACGATCCCGAGGCGGCGAAAAAGCTCCTTGCCGAGGCCGGATACCCGAACGGCTTCGAGGTGACGCTCGGCTCGCCGAACGACCGCTATATCAACGACGAGAAGATCGCGCAGGCGGTCGCGCAGATGCTCACGCGCGTCGGCATCAAGACCAATGTCGATGCGATGACGGCGTCGACCTTCTTCACCCGGCGCAACAAGTTCGAGTTCTCGATGTATCTTGCCGGCTGGGGCGCGGATTCGGGCGAGATGTCGAACTCCATGAACTCGCTCGTTGTGACGCTCCAGCCCGATAAAGGTCTCGGCCCAACGAACCGCGGGCGCTACTCGAACAAGCGGGTCGACGAGCTTGTGGTGAAGGCCATGGCGACCGTGGACGACGCCGCCCGCGAGAGGCTGCTGCAGGAGGCATCGAAGCTCGCCATGAGCGACTACGGCATCATCCCGCTGCATTTCGAGGTGACGCCCTGGGCCTTCAAGAAAGGGCTGAGCTACCGCCCCCGGGTGGACCAGTACACGCTCGCGACCGAGATCACGCAGGTAGGATCGTAAGCGCTCCTCACGCCGTCATCCCGGAAGCCGCGCAGCCGCTAGGCGGGTTCTCAGCCCAATGCGCACGATTCGAGGCGAGATCCCGGGCCGCGCCTCGGGCGCCCGCGATGACGAGGTGGATCGGTAGATGCTCGTCTATCTCATCCGGCGCCTCGGACAGTCGCTGCTCGTTATCGCCGTCATGGCGACGCTGGTGTTCGTCGCGATGTTCGCCGTGGGCGACCCGGTCGACATCCTGGCCAGCCCCGATGCGGATCAGCGCGAGCGCGACGCGATCGCCAAGCGCCTCGGCCTCGACCGCCCCTTATGGGAGCAGTTCGGGCTGTTCGTCTGGCGCGCGCTGCATGGCGATCTCGGCCGGTCCTTCGTCTACAACGTGCCCGCCGTGGACGTGATCCTGCAGCGGCTGCCGGCGACGCTGGAGCTCGCGCTGACCGGCCTCGTCTTCTCGATCGCCATCGGCATCCCGCTCGGCGTGCTCGCCGGCCTGAAGCCCTATTCCCGGCTCGGGCGGGGCATCATGTCGGGCTCGATCCTCGGCTTCTCGCTGCCGAACTTCTGGATCGGGCTGATGCTGATCCTGCTCTTCGCGGTCGAGCTGCGCCTCCTCCCCGCGGGCGGGCGAGGCCCGGTCGTGAGCGTGCTCGGCATCCCAACGGCCGCCTTCTCGCTCGAGGGGCTGAAGCACCTCATCCTGCCGGCGCTCACACTCGCGCTCTACAAATCCGCCCTCGTGATCCGCATCGCGCAGGCCGGCACGCGCGAGGTGATGCTGCAGGATTACATCCGCTTCGCCCGCGCCAAGGGCCTGTCGCGCCAGCGCATCATCTTCGTGCATGTGCTCAAGAACATCATGATCCCGGTCGTGACCGTGCTCGGGTTGGAGCTCGGCTCGATGATCGCATTCGCGGTCGTGACCGAGACGGTGTTCGCCTATCCTGGCATGGGCAAGCTCCTGATCGACTCGATCAACCGGCTCGACCGCCCGGTCATCGTCGCCTACCTGATGATGACGGTCGTGATCTTCGTGATCATCAACCTCATCGTCGACCTGCTCTACGCGGCGATCGACCCGCGCGTGCGGCTTGCGGAAGCGAAGGGCTGATCATGGCCGATTACGTCCGGGCCGACGAGGTCGCGATCGCGCCGGAGATCCCGGAGCCCCTCCCCGCCACGGTCTCGAGCGACCGCGGCGAGAGCCTGCTGCGCCGGCACATCGACGAGTTCCTGAAGAGCCCCGGCGCGGTCGCCGGCCTCACAGTGCTCATCGCGCTCGCGCTGATCGCGGTCTTCGCCCCTGCCATCGCGCCGCAGAACCCTTACGACCTGTCAAAGCTCGACATCATGGATAACGTGCTGAAGCCGGGCGAGAGGCTCGGCTCCGGCATCACGGCCTTCCTCGGCACCGATGACCAGGGCCGCGACATGCTCTCGGCCATCATCTACGGCCTGCGCATCTCGCTTGCGGTTGGCGCGATCTCGGTCGTGATCGCCTGCGCGATCGGCGCCTCGGTGGGCGTGCTTGCCGCCTATGCCGGGGGCAGGGTCGAATCCGTCGTGATGCGCATCGTCGACCTGCAGCTGTCCTTCCCGGCGATTCTCGTCGCGCTCGTGCTGCTCGCGGTCTTCGGCCGCGGCGTCGACAAGGTGGTGATCGCCCTCGTGATCGTTCAGTGGGCCTATTACGCTCGCACCGTGCGCGGTTCCGCCCTCGTCGAGAAGCGGCGCGAATACATCGAGGCGGCGCGCTGCCTCGCTCTGCCGAAGTCGCGCGTGGTGTTCCGGCATCTCCTGCCGAACTGCCTGCCGCCGCTGATCGTGGTTGCGACCGTGCAGGTGGCGCACGCAATTGCCCTCGAATCGACCCTCTCCTTCCTCGGCGTCGGCGTGCCGGTCACGGAGCCCTCGCTCGGCATGCTCATCGCGCACGGCTATAATTATCTGCTCTCGGGCAAGTACTGGATCTCGACGTTCCCGGGCGTCGCCCTTGTGATCGCGATCGTCGCCATCAACCTCGTCGGCGACCGCCTGCGCGACGTGCTCAACCCGAGGCTCGCGCGGTGACCCCGCCCATCCTCACCGTCCGTGACCTCGTCGTCACCTTCGGCACCCGCGAAGGCGTGCTCACGGCCGTCAACGGCGTGTCCTTCGACCTGTATCTGGGCGAGGTGCTGGGGCTCGTTGGCGAGTCGGGCTCCGGCAAGTCGGTGACCGGGCTTGCGATCCTCGGCCTGATCGATCCGCCGGGCCAGATCGCGCGCGGCTCAATCACGCTCGACGGTGCAGAGTTGATCGGCAAGCCAGAGGAGGAACTGCGGGCGCTGCGCGGTAAACGGCTCGCGATGATCTTCCAAGACCCGATGACGACGCTGAACCCGGTCCTGCGCATCGACACCCAGATGATCGAGGCGATCCAGGCGCATGAGCGCGTCTCGGGCAAGGCGGCGCGGGAGCGCGCCCGCCAGGCGCTCGCGCGCGTCGGAATCCCCTCGCCCGAGGAGCGGCTCGACGCCTATCCGCACCAGTTCTCGGGCGGCATGAGGCAGCGCGTGGCGATCGCGATCGCGCTCCTGCACCGCCCGGCGGTGCTCGTCGCCGACGAGCCGACGACGGCGCTCGACGTCACCATCCAGGCGCAGATTCTCGCCGAGGTGCAGTCGCTCGCCGCCGAGACGGGCACCGCCATGCTGTGGATCACGCACGACCTCTCTGTTATCGCCGGCTTCGCCGACCGCATCGCCGTGATGTATGCCGGCCGCATCGTTGAGACCGGCTCGGTCGTGGACGTGCTGGAGACGCCGATCCATCCCTACACCGCCGGGCTCATCGGCTCGGTGCCGAGCCGCAACAAGCGCGGCGTGCCGCTCGCCCAGATCCCCGGCATGACGCCTTCGCTCGCGAAGCTTCCGCCTGGCTGCCCGTTCTCGCCGCGCTGCCCCCGCGCGACCGTGACCTGCCGCACCACCATGCCGGCCGAGACGCCGTTCGCCGGCGCGCGCATGGCGCGCTGCCATCATCCGCTTACCGGCGAGCCCCTGGCGGCGTGAGGCCATGAGCGCGCCCATCATCGAGCTCGACGGCGTCTCGAAACGCTTCGTGAAGCCGCTCGACGCGGCCGAGAAGGTGGCCAACCTGTTTGGCGCCGGCCTCGCCGAGAAGATGGTTCACGCGGTCGATGCCGTCAGCCTGACCATTGCGGAGGGCGAGGTCGTTGGCCTCGTCGGCGAATCGGGCTGCGGGAAATCGACGCTCGGCCGCATCGTCGCTGGCATCCTCGAACCGAGCGCCGGCGCGGTGAGCTACAAGAGCCGCCGCACGGAGACGCTCGCGAGCGCCGAGCGCCGCGCCGCGCAGCTTGCCGTGCAGATGATCTTCCAGGATCCGATGGCCTCGCTCAACCCGCGCCGGCGCGTCGTCGAGATCATCGGCGAGGCTCCGGTCGTGCACGGGCTCGTGCCGGCTTCCGACATGGACGCCTATGTCTGCGAGATGATGGGGCGCGTCGGCCTCGATCCGGGGGCGCGGCGGCGTTACCCGCACCAGTTCTCGGGCGGCCAGCGCGCCCGCATCGGCATCGCCCGCGCGCTCGCGGTGAAGCCGCAGGTGCTCGTCTGCGACGAGTCGACGGCCGCGCTCGACGTTTCGATCCAGGCGCAGGTGCTCAACCTGTTCATGAAGCTGCGCGAGGAGTTCCGCCTCACCTACCTCTTCGTCAGCCACGACCTAGGGGTCGTGCAGCACATCTCGGACCGCGTCGCGGTGATGTATCTCGGCCGCATCGTCGAGCTCAGCCCGACGGACGAGATCTTCCGCGCGCCGAACCACCCCTACACGCAGGCGCTCCTCGACGAGGTGCCCCGGCTCGAGGCTAAGAAGAAGCGCTTCTCGGCGCTCAAAGGCGAGATCCCCTCCCCGCTGCATCCGCCGTCTGGCTGCCACTTCCACCCGCGCTGCCCCTTCGCCTTCGAGCGCTGCCCGGTCGAGCGGCCGGTCCTGAAGGAGATCGCGCCCGGCCGCTTCTCGGCCTGCCACCTCAACGACGGCCCGCAGCCGCGCCCCGGGAAGGTCTTCTCGGACGGCGAGGCGGTGGCCGCGTAGCACCTCTCCCTTCGGGAGAGATGATCAGCGCAGCCCCATCTCCGTCATCCAGCCTAGCCCGGCGACGGTATCGGCGCGCGGCTTGTATTCTAGGCCGACGAGGCCGCGGGGCTCGGCTCGGTCCGGCACGCCCGCGACCTGGACATGGCCGATGACGTCGCGGTGCTTCTCCAAGCGCTTGATCAGATCCCCTTCCATGATCTGCACATGGTAGAGGTCGAAGAGCAGCTTCACGTTCGGCTCGGCGATCTCGGCGATGACGCGGGCGAGGTCGTCGGAGCGCGACACGAGATAGCCCGGCGCGTCGCGGTGGTTCAGGGGCTCGAGCAGGAGGGTCAGCCCGCTCCCCGCTGCCTCGCGCGCGGCGAAACGCAGGTTCTTCACGTAGGCCCTGAGCCCCGCCTCCCGTTCGTCCGGCCGCACCGTGCCGGCCATGACGTGGATCACCGAGGCACCGAGCGCGACGGCGTAGTCGAAGGCCTGCGCGAAATCGTGGCGGAACTGGTCCTCGCGGCCCGGCACACCCGCCCTGCCCCACTCGCCCTTCGAGCGGTCGCCCGGCTGCGTGTTGAGGCCGGTGAGCCGCACGCCCGCGCGGTCGAGCCGCTCGCGCAGAGCGAGTATCGGGAACTCGTAGGGGAAATGGCACTCGACCTTGTCGAAGCCCACCTGCCTTGCCGCCTCGATGCGGTCGAGGAAGGGAAGCTCGGGAAAAAGGAAGGCGATGTTGGCGGTGAAGTCGGGCATGTCGCGTTCAGCTTCCCGAGAGGGTCCGCAGCGCCTTGGCGAAGAAGTCGGGCGCGCCGAAATTGCCGGATTTGAGGGCGAGCGCCAACAGGCGCCCGTCGGCGGCGGCGAGCGCCGGCACGCCGGGGTCGATCTCGGGGCCAATCGCGAGCGCGTCGAGCGAGAGCGCCGAGACGACCGCGCCCGAGGTCTCGCCGCCGGCGACGACGAGGCGGCGCACGCCGTCATAGACGAGGCGGGCGGCGGTCTCGGCGAAGAGCGCGTCGAGCGCCGCGGCGATGGCCTGGGGGCCATGCGTCTCCTGCAGCGCGCGCACCTTCTCGGGCGGCGTCGAGGAATAGACGAGCGGCGCCTGGCCTTCGTGCCCTTGCACGAAGGCGGCGAGCGCCTCCGGCGTGACGACGCCCTCCATCACCGCCTCGACCTCGACCTGCAGCACTGGATGGTCCTTGCGATGCACCTCGATCTGCTGGAGCGTCGCCTTCGAGCAGGAGCCGGCGAGGATCGCCTCCGGCCCGTCCGCTCCTTGGAAGGCGCTGCCCTTTCCGGTCGCAAGCCCCTGGCGGATGAAGTTGCGCGGCAGGCCGAGCGCGATGCCCGAGCCGCCGGTGAGGAGCGGCGCCTCGGCGCAAGCGTCGCCGATGGCGAGGAGGTCGTCGTCGGAGATCGCATCGACGACGGCGAGGCGCTCGCCCCGCGCGGCCGCGGCATCGAGCGCCTTGCGCAGGGCGGCGGCGCCCTGGCAGACGATCGCCCAGGGCACGAGGCCGACCGGCTCCTCGCACTGCCGTGCGAGCCAGCGCCGCAGGTCCGGGTCGGTCATCGGGTTGAGCGGGTGGTGCTCGAGGCCCGACTCGTTGAGAAGCCGGTCGCCGACGAAGAGATGGCCCTGGTAGACGGTGCGCCCGGCGGTCGGGAAGGCCGGGCAGGCGAGGACGCCGTTGACGCCGAGTGCCTTCGCCAGCGCCTCGCCGACCGGGCCGATATTGCCCTCAGGTGTCGAGTCGAAGGTCGAGCAGTACTTGAACACGAACTGCCGGCAGCCTTGCGCCCGCAGCCATTCGAAGGCCTCCATCGAGAGCGCGACGGCATCGGCGGCGGCGATCGAGCGGCTCTTCAGCGCGACGACGCCCGCCTCGCAGGCCTCCGGCGCGGGCTTCGTCGGCACGCCGAGGAACTGCACGGTCGACAAGCCGCCCTTGGCGAGCGTGTTCGCGATGTCGCTCGCCCCGGTGAAGTCGTCGGCGATGACGCCGAGCAGCATCAGTTATCTCCCACAGGCCACGTCCAAAACTCCGCGCCTTCCTGGTCGAGAAACCGGTTCAGCACCATGCGATGCACTTCGTCGGCGCCGTCGACGAGGCGCGCCTGGCGCGCATAGCGGTAGATCCATTCGAGCACCGTGTCCTTCGAATAGCCGCGCGCGCCGTTGATCTGGATCGCGGTGTCGGCGGCTTCGTGCAGGACATTCGCGACCTGCACCTTCGCCATCGAGATCTCCTTGCGGGCGAAGCCGCCGCGGTCGAGCTCCCACCCCGCCTTCATCACGAGAAGCCGGCCGATCTCGATATTCATGGCCAGCCGCCCGAGCATGAGCTGCACGCTCTCTCGGTCTTTCAGCCTGACCCCGAAGCCCTCGCGGCGCGCAGCATACTCTTGCGCAATCTCCACGCATCTTTTCGAGAGGCCGAGCCAGCGCATGCAGTGCGTCAAGCGAGCCGGCCCGAGACGCATCTGCGTGACCTTCAGCCCTTGACCTTCGCCGAGAAGGACACCGTCAGCCGGGATCTCCAGGCCGTCGAACTCGAGTTCGCAATGGCCGCCATGCTCCTCCGGCCCCATGATCGGGATGCGCCGGACAATCCGCCAGCCGGGCTGATCCCTATGGACGAGGAGCGCGCTGAGGCCGTAGCGCGGGTCGTCCGAGGTGCGAGCCATGAGGATGAAATGGCTCGCCTCCTCCGCGCCGGTTATGAACCATTTGCGGCCGCGCACCACGTAGGACGCGTTGCCCTTCTTCTCCGCCCGGGTCTGGATCATCGAGGGATCGGAGCCGCCGCCGGGATGCGGCTCGGTCATGACGAAAGCCGAGCGCGCCTTGCCCTCGACAATCGGCTTCAGCCAGCGCTCCTTCTGCGCGGGCGTGCCGACCGCTTCGAGCACCATCATGTTGCCGTCGTCGGGCGCCGCCGAATTGAACACCACCGGGCCGAAGATCGAGCGGTTCATGGCCTCGTAGCAGACCGCCATGCCGATCTTGCCGAGCCCCTGCCCGCCGTTCTCCGGCTTTAGCTGCAGGCACCACAGCCCCTCCGAGCGCGCCTTCGCCCGCAGCGTATCCAGGAGGTCGAGCCGGATGTTCTCATGCGGATCGTACGAGGCCGGATCGGCTTCGAGCGGGATCAGTTCGCGCTCGACGTACCGGGCGATGCGGGCGCGGAAATCCTCGATGCGGGGCGAAATCCGAAGGTCCATGGTCCTACAACGTCGAGACGAGGTGGCCGCCGTCGACGGGAATCGTCGCGCCGGTCATCCAGCGCGATGCGTCGGAGCAGAGGAGCAGGAGGGCGCCGTCGAGATCCTCGGGCTGGCCTAACCGGCGCATCGGGATACGCTTGATCATGGCCTGGCCGTGCTCGGTCTCGAAATAGCCGGCGTTGATGTCGGTCTCGATATAGCCCGGCGCGATGGCGTTCACGCGGATGCCGTAGCGCGCCCATTCGAGCGCATGCGCCTGCGTCATCTGCACGACGCCCGCCTTCGAGACGGCGTAGGCGGCGGTGCCGCCGGAGACGCGGAAGCCGAGGATCGAGGCGATGTTGACGATGGCGCCGCCTCGCTTGGCGTCGCGCCAGCGCTGCGCGGCCACGGTCGAGACGAGCCAGACGCCGCGCAGGTTTGTGGCGATAACCCGGTCGAAGGCTTCGGGCGGGGTGTCGATCGCGGCTGCGCCGTCGGCGATGCCGGCGTTGTTGATGACGACGTCGACCGCGCCGAGCGCCGCTTCCGCGGCCTCGAAAGCGCTCACGACCGAACCTTTGTCTGCGACGTCGAGGTCGAACGCGGCGGCGCCGCCAGCGCCGGCGCCCCTCAGCGCGCCGACGAGCGCCTCGAGCCGGTCGCGGCGGCGCGCGCCGACCGAGACCTTCGCACCGCAGCGGGCGAGCACGCGCGCGAAATGGGCGCCGAGCCCGCTCGCGGCCCCGGTGACCAAGACGTGCTTCTTTCCGATCGACGCGCCAAGATCCATGATATCCCCGTCCGGCAAAGGCGCCGCACGAGGCTCCTCATGAACCCGCGCCGGGTCAAGATCAACGGGCGGACGATCTGCGTCGCCGACGACCAGCCGACCTTTTGGGCCAAGGTCGAGGCGGGCCGATGGGAGCCCGCGACGCTCGCGTTCATCGACGCCCATGTCGACGAGAGCACGACGTTCCTCGATTGCGGAGCCTGGATCGGTCCGACGAGCCTCTATGCCGCCTTCCGCGCCCGGAGCGTGGTAGCAATCGAGGCCGACCCGGAGGCCCTCAGGCAGCTACGCAGCAACATTGCCGCAAATCAGGAGCTTGCTGAGAAGATCGCGATCCTGCCATGGGCGCTCTCCCCAAGGCCGGGCCTTGTGACCATGGGTTCCCGACGCAAGCCCGGCGATTCGATGTCGAGCGTGCTTTTCGCCGACGCCGAGCGAAGTTGGCAGGCGGAGGCGATCACGCCGGACGAACTCGCATCGACGCTGCCGGCTGCGCGGCTCGTGGCAAAGATCGACCTCGAAGGCGGCGAATACGCCCTGCTGCCTCATTTTGCACCAATCCTGGAGCGGGCTGCGGCCGTGCACTTGTCGCTCCATCCAGCCTTCCTGATGGAGTGGGTCGATCGGGATGCCGCGGCCGCTGCCGCGCTGAACCGCAAGGCCATGATGGCGCTCGCTGCATTCGACGGCGCGCCGCCCAACGAGGGACTGCCCGCCGGAGAATGGGTCCTCACGCGGCAACCACGGCCTTTGGCACCTCGCTGAATGCCACGCGCTCCTTCGCGACGTGCACCGTCAGCATCTCTTCGCGGCCGCGTACCGACATCTCATGCCTCTCCGCCCCGACCAGCATGAGACCGGAGGCGTGCAGCGTCGCCTCGGAGGCGACGAGCATCGATCCGAACTCCTTGTTCATGCCTTCGAGACGGCTTGCCGTGTTGACCGTATCCCCGAGCGCAGTCAGGCGCGCCGAGCGCTCGCCGCCGACACGGCCGAGCACCGCAGGCCCGGTGTGGAGCCCGACACCCATCCGGAGCCGCTCGGAGAGCGTCGCGTCGAATTCCTCATTGAGGCGATCGAGCGCCTCGAACATATCGCGCGTCGCCTGAAGCGCATCGCGGCTCCCGGCCCCGGGCGCGGCCGACACCCCGAACAGCGCCATGATTCCGTCACCGAGAAACTTGTCGACCTCGCCCCCGTGCCGCTCGATAACTTCGCTCATCAGCTCGAAGTAGCGGTTGAGGAGGAAGACCGAATCATAGGGATAGAGGCGCTCGGCGAGTCTCGTGAAGCCGCGCAAATCCGAGAACATGACCGTGATGCGCCGCTCGACGCCCCATCGGTACATGTCGCGGCCGATCGCGGGATCCGCCTCTCGCAGCGGGATCAAGGGCCGCACCTTGAGCGCGTGGTCCGGCCGGATCTGGCAGGCGAGGCGCACGCCGGGCGGCGCATGGATGCGCGACAGCGCCGCCTGCTCCACCTGGTTCGGAGGCGCGAGCTTATCCTCGCCCTCGACGACCAGCACCCGGCACGTGGTGCAACGGCCCCGTCCGCCGCATACCGAGGCATGCGGCACTCCGGCAGCGCGGCTGATTTCGAGGAGCGTCGCGCCAGGCGCAGCGCGTACCGTGCGGCCGGGATAGGCGATCGCCGGCCCCCGCGTGAACCAGTCGCGCACACGCACGGCCACGAGCGCGAGCGCCGCTCCGGCGAATACCGCCCATACGCCATAGCGTACCGCGCCGATCAGCGGCCCGCCCTTCTCGAACACGAATTCCGGTATGACCGGCGGGTTCGCCATCAGCGCGAGACGGCGCGCACCCTCCATCCAGCCGGTCAGCGCGACCATCGGGATCATCACTGCAAGAACGAGGAGAAGCGGCGCGAAGCTGTCGTACCAGGCCTTGTTGCGGAGCCAGAAATGCAGGCCGATCACCGCATGCAGCCACACGATGACAAGGAGCAGCGACTGGCTGAAGGCGAGCCCCGGCCAGAGCAACGTGAGGAGCCGGCCGTAGGTGTCGTCAAATCCGTAGAGCGCGCTAAGCCCACGCGTTGCGGCGACATGCGCGACGGCGAGGAAGGGGATGGAGAGGCCGAGCGCGATCTGGGCGATCTCCCAAGGGGCGAGGCGCCAGGTGCGCCTGAGGATGAGCTTTGACAGGGCGAGGCTCACGTGCACCGCGAGCGCGCCGTAGAGCGCGACGGTTCCCGGCCACGAGCGCCAGACGCCGCGCCGGACGGCCTGCACCTCCTCCATCGTCTGGATCGAGATGTGGCCAAGGGCGTGGTTGAGGAAATGCGTCAGCGCGAAGGCGAAGAGGATCAGCCCCGAGATCAGGCGCCAGGTCTGAGCTTCGGCGAGACGTAGGTCGCGGACCGAGCGGCGGAGCCGTCGGGCGCGGTCCGCCACGTGGCCCTCCACCCACTCAGTTGCGGGTTTGGCGCGCGAGCTGCGCGTTCATCTTCTCGAGGCGCGACGCGAGCTCGCGCATCACCGCCACCGACATCTGCGGGAACTGGGTTAAGAGCTCGAGGAAGACGCGCTTGTCGATCCGCAGCGCCGAGGTCGGCGCCGCCGCGACGATCGTTGCCGAACGTGGGCTGTCGGAGAGGATGCCCATTTCCCCGACGATCGCATTCTGCCCCAGCTCGGCGACCTTGATAGTGCCTCCCACCGATTCGAGCTCCACATCCGCCTTGCCTTGCAGGATCACATAAGCGGCATCGGCAGGATCGCCTTGCGAGAAGAACTTCTGGCCTTCCGCGAAGTTTACCCGCTCGCTGGTGAATGCCAGAAGCTTGAGCCGGGCTGGGTCGATGTCGCGGAACATCGGCACCTGCCGCAAGGTCTGAACCTCGGTCTCGAGTGTCATGCCACCGCTCCCGCAACACGTTTGCCGGCCGCCTCGACGGCCTGGAATTCTTCTTGGATCGAACCTCCAGGCTCGCCCGACCTGAGCTCGATGAGTTCCGCCTTGCCTATTGCGAAGCGGACGACGGCGTCGAAACCCGCCGTCTCGCGCTCGTTCGGCAACACCATGAAGAGGCTCGCCTCGGCTGACCGCCCGAGAAGCAGACTGACGAGCTGCCGCCGGTGTCCTTCTCCGAACGGCGCGAGCGCGCCGTCAATGACCAGAATGTCGGGCCGTTTCACGAGGCAACGCACGAGATTGACGCTTGCACGCTGGGGCGCCGACAGCATGCGGCCGGCCGGGCCGACCTGGTGCGAGAGCCCGACCCGCTCGATCGCCGGGCGCAAGCCGAGCTCGTCCACGACGCCGGTGATCGCTTCGGTAATGCGGGCCTGAGCGTTGGCCGCGCTGTGGCTGACGCGGCCAAAGAGCAGGTTATCCTTGAGAGGCGCCGCCGAGCAGACCTCTTCGGCATCGTAGAATTCGACCCCCGGATCGGCATCGCGCCGCAGCCGCTCGTGGACGGCGTTCCGCGCCTTCACGAGGCGTGTCTCCAATGATTCGTCCAAAAGTCCGAGGCGGTGGCGCGGCTCGATATAAGACAGTGGCAAGGCGAGAAGGCGGGTCAGATCCTGCCCCTTATAAGATTCGCCGTTCCGCCGGGCGTGGCGGCGGATGATCGCCTCGAACTCCGGCAATTCGTCCGCCGCGACGAAGGAGAACTGCTCGAAGAGCGGGTGCCCCTGAGGAAGGCCGCGGAAGATTTCGACCATGGTTTCGGCGATCTGGGCGCCCATGGCGGCGAGGTCGTGGGTCAGGTTCTCGGACTTCAGGGCATCGCGGAAGCCGGCATGCTCGGCGAGGCTCCTTCCCATCAGCGCGCGCGAGGTCGGCACGCCGAACAGCAGGTTCTCGCCAACCGTCGCCTGGCGATTGTAACGCTCGCGATCAAACGGCTCGACGAGTTCCGCCATGCCGAAGGACGCGAGCCGGTCGCGCAGCTTCGTGCGAGCCTCGATGATGCGCTCGGCAAGCTCCGGATGCTTCTGCGGGTCGACCATGCCAGACAGGCCGAAGCGGTAAATGTCGTCGCGCATGCCGACCTGCTCCAGGAGGTCGATCAGGATGGTGTCGAGCTCAGCCTCGTCGGTCGCGCCGGCAAGCGAGCAGTCGATCCAAGTCGAGTTGATGCTCTCGAGCGGGTTCCCGGTGCGCTTCGCTTCCGCAAGCCGACGCGCCATCTCGGCCGCGTCCTCCTCAGGCTCACCGAGCGGGCGATGTCGCAGGCCGTAGACAAGGTTCTCGCGAATGGAGCCGGGGAAGAGTATCGGCTCGACTCCCGCGTAGGCGAGATGCCGGCCGATCGTCCCGCGCGGCAGCTCGGCGATGTTGTGCTCACCGATTCGCACCTCGCCGGAGTACTCGAGCGTGCGGCAGCCGACGATGCGAGCGAAGACGCCCGCCGCCGGTCCCGCATCGGCCACGATCCCGATTCGCTCCGGCAATGGGCAGGTGAGCGAGACGCCGTCGATGATGACGCTGCCATGGGGATCGGTGACCCGCAGGTCCTTGACCACGAGCGGCCCGGCGAGCCGGCCTTTGTCGCGCTCGGCAGCCTTCTCGTCCGGCGGAGGCAGGAGCCGCTCCGGCGAAAAATGCTGGACGACCTGATCATACTTCACCTGAACGTCAAGGCGCTGCTGGTCCCAGTCGATCAGCTCCTTCAACGGTGGCGGCAGCTCGCGATAGGCGGCGATCACCGCCACCAGCTGGCCGATGTCGAGTTGGCCGCGCAGCGCGAAATAGCCGCCGATCGCGTAGAAGAAGAACGGCGTCATCTGCGCTAGCAGATTGTTCAAGAACTTCACCATGAACTTCCGCTTGTAGATGCGGAAGCGGATGTCGAAGAGCTCGTAAAGCCGGCTGCCGATCTCGGCGCGCTCCCATTTGTCGGCGTTGTGGACATGCACGGCCTCGATGCCGTCGACAATCTCCCCGACGCGTCCGGCGAGCCGTCGCGAGGCGATCTGGCGCTGCTTTCCGAGCCTCAGAAGCTCCCGCCGCAACCGCGGAATGATCGTGAACTGCACACTCACCACCGCCGCCGCGACGAGCCCCAGCCAGAAGCTCTGGACCATGATGAAGATCAGCGCGGTCAACGCTTGGGTCCCGAGAAACATCGGAAGGACGAAGGCGTCGCCGATGAAGCCGCCGATCGGCTCGACCTCGTCCTTGATGATAGTCGCGGTCTCGGAGGACTTGACGCTCCGGAGCGCCTCAGGGGTGAAGCGCAGGACGAGCGCAAAGAGGTCGAAGCGCATACGTCGCAGCATCCGCTCGCCGAGCGCGCCCTTCGCCAGATTGATCCAATATTTGAAGCCGCCGTTGACGAGGACGAAGAACAGGAACAGCGCGGACAAGCCGAACAGCAGCGTCAGCCGGTCAACCTGGAAACCCTCGAACAGCGTGAATCGGGCGCCCCCGAGCCACTCCGGCAACCCGAATCCGATCTCGAGAAAGGGCGCACTCTGCTTGCCGCCCGCGAAGGCGCGGCCCTGTATCGCCTCGTTCACGATGCGGCGAGGCAGGTCGAGCGAGGCGAAATAGAATGGAAGCGAGCTCAGGACGACCGCGAAGATGATCAGCTGGTCGCGCTTCGAGTGTCGCCAAATGTACCGGAAAAGACTCTTGTCCATCGAGGGGTACCCTAGCCGCTGTCGCGATCCGGGGAAACCCGCATTGCCGAGGGCCCGCCGATCCCGCTAAGATGCGCCCGACGGCGCAGCCGCGAAGAGCCGCTCCATGCGGCCGATTGGACGAGGCGGAACAGGGGTATGCAGGCCTTCCCGTTCGAGGCTGCGGGCGCGCCGTTCCCGCATATGTCGCGCGCGCGCGTTCTCATCTACAGCCACGACACCTTTGGGCTCGGCCATCTGCGGCGATCGCGCGCGATCGCGAATGCGCTCGTGCGGGAGCGGCCCGGCGTCTCGGTCCTGATCATTTCCGGCTCCCCGGTGATCGGCAATTTCGAGTTCGGCAGCGGTGTCGACTACGTGCGCGTTCCGGGCGTCACGAAACAGCCGAATGGCGACTACCGGAGCCTGAACCTGAGCGTCTCGATCGACGAGGCGGTCGGCCTGCGCGAGGCGATCATCCTCCAGACCGCGGAGACCTTTCGGCCCGACGTCTTCATCGTCGACAAGGAGCCGACCGGGTTCCGGGGCGAGGTCGTCCCGGCGCTCGAGCGGCTGCGCCACCGAGGCTGCCGGCTCGTGCTCGGCGTGCGCGACGTGATGGACGAGCCGGCGCTTCTCGCCACGGAATGGGAGCGCAAAGGGGCGGCCGAAGCGCTGTGCCGGTACTACGACGAGATCTGGGTTTACGGACTCAAGGATTTCTACGAACCGCTCGTGGCGCTCGATCTCCCGCCCGAGGTCGCGCGCCGCCTGACCTACACCGGATATCTCCGGCGCGAGGTGCCGCAGAAATCGGCTCTGACGCGCTATCCGAAGCTAACCAAGGCGCCTTTCATCCTTGTCACCACGGGCGGGGGCGGGGATGGCGACGACGTCATCGACTGGGTGATCTCAGCCTATGAGTCCGACCCGTCCCTTGAGCTACCCGCCCTCGTCGTGTTCGGCCCGTTCGTGAACCGGGACCGGCGCCGAGGCTTCCTTGAGCGCATCGCTCGCAACCCGCGCCTCGACGCCATCGCCTTCGATACCAAGATCGAGCTCCTAATGGAGCAGGCGACTGCGGTCGTCGGCATGGGCGGCTACAACACGTTTTGCGAGATCCTCTCCCTCGACAAGCGGGCCCTCGTGGTGCCCCGGACCCATCCCCGCCTCGAACAGCACATCCGCGCCGTCGAGGCGGAGCGGCTCGGGCTCGTGCGAATGCTCTCTGAGGACGGCGGCCGGCGCGATCCGTTCGTCATGGCCGAGGCGCTGAGAGCGCTCCCTGACCAGCGCCATCCGTCCGAGGTGTATATCCCGGGGTTACTCGACGGGCTCGACGTCATCCGCGCGCGCTTCGCCCGCGTACTCGACGATCCTGCGGCGCTCCAGCGGCTCCCCGAGGCGGCCGAATAGAGTCCTTCATGACATCCGGCATGGTAGGCGGGCGCATCGCCGTAGTGGTCAAAGGCTATCCGCGCCTGTCCGAGACCTTTATCGCCCAGGAGATCCTGGCCCTCGAGGAACGTGGGATCCCCTTGGAGATCTGGTCGCTGCGACATCCGACCGAGCGACAAGTCCATCCCATTCACCAGTGCATCGGCTCCACGGTGCGGTATCTGCCGGAGTATCTCCATCGCGAGCCGCTGCGCGTCCTGCGCGGCCTCGCCTGGGCGGCCCGTCAGCCGCGATTCGGCATGGTGCTTCGGTTCTTCTGGCGCGACCTGAGGCGGGATTTGACCGCAAACCGCGGGCGCAGGCTCGGGCAGGCGCTCGTCTTCGCCCGCGAGCTGTCACCGGAAGCTCGGCACGTCCACGTCCATTACCTGCACACGCCCGCCTCGGTCGTACGGTACGCGGCAATCCTGACCGGCCGGACCTGGAGCTTTTCGGCGCACGCCAAGGACATTTGGACGACGCCGGACTGGGAGAAGCGGGAGAAGATCGCGGACGCGCTCTGGGGCGTGACCTGCACGGCGCAGGGCGCCGCTCATCTCACCGGGCTTGCCGCAAACCCCCAACGGGTCACGCTTGCCTATCACGGGCTGGACCTTTCCCGGTTCCCCTCCCCTCCGGCGGACCGTCAGGCCCGGGACGGCAGCGATCCTGCCGACCCGGTACGGATCTTGTCGGTCGGGCGCGCGGTCGCGAAGAAGGGGTACGACGATCTTCTCAAGGCACTGGAGGCTCTACCCGCCGATCTGCACTGGCGCTTCGCCCATGTCGGGGGGGGCGAGCTTCTCGAGGAGCTCAAGGCGCGCGCCGGACGCAGCGCCGTTGCGGGCAGGATTGCCTTCCTCGGCGCTGCGGTCCAGCCAGGAGTCGTACAGCTCCTGCAGGAGTCGGACCTCTTCGTGTTGCCGGCCAAGGAGGCGGACTCAGGCGATCGCGACGGCCTGCCGAACGTGCTGCTCGAGGCCGCGGGCCAGCGCCTCGCGATTGCCGCAACGGACTTCGCCGGCATCCCGGAATTCCTTCGCGCCGGGGTGGAGGGCGAGCTCGTCCCGCCTGGCGACTGGGAGGCGCTCTCGAACACGATCAACCTCCTTTGCCGCGACCCGGCTCGGCGGGCGACCATGGGAGCTGCAGCTTACGAGCGGCTCCGGCGCGACTTCGGGATGGACCGGACGATCAACCTCTTGGATGCGCGTCTACGCGCCCATGTGCGGGCGGCACCCCCTAAAGCGCTGAAGAAGGTCGCCTGATTCGTGCGCGACAGCTTCCCGATCGCGTTCTACGCACCCATGAAGAGCCCCGACCACCCGTCGCCGTCGGGCGACCGCACCATGGCGAGGCTCCTCATGAAGGCGTTGCGTCGAGCGGGGTTCGCGCCCGCCCTCGCAAGCAAGTTGCGGACATGGGACGGACGCGGCGACGCCGCCTTTCAAAACCGAACCCGAGCGGATTCGCTCGGCGAGGCTGAGCGTCTGATCAAAAGGTGGCGTGCCAGCGCCGAGTTCGAGCGCCCGCGGCTCTGGTTCACCTACCACGTCTACTACAAGGCGCCGGACTGGATTGGGCCGCGGGTCGCAGACGCCCTCAAGGTACCCTACGTCGTCGCCGAGGCCTCCCGCGCCGGTAAGCGCGCGGGGGGCGCCTGGGCGCTCGCGCACGAAGGCGCCGAGGCAGCGCTCGATCGGGCGGACGTCGTGTTTTCCCTGACGGGAGCGGACCGGGAGGCGCTTGAGCGCAACCGCCACCAGGGCCAGCGCATCCTCGATCTACCGCCCTTCATCGATTTTTCCGAATGGCCGGCGCCGGCCCTTAAGCCCTCCCGCATCGATCTTGCCGAGAGCGGCCGGCCACCGCGCCTGCTCTCCGTCGCGATGATGCGGGCAGGCGACAAGCTAGCCTCATACCGGGTGCTCGCGAAGGCGCTCACCAGCGTCTCGGACCAGCCCTGGACAATTGACATCGTTGGAGACGGCGAAGCGCGTGCCGAGGTCGAACGCGTGTTTGCCCGACTCGGCGATCGCATCACCCTGCATGGCCGGATCGAGGAGCGCGCCACTCTTGCCGCGCTTTACCGGTGTGCTGACCTGTTTGTCTGGCCCGCCGTCAACGAGGCCTATGGCATGGTGTTGCTCGAAGCACAGGCCTTCGGCTGTCCGGTGCTGGCCGGCGGCTATGCCGGCGTCGCGAGCGTGGTGAGCGACGGAAGGACGGGCGTGCTCGCCGCGCCCGGCGATGCCGCAGCCTTCGCAGCTGCGCTCAGACCGCTCCTCCGCGACCCGGCAAGGCGGCGCCGATTCGGAGCCGCGGCGCGCAGTTTCGTCACGACCGACCGTGGCGTCGAGCACGCGGCCAACCGGCTGCGGGACGGCCTGCTGCCGCTCATGGCTGAGGCGGCGCTCCCGTGACACTGCGGATCTTCATCGCGGTGACGCATCTTCTCGGCGCTGGCCATCTCACCCGTGCGGCGGCGCTTGCCCGCGCGTTCGCAGGGGCCGGACACGAGACGACATTGGTGTCCGGTGGCATGCCCTCCGCGCTGATTGCCGGCGCGGGCTTCGAATTCGTGCAACTCCCGCCGGTACGGACGGCCGGAAGCGACTTCAGAGCGCTTCTCGATGAAGCCGGTCATGCGATCGCGACGGAGCGGCTCGCCCGGCGCCGGACCATGCTGCTCGAGGCATTCCGGGCAGCGAAGCCGGATGTGGTGATCACGGAGCTGTTTCCGTTCGGCCGCCGCGTGCTGGCGAAGGAGTTCATCGCGCTTCTGGAGGAAGCGCACCGACGCAAGCCGCGCCCCCTCGTCGTCTCATCGGCACGCGACATCCTTGTCGCGCCCGCAAAGCCCGAGCGCGTCGCAGAGACACACGAGCGATTGTCGACCTTCTACGACGCGGTGCTCGTCCACGCGGACCCCCGTGTCGCACCGATCGAGCTCTCCTGGCCCGTGGATACCGCGATCGAGCCAATGATCCGCTACACCGGATACGTCGACGAGGGCCCGCCCTCGGCGAAGCACGAGCGCCCGCGGAGCGGCGTCGTAGTATCGGGCGGGTCTAGCGCCGCGAGCCTGCCGCTCTATCGAGCCGCCCTGAAGGCAGCGCGGCTCGCATCGGGAATGCGCTGGCGCATCCTGGTCGGCGCCGGCGTCGACGAGCGCAGCTTCGAGACCCTCCGAGCAACAGCTCCAGGAAATGCCAGTGTAGAACGCGCCCGCTCCGATTTTCGGGTGCTCCTCGCCCGGGCTGCGGTCTCGGTGAGCCAAGCCGGCTACAACACTGCGGTCGATGTTCTGCGCACCGGCGCCGCGGCAGTCCTTGTGCCGTTCGAGGGCGGGCGCGAGACCGAGCAGCGGCTGCGCGCCGAAAGGCTCGCGGCGCTCGGCCTGGCGCAGGTCCTGCTGGAATCGGAGCTGTCGGCCGAGAACCTTAAGGCCGCGGTCGCCTCGCGAAGAGTTCCATCCTCAGCCGACATCAAGTTCGATGGCGCGCGCGAGACCGTGGCCCTGGTCGAGCGTCTTGCGCAGGGACGCGCGCCATCGGTCTGGCGGGCCGCTTGGGAGTGGGGTCCGCTCGACGATGTGCTCCGCCGCACAGCCGACGCTGGGCAGACCGTCGCATTCTGGTGGCGCGACGACGATGTGGTCGCCTACACCCCGGCTCTGGACAGGCTGCTCGAGGTGGCGCGCAGGTTTGACCTATCGATCGCCCTGGCCGCGATTCCCGCCGGCCTCGAGCGGTCCCTGACCGAACGCCTCGGCGACGAGCCGCAGGCGCATATTGTCGTGCACGGATTTTCCCACCGGAACCATGCGCCGCCCGGGCAAAAGAAAGCGGAGTTCGGCCCTCATCGCCCGCTCGAAATCTTGAGCCACGATGCCGCGTCGGGGCTCCAGCGCGCCCGAAAGGCCGTTGGCGAAAAGCTCCTGAGAGTCTTCGTGCCTCCGTGGAACCGGGTGGTTCCTGAGCTTCTGCCGCTGCTGGCGCAGCTTGGATACCGCGGTTTCTCGTCCTTCAGCGCACGCAACGGACGAGGAGCCCCTTCCGGGCTCGCCCGGATCGACGCGCATATCGACCCGATCGATTGGGCAGGCTCCCGCTGCTTTCTGCCGGGAGAGGCGATCGTGGCGCGGCTCGCTTCGGCAGTCGCGGCGCGGCTTGACGGCGCGGCCGATCCAGAAGAGCCGATCGGTCTCTTGACCCATCACCTCATCCACGACGAGGCTGGGTGGCGTTTCTTAGAGGCGCTGCTCGGCCGTCTGAGGAGCTACGACAGGTTGATCTTTCCGTCGCCGCGCGCATTGTTTCGATAGGAGAAGCGCGCGTCATCGGGCTGTGACAGAGATATTCAATCGAGCGTCAAAGACGCCGAGGGTTTGGAGAGAAAACGCTTGAAGACCCCGCTCCTGTCGATCAGGGATCTCTCGATCGACTTCACGACCGATGCTGGCGCTTTCCGGGCCGTCGACGGCTTGTCCTTCGACGTGCCGCGCGCCAAGACGATAGCGATCGTCGGCGAGTCGGGCTCAGGCAAGTCGGTAACGGCCCAGGCGATCCTGCGCATCCTGCCGAAGATCGCGCGCATCGGGAGCGGTTCGATCCTCTTCGACGACCCGCGCGACAACGCTCCCCCAATCGACATTGCTCGGCTCGACGCCGAGGGGGAGGCGATGCGCAGCCTGCGCGGCGGCCGTATCGCCATGATCTTCCAGGAGCCGATGACCTCGCTCTCGCCGCTGCACACGGTCGGCGACCAGGTCAGCGAGGCGCTCATCATCCACGCCAAGGCCGGAAAGGCCGAGGCGGAGGAGCGCGCCGTGGACGTGTTCGCTCGGGTCGGCTTCCCCGATCCCAAGCGCGCGCTCGTGACGTACCCTTTTGAGCTCTCCGGCGGGCTTCGCCAGCGTGCCATGATCGCGATGGCGCTGATCACGCGCCCCGCCCTCCTCATCGCCGACGAGCCGACGACGGCGCTCGACGTCACGACGCAAGCCCAGATCCTCGACCTGATGCGCGAGCTTCAGGCTGAGACCCAGATGTCGATGCTCCTGATCACCCATGATCTCGGCGTGGTGGCAAACATGGCCGACGAGGTGGTCGTCATGTATCGCGGCCGTGTCGTCGAGGCGGGCCCGCGCGAGGAGATCCTGAGACGGCCGCAGCACCCTTATCTGACGGCGCTGATGCGCGCGGTGCCGCGCTTCGACATGGAGCCGGGCGAGCGCCTCACGCCTATTCGGGAGATCAAGAGCGCGATCCTCGCCAACGGGTCGACGGAACGCGCGAACGCGCCGGCCAACGCCGGGCCGGTGCTCAAGGCCGAGGAGCTATGCAAGACCTTCACGCTTCGCGCGGGCTGGTTCAGCGGCCGCACGAGGCTGATCCATGCCGTCAACGGCATTAGCCTCGAGCTGCCCCGAGGCAAGACCATCGGCCTCGTCGGCGAATCGGGCTGCGGCAAGACGACGGTTTCGAAGATGATCATGCGGGCGCTCACGCCCGACTCTGGCCGCGTCCTTTTCGACGACGGCAGCGGGATGCGGGACGTGTTCGCGCTCGAGGGCGACGGCCTCAAGGCTTATCGGCGCGCCGTCCAGTTCGTCTTCCAGGACCCGTTCTCGTCCCTGAACCCGCGCATGACGGTCTACGAGAGCCTGACCGAGCCGCTGCGCATCCATGACATCGGCACGCCGGACGAGCGCTTCGGCCGGGCGAAGCAGCTCCTCGAGATGGTCGGCCTCGACCGGCGCTCGCTGCGCCGCTACCCGCATTCCTTCTCGGGCGGACAGCGCCAGCGCCTGGGCATCGCCCGCGCCCTGGCGCTGGAGCCGCAGGTGCTTCTCTGCGATGAGCCGGTCTCCGCGCTCGACGTCTCGGTCCAGGCCCAGGTGCTCAACCTCCTGAAAGACCTGCAGAGCGCTCTCGGCCTGTCCTATCTCTTCGTTTCCCATAACCTCGCGGTTGTCGATTACATCGCCGACACCATTGCCGTCATGTGCCGCGGCTACATCGTCGAGGAGGCGCCGAAGGTCGCGCTTTTCCGCAACCCGGCGCACCCGTATACGCAGGCGCTGCTCGCCGCGGTGCCTGATCCGGACATCGACCGGCCGCTCGATTTCGCGAAGCTCAGGGTCGACCGCTTCTCGGATCCGGCGAAATGGCCCGAGCCCTTCCGACTTACCGCGGGAGAGGTCGGCACGATGGTGGAGATCGAGCCGGGGCACAAGCTCCGGCTGACAAGCTCGAGCCTGAAGGAGGCGGCGTGATGTTCTTGAGGATGCGCCTTTCCGGCGCGGCTGCGGCGCTCGCGCTCGCGCTCGCCTCCCCCGTGCTCGCCCAGAGCTATGTCGAGACGCCGATGTTCTCCGAACGCGTCGGCAAGGGCGAGTTGCCGGCGGTCGGCGAGCGCCTCCCGAAGGAACCGCTCGTCGTCGACCTCGCCGCCAAGGGCCGCACGGTCGGAAAGCACGGCGGCGAGGCGACGAGCCTCGTCAGCCGCGCCCGCGACATCCGCTACATGTCGGTCCATTCCTACGCGCGGCTCGCCGGCTACACCGAGGCCCTCGAGCTCAAGCCCGACCTCCTGCGCGCCTTCGACAACGAGGGCGACCGCGTCTTCACGTTCCACCTGCGCGGAGGCCACCGCTGGTCGGACGGCAAGCCCTTTACGTCCGAGGATTTCCGCTACTACTGGCAGGACATCACCAACAACAAGGAGCTCTCGCCGGCCGGCATCCCGGAGTTCCTCCTCGTCGAGGGCAAGGCACCTAAGTTCGAGATCCTCGACGAGCGCACCATCCGCTACAGCTGGGATAAGCCGAACCCGCGCTTCCTGCCGCAGCTCGCGGCGCCGCGCGATCCCTACCTCTATCGCCCGGCGCATTACCTCAAGCAGTTCCACGCGAAATACGCCGACAAGGCGAAGCTCGACGAGAACGCCAAGAAGCAGAAGATGAAATCCTGGGCGGCGCTCCACAACCGCATGGACGACATGTTCGAGAACTCGAACCCGGAGCTGCCGACCCTGCAGGCCTGGCGGGTTACCAACGCCGCGCCCGCGACCCGCTTCGTGTTCGAGCGCAATCCTTATTACCACCGGGTCGACACGGCCGGTCAGCAGCTGCCCTATATCGACCGCGTCCTGCTCGACGTGGCGGCGAGCGGCCTCCTGGCCGCGAAGGCCAATGCCGGCGAGCTCGATCTTCTCTTCCGCGGCCTCAGCATGGGCGACATCCCTATTCTCAAGGAGGGCGAGAGGGCGAAGGGCTACCGGACGCTGTTGTGGCCGATCGCGCGCGGCAGCGAGCTTGCGCTTTATCCGAACCTCAACGCGGTCGACCCGGTCTGGCGCGCGCTTAACCGCGACGTTCGCTACCGACGCGCGCTCTCGCTCGGCATCGACCGCCGCACGCTCAACAACGCGCTCATCTTCGGCCTCGGCAAGGAGGGCAACAACACCGTCATGGAGGAGAGCCCGCTCTTCTCGCCCGAGCTCCGCAAGCACAACGCCGGCTACGATCCCGCCGAGGCCTCGCGGCTTCTCGACGAGATCGGGCTGACGAAGCGCAACGGCGCCGGCATCCGCCTCCTGCCGGACGGGCGCGAGCTCGAGATCATCGTCGAGACCGACGGCGAGGGCGGGCTCGTCGTCGACGGGCTGACGCTGATCACCGAGTTCTGGCGCGAGATCGGGGTCAAGCTCTTCGTGAAGCCGCAGGACCGCACCATCCTGCGCAACCGCGCCTATTCTGGCCTCACCATCATGGTCGCGGCGCAAGGTATCGACCTCGCGGTCCCGACCGCCGCGATGGCTCCAACCGAGCTCGCGCCGATGATGCAGACCTTCTACTCCTGGCCGAAATGGGGCCAGTACGTCGAGACCAAGGGCAAGAACGGCGAGGCTTGCGACATCCCCGAAGCGAAGCGCCTGCTCGATCTCTACGCGCGCTGGATGTCCACCGGCGACGCCGCCGTTCAGGCCGAGACCTGGCGGGAGATGCTTCAGAACCACGTCGAGAATCAGTGGTCCATCGGCACCATCGCTGGCGCGCTCCAGCCGGTCGTGGTGCGCAACGGCCTCATCAACGTGCCCAAGAAGGCGCTCTACAGCTGGGATCCTACCTCGATGCTTGGCGTCTACCGGGTCGACGAGTTCTATTGGGACAAGGCGAGCGGGAGAGAGGCTTTCGCTCGATGATCCTTTTCCTGCTGCGACGGTCCCTGACGATGGCCGTGACGCTCGCCATCATCTCGGCGCTTGTCTTCTTCATCATCAAGCTGCCGCCGGGCGACTTCCTCACGAACCAGATCGCTGAGCTGCGCGCGCAGGGAGAGGCCGCGTCCGCCGCCAAAGCCGAGTTCCTGATCAAGCAATACGGGCTCGATCGCCCAGTCTGGGAGCAATACCTGATCTGGATCGGTGTCTGGCCCGGTCCGGAAGGCGGATTCAACGGGCTCCTTCAGGGGAACTGGGGCTGGTCCTTCGAATACGACAAGCCGGTCAACGACGTCGTCGGCGACGCACTCTGGCTGACGCTCCTCGTCAACATCGCCGTCGTGATCTTCGTCCACCTCGTCTCGATCCCGATCGCCATCTACTCGGCGACCCGCCAATACTCGCTCGGCGACTATTTCGCGACCTTCATCGGATATATCGGGCTTGCGACGCCGAGCTTCCTCCTCGCGTTGATCCTGCTGTTCTACTCGAACCGCTGGTTCGGGATTTCCATCGGCGGGCTTTACGACCCGGCTTACGCCAACCAGCCCTGGAGCTGGGGCAAGGTTCAGTCGCTCGCCTCGCATCTGATCGTGCCCACGCTCGTGATCGGCTTGGGCGGCACCGCCGCGATGATCCGGCGGATGCGGGCCAACCTCTTGGATGAGCTCGGCAAGCAGTACTACGTGACCGCCAAGGCGAAGGGGCTGCCGCCGCGCAAGGCGCTGCTCAAGTATCCCTTCCGCATGTCGCTCAACCCTTTCATCTCGGATATCGGCAACCTCCTGCCGCACTTGGTCTCCGGCTCGATCCTGGTCTCGCTGGTGCTGAGCCTGCCGACCGTCGGGCCCATCCTGCTCGCAGCGCTGAAGACTCAGGACCAGTTCCTGGCCGGTTTCATCCTGATGTTCGTCGCCATGCTGACCGTGGTCGGCATGCTGATCTCGGACCTCCTGCTCGCGTGGCTCGACCCGCGTATCCGGCTCGGGGGCAGCTAGTGAACATCGAAGCGCCCGCGCGGCCGCGCCACTACGTCGACACGGCGCCCTTCGACCCCGGGCTCGCCGAGCCTACGGGCGCGGAGAGCGAAGCCTTCTACCGGGCGTCCTCCTGGAAGCTGATGTGGTGGAAGTTCCGGCGCCACAAGGTCGCCGTGGCTTCCGCATTCGTGCTCCTCGCGTTCTACCTCATGGTGCCGTTCGTCGAGGCGATCGCGCCCTACAACCAGACCAGGCGCAACGGAGACTTCCTCTACGCGCCGCCGCAGGGCGTGCACCTCTTCCACGAGGGCCGCTTCGTCGGGCCTTTTGTCTATCCGTACAAATTCACCTTCAACCTCGAGACCTTCAAGCGGGACTACGTCTTTGACAAGACGACGCCCCAGGCGCTGCGCTTTTTTTGCCGCAGCGACGCCTACGAGATGTGGGGCGTGATCCACGCCGATTTCCATCTGTTCTGCCCGCCGAAAGACGGCACTTTGTTCATCGCCGGCACGGACCGGCTGGGGCGCGACCTCTTCTCGCGCATCATCTACGGGGCGCGGATCTCGCTCACGATCGGACTCGTCGGTATCGCTGTTTCGTTCGCGCTGGGGCTCTTCTTCGGCGGGGTCGCGGGCTATCTCGGAGGCTGGGTCGACCACGTCGTGCAGCGCATGATCGAGATCCTGCGCTCGCTTCCCGAACTGCCGCTGTGGCTCGCACTCTCGGCGGCGCTGCCGCCGAACTGGAGTCCGGTCCTCGTCTTCTTCGGCATCACCATCATCCTCGGCCTGCTCGACTGGCCCGGCCTTGCGCGCGCGGTGCGCTCGAAGCTGCTTGCGCTCCGCGAGGAAGACTTCGTCCGCGCTGCCGAGCTCATGGGCGCCTCGAAGAAGCGGATCATCGCGCGCCATCTCATCCCGAATTTCATGAGCCATCTCATCGCTTCGGCGACGCTGTCGATCCCGTCGATGATCCTCGGGGAGACGGCGCTATCCTTCCTCGGGTTGGGCCTGCGGCCGCCGGTGACGAGTTGGGGCGTGCTCCTCAACGAGGCGCAGAACCTCGCCGCCGTTCAGCTCCACCCCTGGCTCCTCTTCCCCATCTTGCCGGTGGTGATCGTCGTGCTCGCCTTCAACTTCATGGGCGACGGGCTGCGCGACGCGGCCGACCCATACCACTAGACTGGTTCGAGGCAGAGAACCATGCCGGCCTATGTCGGGGCGATCGACCAGGGCACCACAAGCTCGCGCTTCATTGTCTTCGACAAGGCAGGGGGAGTTGTGTCGCTCGCCCAGCGCGAGCACGCACAGATTTATCCGAAGGCCGGCCTCGTCGAGCACGATGCGCTCGAGATCTGGCGCAACACGCAAGGCGTGATCGCGGAGGCGCTGGCGAAGGCGGGGCTCGGCCCTTGCGATCTCGCGGCAATCGGCATCACCAACCAGCGCGAGACCACTGTTTTATGGGACCGCTACAGCGGCGCGCCGCTGCACAATGCGCTCGTGTGGCAGGACACGCGCGTCGAGGGACTTGTCGCCGAGCTCTCCCGCGAGGGCGGCAAGGACCGGCTGCGGGCGAAGACCGGGCTGCCGCTTGCCAGTTACTTCTCCGGCCTCAAGCTCAAATGGCTCCTCGATCATGTGCCGGAGGCGCGTGCCAAGGCGGAGAGCGGCACCGCGCTCTTCGGCACGATCGACGCCTGGCTCGTCTGGAACCTCACCGGCGGGCGGGACCGCGGGCTCCACATCACTGACGTCACCAATGCGAGCCGCACGCAGCTGATCGACCTCGCCACGCTTGATTGGGACCAGGAGATCCTGTCGCTGTTTGGCATCCCGCGCGCCTGCCTGCCGCGTATCGTATCGTCGAGCGAGGTCTATGCGGAGGCGCGCGAGCCGCTCGCGGGTGTCCCCATCGCCGGCATCCTCGGCGACCAGCAGGCGGCACTCGTGGGACAAGCCTGCTTCAACCCGGGCGAGGCCAAGAATACCTACGGCACCGGCTGCTTCATGCTCATGAACACCGGCGAGAGGCCGTTCCCATCCACCTGCGGCCTCCTCACGACGCTCGGCTACAAGTTCGGCCAGGCGAGGCCCGTCTATGCCCTCGAAGGCTCGATCGCGATTACCGGCGCGCTGGTGCAGTGGCTGCGTGACAATCTCGGACTCATCGGGTCAAGCGACGACGTGGAGGCGCTCGCGCGCACGGTCGAGGACAATGGCGGCGTCGTGATCGTGCCCGCCTTCTCCGGCCTCTACGCGCCCTATTGGAACGAGGCGGCGCGCGGCCTCATCGGCGGCCTCACACGCTTCGCGAACAAGGGCCACATCGCCCGCGCTGCATTGGAGGCGACGGCCTACCAGACGCGCGACGTGCTCGATGCGATGGTAAAGGACACCGGCATCACGGTGAGGGAGCTGCGCACCGACGGCGGCATGGTCGTGAACGAGCTCCTGATGCAGTTCCAGGCTGACATCCTCGACGTGCCGGTCGTGCGCCCGGAGGTCGTCGAGACGACGGCGCTCGGCGCCGCCTACGCCGCGGGGCTTGCGACCGGCGTGTGGTCGGGGACGGACGAGCTCGTTGCGAATTGGAGCGTCGACAAGCGCTGGACACCGGCAATGCCGGGCGAGCGGCGCGACGGGCTCTACGCGGGCTGGCGCAAGGCGGTGGAGCGATCGCTGGATTGG
>JAQSWQ010000060.1 GCA_029266525.1 Microvirga sp.
GTTTGTTACCCGGTGTGGAGAGAAGCGGCTTGGAGGCGGCCCCGCAACCGCACTAAGTCCTTGATCAATCGATGGTACCGCCGGCCCGGCTCGAACGGGCGACCCCCAGATCCACAATCTGGTGCTCTAACCAACTGAGCTACGGCGGCACGCGAGGTGGGTGTAATGCCGGGTCTCGGGCTTTTCAAGGCGATGGCCGGCGCGGGCCGGCGCGCCCGGGGCGCCAACTCGCCCCGGGAGGCGTCGCAGGCACGATGCGGGACGCACCGCGCGTTGCCGATCGCCGAGCCCTTGCCCCTCGGCTCCGTCGGGAATGACCGCCGCCGAGGCGAGATCCGCCGGCGCTACTGGGCCGTGACCCCCGCGGCCTTCAGCACCGGCGTCCAGCGGGCGACCTCGGTCTCGACGAGCTTCTGCAGGCCCTGCGGGCCGCGGTCGGCGCCCTCGGGGATGACGCCGCCGAGCTCGTGCAGGCGCTTGCGCACGTTCTCGTCCGAGAGCGCCTTGTCGAGGGCGTCGGCGAGCTTCGCCGTGATCTCCTTCGGCGTGCCTTTCGGCGCAAACACCGCGTTCCAGGCGCTGACCTGATAATCGGGCAGGCCGGCCTCCTTGGTGGTCGGCACGTTCGGCAGGGATGCCGAGCGCTCCGCGGTCGCGATCGCCATCGCCTTGATGGTGCCGGCCTGGATCTGCGGCACCAGGTTGACGATCTGGTCGCAGCCGAAATCTACCTGGCCGGCGACGAGGTCGTTGAGGGCGGGCCCGGTGCCGCGATAGGCGACGCGGGTGAACTTCGCGTCGATCATCGACTGCAGGAGCGTGCAGGTGGTGTGCGAGACCGAGCCGACGCCGGCGTGGGCCTCGTTGAGCTTCGCGCCGTTCGCCTTCACGTAGTCGATGAACTCCTTGAGGCTGTTCGCCGGGAAGTCCTTCTTCGTGACGATCAGGATCGGCGTGCCGGCGGCGACCCCGATCGGCTCGAAATCCTTCGCCGGATCGTAGCGCAGGTTCGGGTAGAGCGCCGGCGCCGCCCCGTGCGTCCCCATGTGGCCCATGGCGATGGTGTAGCCGTCGGGAGCCGCCTGCTTCGCCCGGGTGATGCCGGTGGTGCCGCCGGCGCCGGCGACGTTCTCGATCACGATCTGCTGGCCGAGCGTGCGCGACATGTGCTCGCCGACGATCCGGGCGACGACGTCGGTCGGTCCGCCCGCCGCGAAGGGCACGATCATGGTCACCGGCCGCGTCGGCCAGTTCGGCTGCGCCTGCGCGCTGGTCGCGGCGAGGCCGAGCGCGGCAGCGGCGGCGAGAATGGTTTTCTTCACGGTTCCCTCCCAAAGGGCTTGTTCCAGCACGGGCCGGTTGAAGGCGCGGATGGCCAACGCGGTCGTAGTTGTCAAGTTGCAGCTACTCGACGAAGACTTCGTCGCGGCTCTTCCGGATCGTCGGCAGGAGCGCGATGATCAGGAGCAGGGCGGCGACGACGAGCAGCCCGAGGCTGATCGGGCGATCGAGGAAGGTCATCATGTCGCCGCGCGAGATGATGAGCGCCCGGCGCAGGTTCTCCTCCATCAGCTTGCCGAGCACGAAGCCGAGGAGCAGCGGCGCCGGCTCGAAGCCGAACTTGATCAGGGCATAGCCGATCACGCCGAAGATGCCGATCCACATCACGTCGGTCTGCAGGCTGTTGATCGAGTAGATGCCGATGCAGCAGAACATCAGGATCGCCGGGAACATCAGCCGGTACGGCACCTTGAGGAGGCGCACCCAGAGGCCGACGAGGGGCAGGTTGATGATCAGGAGCATCAGGTTGCCGACCCACATCGAGGCGATCATGCCCCAGAACAGGTTCGGGTTCTTGGTCATGACCTGGGGCCCCGGAACAATGCCGTGGATGGTCATGGCCCCGACCATCAGGGCCATGACGGCGTTCGGGGGGATGCCCAATGTGAGGAGCGGGATGAACGAGGTCTGCGCCCCCGCATTGTTCGCGGCCTCCGGCCCCGCGACGCCCTCGATGGCGCCGCGCCCGAAGCGGCGTGGGTCCTTGGCGATGCGCTTCTCGACGGTGTAGGCCGCAAAAGGCCCGAGCACAGCACCATTGCCGGGAAGAATGCCGAGCGCGCCACCGATCGCGGTGCCACGCAGGATCGGCAGGGCGGATTGTTTGAAGTCCTGCTTGTTCGGCAAGAGCCGGCCGATCGCCTGTCGCACCACGTCGCGGGTCTCGGTGTGGTCGAGGTTGCGCAGGATCTCGGCGATGCCGAACAGGCCCATGGCGAGCACGGCGAAGTCGATGCCGTCGGAGAGGAAGGGCAGGCCGAAGGTCATGCGCTCCTGGCCGGTCTCGAGATCGGTGCCGACCGTCGAGAGCAGGATGCCGAGGACGATCATGGCGATGGCCCGCAGGATCGAGCCGCGCGCCAGCACGACCGCGAAGACGAGGCCCATCACCATGAGCGAGAAGTACTCCGCCGGCCCGAACACGAGGGCGAGCTTGGTGAGCGGCGCGCCGAGGGCCGCGATGATCACCGTCGCAACCGTCCCCGCGAAGAACGATCCGATCGCCGCGATGCCGAGCGCGATGCCGGCCCTGCCCTGCCGCGCCATCTCGTGGCCGTCGAGCGTGGTCACGACCGAGCTCGCCTCGCCCGGGATGTTGACCAGGATCGCCGTGGTCGAGCCGCCGTACTGGGCGCCGTAATAGATGCCGGCGAGCATGATCAGCGCGCCGATCGGGTCGAGGCCGAAGGTGATCGGCAGGAGCATCGCGATGGTCGCGATCGGCCCAACCCCGGGCAGCACGCCGATCAGGGTCCCGACGAGACAGCCGATGAAGCACAGGAGCAGGTTGATCGGGACCGGCCAGGCCATCCCCATCAGCGGGTCGGTCATCCAGGCGATCTTCCAGACCGTCGAGAAGCCGAGGCCGAGATTGGCAAGCATTTCGGTCATGGCGGGCCCGCTCAGATGTGCACGACGCCGGGAATGATCAGGATCGGGATCGGCAGGTTGAGGAGATAACGGAAGAGCCCGACACAGAACGCCGTCAGAACGGCGGCGAAGATCAGGATCTCCTTCTCGCGCACCTCCGGCGTCGCGAAGCCCCCGATCACCATGGCGAGCGGCCCGGCGATGACGAGCCCGAACATGCGAATCGTGATTGCGAAGGCGAGGATGCCGGCGACGACGAAAAAGGGCCCGCGCAGCCCTGTCGCGGTGAGCCACTCCTCGCGCGAAAACGAGAGCGCGAAAAGGACGACGACGGTGCCGTAGAACAGCGCCAGGAACACGTATCCGAAGATCGTTCCGAGCTCGGCCCGGCCGAGGGCCAGCGACGCCACATAGGCGATGATCGCGCTGAGGATCAGCACGGCGCCGATAGCGGCGATCGGGCTGTAGTCCGAGCGGCCGAGCCCGTCGCCTTCCTTCACGAGGCCGATGACAGCAAGAGCGATGCCGCATAGGCCGACGCCGATCGCGAGCCACCGCGGCAGCATCGCGGGGCCCATGGACCGCAGCGTTCCCTGCGGGAGATCGCTGATCGCCCAAATGGCGAAAAGGGCGATCCCGATCAGCGCCAGCCCCGCCACGAAGTTCTGCGGCCCGCGGACAAACCTCCGGCGCTCCCGCGCTCGGTCGTCAAGGTGCGTGGGCATGACGCTCCTCCCAGGCGAGCAGCCGTCCGGAAAGTTCTTTGTAGCGCATGTGTGCACGCGCGGGTGAAGGGATCAAGCGGCGGTTCGCCGGCGCGGTGCTCAGTTTGCGGTTACGCCCGCCTTCTTGATCACGGGCACCCACTTTTCCACTTCGCTTCGTACCAGTTCCCCAAGAGCCGCAGGCGTCTGGCCGGCCTCGTCTGGCAGCTCGGCGCCGATGTCGAGGAGACGCTTCCTCACGGTCTCGTCCTTGAGCGCGGCGCGTGCGGCGGCGTTGAGCTTCTCGACGATCTCGGGCGGCGTGCCCTTCGGGGCGAAGAGCGCATTCCAGCCCGAGGCCTGGAACTGCGGCAAGCCCTGCTCCTCCGAGGTCGGCACGTCGGGGATCACGGGGATGCGGGTCTTCACGGCCGCGACGAGCCCCTTCACCTGCCCGGCCTGGATCTGCGGCACGATGCCGACGGTCTGGTCGCAGACATAGTCGATCTGGCCGGCAAGCAGCGCGTTGAGCGCCGGCCCGGAGCCGCGGAACGGCACGTGCTGGACCTTCACGTCGAGCAGCGTGTCGAGGAAGAGGCAGGTGAGATGCGAGGTCGCCCCGACGCCGCCGGTGCCGTAATTGAGCTTCGCGCCGTTCGCCTTCACATAGGCCACGAACTCGCGGAAATCCTTGACCGGCAGGTCCTTCTTGGCGGCGACCAGCATGGGGGTTGCGGCGGCGTTCATGATCGGGGCGAAGTCGCTGCGCGGGTCATAGGCGAGGTTCGGATAGAGGCCGACGCTCGCCGCCTGCGTGCCGAGGTTGCCCATCAGCAGCGTGTAGCCGTCGGGCGCCGCCTTCGAGACGCGGGTCGCGGCGATGGTGCCGCCGGCGCCGGTCTGGTTCTCCACCACCAGCTGCTGGCCGAGCGTGCGGCTCATGTGGTCGGCGTAGATGCGCGCGATGACATCGGTCGCGCCGCCGGCCGCGAAGGGCACCACGACCGTGATATTGCGCTCGGGATAGGCGGCGAGCGCCGGGGTTGCCAAGGCGAGCGCGCCCGCGACGAGGCCCTTCAGCCAGTTCTGCATTCCGTTTCCTCCGACGGCCGGTTCCGCCGGCTCTGTGACGCTCTCAGGCACCCGGCGCGCCTTGCCGTCAAGAGGCGATGCGGATATCGAGGCGCCCGCAAAGAAGCGGCCGTCGCCGCTCGACTAAGCGGCAGGGACGGAAATCATGGCCACCAATCGCGTCTATAACGTCGCGGTGATCCCCGGCGACGGCATCGGCAAGGAGGTCGTGCCGGAAGGCATCCGGGTGCTGGAGGCGGCGGGCAAGAAGTTCGGCTTCGAGATCAGGCAGGAATGGCACGACTTCGCCTCCTGCGACTACTACCTCCAGCACAACCGCATGATGCCGGAGGACTGGAAGGAGAGGATCGGCGGCCAGGACGCGATCTTCTTCGGCGCCGTCGGCTGGCCCGAGAAGGTGCCGGACCATATCTCGCTGTGGGGCTCGCTCATTCTCTTTCGGCGTGAGTTCGACCAGTATGTGAACCTGCGCCCCGTGCGCCTGATGCCGGGCGTACGCTCGCCGCTCGCCGACCGCAAGCCGGGGGACATCGACTTTTGGGTGGTGCGCGAGAATACCGAGGGCGAGTACTCCTCGGTCGGCGGACGCATGTTCGCCGGCACCGAGCGCGAGTTCGCGGTCCAGGAGACCTTCATGACCCGGATCGGCGTCGACCGGGTGCTGCGCTACGCCTTCGAGCTCGCCCGGAAGACGCCGAAGAAGCACCTCACCTCGGCGACGAAATCGAACGGGATCTCGATCACCATGCCCTATTGGGACGAGCGCGTGAACGAGATGGCCAAGAACTATCCGGACGTCGCGTGGAACCAGTTCCACATCGACATCCTCACCGCCCATTTCGTGCTCAACCCCGACCGTTTCAACGTGGTCGTCGCCTCGAACCTCTTCGGCGACATCCTCTCCGACCTTGGGCCCGCCTGCACCGGGACGATCGGCATCGCCCCGTCCGGCAACATCAACCCCGAGCGGAAATTCCCGTCGGTGTTCGAGCCCGTGCACGGCTCGGCGCCGGACATCGCCGGCAAGGGCGTCGCCAACCCGATCGGCCAGATCTGGTCCGGCGCCATGATGCTCGACCATCTCGGCGAGACCGAAGCCGCGGGCGCGATCGTATCGGCGATCGAGAAGGTGCTCGCCGAGCCGAAGCTGCGCACCGGCGACCTCAAGGGGCCGGCGAACACCGAGACCGCGGGCAAGGCCGTCGCCGACGCGCTCGCCTGACGAGGAAGCCGCCCGGGCGGGCGGCTTTTTCGAGAAACGCCGTCAGCCGGCGACCTTCGGCCAGATCTCGAGCCAGCCCTTGTAGCACATCTCGATCGCCACATAGAGGATGATGGCGAGCCCGATATAGGCGATCCAGTGGTGGCGCTGGAGGAGCCGCGCGATGAAGCTCGCGGCAAAGCCCATGAGGGCGATCGAGAGCGCGAGGCCAAAGACCAGGATCACCGGGTGCTCGCGCGCGGCGCCGGCCACCGCGAGCACGTTGTCGAGCGACATCGACACGTCGGCGATGATGATCTGCCAGACCGCGTCGCGCAGGCTCTTCCGCGGGGCCGCTTCGGCAATCCCGCCGCTCGCGTCGAGGTCGGCGTTGGCGAGCGCCTCGGCCGCGTCGTGCTGCTCCTTCGCCGTGGTGCGCAGCTCGCGCCACATCTTCCAGCACACCCACAGCAGCAGGATGCCGCCGGCAAGCAGAAGCCCCACGATCTGCAGGAGCTGCGTCGTGACGCTCGCGAACAGGATGCGCAGCACGGTTGCGGCGATGATGCCGATCAGGATCGCCTTGCTGCGCTGGTCCTTGGGCAGGCCCGCGGCGGCAAGGCCGATCACCACGGCGTTGTCGCCGGCGAGCACGAGGTCGATCATCACGACCTGGAAGAAGGCGGTCAGGGCTGGGCCAGTGAGGAGTTCGCTCATGCGCAGTCTCGTGTCGGTCCGGGTTAGGCGCCCTGAGGCGTTCGACCCGCACGCCGCGGCGAAGTTCGCCCTGGCGGGCGAAGCTCGGCGTCAGAGGTGCAGGGTCGATCGCACGCAGGCCGCTCTTTCGACGATCCAGTCCGACATCGCAGCCCTGCGGAGCTGCCAGAGGGGCCCGGCCTGGCCCTCTCGCAATAGCCGAGCCGCGGAAGGCGTCAAGCCGGTTCGGAAAGCGCCGTCAGCGGGGCACGAGGACCACCGCCGAGACCGCGCTCCGAACCTTGCCTACGCTGCGCCAGGTCGTGCGTGCGTCGCCGACCGGAACCTGCGCGACGGGATCGTCGATCTGGGCAAGCTCCCCATCGCGGAAGCGGACTGCAAAACTCGCGGGCTCACGTCCTAGTCCCAGGCCGAGCGCTTTCAGGTACGATTCCTTGAGCGACCACAGCCGGGCCAAGGCCATGGCCTGCGGCTGGCCATGGAGGGCGCGCAACATCGCCGCTTCGTCGCGATGGAGCGCGTTCCAGGGGATCTCGCCCGCCTCGTCCGCGGCCTCCACGTCGACCCCGATCGGCGCGGCGGACACGCCAAGCACCGCAACGGCCCCGCGGGAGGCGCTCGAGAGATGAAGTCCCGAGCCCGGGGGGCTCGCGACGACCGGCGGGCGTTCTGGGGCATGCTCGATCTCGACCTGTCCGGGATCGCGGCCAAGCACCCGCGCGACGAGCTGACGGAGCGTCGCGCGGCGCTCCTCGACCGAACCGGCCGCAATGATGAGCGCGCTCGGCAGCGCCTGTTCCCGGGCAGGCAGGGCGTCGATGAACCTGACAGCCGCGTCTGCGACACTCTGGCTGGCGAGCACCACTCACTCCGTCTGCGCCGGCGTGCCGACGTGAGCTCACGCGACGCTCGCGCCGATCTACCACGCGCCGGCGCACATTGACGAACACGGCGGGAGGCGGCATCGCCTCCGCGCTTCACGATGGCCTCACCTCCCCTCACCTTCGCGGCCGCGGCACATGGCGCGCGGCTGTGTCTGCCGCTCCTGCCCGGCGTGCTCGTCTTCGCGACCGCCTTCGGCGCGGCTGCGGTCGGCAAGGGCCTGACGCTCGCACAGGCGGTCGTGATGAGCGGCCTCGTCTATGGCGGCGCCTCGCAGATGGTGGCGCTCGAGCTGTGGCGCGACGCTTGGTCGTGGCCTGCGGTGCTTGCGGTCGCGACCGTCACCACGATCGTCAACGCGCGCATGATCCTCATGGGCGCGGCGATCCAGCCCTGGCTCGCGCCCGCCCCTAAGGCGCGCAACGCGCTGCAAGTCTTCTTCCTGACCGATGCCAACTGGCTTCTGGGCAGCCGCTACCATGCGGAGGGCGGGCGCGATCACGGCATGCTGCTCGGTGCGGGGCTCTTCCTCTGGGTAGTGTGGACGTTCGCGACGATCCCGGGCTACCTCGCCGGCGCGCTCGTCACCGATCCGAAGCGTCTCGGCCTCGACGTGCTGATGCCGATCTTCTTCGCGGCGATGCTGGTGCCGCTGTGGAAGGGCGCGCGGCTCGCGCGCCCCTGGGCTATCGCCGGGTTGGCTGCGCTCGCGGCGCAGGCGCTCCTGCCGGGCTACGCCTTCATCATCGTAGGCGCAGTCGCCGGCATGCTGGCCGGAGCCTTGCTCGATGACTGACGGCTTCCTCGCCGGGCCGGCCGGCGCCTACGCGGCGATCCTCGCCATGGCGGTCGCAACCTATCTCTGCCGCGCCTCAGGGGTCGTGCTGATGAGCCGCGTGCGCCTCACCCCGCGCGTCACGCGAGGCTTGCGGGCGCTTCCGGGCTCGATCGTGGTCGCGACCGTGGCGCCGCTCGCGGCCCAAGCCGGGACGCCTGCCGTCGCGGGCGTGCTCATCGCGCTCGCAACCATGATCGCCGTGCGCTGGGAGCTCGCGGCCTTGTTCGCGGGACTGGCAACGGTAGCGTTGCTGCGGGCGCTCGGCCTTTAGCTCTTCAGCCTCGTCCTGATCCGGTAGGACAGCCCGTCACGCACGTCGCGATAGGCATCGAGCATCTGCTCGCGCGAGCCCTGGACGATGGTGGGGTCGGACGTCGGCCAATACTCGACCTCTACCGCAAGCGTGCGGGTCAACTCGAGCGCCGCGTGATGAGCCTCGGGCGCGAGCGTGACGATGAGGTCGAAATTGAGCCCCTCCCACTCTTCCAGGTCCGCCAACGTGCGCGGCTTGTGCTTGCCGGCGTCGATCCCGATCTCATCGAGCACCGCGACCATGAAGAGGTCGCGATCGCCACGCCTCACGCCGGCCGACTGGCAGTAGATCGACTTGCCGAAATAATGCCGGGCCAGGGCTTCGGCAATGGGCGAGCGGATCGAGTTGTGCGCGCATAGGAAAAGCACCGACTGGACGGGCCGGCCGGCGTTCCCGGTCGCCACCGCTCACCCTTTCCAATGCAGCGCGAAGATCAGCGTGAACAGGCGCCGCGCGGTGTCGAAATCAAGCTCGACCTTGCCTTCGAGCCGCTGCACCAGGAGCTCGGCTGCCTCGTTGTGGAGGCCTCGCCGGCCCATGTCGATCGCCTCGATCTGGGCGGGCGAAGCGGTGCGGATCGCCTTATAATAGCTGTCGCAGACCATCTCGTAGTCCTTGATGATCTTGCGGAATGGCGTGAGCGAGAGATGATGCGCGACGATCGGCGCGCCGTCCGCCGTGCGGATGTCGAAGCAGAGCCGATTCTCGACCAGAGCGAGGTGGAGCGCGTAAGGCCCGCCGTCGCGCTCGGGCAGGGCGAAGCAATTCGCCTCGACGATGTCGTAGATGGCGACGGCGCGCTCGTGCTCCTGGTCCGGGCTGCCGCGGCCGATCGAAGCGTCGTCGAGCGTCACCGCGACGAGGCGGCGCCTGATGGATGCGTCATCCGGCATCGTTCACCGATCGGCCGAGAACCGCCGCCTCTATAGGGAGCGCGGCGGCGTTCGCCAATCTCGCGTCCACACTCATCGACAGTGTGCCGAAGACGGAACGTGCCGCCTCCTGTTGCATCCGCGGCGGCCTTTGCCGAAACTGGCCCCATCGTGCTTCGGCTCGGCCCGCGGCACGCGAAAAGGAGGGAGGAAACATCATGCCGATCGATCGCGCCCTTCGCGCCTTGGCCGTCACGGGTTCGGTTGCCTGTCTCCTCGCTGCGGCACCGGCCGGCGCGCAGCAGCCCGCTCCGGGCGGGGCTCCGGCCGCGGTCCCCGCTGCGCAGCCGCCGCCGGCGCCGGGCTCCGCGCTCTATGGACGTCCCGACGCGCCCGGGGCGATGAGGCTCGCGCCGATCGCGCCGCCGCCGATTCCCACGCCCGCCGACAAGCTGCCGGTCGCGAAGCTCAAGGCGCCGGCGGGCTTCAAGGTCGAGGTGTTCGCGGCCGGCGTCGCCAACGCCCGCTCGATCCGCATCGGCGACAAGGGCACGGTGTTCGTCGGCGCGCGGCTCATCGACAAGGTCCATGCCATCCGCGAGAAGGACGGCAAGCGCGAGGTCAAGGTCATCGCCTCCGGGCTGCACCGCCCGAACGGGCTCGCGCTGCACAAGGGCGCGCTCTACATCGCCGAATTGTCCAAGGTCTCGCGGATCGACGCCGTCGAGGACAACCTCGACAACCCGCCGAAGCCGACGCTCGTCAACGACCAGTTCCCGAAGGACGAGCCGCATGGCTGGAAGTTCATCGCCATCGGCCCCGACGACAAGCTCTATGTGCCGGTCGGCGCGAACGCCAACATCAACGACCCGGACCCGAACCACTACGCCCATATCCGGCGCATGAATCTCGACGGCAGCGGCATGGAGATCCTGGTCCGCGGCGTGCGCAACACCGTCGGCTTCGACTGGCACCCGACAACGAAGGAGCTCTACTTCACCGACAATGGACGCGACTGGCTCTCCGAGGACGTGCCCGAGGACGAGCTCAACCGCGTCACGGCCGCGGGCAAGAAGCATTTCGGCTACCCGTATTGCCACCAGGGCAATTTCCGCGATCCGGAATTCGGCTGGGGGCACTCCTGCGCTGATTACGAGCCGCCGGTCGCGCTGCTCGGCGCCCATACCGCCGCGCTCGGCATGCGCTTCTACACCGGCGCCATGTTCCCGGCCGAGTACCGGAACGCGATCTTCATCGCGCGGCGGGGCTCCTGGAATCGGACCGAGAAGCTCGGCGGCGACATCGTCGTGGCGAAGCTCAATCCGGACGGCTCGGTCAAGTCGATCGAGCCCTTCCTGACCGGGTTTCTCGAGAACAACAATTACGTGGCGCGGCCGGTCGACGTGGAGGTCATGAAGGACGGCTCGCTCCTGGTCTCGGACGACTTCAACGGCGCGGTCTATCGCGTGAGTTATGGCGGCTGAGCGCGGCCGGCCGGGCGCTTCGCCGCGACCGGCCTGCCTCTCGAAGCCCTTCCTTAAGATCGTCGCGACCGGGGCGCTCCTCTGCGGAGCTGCGCTTCCGTCTCATAGCGGGTCGCTCCAAGAGCGGCTGGCACCGTGCCTCGCCTGCCATGGCGAGAGCGGGCGCTCGGAAACGCCGGAGGTGCCGTCGCTCGGCGGGCAGCCCCCCTCCTTCCTGCTGATCCAGCTCTACGTCTTTCGCGAGAGGCAGCGCATCGCCGAGCCTATGAATGAGCTGACCAAGGACCTGACCGACGACGACCTGCGCAGCTTCTCGGACGAGCTCGCCAAGCTCCCGGCGCCGGTCGCGGCCGGTCCGGCCGATCCCGCGCGCATGGCGATGGGCGCCGCGCTCTCGGCCCGGCACCGCTGCGGCTTCTGCCACAGCCCGGATTTCTCGGGCCAGAACCAGATCCCGCGTATCGCGGTCCAGCGCGAGGACTACCTCGTCAAGGCGCTGCGCGAATACAGCACCCAGGAGCGGCGCGGGTACGACCCGTCGATGGTGGAAATCGCGCGACAGCTTAGCGAGGCCGACATCCTCGACCTTGCCTATTATCTCGCGAACTGGCGCTGAGCCGAAAGCTCAGATCTCGCCTTCGCCGTCCTCGCCCGAAACATACGAGGTGACTTCGAGGCCGACCGCGACTTCGGTCACGACCGGGGTTTCCCATGCCATGCGCGTTCTCCTTCGGTGAAGAAGCTACAAATCCGCGAGACAGGACGCAAGGCCGGGCTCGCTAGCATGGCCTCCGGGCCTTGTCATGGCCGGACTCGGCCCGGCCATCCCGATCCAACTAACGAGATCGCCGGGTCAAGCCCGGGGACGGCAAGTAAGGGTTCAGGCCGCCTGCTTGAGGAGTCCCTCAGCCTGCAGCGCCTGCTGCACCGCCGGGCGAGCGGCGACGCGGTCCATGAAGCCCTTGAGGTTGGGATAGGGCTTGAGGTCGATCTTATGGAAATTCGTCCAGTTTACCACCGTGAAGAGATAGGCGTCGGCCGCGGTGAAGCGATTGCCGGTGAGATAGGGCCGCTGCGCAAGCTGTTCGTCGAGATAAGCGAATCGCTTGGCGAGGTTCGCCCGCACGATCTCCTTCATCGCGTCGGGGGTGTCCGGCTTCCACAGCGGACCGAAGCCCTTGTGGATCTCGGTCGAGACGAAGGTCAGCCACTCCTGCAGGCGGTAGCGTTCGAAAGTCCCGTTCGCGGGGGCGAGCCCGGACTTCGGCGCCTGGTCGGCGAGATACTGCACGAGAGTCGCGACCTCGGTCAGAACCTCGCCATTGTCGAGGCGCAGCGCCGGGACGTAGCCTTTCGGGTTGACCTTGGCGAAATCCTCGCCGCCCTCGGTCTTGCCGGTCGCAAAATTCAGCTTGTCGAGATCGATCTTCAGCCCGGCCTCGCGGGCGACGATATGCGGGGCGAGCGAGCAGGCGGCAGGGGCGTAGTAGAGCTTCATGGCGAAACCTCATGTTGGTCCGGCCTTTGGCCGGCTCTGCGGGTTCATGCAGATGCATTCAATTAAGTGCAGTGCGTCACGGAGTCAAGCTTGATGCAAGTGCATGCACCCAATAGATTTCGGGCATGAACGCAAACCCCTCCGAAGCCGCGGTCCAGGCCTGGGCACGCCTCGTGCGCGTCAGCGGCGCGCTGCTCGATGCGGTCGAAGCGGAGCTGAAGGCGGCCGGCTTTCCGGCGCTCGCCTGGTACGATGCGCTTCTCGAACTGAGCCGTGCGCCGGAAGGCCGGCTGCGGCCGTTCGAGCTCGAGCGTCACATGCTTCTGCCGCAATACTCGACCTCGCGGCTGATCGACCGGCTCGAGAAGGCAGGACTTGCCGAGCGCCTGGGCTGCCCGAACGATGGACGCGGACAGCACGTCGCGATCACTGAGGCCGGCCGCGCGTTGCGCGAGCGCATGTGGCCGGCCTATGCGGCGGCGATCGAGCGCCATGTCGGGTCGAAGATCGGCTGCAGCGACGCGGAAAAGCTCGCCGAGCTCCTCGGCCGTCTCTCCGGCGCCGCTTCCGACGGCACGCTGTGCGGCGGCGCGGCTGTCGCTAGGGTTTAAGCCGGATCGCGATCGAGCGCGCATGCGCTTCGAGCCCCTCGGCCTGGGCGAGGGCAATCGCGGGGGGGCCGAGCGCGCGCAGCGACTTAGGATCGCATTTGAGGATCGACGTGCGCTTCATGAAATCGAGTACGCCAAGCCCCGAGGAGAAGCGGGCCGAGCGCGCCGTCGGCAGCACGTGGTTCGGGCCACCCACGTAATCGCCGATCGCTTCCGGCGTATGACTGCCGAGAAAGATGGCGCCGGCATTGTGCACCTTGTCGGCGAGCGCCTCGGCATCGCGCGCCGCGATCTCGAGATGCTCCGGCGCGATCAGGTTGACGAGCGGCACCGCGTCGGCGAGCTGGCGCACCAGGATGATGACGCCGAAATCGCGCCAGCTCGCGCCGGCGACCGCCGCCCGCGGCAATGTCTTGAGCTGGGCCTCGACCGCCGCTTCGACCGCATCGGCCAGCGCCGCGCTGTCCGTCATGAGGATCGCCTGGGCGGCCCCGTCGTGCTCAGCCTGAGCCAGAAGATCGGCCGCGATCCACTCCGCGTTGGCGCTCTCGTCGGCAATCACCAGCACCTCGGAAGGTCCGGCGATCATGTCGATCCCGACCTGCCCGAAGACCCGGCGCTTAGCCGCCGCCACATAGGCGTTGCCCGGTCCGACGATCTTCGCCACCGGCGGAATGCTTGCCGTACCGTAGGCCAGCGCCGCGACGGCCTGTGCGCCCCCGATGCGATAGACCTCGTCGACCCCGGCAAGCTTTGCGGCCGCGAGCACGAACGGATTGGCCGCGCCGCGCGGCGTCGGCGCCACCATCGCGACGCGACGCACGCCCGCGACCTTCGCCGGCACCGCGTTCATGAGCACCGAAGAGGGATAGCTCGCCGTCCCGCCCGGCACGTAGAGCCCGACCGAATCGAGCGCCGTCCAGCGCCAGCCGAGCGTGACGCCGAGCGCGTCCGTCGAGAGCCGATCCTCGGGCTTCTGCGCGCCGTGATAGGCCTCGATGCGCTGTTTAGCGAACCTCAGAGCCGAGAGTGCCTCAGCCGGGCAGGCCTTGACCGCCGCCTCGATCTCCTCGTCCTCGACACGCAGCTTCTCGGGCGTGAGCTCAAGCCCGTCGAAGCGGCTCGTATAGTCGATCAGTGCGGCGTCGCCGCGTGCCGCAACATCGGCGATGATGTCCCGGACGGCATCGTCGATCTCCTCCGAGACCTCGCGCTTCTGCCCGAGGAGCTTTGTGAAGGCGCGCTCGAAATCCTCGTTTCGCGCGTCGAGGCGCAGCGCCATCAGGCGCTCTGGAAATTGTGCGCCGGTCGCCCCTCCGCCTCCCACACCGGCCCTAGATCCTTCATCTGGGTCTCGATGCATTCGAGCTCGAGCTGGATCGCGGCGCCGTTGGAGAAGAGCAGCGTCGCCCAGCCCGAGGGCGGGTCCTTCTCCTCGAAGGCGATGCCGAGGAGGTTCAGCACCTGGTCCGGCTTGGCGCGGTCGACGCCGCGGCATCTGCAGCCGATCACCCGCTCGAAGTGAAGCCCGGTGAGCCGGCGCCTGGGCGGCTCGTCAAGCCCGCACTCCCAGTCGAAGCGGCGGGCGCAGAGCGCGAAGCGCTGATCCTTCGGCAGGAAGGCGAGATCTCCGACCCGGACCACCGCATCCTGGAGATGGGTGGAGATGACCGCGAGATCTTCCTCGTCGAGCGCGACGAGCTTCAGGAGTTCCATGACGCCACCCCGTCTTCTTGCTTCAGCGCTCAGGTAGCGACGCCCCTCGCCAAGCGCAACGGTTCGGCTCACCGCGCGTTCATCTTACGACGGCTAGGAACAGGCTCGGCCGGGGCTGGTGAGTTTTGGAGCGGAGGAAATGATGAAGCGGATTCTCATCGCTGCGGCCGCGCTGGCCTTCATCGGCGCTGCGCCAGCTTCGGCGCAGTACTATGGCGGAGGCGGATATGGCGGCGGCGGCTATGGCGGAGGCGGCGGCTACCGCGGCGGCTGGGACGACGATGACGATCGCCGCCATCGCCGGCGCCGCGATCGCTACGAGGAGCGGCCCCGCATGGTGATGGGCGGCATCTGCGTCACGTCGCGCGGCAATTGCCGCACCCGGCCGGCGCCGCCCAACACCCCCTGCGGTTGCGATATCCCGGGCTTCGGCCACAAGCGCGGCGCGGTTGTTGCGGGCGGCGGCTACTAAGAACGGGCGCGGCGCGAGAGCCAAGCGCCGCCACTGCGGCTCAGGCTAACCGGTCCTTCCCGCCCTCCCGCCCATGAGGCGGGTTGGCGATCGGCCGGCTAGCAGCGTCTTTTCTCAGTACATAGATCCGGGCGCTCCCCCGCTCCGAAGTGAAGCTTCCGAAGGTCCGCTCGTGCTCCAATCCCGCCTCGCGGGCCGAGGCTTCCAGTTCATCGTCACTGAACCACCAAAGACTCAGACGCTCGGCGGACGACGCAAGACGAGCGCCGTCCGCGGCAAGCAGCTCGTACTCGATCACCTGCGTGAATTGTCGCTGGCCCTCGTCGAGAGCTCCCTCGTTCCAGGTCACTTCGAGGCGCGCGTTGGCGGCGTCCGGGAATTGAAAGAAGCTCTTTCGAGTCGCCCGAGGCTCGAGAAACATCTCGGGGGAAGCTGCGTGAATGATCGCGCGACCTTCCGGGAGAAGGTGCTTCGCGATCGTCCCGAGACAGCGAGCCCTTAGGTCCCCGCCCTTCACGTGATTGAAGCTGTAATAGGGGACCACGACCAGATGAAACCGTGCCGGAACATCGAGCGTGACCATGTCGTGCTGGAGGAAGTCGACATTGCCTGCGCGTGCCGGAGGCAGTCTGTCGCGCTTCAGGCGGGCGAGCCTCAGCATCGGCTCGGAATTATCGATGCCAATCGCCTCGAATCCTCGCGCTGCGAGTGCGATGGCCACGCGGCCGGTTCCGCAGCCCAGCTCCAGGACGCGCTCGCCCGGTGAGCGCAGGTACGCTGCGTAGAAATCCACGTCGCCACGGATGTGCGGATCGACGCTCGTGATCGCGTCGTAGAACCTCACGCTCAGCGTGTCGTCGGTATAATACTCTTTCACCATCTTCTGGCGCCGCAACGCCACAGGCATGGACGAGCGGCTGATGACTAGCCCCTGATCCGCTCGATCCGGGCGCCGCAGCGGCCGAGCTTCGCCTCGAGCGCCTCGAACCCGCGATCGAGATGGTAGACCCGATTGATCGTGGTCTCGCCCTCAGCCGCGAGCCCCGCGATGACGAGCGACACCGAGGCACGCAGATCCGTGGCCATCACCGGTGCGCCCTTCAGCTTCTCGACACCCTCGACCACCGCCGCGTCGCCATCGAGGCGGATATGGGCGCCGAGCCGCGCCAATTCCTGCACGTGCATGAAGCGATTCTCGAAGATGGTCTCGCGGATGCGCGACGTGCCCTTGGCCCGCGTCATCAGCGCCATGAACTGGGCCTGAAGATCGGTCGGGAAGCCGGGAAATGGATCGGTCGTGACATCCACCGGCGCGATGCCACCGCCGTTACGACGGATGCGGATGCCCTCATTGGTCGAGATCACATCGGCACCGGTCTCGCCGAGCACCTCGAGCGCGTTCCGCAACAGGTCCGGATGCGTGTTCTCGAGGAGCACGTCGCCGCCGGTCATGGCCACCGCCATGGCGTAGGTGCCGGTCTCGATGCGGTCCGGCAGGACCTCGTGCGAGGCGCCGTGCAGACGAGGCACGCCCTCGACCACCACCTGCTTCGAGCCGGCGCCGGAGATCTTCGCGCCCATCTTGGCAAGGCAGGCGGCGAGATCGACGATCTCGGGCTCGCGCGCCGCGTTCTCGATTACCGTCGTACCGTTCGCGAGGACGGCCGCCATCAGCGCGACATGCGTCCCGCCGACCGTGACCTTCGGGAAAATGACCTCACCGCCCCGCAAGCCCTTCGGCGCTCTCGCGACCACATAGCCCCGATCGATCTCGATGTCGGCGCCCAGCCGCTCGAGCGCCATGATCAGGAGGTCGACCGGGCGCGTGCCGATGGCGCAGCCCCCGGGCATCGAAACCCGCGCCTCCCCGAGGCGCGCGACGAGCGGCGCGATCACCCAGAAACTCGCCCGCATGGTCGAGACAAGCTCGTAAGGAGCGGTCGTGTCGATGATCGTGCGCGCCGAGAGGCGGATGGTCTGGCCGGTCTCGCTCGTCTGGCCCGGCCGCTTGCCGGCGACCAGGTGGTCGACGCCATGATTGCCGAGGATGCGCAACAGAGCCTGGATATCCGCGAGGCGCGGCACGTTGGTCAGCTCGAGGGTGTCGTCGGTGAGGAGGCTCGCGATCATCAGCGGCAGGGCCGCGTTCTTCGCCCCGGAGATCGGGATCGAGCCGTTGAGCGGCGCGCCGCCCGTGATGCGGATACGGTCCATGAAGCTCCCCTGCCCTCTTGAACGGGCGGTTTGATCGGCAATTGCGGCGAGGCTTAGTCCGAGCCGCGCTTCGGCTGAGGCTCTTCGGAGCTCGGCTTCGCCGTATCCCGTCCGCGGGCCTGGGCCTTGCGGCGCTTGAGGTTCGCACGGAGCGCCGCTTTCAAACGCTCGGCGCGGTCGTCTTGAGCCATTCTCGCGACCCTTCGTCGCCCGCATGCAATAGAGGCTTCGCCAGCCGTGCTCAACCGCGCTAAGCTCTCCAAAGCTGGAAGATTTCTTAAGGGGGCGCTTGACGCGATCAAGCTTCGGCCGCCCGAATTGGCTAAGGTGCACCGGTATCGTTCATCCCCGCCCGGGTGAGACCATGGATTACGACCGCATCTTCGAGACCGCCCTTGGCCGCTTGAAGGCCGAACGGCGGTACCGTGTCTTCGCAGATCTCGAGCGCGTCGCCGGTCGGTTCCCGGCGGCAATCTGGCATGGGCCGCACGGGCAGCGCGAGATTACGGTGTGGTGCTCGAACGACTATCTCGGCATGGGCCAGCACCTCGCGGTGGTGCGGGCCATGAGCGAGACGGCTTTGCGCATGGGCACCGGCGCCGGCGGCACGCGCAACATATCGGGCAACAACCATCCGGTGGTCGAGCTCGAGGCCGAGCTCGCCGAACTCCACCGCAAGCAAGCCGCGCTCGTCTTCACCTCGGGCTACATCTCGAATGAAGCCGGCATCTCGACGATCGCAAAGCTCGTCCCCGACTGCCTCATCCTCTCGGACGAGCTCAACCACGCCTCGATGATCGAGGGCGTGCGCCGCTCCGGCTGCGAGAAGGCAATCTTCCGCCACAACGACCTCGACCATCTCGAAGAGCTGCTGATCGCAGCAGGTGGGCGGCCGAAGCTGATCGTGTTCGAGAGCGTCTACTCGATGGACGGGGACATTGCCCCGATCCACCGCATCTGCGATCTCGCCCGGCGCTATGGCGCCATGACCTATCTCGACGAGGTCCATGCGGTCGGCATGTATGGGCAGCGCGGGGGTGGCGTCGCCGAACGCGAGGGCGCGATGCAGCGCATCGACGTGATCGAGGGCACGCTCGCCAAGGCCTTCGGGGTGATGGGCGGCTATATCGCCGGCTCGGAAGCGGTGGTCGACGCGGTGCGCAGCTTCGCGCCCGGCTTCATCTTCACGACGGCGCTGCCGCCGGCGGTCGCCGCAGCGGCGGTCGCCTCGGTGCGGCATCTGAAGTCGTCCTCGGCCGAACGCGAGCTGCAGCAGCGTCAGGTCGCCACGACTAAGCAGGCCCTCCAGCAGGCCAGCCTGCCGGTGCTCGATACTCCGACCCATATCGTGCCGGTGATGGTCGGGGATCCCGAGGCCTGCAAGGCGGCGACCGATCGGCTCCTCGAGCGGCACGGCATCTACATCCAGCCGATCAACTTCCCGACGGTGCCGCGCGGCACCGAGCGGCTGCGCATCACCCCGACCCCGCTCCACACCGACGCCCATATCCGCGACCTCGCGCGGGCACTGCTCGAGGTATGGACGGCGCTGCGGCTGCCGCTCGCCGCGCAGGCGCTCGCCGCGGAGTAGAGTCGCGGGCTCGCCGCGTCGTGTGCCGGCAGGCTCGCCCGGGCAACGCCATCGTGAACGCGCGTGAACTCGCGCTCTTGGCTGCGAGAGCCCATATTGTGCGGCACAGGATAGCTCGCCGGAGATCGGAATGATGACGCGACGCAATCTCGGTTTGGGCGCGGTCGGCGCGGCGGCCGCGGCGGGGATCGCCAAGGTCCTCGGCGGCTCGACGGAGGCGGCGCCTCGAGCGAAAGCCTTCCCTGTGGCTTTCACGGAGGAGGAGTGGAAGAAGAAGCTCTCGCCCGAGGCCTATCACGTGCTGCGCCAGCACGGCACCGAGCGCGCCGGGACAAGCCCGCTCGACCGTGAAAAGCGCAAGGGCACCTTCGCCTGCGCCGGCTGCGGCCAGGATCTGTTCAGCTCCGAGACCAAGTTCGATTCGGGCACCGGCTGGCCGAGCTTCTTCCAGCCGATCGCCGGCGCAGTTGGAACCTCCGAGGACAACAAGTTCTTCATGCGACGCACCGAAGTCCATTGTGCGCGTTGCGGCGGACATCTCGGGCATGTTTTCGAGGACGGCCCGAAGCCCACGGGCCTGCGCTACTGCATGAACGGTGTCGCGATGACCTTCCGCCCGGCCGAGGGAGCATAGCGATGACGATCGCACGCCTCCTCGCCGCGCTAGCCCTGGCCCTCGGCCTCTCCGCGCCTGCCCTGGCTGACGAGGCGACGAGGCTCGCTGCGCCGCCGGCCGCCGGGCTTTCGGCCGCGACCTTCGCGGCGGGCTGCTTCTGGTGCGTGGAGCCGCCCTTCGACAAGACCGAAGGGGTGGTCTCGACCACCTCCGGCTACACCGGTGGAAAGGTCGCTGGCGCCACTTACCGCCAGGTCGGGGCCGGGAACACCGGCCACACCGAAGGCGTGCGGGTGATCTACGATCCGAAAAAGGTCTCCTACGAGAAGCTTCTCGAGGTGTTCTGGAGGAACGTCGATCCGCTCGACGCCGGCGGGCAGTTCTGCGACCGCGGCGATCCCTACCGGCCGGCGATCTTCGTACATGACGAGGAGCAGAAACGCCTCGCGGAAGCATCGAAAGCGGCGCTCGCCGCCTCCGGCCGCTTCAAGCAGGCGATCGTCGTTCCGATCGAGCCCGCGCGCGAGTTCTGGGTGGCCGAAGATTACCACCAGGACTACTATCTGAAGAACCCCACCAAATACGCATATTACCGCTGGGGCTGCGGCCGCGACGCCCGCCTCGAGCAGCTCTGGGGGAAGAAGGAGGCGATGTAGCTCGCCTCCATCAAAAACGGCTTCGGAGCCGCCTCAATCGTCCCGGTAGACCCGCTCGTTGCGCTCGTGGCGCTCCTGGGCTTCGAGCGACAGCGTCGCGATCGGCCTCGCCTCGAGGCGGCGGAGCGATATGGGCTCGCCGGTCTCCTCGCAAAAACCGTAGGTGCCCTCGTCGATCCGCGCGATCGCCGCGTCGATCTTGGCGATGAGCTTACGCTGCCGGTCGCGCGCCCGGAGCTCGATCGCGCGGTCGGTCTCCGACGAGGCCCGGTCGGCGAGGTCCGGGTGATTCTCGCTCTCGGTCTGGAGCGCGACCAGCGTCTCCTGGGCCTCACGTAGGATCTCGTTCTTCCAACTTGCGAGCTTGCGGCGGAAGTACTCGCGCTGCCGCTCGTTCATGAACGGCTCCTGGTCGCTTGGGCGATACTCCTCTTCGAACTTGACTTTTATGGCTGCCATCCTTGGCCCCTCTAGCCCTTGATTCCCCCTCGGAGCGGGGGGTTTGCGCGCGTGCCTATAGTCGAGAACCGGGCCGGCGACAACGCGAATGAACGTCACCGAACTGTGTTCGAACGGGCCCGAAATGCGCAGCTTTCGCGCAACACTGGGCCGGCTTTCCGCAATTTGCGACGAAATCGGGCTAACCGCCGCGTTTTCGGCCAAGATCGGCAAGCGCACGAGCGATGTCGCCTTCCACAAGCTCGGCGATGGGACGCCGATAGTGGGTCTGGTCGAAGAACCAGGCTGCGTTGCCGATCTCCGGGCGCTCGCGGCGCCAGTCCACGACCGCGCCATTGCCGCCCGAGGCTGCGGCTTCGGCGAGGGCCGCCTTGCAGGCGCGGTCGGCGTGATCGCCCGGCGAACCCGGCTCCGGCAGGAGCTGGACATAGGTCGGCGGGAACAAGACGACGAGCGCAGTCTGCGGCGACAGCCCTCCCGCCGCCGCCCGGAGCCGTTCCGCGGCGGGGAAGCGCGCGGTGTCCTCGAGGATGTATCGGGTCGTGAGCCGCCGTTCGAGCTGCGCCCGCAAGGCCGGATCGCGATCGAACCCTTGCGCCTCATAGAGCGGCTCGTAATCCCAGTAGCCGTCAGCGCGTGCGCGCGGCGCACGCGCCGACAACAGGTAGCGCAGGCGCGGCGCGAGCTCCTCGAGGACGCCGTAGCGCAGAAGTCCGCGCGCATACTCGAGGGGGTCGCGGCTGTAGAGCCAAAACGGAAACGGCTTCGCTGTCGGCAAGCTGGGGTCGCCCGTGCACCAGCGATCATCCGCTCCGATCACGACCGCTTTGGCGCCGGGGTGATGGCGCATGAACCAGTCGAGCATTACAAGCTGCTCGCGCGGCCCGGTCGCCGGCACCGTGAGCTGGACGAAGGACAGGCCGGTCAGCGCCTTGAGGCGCTCCGGAGAGAGCAGCTGCGCATGCGAATTGCCGAGTATTGCCGCGTCGAACGCGGGGTCGCGGCCGCGGCTCGCACCCGCCGTGCGCGGCCCTTGCGCCCGAACGCCGGGTTTCTGAAGGAGCGTCGAGCGGCCGGTGTCATAAGGATCGATCACGTAAGCCGTGGCCAGGAGCCCAACGAGGAGGAGCGCCGCCGCCGCGACGGAGATCAGCGCGAAGTCCCGCCATGACGGCTCGGCGAGCGCCCGGCCGTCAGAACTGGAAATAGATGAACTCGCCGAACAGGGCCTCGTAGATCCGCACCGCCGCCTCGAAGCTCGTGGCGCGGAACGGCACCCAGCACAGCATCACGAAGACGAAGGTCAGCGCCCATCCGAGAAAGCCGGGCATCGTCAGACCTGCGCGCCGCCAGAGCACGCCGAGCCCAAGTCCCACGCCGTGCGCGACGCCCCAGGCGACGAAGGTCAGTCCCGCGCCGTGCCACAAGCCGCCGAGCGCCATGGTCGCAAACAGCGCCCAGACCTGCATCGGGAGCCCGTGCCGGCTGCCGCCGAGCGGGATGTAGAGATAGTCGCGCAGGAAGCGCGACAGGGTCATGTGCCAGCGCCGCCAGAAGTCGCGCAGCGAGGTCGCGCGGTAGGGCACGTCGAAGTTCTGCGGCAGCACGATCCCGAACAGGAGGGCCAAGCCCAGCGCCATGTCCGTGTAGCCGGAGAAGTCGAAATAGATCTGGAAGGTGAAGCCGAGCGTCGCCTGCCAGGCCTCGACGACGGTCACCGCCTTGCCCTCGGCAGCGGCCTGGAAGACCGGATTCACGTATTCGGCGAGCGGATCGCCGAGAAAGACCTTCTTGGCAAGACCGACGGTGAGCAGCATCAGCCCGCGCGCGACCCGCTCGGCGGCGTCGGCGCGCGCGTAAGGGCGCTCGTCGAACTGATGCATGATCTCGCTCCAGCGCACGAGCGGGCCGGCGAGAACCTGCGGGAAGAAGCCGATGTAGAGTGCGTAGCGGATGAGGTCGTAGCGCGGCGCCCGCCCGGCCCTCAGGTCCACGAGATACATGACGTGGTGGAAGGTGAAGAACGAGATCCCGAGCGGCAGCGCGATCTCGAGCTTCGGGGCCGACAAGCCGGGGATCAGACCCGCGAGACCGACGAAGAAGTTGAAGTATTTGAAGAAGCCGAGGACGAGGAGATTGCCGGCGATGGCAAGCGGGATGAGGACGCCCAGTCTCGTCTTCCCGAAAGCCTCGGCGATCAGCCAGTTGATGACGATCGAAGCCGCGAGCAGCGGCACGAAACGCCAGTCCCAATAGCCGTAGAAAAGGAACGACAGGAAGGCGAGCGCCGACAGCCGCCACTCCGGCCGGAAGCGCTCGACTGCCCAATGCAGAAGGAGCGCAGCCGGCAGGAAGGCGAGAAGAAAGGCGAAGGAGTTGAAGAGCATCGCACGGTCGGAGCGCCGCTTCCGGAGTGGACCGGCGGCTCGGGCGCGGGCGGTCTTGTCCGTGATCGGGTCTGTGGCGTCAACCTGAGGCGTCGCCGCCGGCCTGCTCCGACGCGGATGAAGTCGACGAATGCCGGCTCAGCGTCCCGCCTCGCCGCGCCTGCCGCGCACCTGCACGACCGAGCGGAGCGGCCCTGCGGACGTGTCGGTGCGTGCATCGAGCGTCGCCCGCGCCTCGGCATTGAGGCGGGCGCGATCGGACGCGCCGGAGCGCGAGGACCGCACATCGGCTTCGCCGCGCACGTAGCCGCTCACCCGGACGCAGGTGGTGGTGCCCGGAAGGGCCGCAAAGCCCGGGCCGTGCGCGGCGCAGGGGTTCGGCACGAACGGGCGCTGCCGTTCGGCCGCGAACGAAGAGGTCGCCACGATCATCAACGACAAGGTCGCGATGGTGCGCAGCCGCCTGCGGATTCCGGTCGTCATTTCAGGCCTTGTACCGCGTTCCAGACGTGAACGCCAAGATGGCGGGCTAACGCAGCGAGGACTCCCTCTCAGCATTGCTCAAGAGTTCGCTCGCGACGTCGCCGAGGCGCGGCGGCTCCTCGCGCAGGAACGGCAGCGGGCGGCAGACCGCGATCGCGGCGATGCCGAAGCGCGCCGTCATGAGCCCGTTGAGCACGCCCTCCCCGAGCTTCGCCGAGATGCGTGCCGCAAGCCCGAGACCAAGCACCTGCTGGACGAAGCTGTCGCCGATCGCGACCCCGCCCGTGACCGCAAGATGGCCGAAGGCGGCGCGGGCGAGGCGCAGGAAGCCGAGGAGCCCCGGCCGTCCGCCATAGATCATCGAGATGCGCCGCAGGAGCCGCACGGCGGCGAAGATCACGAAGGCCACGTCGACGATGGCGCGCGGGCTCACGGCGGTCACGACCGAGACCTGCTTTGCCGCGTTCGCGACCGCGCGCTTGGCCTGCAGGTCGAGCGGCGCGACGAGCTCGCGCTCGGCGAGCGCGATGCGGTCATCGGCCTCGATGATCTCTTCCGACCAGGCGGTCAGGCGCTTGCGCCCGGCTGCGGTGTGGGCGCGCTCGCCATAGAGCGCGATGAGCGCGCGAACGACGCGCCTTGCCGCCTCGTGATCCCTCACGGCGACGGCGTCGATCGCTGCCTCGCGCAGCTTCTCGATCCGCCGCTCGCGAAAGATCCCGGCTGCTTCGCGCAGGACGATCGCCAGGAAGGCGACGAGCGCGACGAGCGCCAGGGCCAGGGCGACCCAGCCGAGCCAGGGGGCGGAGACATATAGGTCGGCGATGAGGCGCTCGAGGCCGAGGCCGAGCGCCAGCAGGACGAGGGCCCCGACCGCCGACAACAGCACGCCGCCCCAGGAGAAGCCGCGGCGCTCGCCGACCGGCACAAGCGCGCGGTCGGCGGCCTCGATCGCCTCCATCGGCTCCTCGGTAACGACGACGGAAGCACCGCGCTCGGGCACGTCCTGGTCCGCCCGGACGGTCACCACCTCGGGATCGTCGAGCCGGAAGGCGCGGGGCTGGCGCGTCATAGGAGATGGTCCCCGATCAGGAACTCGAGCGCGCGGTCGAGGCGGATATGCGGCAGGCGCCCGGGGCGCGCCGTCGCGCTTGCCGGCAGCTTTGGCGGACGGAAGCGCGGGAAGCGCAGCGAGCCCGGCGGGATCGCGCCTTCGAACACGGCTTCGGGACGCTCCGGCAGCTCGCCCGGGAAGATCGCGGCCTCGGTCTCGCCGTCGAAGATCTCCTCCCCGACCCGCTCGCCGGCTTCCGGCGTCCCGGCGACCGCCTGGAGCGTCTCCCAGCCCTGGCGCACGCTCGTCTCGCGGGTTGCGCGCACCGAGGCGAGCGCGACCGTGCCGACGCGCGCGCCCGCGGCTTCGGTGCGGCGCGTCGCGCGCTGCACGAGAAGACGCAGCAAGGCCTCGAGCCGGTCGTGGCTCGTGTGGTGGATGTGGTCGGCCTTGGTCGCCGCGAACAGCACGCGGTCGGCACGCGGCGAGAAAAGGTTGGACCAGAAGCTGGCGCGCCCCGTGCGGAAGGTGAGGAGCACCTGGTCGAGCGCGTCCTCGAGCTCGGCGAGCGCGGCCGGTCCGGCATCGACGGCTGCAAGCACGTCGACGAGCACGATCTGCCTGTCGATGCGCTGGAAATGCTCGCTGAAGAAGGGCTTCACCACCTTGTTCTTGTAGGAATCGAACCGGCGCTCCATCAGCGCGGCGAGCGTGCGCGGCGCGATCGGAACGTCGCGTTCAAGCTCGACCGGCGCGAAGGTCAGGGCCGGCGAGCCGGCGAGGTCGCCGGGCATCAGGAAGCGGCCCGGCGGCGTGGTCGCGACCGCCTCGGGACCGGCGCGCAGCGCCGCGAGATAACGCTTGAATGCCTCGCTCGCGCGCTCGGCCACGACCTCGTCAGCGGGTCCCGCGGCGTCGAACGCGGCGAGGCTCGCATGCCAGGGCGCGGCGATCTCGTGGCGCTGCGGCCGGCGGCTCGATTCAATCGTGCGGCGCGACCAGTCCCGGTAGTCCGTATCGAGGAGCGCGAGGTCGAGGAGCCACTCGCCGGGATAATCGACGATGTCGAGGGTCAGCGTCGCCGGGCCCTGGCGCCAGCCCGGCGCGCGCTCGTACTCGACGTCGAGACGAAGCTCGCTGATGCGCTCGGTCGAGCGCGGCCAGCGCCGCTCCTCGGTCAAGGCCGCGACATGCTCCTCGTACGGAAAGCGCGGGATGACGTCGTCCGGCTGGTGGTCGAGCCGGCCGCGGCGGATGCGCCCCTGCGCCGACGCGCGCAGCGCCGGCAGCGCGTGGCCCTCGACGAGATGGTGGACGAGCGCGGTCGTGAAGACCGTCTTGCCGGAGCGCGCAAGCCCGGTCACGCCCAGGCGCAGCGACGGATAAAGCAGCTGGTTGCCGGCGTCCCACAGCGAAGCCGCGGTCGAGCCCGCCCGCCAGGCGATGTCGGTCAGGAAGGACAAGGATCGAAGCTTCGGCGAGGAACGCAGGCCATTGCCGCGAAGGTGGCCCGCGCAGGCCGAGCGCGCAAGCAGGCCGCCCTCAGTCGTCCTCGTCCTGGCCGAGGGATTTCGGCGTGACGAAGCGGTCGAGACGGCCCGAGCCCGGCGTGACGTCGCGCCAATCCTCGGCCGCAAAATCGAGCACGGCGAGGCCGGCAGTCGGATATTTCCGGGCGATCCGCGCGAAAGCGTAACGGTCCCCGTGACCGATCAGGAGCTTTGCGAGGTCCTCGAAGCCGGGGTTGTGGCCGACGAGCAGGAGCGAGCGAACCTCCGGTCCGACCCCGCGTACGACCGAGAGGATATGCTCGGCGGGCGCCTCGTAGATGCGCGGCTCGGAGCGCACGGGCACCTCGCCGAGCTTGGGCGCGACGAGGTCCCAGGTCTCGCGTGCCCGGCGCGCCGGCGAGACGAGAGCGAGATCGGGCAGGAGCTGCTCCTCGGCCATATGCGCCGCGACCCGCGGCACCGCCTCCCTGCCGCGCTTCGCAAGCGGGCGATCGAGATCCTTGACGCCGTCCGTCCATTCCGACTTGCCGTGGCGCAGGAGCATGAGGCGGCGCATGCGAGGCTCCCTCGTGAGACGCCGCGCAAGATGGGGCGCCGGAGGCCGGACGCAAGCGCGGTCGCTTCACAAAGGCGCCGCGACGGGCGAAGTTGCCGCCCGCACGAAACGCGGGAGGGAGCATGTTCCGTTCGATCGCCGACGAGGTCGCCTGGGTCACGGGAGCCGGATCCGGCATCGGCCAGGCCGGCGCGGTGTCGCTGGCGAAGGCCGGAGCGAAGCTGGTGCTCAGCGGGCGCCGGCGCGAGCCGCTGGAAGAGACGGCCGGGATGATCCGGGACGCCGGCCGCACGGCGCTCGTCGCGCCGGCCGACATGCGCGACGCGGCGCAGGTGCAGGCGGTCGCAAAGCGCATCGAGGCGGAGCTCGGGCGCTGCGACATCCTGGTCAACAGCGCCGGCGTCAACGTCAAGAACCGCAGCTGGAGCGAGATCGATCCGGAGGGCTTCGACACGGTGGTCGAGGCCGACCTTTCCGGCCCATTCTACGCCTGCGCCGCCGTGCTGCCGATGATGCGGGCGCGCAAGAGCGGGCTCATCATCCAGATCTCGTCCTGGGCCGGGCGCTACGTCTCGAAGCTGACCGGGCCTGCCTATTCGGCCGCGAAGCACGGGCTCGTGGCGCTCTCCGAGAGCCTGAACCAGGAGGAATGCCGCCACGGCATCCGCTCCTGCTGCATCTGCCCCGGCGAGGTCGCGACCCCGATCCTCGACAAGCGCCCGGTGCCGGTGACAGTCGAGGACAAGGCCCGCATGCTGCAATCGGAGGACCTCGCCGAGACCATCCTCTTCGTCGCGCGCCTGCCGGTGACGGTCTGCATCAACGAGATCCTGATGAGCCCGACCTGGAACCGCGGCTACATCGAAGGCGTCAAGCTGTGATTCTTCGGATGAGCAAGCGGCGGGCGCTGTGCTCGACACCGGTTCTTGCGAGCCGAGCTCATACGTTCTTGTCAGGTGTATAAGGTTGACCACCACAATCCATGGCAGACATTGAGCGCACCCTGGCCGCCGTGCGGAACGCGGAAGACAAAGTCCTGGCGCCAGACCATCAGTCTTAATCGCACTCGCGAATGGGGGCCATTCTTCATCAATTCGCCACGCGATACTCCGATCAGAGACGGCCAATGCCGCCGCTTCGGAATGAAGCTACATTCACGATAGTTCGCGGTGCCGACAGCTGCCGCGTCGGTGTTTTGCGAATGACCTCCTGGGCGGATAGGGCGTTCGCGGCGGTCACGCGGCGGGCTCCCCGTCCCTCGCCTCGGTCAAGCCGTTCGCGCACAGAACGCTCATAAATTCAAAAACATGAGTAGATACGCCAAAGGCCTGATCTTGATCATAGGCGGACTTGGCATGTGAAACGTAGTTTCGCCACGCATCCTTGAAAAACCGAAACTCGGATGCGGCCTTAGAAAGAAATGGCAGTCGCCGATGTTTCTCCTCCTTCTTCGCCGTCTTATCTATTTTCAGGATTGCTGCCTCGATATCGCCAATGATCGGCCCCCATGAGTCTTGCCCGCAATCGACCCCAACCTCTGAGGCCAGTACCGCAATCCCGCGTTCAAGCACTCTCATGAGATGGAAGACGCCTGCGGTGCCGTAGCCAAGGGCGATACAGTCGATCGCAGCAAAAGCATCGTCTTTGGTAGACGGAAACCCCTCAATGACAGGCTTCCACTTCTCATCAAACTCGACCACGAGAGCGCTGAAACGCGGAATGTAATGAAAAAAATGATGCCGCTTCAAATCGTCATGGATGGCTTCGCGCAACACCTTGTATTCGGAGGCCAAGTCCTCCCAGGACATAGGCCGTTCTAGAGCCTTATTGAACCTGAAAAGCCGGTTCATGACGCCTTGTGCGTCCATATCGCCAAAAACACTAAAGCAGCCAGCAAGAATCCTTTTCGCCTCATCTTTTGTAGTCTGATCGATCCATTCGACCTTCACGTTGCGGCGGGATTGCAGAGATCGTTCCAGTGATTCTCGGGCCTTCACATTCACCATCTCAAGCGCCGCATAGGCCTCCGTGAATTTGAAATTGATCATGTCCCACAGGCTCCAAGGCCTGCCGTGGTTTTCCGGCTTGGCGGAGGCGTTCATATCACCCCTCCACCGCCATGGTACGTGAAGTGAACCCTCGCCGTGTTCTCAATACGGATAGGCTTTTTGTCTTGACACTGTTCCTGTTTTGTGCTGTCACTGCGCGGTCCCGCCCGGCAGGGGGTATAGTGATAGCAGCGGATGGAAGCCAATTCTGACCACAACCGATGTCATGGCTTAGCTCGTGAGCTTGAGCTTGCGGTAAGCCTACGTGGCTTTCCGTAATCTAATCTCGATGCGACGGCGCTCTTTCACGTCGCCTTGGAACTCGCCACGAGAAAGGGTTTCATCAGTATGAATCAGTTGCGCACCTGACAGCGGCAAAATTCGGAGCGCAGGAGCGACTTGCGTTCAATTCCGGAGTAGATCGGTCCTATGTCGGGGGCTTGAGCGCGGCGAGGAGAACCCGACGGTCGATGTGCTTGACCGGCTGGCGCGTACACTCGCGGTTCCTCTCTTGGAGTTCTTCGTTGCACCCGGGCGCAAGGACGCGCCTCCAAAGCCACTGCGGCCAGGGCGACGCGCAAAATAAAATACCCGCGCTAAGGCGTCCGCTCCTCCCAAGTGTCTCCGGCGTTGCGGAGCCCAATTGCGTCGCACTTGACGAGCGAGCGCCACTTTCCAAGCTGCGAGTCTGCCTCGTCTCGATCATTTGAGAACAAGAACCCGATGTCATGGCGGAGACAAACATTCACGAATTGGCACCCACGTTCTTCCGCGTGGATCAGCGCATCGAAGATCAATTGCGCACGCTCTTCCGGAAATCCTGCCACGATCATTTCGAACAGCTTGGGGGGCATGCGCTTCACGGGACGTACCTTTCAAGTTTTGAAACTCGCTCTGCGACGGCTTCGCAAATGGGGCGCCTCCTGCGCGCCATCTTCGACAGGTTCGATACGTTGATATCGAGCTTTGCAGCTACAGCCTGGAGACCCTCGCGCGCGATTAGGTCTGCGATCGCGGCGCGAGCTCTCTCACGCGTGGCGGCACTCTCGTCTGCGTCGGCGCGAACCTCCGCAAGCTGGCGTCTCAGTTGGGACAGGTGGCGCTTCCCAAAGCGCACGGTTTGACCTCGCAAGAGCTTGGAGAGAGTGCCGCGAGCGATGCTGAGCCGATCCGCAAGCACGCGTTGCCCGAAGATTTCTACGAGGTGTTGAAACTCCTCTCTGAGGCTTTGAGGCAAGCCAACCTTTGGATACGTAACCGCCGCCTCGTCATCGACACCCAGGAAGAACTGCTCCTCCCAGCGGTTCGCCCCTTTCCCGATCAGTTGCAGCTCTTCAACGTAGGCGTAGATGTGCCTACGTTCGGTGACTCCGCAATCGCCCTCTCCTCCGTTGAGGAACTTGGCTTCAGCGCTGCGGGGATAAGACTCGAGCGCCTCCAAGTACGTCTTCAATTCCTCAGGTGCGATTGGCGACGCTGATCCTTACGGTCGCGTACTTGTAGCAAAGCCTCTCGTGTGTCCTTGTGGTAAGGCGCAATCGGCTTAGGCTTCGTCCAAGTGCGGGATGCCTCTGTTCCGTCTAGCACCACTTCAGTGATGAAGTCGTCTTTCGCCAAGAACGCCAACAGAAATCCGAATGGTTTAACCTGCTCGGCATAGGATCTGGTGCTGTTGTACCCATCAAGCCAGCTCAACAGTCTTGGACTGGTCGCCCCATAGCGGCTCACAGCTGGCCTAGCGAGCGCCTCATGATAGTCGAGATTGACGTCCGTCGAGCCACCGAGGTCGGCTTCGACGATGATCCACCAGAGATCGTGTTGCCAGAGCTCGACGCCAATGTTCGAGAGCTTGGTGGCTGGAGCCGGTAAGCCCTTTGCCGGATTCTTATCGTCGTAAGGCGCTCGCAGATGCCCAAGCCCGTGCTGCGACGCCTTGCGGAGCACGGGTTTGCCGTGTTCGTCGATGTTGAACAGCGCGTATCGCTTAGCCGAAACGCACCAGCAGTACAGCGGCTCCGGTGCCTTGGTGTCATCAAGCCGGAAGTTCACATCCTCGACCTTCAGAATGGAACCTTCAAAAGCGTAGGGGTTCAGATCGACAAACCACCTCACGATGTTATCGACGCGCTCTAGAAACTCCGCTCTGCCCGTCACCTCGGGTTTGGCGATCGCCATGCTGTCGGTGTCGCAGAACGCCCATTCAAGGCCGTTGTCTGCGACGAGCCGCTCAGCGGTTGCGAGCATGAGGCGTGCGGCTCCTGTGATGAGGGTTGCCAGCAGCGGGTGAAAGTATCGTCCCGGCTTCTCGCACTTTTTTCCGCTCAGCTCGAAGGGCTCGCCCGTGGCGTGATGGACGCGCAAACGTACCTTATTGGAAACTTCTTCAACGATGATCTCGACAAAAATGCCGTAGCTGGTGGCGTTCGCCGCGATCTTGAGCGCGTTCTGCTCTGCGTCGAGTGTTTCCCACTCCGCACCTGATGCAGCATCGCGGGCGCGTTTCACTTCTTGGCGCCACTCGATCAGGCGTTTGTAGAAATCCTCTTTACTGGGATCGATGGTGCGTGCGGCATGGCCGCTCAGCGTGATCGGCTGAAGCCCACTTTGCAGAGGCCCCGGCTCAAAGACCAGCGCCTCCAGCACCTCCGGCTCCTTGCCGCTCAACAATTTCGCGGCCAGGCAATCGGCTAGGGTGAACCACAGCGAGCCATCCGCGGAGAGATAGTTCGCTCCGATGGTCGGCTGACCGCTCCCGTCGTAATCTGCGCGTACGGGGAACACATCACGGTCCGGTTTCACGCGCACGAGCACTGTCAGCTTGCGCCAGGTATCTTGTCGCTGAATTTCGGCGAGAGTGGTCTCGCGGAGTAGCTTCTTGGCGTCCTCGGTTGCGTCGCGCCAGGTCATGCCGTCTGCGACTACGAACCACCATAGGCCCATGAGAGTGCAGACGGTTGGGTACATGGACAGGAAGTCGCACAGCACCACCTGCCGCCGCTGTAGTCGAATGCGGACCTCGGAGCGGCCTCCGAAGTACGTGCTCAGAATCAGCGCCACCATCGAGGCGGGGCAGGTTTGCACATCGCGCCACGGCTTAATGTTGAATGAGTTTAGATACCCTTTGCCGAGGCTCGCCTCGCTGTAGACGTCGTGAGGTCCTAGATCGCGCAGCTCTAGCGCTTGAAAGCGAGCCAGGAGCTGACCGTAACACTCCCACGAAGCCTGAACGTCATCAACGGCGTACTGGATGTAGCTATGCGTGAGCGCCTTCCCGTGCTCGTCTGTATCCTCTTTCTGAGTGGGAACCTTCAGGAACTTCGAAAGCGTGGACAGCTTGAACGAGCGCGAGAACAGGGCCGTCGCAAGCGTGTTCAGATCAACGAACGAGCCCCGCTCGACGGGTTGCTTGCGCCCGCGCTTCAGCCCACTGCGGCTGTGACGCCATTGAAAGGGAGCGGCGAAGCGCATCATCGCACTCTTCCGAGAGAGGTGCTTGATCTGTACGCGCGGGCGCCACTTGTGCTCAGATAGTTTCAGACTGAAGCCGCCGAATTGGTTACCACGAGCAGCAGCGTGGGAGATCGCCAGGCGCGAGAGGTCAAATGGGAGATTGAAGCCGACAATCGTGGCGCGGAACGCGTAACCCTTCTCGAAGAACACATCCTCGACGAACTCATCTCGGGTCATGAATTCCAGCTGGTTCGCGCGAGCGTAGGCTTCCAGCATCTCCTTATCTTTGAAGTCGATGTCGGGTGCGTGGAAGATGCCGGCCTCTTTGAGGGTACCCGCTTGCCGTAATTGGTACACGCCGAACCGCAGAGCATGACCCATGTCGGTTCTGGTTTCAGTGTCGAAAACCAGCGTCCATTCCGAAGCTCGTAGCCTTGGACGACGCTTGCCAGGTTCGCTTCCAATCTTCTCCGCAAATGCACGGAGCGAAATGGTTTTGGTCTCGGCGGGTGGGATTTTCATGGCCGCAGCTCAATCCGTTATTGGCGAGATCGTCGGGATGCATGACCGCACGCCAGTTAAGTCAATGCCGACTTGCCTGGACACCGCGCTACGCCGCCCGCGCCGCCCTGAGGGCGTCGGCCGAATAGAGCCCAAGCGCGGTCCAGATGCAGGCGAAGGACACGGCATGCACCGTGGTGAAGGGCTCGCCGTAGAGGAGCACGCCCAAGGCGAGGAGGCAGGAGGGCGAGAGATATTGCATCAGCCCGACGGTCGAGAGCTTGAGCCGCTGCGCCGCCGCCGCGAACCAGATCAGCGGCGCGGAGGTCGTCACCGCGGTCAGGACCAGGAGGAAATCGAGGACCCTGTCGCCCTGCAGGAACACCGTCGCGCCCGTGGCCGCGAGATAGATCACGTAGGCGAGCGCGGCCGGAAACAGGATCAGCGACTCGACGCAGAACCCGACCAGAGGCTCGACCTTCACCTTTTTCCGGATGAGCCCGTAGAAGCCGAAGGTGATCCCGAGCGTCAGCGCGATCCAGGGCGGCTCGCCTGCCGCGACGGTCAGCACCGCGACCCCGACCGCGGCGACGGCGCAGGCGACAAGCTGCAGCGGCCGCAGGCGCTCGCCGAGGAAGAGGATGCCGAGCGCGACGTTGACCAGCGGATTGATGAAATAGCCGAGGCTCGCCTGCACGATGTGCTCGGTGGCGATCGCCCAGATGTAGGTGAGCCAGTTCACGCCGACGAGCAGCGCCGAGACCAGGAGCGCGCGCAGCACAGGCGGCGAGGCGAGCGCGCCCGCGAGCTCCCGCAGACGACCTCGCATGAGGATGATCCCGAGGACGAACAGCATCGCCCACACGATGCGCTGCGCCAGCACCTCGAAGGGCGGCACGGCGGCGATCAGCTTGAAGTGGATCGGCGCGACGAAGCCCCAGGTGCCGAAGGCGGCAAGCCCGTACAGCACGCCGGTCAGCGTGCGGCGCCGCTCCTCCCCTTGCGCAGCCGCCGCCACGGGTCAGCCTTGCGGCCGCAGCCGCACGCCCGGCCGGATGTTCCTGAAGGCGAAACTCGCCGGGTCCTCGAGGTTCACGCCGGGAGAGAGGCACACGATCACCTTCTCGGCGATATCCTGGAAGCCCGAGCGGAAATGGGCCGAGCTCTTCACGGCAATGATGGCGCGCGAATTGAGATCGACGCCGAGATGCGAGAAGGTCTCCTTGTGGATCGGCTGCTGGCGGATCGTCGCGACCAGCACCTCGACGCCGTCCATGGCGAGAAGCGCCGTGGGTCCGAGCGTCGCGACCGCCGCGCGCAGCATCGGCGAGGTGCCGCGGAAGCGCCCGTCGCTCAAAGCCGCGACCCGCCAAGGACCTTCGAGCGGCTCCTGTCCGGGTCCCTCCCCGCCTCCGCCGAGACGCGCGACCGTGCCGCCAAGGCCGGCCGCGTGCGCCTCGGCCGCGGCGCGCGGATCGTGCACGATGCCGACCACCGCCCGTTCCGCGCCTTGCCGCAACAGCTCCGCAATCAGCCCGGTGGTGTTCGAGGGCGCGCCGGCGCCGGGATTGTCCTGGGTGTCGGCGAGCACGACCGGCTTCGTTGCGCTTTTCGCGATGCGCATCGCCTCGGCCACCGCATCGGCCGCCGCCAAAGGGCGATGCGCGGCGAAGCCCGCCTCCGCCGCGAGCAGCGCCGCGAAGAGCCGGTCGGCGGCGGCATCGACGCTCGCCTGATCCGCGCCATAGGCCGTGACGCTCGGCCCGACGTCGCGGATGTCGGCCGGCGGGAAGCCCATGTTGAGCGAGAGGTGGACGCCGGTCTCCCGCTCGATGCGATCGAGCTCGTCGTAGAGGCTCTTCGAAGGCTCGAGATAGGTGCAGCCGGTGGTGACCGGGACGAGGAAGGGCGCCTGCCGCAGCGCCCGCGCGGGCCGCGGCTTCCAGGCGAGCACACGCTCGAGCCATTCCGCGCAGCGCCCGCCCGAAGCCCCCCAATCGACATGCGGATAGGTGCGGTACGACGAGATGAAATCCGCCGTCTCGACCATCTGCGGCGAGACGTTCGCGTGGAGGTCGAGCGACATCAGGATCGGCACGTCGGGGCCGACCGTCGCACGCACCCGGCGCAACAGCTCGCCCTCGCCGTCATCATGGTCCTCGGCGACCATCGCCCCGTGCAGCTCGAGGAACACCGCGTCCGGCCGATGGCGCTTCAGCCGCTCGACCATGATGCCAGCCATGCGCTCGAAGGCGTCGCCGGTCACTTTTCCGGCCGGCATGGCGCCGCCCCAGGCGAGCGGCAGCATGGTGTGGCCGGCCTTCTCGGCGGCCTCCATGAAATAGGCGATCGCGAGATTGATGCCGCGGAACCTGGTGAGGATCTGCTCGCCCTCGGTCGCGCCGGGCCAGGGGCCGGCTTCGACGAAGTCCTCCCAGCGCGTCGGCTGCGCGACGAAGGTGTTGGTCTCGTGCAGGAACCCGCCGGCTGCGATCTTCAAGCCCATCGTGCTTTCTCCTCAGCCGCTTCCGCGGCGCATGGAGGCACTAGCCGCGACCGGCCGTGCCGGCCATCCCCGGACGCCGCGAAAGGGCTTGGCGCGCCTGCATGGCCGCCCGGCGATGCGCACCGTTGTGAGCAAGAGCCCTGGGGGGTAGTTCTGCCCGTTCGCGCCCGTCCGGCGCGGCCCCGCCGGAGCCTCTCCCCGCATGTCCGATCCCGCGCGCGGCGATGCGCGCGTCCATTCCGCGTCCGGCGTCCTGGTCTGGGGGCTGGCGCTCGGCCAGCTGATCGGCTGGGGCACCCTCTATTTCCCCTTCGCGCTCTTCATCGCGCCGATGGAGGCCGAGCTCGGCTGGTCGCGCGCCGACCTCAACGGCGCGCTCACCGTCGGCCTCCTCACGACCGGGCTTGCTTCGATCCCCTGCGGCTGGTGGATGGACCGGTACGGGCCGCACCTCGTGATGACCTTCGGCGCGGTGCTCGGAGCCGCCTGCCTGTTCTGGTGGTCGGTAGTCGAGACGCCGTTCGCCTTCTACCTCGCTTTTGTCGGGATCGGGCTTGCGATCGCGGCAACGGTACAGGATCTGCCCTACGCGATCGCCTCGGCCAACACCGGCGATTATCGCCGCGCCATCGCCTCGATCCTGCTGCTCGGGGGCCTGTCGTCCACGGCCTTCATCCCGTTGACCAACTGGCTCATCGGCGCGCTCGGCTGGCGGCCCGCGCTCCAGGTGCTCGGCGCGATCCAGCTCGTTCCGGCGCTCGTCTACTTCGTGCTCCTGCCAGGCATGCGCGGCAGCCGCACCGGCGAGCAGAAGGCCGAGGCCGAGGCGCTCGGCGGCTCCCCGCTCAAGGCCGCGCTGAGGCGACCGGCCTTCTGGGGCCTCGCGGTCTGCTTCGGCGCACAGTCCTTCGCGTTTACCGCCGTGACCTTCCACATGATCCCGCTCCTGACCGAGCGCGGCCTCCCGCTCGGCTCGATCGTCACAGCGATGGCGCTGGTCGGCCCGGCGCAGGTCGCCGGCCGCGCGGCGCTGATGCTGTTCGGCAAGCGCGCAACCGCGCGCTTCCTCGGGCGCGCGGTCGTGCCGCTGATGCCGCTCGCCATGTTCCTGCTCCTGACGATGGCCCCATTCGGGCTCGCCGGCCTGGCGCTCTTCGCCTTGGTGTTCGGCACCGCGAACGGGATCATCACCATCGTGCGCGCGACAGGCATCGCCGAGATCCTCGGCGCGCGCGGCTACGGCGCCATCTCCGGCGCCATGAACCTGGTGCTGATGGTTCCGCGCACGGCAGCCCCGCTCGCCATCGCGGCGCTCTGGGAGCGCCAAGGCAATTACGACGGCGCGCTATGGGCGCTCGTGTCGATCACCGCCGCCGGCGCGGCGGCGTTCTGGCTTGCTTCGATCGAGCCCCGAGAGCGACGGGGGGCAGGCTAACCGGCCGGCGCCCGCAGGGGGTCATCTCCGTCCGGCCTGCCCAAGGCAGGGCTCATCTCTATACCCCCGCCAATGGGAGGCAAGTCGCCGGTTGCAAGGGGATCGACGCAGTGAACCCGGAAGTCAGTGAAGCGCGATGCCATGCTTGTGCGCCAGGTCTTCCATCCGACGAGATTCACTCCGCTCCCGCTGCTGGAGCTTTGCGTGATGTGATAGATGCCGTTGATCGTCACGCCCATCACGATGTGGTCGGCTTCGAAAACGCGATCCTCGCCCTCCCAGTCGTAGTCGCCGTTGTTCAAGCCGAACAGCAAGCCGGAACGCAGGGAGATCCCGTCGATATCGGTACCCGAATAGATCTGCCCGGTGGCCTTCCCCACGCCGAAAACCTGCCCGTCCGAATGGTTCGACAGGAGGCCCACGTCACCGCTCGTGAACACGTTCCGGCCGGTTTCAGCCTCAACATTCGCTACGACGAGCTGAAACAAGCCCGAGACCCATCCCGAACAGTCGACCGTCGTTCCGGAACACGGCGCTCCGGCGATATCGGTTCCCGAAAAGATCAGACTGTCTCGCCCGCTCGCCTTCGACTTGCACCCCAGCCGGTAGGTGATGCCATCGTACTTCTGCGTGGCCTTCGCGATCACCTCGGCCACCAGGCCGTCGAGATTGGGATCGAGCTTCAAGACCGGCTTGTCCGGTGACTGGGCGAGGTAGCGCCGCGCGATGAAGCGTTCGTGCCCTTGGAAGTCGATCACGACCCAGCGTGGCGCTCCCGGTGCATCCCGCTTGATGTCGATGACCTGTTCGCGGACGAGCTGCCCGACGATGTTGCTTCTGCTTGCGCTAGGGCTCGAACGGACGTTCAGCGTTTCCGAAATGACGCGTGCAAGCATTGGCTGCTCTCCGGCTGCGGCTGCGATGCGCTTACCGCCCCTCCCTTCTTGCCATGAAGGCGAGCTTCTCGAAAAGGTGGACGTCCTGCTCGTTCTTGAGAAGCGCGCCGTGGAGCGGTGGGATCAGTTTTCGCGGGTCGCGCTCGCGCAAGCTTTCCGGCCCGATGTCCTCCGAGAGCAGGAGCTTGAGCCAATCCAGCAGCTCGGAGGTCGAAGGTTTCTTCTTCAGCCCGGGCACCTCGCGGATCTCGAAGAAGATGCGCAAGGCCTCCTCGACGAGACGGCGCTTGATGCCCGGGTAATGCACCTCGACGATGCGGTTCATGGTCTCGGCGTCGGGGAACTTGATGTAGTGGAAGAAGCAGCGGCGCAAAAAGGCGTCCGGCAGCTCCTTCTCGTTGTTCGAGGTGATGACGACGATCGGGCGCCGTTGCGCGCGCACCGTCTCGCCGGTCTCGTAGACGTGGAACTCCATGCGGTCGAGCTCGAGCAGGAGGTCGTTCGGGAACTCGATGTCGGCCTTGTCGATCTCGTCGATGAGGGTAAAGCCCCTGCTGGGCCTTGGTGGTCGATTTGATGTGCCAGGTCAGCAGCGGCGCGTTCACGCTCTTCGCGATCTCCTCGGCGAGCACGGTCTTGCCGGTGCCGGGCTCGCCCTTCACGAGGAGCGGCCGCTCGAGCACGATCGCAGCATTGACCGCAACCTTGAGATCCTCGGTCGCGACGTAAGATTCGGTGCCGTGGAAGCGCATGCCTGCAAGCCTTTCGGAGATGCGGCGCTAATAGGGGCTCCGCGCCGGGCGGGCAATGCGCCCGGGCTTGCATCCCCCCTCCCGATGCGGTCGAAAGGACCGTGAGGGAGGCGCCGATGTCCGACGAGAGCTATCACAAGGACCGGCTCGGGAACCGCAGGCTCAATCCCGAGACCCTGATGCTCGGCTACGGCTTCGACCCCGCGCTCTCGGAGGGCGCGGTCAAGCCGCCGGTGTTCCTCACCTCGACCTTCGTGTTTCGCTCCGCCGAGCACGGCAAGGAGTTCTTCGACTACGTCGCCGGACGCCGCGAGCCGCCCGCCGGCACCCCGGCCGGACTGGTCTATTCGCGCTTCAACCACCCGAACAGCGAGATCGTCGAGGACCGGCTTGCGGTCTATGAGGAGGCGGAGGCCGGCGCGATCTTCTCGAGCGGCATGGCCGCGATCGCGACGACGCTTCTTGCCTTCGCCCGTCCGGGCGATGTGATTCTGCACTCGCAACCCCTCTATGGCGGTACCGAGACGCTGATCACGAAGACGCTGAAGCCCTTCGGCATCGAGGCGGTGGGCTTCGCCGACGGCGTGAGCGAGGTCAGCATCCGCTCCGCGGCCGAAGCAGCGGCGGGCAAGGGGCGGGTCTCGACGGTGATGATCGAGACGCCCTCGAACCCGCTGAACACGCTCGTCGACATCGCGCTCGTGCGCCGCATCGCTGACGAAATCGGCGCACGCCAGAACCACCGCCCCGTCATCGCCTGCGACAACACCCTGCTCGGGCCGATCCACCAGAAGCCGCTCCAGCATGGCGCCGACCTCTCGATCTATTCGCTAACGAAATATGTCGGCGGCCATTCCGACCTGGTCGCCGGCGCGGTGCTCGGTCCCCGCGAGTTCGTGCGGCCGGTGAAGCTCCTGCGCGGCGCCATCGGCACGCAGCTCGACCCCCATTCAGCCTGGATGGTCGGCCGCTCGCTCGAGACGCTGAGCTTGCGCATGAACGCCGCCTGCGCCAACGCCGAGCAGGCGGCACGCCATCTCTCCCTCGATCGCCGCGTGGCGAAGGTGTATTTCCCGAGCTTCCTGCCGCATGGGAGCCCGATCCGGCGCGTCTTCGCCGCCCAATGCAGCGCCGCCGGCACGACCTTCTCTTTCGACGTCAAGGGCGGCGAGGCGGAGGCCTTCCTCTTCCTCAACGCGCTCAGGGTGTTCAAGCTGGCGGTGAGCCTCGGCGGCACCGAGTCGCTCGCCTCCCACCCCGCCTCGACCACCCATTCCGGCGTGCCGAAGGAAGTGCGCGACCGCATCGGCGTGACCGACGCGACGATCCGTCTCTCGATCGGCATCGAGCATCCCGACGACATCGTGGCGGATCTCACGCAAGCGCTTGCTCGCATGGAGGCGGCGTCTTGAGCGATTTCGCCGAGCTCCTTCCGACGCTTCTCGCGCTCGTCGTTGCGACGGCGCTCGCGCTCGCGACCACGGCCGTCGCCTTCGGGCCGCGCTCAATCGAGGAAGCGCGCCTGGGCTGGCGTGCGCTGTTTCCGCGCACCCGCCCCGAGGCCGAGCGCGAGATCGCGCGCATCGACGTGATGCGTCGCGATCCGGAGAACGCCAACATGTTCTTCCTCGTGCGCTTCCTCGTCATGGTGGTGCAGGAATCGGTCGGGCAGCTCCTCGCCGGGCTCTTCGCCGCGATCCCGTTCACGAAGGGCGTGTCAGACCGCATCGTGCAGGCGCCCTTCGCGCTAGCCGGGCTGTGGCTCGCCGCGATCTGCCTGGTCGCCTACCGTCGCATCAGCAATTTCGAGACATGGCGGGCGGCGCTGGTCGCACGGACCGAGGGCGTGCTCGAGGATCCTGCCGGACGCCGGACGGGCTAGGATCGCGCATGGCCGCCGAAGCGAACCCCGAATCCTACAGGGAGGTCATCCTCTTCCTCGCGACCGCGGGCGTGGTGGTCCCGGTCTTCCATCGCCTGAAGATCAGCCCGGTGCTCGGCTTCCTCGGAGCGGGCGCGCTGCTCGGGCCCTACGGGCTCGGGCGCCTCGTCGGCGACTTCCCTCTCCTGCGCTGGTTCACCATCGCAGACCGCGAGGAGATGGGCCACCTTGCCGAGTTCGGCGTGGTCTTCCTCTTGTTCATGATGGGCCTCGAGTTGTCCTGGGAGCGCCTGCGGCGCATGCGGCGATTGGTCTTCGGCCTCGGCGTGCTGCAGATTCTCGTCTGCGCGGCCGCGATCGCCGGGTCCGCGATCTATCTGCAGCTCGACCGCGTCGCCGCCGTGGTGTTCGGACTTGCGCTCGCGCTGTCCTCGACGGCCATCGTGCTGCCGGTCCTCGCCGAGGCGAAGCGCCTCAGCAGCCCGACGGGGCGCACGAGCTTCGCCATCCTGCTTGCGCAGGATCTGGCGGTCGCGCCGATCCTCTTTGCGGTGACGCTTCTCGGCCCAGCCGAGGGCGACGGCACGGCGGGGGCGTTCCTGTTCGCTCTTCTCAAGGCCTTCCTGGCGCTCGCCGTGATCATCGGCGGAGGGCGGCTTCTGGTTCGGCCGCTGTTCCAGCTCGTCGCCCGCACCCGCAGCCCGGAGCTTTTCATGGCAGTCTCGCTTCTCGTCGTCGTGGCGACGAGCGTGGGGGCGGCCGCGAGCGGGCTGTCGATGGCGCTCGGCGCCTTCGTCGCAGGGCTCCTCCTCTCCGAGACCGAGTACCGTCGCGCCGTTGAGACCACCATCGATCCGTTCAAGGGCCTCCTGCTGGGCGTGTTCTTCGTCTCGGTCGGCATGCAGCTCGACACGGCCTGGCTCCTGCGCAGCCCCGGCCTGATCCTCGGCCTTGCGCTTGCGCTCGTCTGCGTGAAAGCGGCGATCGTCTTCGGCCTCGGCCTGATCTTCCGCCTGGGCCGCCCCGTCGCCGCGGAGAGCGCGCTGCTCCTCGGCCCGGGCGGCGAGTTCGCCTTCGTGACGATCGGCGCCGCCATGGCCGGAGGGCTCGTCGCTCAGGAAGCCGGCCAGCCAGTTCTTGTCGCGACAACCTTGACGATGCTCTCGATCCCGACCCTGGCGATGATGGCGGCGCGGATCGGCAAGCGCCTCGAGCAGCGCGAGGCCGATGCGCATGAGGCGGAGGCGCCGCCCGCGGCGGAGGCAGGGCGCGTCATCATTGCCGGATTCGGACGGGTCGGGCAGCTCGTCGGCGAGATGCTCGCCCGGCACAACGTCCCCTACATCGCGATCGACGCCAATCCCGACCTCGTCCGCGAGCACCGCCGGGCCGGCAAGCCGGTCTATTACGGCGATTCCTCGCTCGGCGACTTCCTGGGCCGCTGCGGCATCGAGAGCGCGCGCGCCCTCGTGGTGACGCTCGATTCATCGCGCGCGATCGAGGCGGTGGTCGAGGCGGTGCGCGCCGAGCGGCCAGACCTGACCGTCGTCGCCCGGGCCCGCGACGCGCGCCACGCGAGGGCGCTCTACGAGCTCGGGGTCGACGACGCCGTGCCCGAGAACTTTGAGGCGAGCCTGCAGCTCTCCGAGGCCGTGCTCGTCGACATCGGCGTGCCAATGGGGCTCGTCATCGCCTCGGTGCACGAGCGCCGCGACGAGTTCCGCAAGACGCTCAAAAAGCTCGACGGTTCCTCCGCTGAGGCCGCTGCGACGCCCTTCCGTGCGCGGCGGAGGACCCGGCGCGTCGCCTCATGATCGCGCACGCTTGACCTCGTGACCGCGGCTCAAGGCCGATAGGCGCGCCAACCGTTGGCAGGACTGCGCCGCCCGTCCTAGATTTCCTCTCGGCAAGAGAACAGCGCGATGATCTCCCTGACACGCCGCAGCTTCTTGGGCATCGTGGCCGCTCCGGCGCTCGCCACGCGCTCGGCGCAAGCGAACGCGCCGCTCCCGAACATGAGGGTGACCAAGGGCCCGAGCTGCGGCTGTTGCGCGGCTTGGGTCGAGCACGTGCGTAAAGCCGGCTTCCCCGTCGAGGTGGTGGAGACGAACGAGCTCGGCCGGGTCAAGGCGCGGCTTGGGGTGCCGCGGAAGCTCGCCTCCTGCCACACCGCCGAGATCGACGGCTACACGATCGAAGGCCATGTTCCGGCCGGCGCCATACGACGGCTCCTCGCCGAGCGCCCCCCGGTCAGCGGCCTCGCCGTGCCGGGCATGCCGGTCGGCTCGCCAGGCATGGAGGTCGAGGGCGCCGAGCCCGAGACCTACGACGTGATCGCCTTCGGGCTCGGAGGGCAGCACCGGTTTGGACGCTACAAGGGTGCGGAGCCGACCTAGAGTCCGGCGTTTATTTCAAATTCGACGCATTTCCGTACGTCGCATTTTACGGCTCGCATGCCATGGTCCGGTCCACGAGGAGAGGACCATGGAACGTGAAGACTTCGACGCGATCCGGTTCGACGCGCCGGCGACGCTGCTCTGCGCGATCGAGCACGATCGGGCGGCGATCCAGGAGGCGAGCTACCATTTCGGGCGGCTCGGCGACGCGGTCAGCTTCGCGATGAGCACCCTGCCGGTTCCGGCCCGGCGCAGCGCCTGGATCGTGATGGACCAGGGCCTTCTTGCCCCCGAGGACCTGCCGACGCTTTACGCTCGGCTCGCGGCCTGAGATCCGCGCGGCTCAGCTCCGCTCGAGGATCGTCGCGATCGCCTGGATGCGGTTGCGGACGTATTTCGGCAGGCCGGCGCTGATCGACGTGCCGGTGTTGAACGAGCTGTTCCCGACCAGCACCTGCGACGGCAGCATGTTGCGCAGGACCGGGACCTTCTCGAATTCCTTCTTCCTCTCCAGTACGTCCGACTTCACCCCGAGCGCCATGAAGACGGTGACCACGGTCCTGGTCTGGTCGCCCGGGTGGGCCTGGAAGACGGCCAAGAGCTTGCCGAAGGTCATGATCTGATTGACGTGGAAGATCGTCTGCTCGATGGCACCGGCGACCGGCGCGTTGAGGCCGGTGAGCCGGACGAGCTCCGGGTTCGCGGCCTCCTGCGGCGAGAGCAGGCGGAGCTCGCTCTGGAAGTCTATCGATTCCGCGATCTTCTTCGGGCCGTCCTCGAGCTTGTTCGCAAGCCTGATCCCCATCGGCAGCTTGCCCTCGAGCGCGTAGTGCGACTCGATGCAGACCGGTGGCCCGGCGCCTTCGCACCAGCGCCGGTCGGGATGGCGGTTGTACGCGGCTTCCGGGTCCTTGAGTGGCGTCGCGTCGCCCGGCGTAATCGGCTTGTGGCGGATCGCCGGGTCCGCGTCCTGCACGAATTTGAGGTTGGCGTAACGCGTCGGGTTCACGGCTCCAGGCGGCTTTGCCAAGACGAAGCGCGCCTCGGCGACGTACATGTGCAGCTTCTTCTTGTACGGCTTGGTCACGCCGCTGATCGTGACGTTCACGACCGGCTCGACATACGCCGGATGCAGGGCGAGCAGCTTCTTCTCGAGCGGCTTCGCCCGCTCCCAATCCTCGAAGCGGACGAGCCCGGTCGCCGGGTCGGCGAACTCGTCGCCCTTGTGATCGCTGAAGGCGATGGCGCGCGGCGCGATCTTCGCGGGAGCGAGCGCCGCCGCCGAGACGACTTCTTCGAGGCGGAACTCCTGCGCCGAGGCCGAACCTCCGGCGGCGAGTGCGAACAGCGCGACGATCAAGCGGGCCGGCGACAAGCGGTGCTCCTCAATAGATCTGGCGGTTGCGCCAGAAATAGTCGGGGTCGATCCGGCGCGGGCGGCGCGGGCGGTCGTCCTCCTCCCACCAGGGCGGCGCGCCCCAAGCATCGCGCTGCTGCGGCTGCTGGTATTGGGGCTGCTGATAACGCGGATCGTAGGGCGCCTGGGCGTATGGGCCGTAGCCGTAGCGGGGGTCCCGACGCTCCCAGCCCCAGCCGCCGGCGTCGCCGTCCTCATTGCCGTCCGGAAAGCGGTGGGCATGGGCCTGATGCGGCGGCACGAGGCGGTACTGCGTCTCGTCAAGCCGGCCGGAGGCATCGAGGCGGAAATGTTCCACGAAAGCGGTACGGCGATTGTCGCTGACGCGATCGCCGCTGCGCAGGTCGATCGGCAGGCTCGCGAGCTGGCGCCGGGCCTCGTCGGAAGGTCCGTTGAGCGCGACCTTCGGCACGCCGTTAGCCCAGGCGGCCTGCAGGATCGGCTCGAAGATCGGGATCGCAACCTTGGAGCCGGTCTGGCCGCGCCCGAGCGTCTTGCGCTTGCCGTCGGCGTTGTCGTAGCCGACCCAGACCGCGATCGTCACGTCGTTGGTGAAGCCGACGAACCACGCGTCGGCCTCGTTGTCGGTCGTGCCGGTTTTCCCGGCCACGTAAGGGGCATGGCGCCGGAGCGAGGCCGCCGTGCCGCGCTCGACCACCCCCTGGAGCATGGTCTTGAGCTGGAAGAAGGCGACGCGGTCGGCTGAGCCGATCGCGACCGGCGCCTTGCGCAGGTGCTGGTAGATCGGCCGGCCGCCCTCCTCGACCGCTTCGAGGGCATAGGGGCTCGGCCGGGCGCCCTCGTTGGCGATCGCGGCGTAGAAGGCGGCGAGATCGAGAAGCCGGACCGGCTGGGCGCCGAGCACGAAGGGATAATAGCGCTCGCATTCGAGATAGAGCTGGGCCTCGAGCGCGAGCTCGCAGATGCGCGACAGGCTCTGCTCGGGATCGCGCGAGATGCCGCCCTCGAGGAGCCGCGCGGTGACGAGATTCTTCGAGTTCTCGAGCGCCCGCCGCAAGGTCACGAGGCCGGCCGCGCCGCGGTCGTAGTTGCGCGGCGACCAGTAATCCTCCGGCCGACGGCTGCGCCTGCCGATCGGCGGCAGGGTCACCGGCGCGTCCCACACCAGCGTGTTCGGCTGCAGGCCCTTGTCGAGCGCGGCGAGATAGGTCAGCGGCTTCAGGGTCGAGCCGGGCTGGCGGTGCGACTGGGTCGCCCGGTTGAGCTGGCTCAACGGGTAGGAGAAGCCGCCGGCCATGGCGAGGATGCGGCCCGAGCGGTTCTCGAGCACCAATGCCGCACCCTGCACGGTCGGGCGGATGCGCAGCTCCGCCCGTGCGAGCCGCGCGCCGCCCTTCGCCTGGGTCTCGACGACTCGCACGCGCACCACGTCGTGGGGGCTGAGGGAGCGGCGGATCCTGGCGCTCCAGGCGTTGAGCGGGACCACCCGCCCATCGGCGAGGCCGACGCGGATGACCTCGCCGCGCTCCCGGCTCGCCGTCTTCTCGACGACGACCGCGGCGGGCCAGTGGACGTCATAGAGCGGCAGGCGGGCGCGCTCGAGCGCCTGCAGCCACGCGGGCTTGCCGCCGGCGAAAGCCTCGCCGGCCGCGTCGAGGCGCTTGACGGCCTCGCCGAGATTGGCCTCGGCGCCCGTAAATTGCTGGCGCCCGGTCGAGAGCTCGTAGCGGGCGAGCCCCTCCTGCAGCGCCGTCTCGGTCGCGCGCTGGAGGGGGGCGTTGATGGTCGAGCGCACGACGTAGGAGGACGAGGTGAGCCCGTCGACGCCGGCGAAGGTCTTGGCCTCGCGGTTGAGGTAGTCGACGAAGTGGAGCCCGGTGTCGCGGCGCGGCCGCTCGAAGCCGGCAAGCCGCGGCTTTTGGCCGAGCGCCGCCTGCATCGCCTCAGCGGTGACGACCCCGTCCTCCTTCATGCGGCTCAAGACATAGGCGACGCGCTCCTGCGCCCGGTCGGGATGGCGGTCGGGGCTATAGAAATTCGGCCCCTTGGCGAGGCCGGCGAGCAGCGCGCCCTCGGCGAGCGTCAGCTCCTTGGCGCGCTTGCCGAACCAGCTTTGCGCCGCCATCTCGACCCCCCAGGAGGCGCGGCCGAGATAGATGGTGTTGAGGTAGAGCTCGAGGATCTCGGCCTTCGACAGCGTGCGCTCGATGCGCGAGGCGACGATCATCTCTCGCATCTTGCGGTCATAGGTGACGTCGTCGCCGACCAGGAGGTTCTTGGCGAGCTGCTGCGAGATGGTCGAGCCGCCCTGCGGCCGGCCGGGCTTGGCGAGGTTGCCGATGAAGGCGCGGATGACGCCGCGCTCGTCGAGGCCCTTGTGCTGGAAGAACCGCTTGTCCTCGGCCGCGACGAAGGCCCTTTGCACGGGCTCGGGGATGTCGGCGAGCGGCACGAACAGCCGGCGGTGGTCGGGATCGTAGAGCTCGGAGAAGCGCTCGCCCCGCCCGTCGAGGATCAGGCTGACGCCGGGAAGCTTCGAGCCTTTCAGCTTCGCGTGGTCCGGCAGGTCGGCGACGGCCTTGTTGTAGTAGGCGATGACCTCGGAAAGGTCGGCCGAGGACGGCGTCACGGTCTCGTTCTTGCAGAACTCGCGATAGGCGCCGTGGAGGTCGCGGAGATCGAGGCCCTGCAGGATCTTGGTGTTGCCGGCGACCGCCTGCGGGTCCTCCATGGCGGTCGCGATCAATTCGTCGAGGTTGATGTCCTCGATGTCGAAGGCCTTGCGCATATGGGCGCAGCCGTCGCGCAGGATGCGCGTGACCTCGCCCTTGTCGCGCACGGCGTCGAACTCGGTCCTGATCGCGTCGGGGCGCGTCGTGACCTGGCTGAGCGTCAGCGCCGTCGCGAAAAGCTTGATCAGGATCGGGTTCATCGGCCCCAGGGCGCGCGATTCGGACAGGGGCGCGAGGTTAACGCCCGCCCGATGAACAGAACTCTACAAAGCGGCTGATTTGCGGTGCCGCCGGCAATCCTCCTCCGGCCGGCCGATGTTTCACGTGAAACATATTCCTATTCCCCGCGCCGGACCCGAAAGAATGTTGCCGGAAAAGCCCGGTGATGTTGCCGCGAAAACCCGATGATGTTGCCGGAAAACGCCGATGATGTTGCCGGTCGTCGCCGATGATGTTGGGCCGTACGCGGGCCGGGGCGGAGCCGGGCTCCGAGCCGGAGCGCAGCCGGGACGTTCACCGCCTTCGCGGGAGCGCGGCCGGCCGAAGCGCGCCGAGCCGCTCGTCAGACCGCTCCGGACCGGCCGTTCTCGTCCGCCCCAGCGGCCACCGGCGGTTGCGTGCGCCTCCTGCTTGCCATGCCCGTCCTCGGACCCGAGGATCGAGCCGGGCATCCAGACACCTCCATAGCCCCGCTCAGCGGGCCTCCGGCAGGCCGCCTCACCCACCCAACACGTGGAAATCTGGCAACCACCGTCGGCCGGATCAACGGCCCTCCCCGCCTCTCTCCTTGCGGGAGGCGGTGTACGGATACCGGCACTTTGTCGCTGCCGGCGGTTTGGTGTCCTACGGCGTTGACGTTCACGAGCTTTACCGCCGTGCCGCCGGCTACGTCGGTCGCATCCTCAAAGGTGAAAAGCCGGCCGATATGCCAGTGCAGGCGCCGACCCGATACGAAATCGCCATCAATCTCAAGACCGCGAAGGCGCTCGGTCTGACGATCCCGCCCACGCTTCTCGCCCGCGCTGATGAAGTGATCGAATGAGGCGGCGGGACTTGATCGTCCTCCTTGGAGGCGCTGCGACTTGGCCCCTAGGGGCGCGCGCCCAAACGGTGCCGGTCATTGGTATCCTGGGCAGTGCTGTGCCTCAGCAGTGGACGGCACGGCTGCGGGCCTTCCGCGAAGGTCTCGGCGAGATGGGCTACGTCGAAGGTCGGAACGTGGTCATGGAATATCGCTGGGCGGAAGGGCATAACGAGCGGTTACCAGCGCTTGCGGCCGACCTCGTCGCGCTCAAACCCGCTGTAATCGTCGTCCTCGGGAACACGCATTCCGCGGTAGCTGCAAAGGGTGCGACTGACACGATCCCAATCGTTTTCCGCGTAGCGGTTGATCCCGTGGAGTTCGGGCTCGTTGACCGCATGAATCAGCCCGGTGGCAACCTTACGGGCGAGACGACGCTCGGAGTCTCGGTCGGTCCGAAGCAGCTTGAGCTATTCCACGAGCTTCTTCCGTCAACAACGACCCTTGCCGCGCTCGTCAATCCTAGCAACCCCGGCCTTACTGCGATCCTCGCGCGTGACCTCCCGGCAGCCGCGCAAAGGCTCCGCCTGCATCTTCACCTGCTGTCCGCGAGCGCAGATGATGAACTTGAGCAGGTCTTCGCCAGGCTGAAGGAGCTGCAGGCGGGTGGGCTTGTGATTGGTGCCGACACTTTCTTCAACAGCCGCAACGAACGCATCGCCACACTCGCGCTGCAGCACGCGATACCCACCGTGTCGCCCTATCGCGAGTTCGTCGAGGCCGGCGGACTGATGAGTTACGGCGGCAGCATTGCGGATGCGTCGCGGCTAGCGGGCGCCTACACAGGACGTATTCTCAAGGGTGAGAGACCGGGCGATCTGCCCGTCCTCCAAGCGACAAAATTCGAGTTCCTCATCAATCTGAAGACCGCAACCGCGCTCGGAGTGACGATCCCGCTGATCCTTCAGGCGCAAGCCGACGAGGTGATCGAATGAGGCGGCGCGAGTTTCTCGGGAGTCTGCTGCTCACGGCCATGATGGAGCACGCGCAAGCGCAGCCGCCTGGCAAGCTCGTGCGCATCGGCGTCCTCATGGCCGAGCCTTTCCAGCCGCTCCAGGGCCTGCGGCAGGAGCTACACAGGCTTGGCTATGTCGAGGGCCAAAACCTGCGCTTCGACTACCGCTTTGCCGGGCAGGGGGACGACCAATATCCGGCTCTGGCAAACGAGTTGGTCACACTCGGTGTCGATCTCATCGTGATCTTTGGAACGCCGGCTACCCTCGCGGCGAAGCGAGCCACTTCGACGATTCCCATCGTCATTGGTGGCATCGCCGAGGCCGTAAGCACTGGTGTGGTCCCGAACCTCGCCCGCCCGGGTGGGAACATTACAGGATTCACCAGCTTGGGCTTCGATCTGGAGAGCAAGCGGTTGGAGCTGCTAAAAGAGCTGGTTCCACATCTCTCGCGCCTTGGTGTGTTGGCGAGCGCGACCAATCCCTACTCAGCTGCATCTGTGCGGCGGGTGCAGCGCGACGCCGAGGCGTTGGGACTAACGGTCGAACTCGTCGCCGTACAGGACAAGGAGAATCTTGAAACCGGCCTGGTTAGGCTGGCTCAAGCACGTCCTGATGCAGTTTTCGTGATTTCCGATGCGCTTCTTTACACCATGCCGAAACGGACTGCCGAGTTCATGGTAGAGCATCGTCTTCCGGCCATGTTCCCGTTTCGGGGCTATGCGGAGGCCGGCGGCCTGATGGCTTATTCGGCGGACCAGAATGAGTTATTCCGGCGGGCGGCCGTGTACGTCGATAGGATACTGAGGGGTGACCACCCGGGGGATCTGCCGGTCCAGCAGGCAACCAAATTCGAGCTGGTAATCAACCTTCAGACCGCGAAGGCGCTCGGCCTCACCATTCCGCCCACCCTGCTCGCCCGCGCCGACAAGGTCATCGAGTAGCCTTTGCTCCATGCCTGGCGAGGGACCCCGGCTTTGGGGATTGGTGCGGGTGCAGAACCGGCGCCACGAGTGCCTTTGGGTGCACTCCCGTTTCGCATTCCCCCTCACCCGGCGCGGCCTGACGGCCGCGACTCGGCCTCTCCCGCCGCAAGTCGGCTGTTGCCGACTTGCGTACTAAAGGGCGGATCTCGGCAACAGCCGCGATCCGGGGGGAGAGGCGGCTGCCCCCACCCGCTCGCTTCGCGAGTCGGCCTCCCCCGCTGCGCGGGAGAGGTTTTAAGTTCCCACCTGGCTCACGAACTTGGTGTTGAGATAGCCCTCGATCGCCTCGAGGCCGCCCTCGCTGCCGTAGCCCGAGTCCTTCACCCCTCCGAACGGCACCTCGGGCAGCGCGAGGCCGTGGTGGTTGATCGAGATCATGCCGCTTTCGACGCGGGTCGCGAGCTTCACCTGGGTCTCGGCCGAGCGGGTGTAGGCGTAGGCCGCGAGGCCGTAGGGCAGGCGGTTCGCCTCCTCGAAGGCCTCCTCCTCGTCGGCGAAGGAATTGATCGAGGCGATCGGGCCGAAGGGCTCCTCGTTCATGATGCGGGCGTCCTGCGGCACGTTGGTGAACACCGTCGGCTCGAAGAAGAAGCCCTGGTTGCCGATGCGCTTGCCGCCGGTGCGCAGCTCCGCGCCCTTGGCCTCGGCGTCCGACACGAAACCCTCCATGGCCTCGATGCGCCGGGCATGGGCGAGCGGCCCCATGCGGGTGTCCTTGTCGAGCCCGTCGCCGACCTTCAGCTTCCTCGAATACTCGACGAAGCCGTCGACGAATTGGTCGTAGACGGTCTCGTGCACGAGGAAGCGGGTCGGGGCGATGCAGACCTGGCCGGCGTTGCGGAACTTCGCGCCGGCCAAGAGCTTCGTCGCCTTCACGACGTCGGCGTCCTTGAACACGATCGCCGGCGCATGGCCGCCGAGCTCCATGGTGACCCGCTTCATGTGCTGGCCGGCGAGCGCCGCGAGCTGCTTGCCGACCGGCGTCGAGCCGGTGAAGGAGATCTTACGGATCACCGGGTGCGGGATGAGGTATTCCGAGATCTCGGCCGGATGGCCGACGACGAAGTTGAGCACGTCGGCCGGCACGCCGGCGTCGAGGAAGGCGCGGATCAGCTCGGCGCAGCTCGCCGGCGTGTCCTCGGGCCCCTTGAGGATCACCGAGCAGCCGGTGCAGAGCGCGGCCGAGACCTTGCGCACCGCCTGGTTGACCGGGAAGTTCCACGGCGTGAAGGCGGCGACCGGGCCGACCGGCTCCTTGATCACGATCTGCATCACGCCCTCGGCGCGGCCCGGCACCACGCGGCCATAGGCGCGCCTTCCTTCCTCGGCGAACCAGTCGATGGTGTCGGCGCCGGCCATCACCTCCATCTTGGCCTCGACCAAGGGCTTGCCCTGCTCGAGCGTCATGATCTTGCCGATCGCGTCGGCGCGCTCGCGCAGGAGGTCGGCGGCCTTGCGCATGATCTTGTAGCGGTCGTAGGTCGAGGTCGCCTTCCAGGCCTTGAAGCCCCGCGCCGCCGCCTCGAGCGCGGCGTCGAGGTCGTCGCGGGTCGCCACCGGGTGCGTGCCGATCTCCTCGGCGGTGGCGGGGTTGAGGACCGGCAGCGTCTCGCCGCTCGAGGCGCCGCGCCAGCTGCCGGCGACATGAAGCTGAACGTTCGGATACATCGCGGGACCTCGTCGGGTGGGTGGGGTTCGGACCGCCATAGCTCCCCGCCACTGTGATGTCATCCCGGCCGGCGCGAAGCGGCGAGCCGGGATCCACCTCCCACGGCCGGTGCCGTGGGTCCCGGATAGCCGCTGCGCGGCTTCCGGGACGACCGCGCCATTAGATGCTTGCGAGCATCGCCTCCACGCCCGCTGCGATGTCGAGGAGCTCGCGGTCGCGGCCGTGGCGGGCGAGCAGCATGAAGCCGACCGGCAGCGCCGTGCCGGGGACCGGCAGCGAGATGCCGCAAAGGTCGAAGAGATTGCGACCATGGTATTGCGCAGCACCAGCAGGTTGGTGCGGACATAGAGCTCGTCGTCGGCGAGCAGCGGCGCGATCGGCGGGGCGACGATCGGCACCGCCGGCAGCGCCAGCACGTCGACGGCGCCAAGCCGCGCATCCATGCGGCCGATGAGGCCGGCCCGGCGGCGCAGCATGCGCAGATAGACCGGCGCCGGGATCGCGGCGCCGCGGGCGATGCGGCTCTGCACGCGCGGGTCGAACTCGGCGGCGCGGGCTTCGAGCCAATCGGCATGGACCTCCGCCGCCTCGATCGCGGCGAGCGAGGCCGGCGCGGTCGCCTCGGCAAGCTCGGCCAGGAGATCCTCAATGTCGTGATCGAGGATGCGCGCGCCCGCGGCCGAAAGGCGGCGCAGCGTCGCCTCGAAGGCCTCGGCGACCGCGCTCTCCGTGTCCGCGAACAGCCGCCCGCGCGGCACGCCGATGCGCAAGCCGGCAAGCGGGCGGGCTCCGAGCGGCCGCGGCTCGTCGCCGGCCATCGCCGCGTCGGCGTCGGCGCAGGCCTGCACGGTGCGGGCGAGCGGGCCGATCGAGTCGAGCGCGTAGGAGAGCGGGAAGGCGCCGTCGAGCGGCACCCGCTTCGCGGTCGGCTTGAAGCCGACGATGCCGTTGAAGGCGGCCGGGATGCGCACCGAGCCGCCGGTATCGGAGCCGATCGCGATCTCGCTCGTCCCTTCGCCTGCCGAAACGCCGCCGCCCGAGGTCGAGCCGCCGGGGATGCGGGCGGGATCGGCGGCGTTGCCGGGCGTGCCGTAATGCGGGTTGAGGCCGATGCCGCCGAAGGCGAACTCGACCATGTTGGTCTTGGCGAGGACCACCGCGCCGGCCCGGCGCAGCCGCGCCACGACCGGCGCGTCGGCCTTGGCCGGGGCCGCGTCGCGCAGGATGGTCGAGCCGGCGGTGGTCGGCTCGCCGGCGACGTCGAAGAGGTCCTTGATCGAGACCAGGACGCCGTCGAGCGGCCCGAGCGAGACGCCGGCCCGCCGGCGGGCGTCCGCGGCGTCGGCGGCGGCGCGGGCCGCCTCGGGGTAGAGCTTGACGAAGACATGCTTGCCGGAGCGGCCGCTTTCGATGCGGTCGAGCACGGCTTCGAGGCGATCGCGGGCAGAGGTCATGGGGTCATCTCGCATAGGAGGCCGCAGGCCTGCGCAGCCTTTGGAGGAGAACCAGGGAGCCGTTCCATAAAAGGCTCACGAGAAGCGCGAGCGACAGCGCAAGCGGCGCGCCGAGCGGGATCACGGTCACGGCAAGCGTGATCAGGGCGGTGGTGAAGCCGATCATGCCGGGCAGGCTATGCGCCATCACCGCCGCGGTCGCCGGCCCGCCGATGCGGTCGTGCAGGATCAGGACGAGGCTCGTGAACACCATCGGCACGAGCGCGACGACGCCGGCGGCGTCCGGGCCGATGAGGCGCCCGGTCAGCACCACCGCCGCGACGAGGGCCATCACGGCCAATGCCCGCAGCGGCAGATCCCACCACCGCCGCGCGGCCGCGACCACCGGTTTGGCCGAGCGGAAGCGGCGGGTCGCCACGATGCAGCCCGCATAGACGAGGGCGTTGAGCGCGATCAGCCCCGGCAGGGTCCAGTCGAGCCGGTTGAGGAGGAGCACCGCGCCGAGCCAGACCGCGAAGGCCCCGCCGAGGCTCAAGGCGAGCCCGCGCCGCTGCGCGATGTTGGCATAGGCGACCGTGAAGGCGCCGGTCGCGGCGTTGGCGACGAGGCTCGCGATCGCGCTCTCGCGCAGGAAGGCGTCGCCGTGCTCCATGGCGAGATAGACGTAGTTCGGCCCGGCCGAGAGCGGCAGCGTCGCGATCATCGCCCCGAGCAGCGGCCCTGCGCGCTCGACGACCAGCGAGGCGCAGACGATCAGCGCGGCGCTCGCCAGCATCTTGACGAGGAGCGTCAGCCAGAAAGGGTCGATCACGTCGGGAAGAGCCGGTTTCGGAAAGCGCGGCGGGAGGAGGCGCGCAGAGAACACCTCGGGTCGCGGCCTGTCCAGCGCGCGGCAAGCGGCCGAGCCATGCGCTGCGGCGGATGCGACACGAGGCTGGTGTTTCCGTGACCGGCTGGAACCTAGCCGCGGGCGGGTCATTGCCGTATGGCCGAGCTTTGCGGCGGCGGCGGACGCGGTGCGTTGAAAAGGAGCGGCGACTTGGCGGGCGACTCGGCGAGCGACTTGGCGGCGGTGCGACTCGGCTTCATCGGCTACGGCATCATGGGCGAGCGGCTTCTGCGCGCCGCGGCCCGGCACGATCCCGCGGCGATCGCGGTCGCCGGCGTGTGGGACCCCTCCTCCCGCGCCATGGAGCGCCTCGCGCGCGACTTCCCGGAAGTTCCCCGCGCCGGCTCGACGCATGAGCTGATCGAGGCGAGCGACTGCGTCTATGTCGCATCGCCGCCGGCCTCGCATCTCGGCCATGCCGCGCGCATCCTGGAGCGCGGGCGCGCGGTGTTCTGCGAGAAGCCGCTCGCGGTCGATCTCGAGGAGGCGCGAACCTTCGTGCAACGCGCCGAGGGGGCCGATGTCCGCGCCGCGGTGAACTTCCCCTTCGCCTCCTCCTTCGCGGTCGACCAGATCCGGGACTGGATCAAGGAAGGGGCGGTGGGCGACGTGCGGGCGCTTCGCATCGAAGCCGCCTTCGCGACCTGGCCGCGCTCCTGGCAGAGGGACGCCGTCTCCTGGCTCGACCGGCGCCGCGAGGGCGGCTTCACGCGCGAGGTCCTGTCGCATTTCCTGTTTCTCTCGCGCCGGATGTTCGGCGCGCTCGAGCTGCGGAAGGCGGCGGTCGAATACCCCAACGGCGAGACGAGCGAGCGCGGCATCGAGGCGGTGCTGACCGCGGGCGAGGTGCCGATCCGCCTGTCGGGCGGGGTCGGCGGCACCGACAAGGACGACCACAACCTGTGGATCATGGAGGGCTCGGCCGGATGCATCCGCATCCGCGATTGGGCGATGCCCGAGCGGCTCGAGGGTGAGGCCTGGGTCGCGCCGGCGGGCGCGCTGCCGGCCGACACGGCACGCCCGTTGGTGCTTACGCGCCAGCTCGACAAGGTCGCGGCCATGACCCGCGGCGAGCCGCACAACCTCGCGAGCTTGCGCGAGGCGCTCGAGGTCCAGGAGATCGTCGAGGCGATGCTGCGCCAGGAGGTCGGGGCCGCCGCCGGCGGGCGCTAGCGTAGGCGTTCAACGCTCGCCGCGCGTCAGAAAAGTCACCGCAAAGGGCAGCGCCACCGCGATGCCGAGGAAACGGGCGAGGTGGTGGACGCCGACATAGAGCGGGTCGAGACCGAGGATCAGGGCCAGCATCATCATCGCCTCGATCCCGCCCGGAGCGAAGGCCACCATCGCGTCCGGAAAGCCGACGCCGGCAAGCTTCGCCGCGAGCGCCGCGAACACCATGGCGACAACGGTGCTGATGACGAGCGAGCCGAGCGCCGCCGGCAGCACCCGCGCGAGGCTCGACAGCTCCACGGTCCGGAAGCGCTCGCCGATATAGAGCCCGATCAGAACCAGCCCGGCGACCGCAAGCGGCGTCGGCACGGCGCCGGGCGTCGAGCCCGTCGCGTGCAAGGTCGCGCTCACGATGGTGCCGCCGAGGAGGATCGGGGCCGCCACCCGCAGGCGCTCGAAGACGACGCCGAGCGCGAGCCCGCCGGCAAGGGCGACCGCAAGCCCGCCGGCGCTGGTGACCGGCTGGCCCTCTCCGGGCAGCAGCGTCGCGGTGCCGCCGCCGATCATCACGACCACGCTCGGCAACAGCGCGATGATCACGAACAGCCGCACCGACTGCACGACCACGATTGCCGCCACGGCGGCGTTGCGGTCCGCCGCGATCGCCAGCACCGTCGAGAGCGCGCCCGGCACCGAGGCGAGCAGCGCATCGTCGCGCCGCCATCCGGCGACCCGGGTGAGCCACAGCATCGAGGCGCCGCTCACCGCGATGACGCCGAGCGCCAGCACAAGCAGGCTCACGGGGTAGCGCCCGACAGCCGCGACCGCTTCCGGCGTGATCCCCGCCCCCATGGTGACGCCCGAGACGAGCATCGCGGCGTCGGCCACCGGGCGCGGCATCGGGCGGGTAAGCCCGAAGCCGCCCCAGATCACCACCGCCACCATGGCGCCCGACATCCAGGCCGCCGGAATGCCGAGAAGGTGGAAGACGAAGCCGCCGAACGTCGCGGCGGCGATCTGCGCTGCTTGCGCCGCGACCTCGCCTAACGAGAGGCGCGCCAAAGGCTCAGATGGCCCGCAGCACCGGAGCGAGACGGCGCACCGTCTCCTCGAGGTCCTCCGCCTTGCGTGCGAAGCACAGGCGCAGATAGCCCTGCCCGCCCTCGCCGAAGGCGGTGCCCGGAGCCAAGCCGACATTCGCCTCGTCGACGAGCCGCATGGCCAATCTGCGCGAGTCGGCCACGCCCTTCACCTTGAGGAAGGCGTAGAAGGCGCCGGGCGGCGCGGGCAGCTCGACCTTGCCGGTCGCCGCGAGCCCGCCGACCACGATCTCGCGGCCGCGGCGGGCGCGCGCGATCTGGTGCGCGACGAAGCTCTCGCCCTCCACGAGCGCGGCGATTGCGGCGCGCTGGTGCGGGACCGGCACGCCCGAGGTCGAGTACTGGATCAAATTCTCGATCACCTGCCCGAGCGCCGGCGTCGCCTCGATCCAGCCGATGCGCCACCCTGTCATGGCCCAGTTCTTGGAGAAGGTCTGGACGAACAGGATGCGGTCCTCGGGCTCCATCACGTCGCGGAACGAGGGCGCGCGCCCGTCGACCATAAGCGCCGGCTCATAGGCGAAGCGCGCGTAGATCTCGTCGGCGACGATCCACAGTCCGCGGCTGCGCGCGAGCGCGAGGATTGCGGAGAGCTCGTCGAGGCTCGCGGTCCAGCCGGTCGGGTTGGCGGGCGAGTTGACGACCAGCGCCCGCGTGCGGCTCGTGACGGCACCTTTCAGGCGGTCGAGGTCGAGCTGCCAGCCGCGCTCGTCCGCGGTCATCGGGGCCGCGACGGCGCGTGCGCCCGCGACCGTGATCGCGCCGGAAAAATTCGGCCAGGCCGGCGTCGGGATCACGACCTCGTCGCCGGCGCCCGCGACCATGCGCACCGCGATCTGCGCCGCATGCATGCCGCCGATCGTGATGAAGAATCGCTCCGGGTCGGAGGGCTTGCCGTAGAGCCGCTCGTGATAGCGCGCCAGCGCCTGCCTCAGATCCGGGATGCCGCGCTGCCAGGTGTAGAAGGTCTCGCCGGCGGCAAGCGCGCGGGTCGCCGCCTCGCAAATGAAGCCCGGCGTCGAGAGATCGCCCTCGCCGACCCAGAGCGGGATCAGCCCCTCGCGGCCGCGGCCGTAATTCGCGACCTCGACGATGCCGCTCTCCGGCGCCTCAGCGGCCTCGGGCCTGATCGAGAGGACGGAGGGCATGGAGACGGGGGCGTTCATATGGGCTCCTCGGGGGATCAGGCGTTGCCATGACCTCTCGGACCCCGCAAGGCAAGGGCAAAGGCGCGGCCATCAGGACGCGCGAACAAGCTGAGCCTCGCCGTTGATGAGTCACGGCCTCAACCCGCAGGGCGCGTCTTCAGGATGTCGCGGATCTCCGAGAGGAGCTTCACGTCGGCCGGGATCTCAGGCGCCTTCGGCGTGTCCACCTTCTCGTCCTGCTCGCGCTTGAGCCGGTTCATGCCCTTCACGACTAGGAACAGTACCCAGGCGATGATCAAGAAGTTGATCGCGACCGTGACGAAGTTGCCCCAGCCGAGCACGGCGCCCTGCTTCTTCGCGTCGGCATAGGCCATGCCTTCGCGCACCGTCCCCGAAAGAGCGGTGTAGTAGTTCGAGAAGTCGAGCCCGCCGGTGACCGCGCCGATCACGGGCATGAAGACGTCGCCGACGAGCGAATCGATGATCTTGCCGAACGCCGCGCCGATGATCACGCCGATCGCAAGATCGACGACATTGCCCCGCAGGGCGAACTTCTTGAATTCCTCGAGCATGGCGACCTCCGTTGCGATCGGCGCCGATGCTAGCTCCGGCGCGCGGACCGGCGCAGGGCGGCGGGGCATGGAGACGCCGCTTTCCCCAGCGGAGTGACTAACGCGGGCTGTACGAGAGCTGGTCCTGCGCGAGGTCGTCGAGGATGCCGACGAGGCGCAGGTCGGACCGGAGCCGCGCGAGCCCGCCATGCTTTTCGGCGAGCGCCAGCGGCACGCGGTTCGACGGCGTCCGAGGAGCCTCGCGCTCGACACGATCGGCCGCAGGCCGTGCCGCTTGAGGTCGATCCGCCCGTCTTCCGATTTCAGCCGCCCGAGGAAGCCGAACGGGTCTTCCTGCACGGAGTTCGTCTCGGCGAGGAGCTTGAGGAAGCCGAAGGCGCCCTCGGCGGCGCGCCAGGCTTCGTCCCACAGCATTGCGGCGAGCGCGCCGTCGCCGTGCACGGGCCGGAAATCGTAGAAGATGTCGACGCTGAGGAGATCGTCCGGGCTCGCGCGCGAGATCCAGTGGCCGATG
>JAQSWQ010000008.1 GCA_029266525.1 Microvirga sp.
TGGAGCGTCGACAAGCGCTGGACACCGGCAATGCCGGGCGAGCGGCGCGACGGGCTCTACGCGGGCTGGCGCAAGGCGGTGGAGCGATCGCTGGATTGGTTTTGATCGCCTCTCCCGGAGGGAGAGGCCGAGACGGCGCGGCAGCGCTGTCCGGGTGAGGGGTTTGCACGTAAGACGGAGAGCGGCGAACCCTCTCCCCGCTCGCGCCTTGCGGCGCGAGTCGGCCCTCCCCCGCAAAGGGGGGAGGGTTAGCGCGGCACCACCGCCGTCGCCTCGATCTCGACCCGCGCGGCCTTCTCGACGAGGCGCACGACCTGCACCACCGCCATCGCCGGGTAGTGCGTGCCGATGATCTCGCGGTAGGCGCGGCCGAGGTCGCGCAGGCTCGCGACGTATTCGTCGACGTCGAGCACGTACCAGGTGAGGCGCACGAGATGGTGCGGCTCGGCGCCGCCCTCGGCTAGGATGGCGCGGATGTTCGCGAGCGTTTGGCGCACCTGCGCCACGAATCCGGCCGGGAAGTTGCCCATGGCGTCCCATCCGACGACGCCGCCGGTCACGAGAATGCGCCCTTCCGCCATCATGCCGTTGGCGTAGCCGCGCGGCTTCGGCCAGCCCTGCGGCTGCAGCACTGTCGGCACATCGTCGCTCAGGGGCGAGGACGCTGGCGGGGGCGGCGGCTTCTTCGGCGCGCTCATCGGCAGCGCTCCCGGTACGCTTCGAGCGCGGCGCGCAGGTCGTCGGGGATGCGGATCGCCCGGTGCTCGACGAGCGAGGTGGTGACGATCGTCATGCGGGCGGCGAGCACCGGCTCCCCGCCGCGATGCCCGTGCACGCTCAGGGCGAGCGAGCTGTTGCCGATGCGGTCGACCAGCACCGCGAAGACCAACTCGTCGGCGAGGAAGCCCGGCTTCATGAAATCGGCCTCGGCGTGCGCGGGCCCGAGCCCGATGCGCCGGTCGCGGATGAAATGGTGGTGCGGCAGGCCGAGCGCGCCCGCGAACCAGTCCTCGACGACGCCGTTGATGATGTCGAAATAGCGCGGGAAATAGACGATGCCGGCCGGGTCGCAATGCGAGAAGCGCACGGGCACCACTGTGCGCCAGGCGTCTGCCGGGAGCGCCGCGGCAGCAATCCGTTCCGGGGGCTTGCTCATGCAGCGGCCGGCGCGCTCGAAGCAGCCTGCGCCATCTGCCGCAAGGCAAAGCGTTGCAGTTTTCCAGTCTGCGTTTTCGGCAGCTCGCTCACGAACTCGATCGCGCGCGGATACTTGTAGGGCGCGATCTCCTGCTTGACGTGGTCCTGGAGCGCCTTCGCCATCTCCGGTCCAGGCCGCTCGCCCGCGGCGAGCACCACATAGGCCTTGACGATCATCCCGCGCTCCGGGCAGGGCGCGCCGACTACGCCGCATTCGGCGACGGCGGGATGCGACAGGAGCGCCGCCTCGACCTCGGGGCCGGCGATGTTGTAGCCGGCCGAGATGATCATGTCGTCGGAACGCGCCTGGTACCAGAAATAGCCGTCCTCATCGAGGCGGTAGGTGTCGCCGGTGACGTTCCAGCCGTCTTGCACGTATTTCCGCTGGCGCTCGTCGGCAAGATAGCGGCAACCGGTCGGGCCTCGGACCGCGAGCCGGCCCACCGAGCCGGGCGGCAGGTCGCGGCCGTCCTCGCCGATGACCTTGGCCTCGTAGCCCGGCACCGGCTTCCCGGTGGCGCCGGGCCTGATCTCGTCCTCGCGCGCGGCGATGAAGATGTGCAGCATCTCGGTTGCACCGATGCCGTCCATGAGCTTCAGCCCGGTCGCCTCGTGCCAGGCCTCGAAGGTGGCCTTGGGCAGAGCCTCGCCGGCCGAGACGCATTTGCGCAGGGATGAAACGTCGTGCTCGCCGAGCTTTGCCAGCATGGCGCGATAGGCGGTCGGCGCCGTGAAGCAGACGCTCGCGCGATGTTTGGCGATCGCGGGCAATAGCTCGTCGGGCGTCGCCCGTTCGAGGAGCACCGTCGCGGCCCCGACATGCATCGGGAACAGCGCGAGCCCGCCGAGCCCGAAGGTGAAGGCGAGCGGCGGCGAGCCGATGAAGCGGTCGTCTGGCGACGCGCGGAGCACGTGCCGGCCGTAGGAATCGCAGGTCGCGAGCAGGTCGCGATGGAAATGCATCGTGCCCTTGGGCTCGCCCGTGGTGCCCGAGGTGAAGGCGATAAGGCAGACATCCTCCGCGGCGGTGTCGACCGCTTCGAACTCAGGGGAGACATCCACCATCAGCGCTTCGAGCCCGTCGGGGGGCCCGTCGCCCCAATAGACGACGCGCTTCAGGTCCGGCGCGAGCGGACGCGCCTTCTCGAGCTCCGCCGCAAGCCGAGAGTCGCACAGGGCGAGCGTGACCTTCGCCTTGTTCAGCGGATAGGCGATCTCGCGCGCCCTCAACAGCGGCATCGTCGCCACCACGACCCCGCCCGCCTTCAGCACGGCGAGGAAGACCGCGACCCACGTCGGATTGTTGGCCGAGCGCAGAAGCACCCGTCCGCCGGGCACGAGACCGAGCGTGCCGACGAGCACATTGGCGATGCGGTTCACCTGCTCCTGAAGCTGCGCATAGGTCAGCGTCTCGGCGGGGCCGATCAGGCAGGGCGCGTCGCCCCTGCCCTCCTCGATCCAGCGGTCGAGGAAATGCGTCACGCAGTTCAGCCGCGCGGGGTATTGCAGCTCTGGCAGCGTGAAGCGCAACTCCGGCCATCGATCGCGCGGCGGCAGGTTGTCCCGCGCGAAGGTGTCTATGTGGGCGGTGTAGGACATGGTCCGTTCCTCCCTCTCACTCCGCCGCGCGCTGGACGCGCGGCGCGACTTGGGCCCCCTTCATCAGCTCGCGAGCGATGACGATCTTCTGGACCTCGGTCGCGCCCTCGTAGATGCGAAGCGCCCGGATCTCGCGATAGAGCTCCTCGACCTTGACGCCCTTGGTCACGCCGAGCCCGCCGAAGATCTGCACCGCCTTGTCGATGACCTCCTGCGCGGCCTCGGTCGCGTGCATCTTCGCCATGGCGGCCTCGCGCGTGACCCGCGGCGCGCCGCGGTCCTTCGCCCAGGCGGCGCGGTAGACGAGGAGAGCGGAGGCATCGACCGCGGTCGCCATGTCCGCGAGAGCGGCTTGCGTGAGCTGCAGGTCGCCTAGAGGAGCGCCGAAGAGCTTGCGCGAGGAGGCGCGCTCGATCGCCTCGTCGAGCGCGCGCCGAGCGAAGCCGAGGGCCGCCGCGCCGACGGTTGAGCGGAACACGTCGAGCGTCGCCATCGCAACCTTGAAGCCCTCGCCCGATGCACCGATTCGTTGCGACACTGGCACTCGGCAGCTCTCGAAGCGGAGCGTTGCGAGAGGATGCGGCGCTATCACCTCGATGCGTTCCTCAACCGTGAGGCCAGGCGCGTCGGCGTCGACCACGAAGGCCGAGAGACCCTTCGCGCCCGGGGCCTCGCCCGTGCGCACGAAGACGACATAATGGTCGGCGATGCCGCCGTTCGATATCCAGGTCTTCACGCCGTCGATGCGCACGGCCTCCGGTCCGTCCGGTGTGGCGGCGGTCGCCATCGCGGCGACGTCCGAGCCGGCCTCGGGCTCGGACAGCGCGAAGGCCGCGATCGTGACGCCCTCACCGACCGAGGGAAGGTAGCGCCGCTTCAGCTCCTCGGATCCGAACAGCGCGATCGGCGCGGTGCCGAGCCCTTGCATGGCGAAGGCGAAATCGGCGAGGCCGTTGAAGGAGGCGAGCGTCTCGCGGGCAAGGCACAGCGTGCGCACGTCGAACTCCGCGCCGAGACCGCCATAGGCCTCGGGCACCACGGCACGTAGCCAGCCGCCCTCGCCGAGGCACTCGACGAGCCGCCGGCACGAGGCGTCCACGTCCTCATGATCAACCAAGGACGCGAGCGTCTCGCCGGCCCATTCCCGCAGCTGCTCCGCGAAGCGGCGATGCCGCTCCTCAAAAAACGGCCAGTCGAGGAAAGAGCGGTCAGGCATGGGCCGTCTCCCCTCCCCCTTGCGGGGAGGGCGGACTCGGCCGAAGGCCGAGCCGGGTGGGGGTCCCAGGCATGGAGCACAGGCCCCAATGGTAGGGTAGATTGGTATCAGCCGCCCGGCGCAACGGAGCCCGCTCGAGCTCTGACCCGGCGACCCCCACCCCTACCCCTCCCCGCAAGGGGCAGGGGAATATACCGGCGCCGTCCATCCTCAATTCCCCTCGAACACCGGCTTCTCCTTCACTGCGAAGGCACGGTAGGCGCGGGCGAAGTCCTCGGTCGTCATGCACAGCGCCTGGGCGACGGCCTCGGCCTCGATCGCCTCTTCGACCGACATCGCCCATTCCATGGCGAGCATGCGCTTCGTCATGGTGTTGCCGAAGGTCGGGCCGGCGGCGATCTCGGCGGCAAGCGCACGCGCCTCCTCGAGCACCCTGTCGGACGCCGCAAGCCGGGTGAAGAAGCCCCAAGCAGCGCCCTCCTCCCCGGTCATGAAGCGGCCGGTGTAGAGAAGCTCGGAGGCGCGGCCCTGGCCGATGATGCGGGGCAGGATCGCGCAGGCGCCCATGTCGCAGCCGGCAAGCCCGACCTTGTTGAACAGGAACGCCACCTTCGCCCGCGGCGTGCCGATACGGATATCGGACGCCATGGCGATGATTGCGCCTGCGCCCGCGCAGACGCCGTCGACGGCGGCGACGATCGGCTGGGGCGCGGCGCGCATCGCCTTCACGAGCTCGCCGGTCATGCGCGTGAAGTCCGTGAGGCCCTTGGTGTCCATCTCGATGAGCGGGCCGATGATCTCGAACACGTCGCCGCCGGACGAGAAATTGCCGCCCGCTCCGGCGATCACCAGTGCCTTCACCGCCTCGTCCTTCTGGCAGGCCCAGAAGAAATCGGCGAGCTCGCGGTAGCTCTCGAAGGTCAGCGGGTTCTTGCGCTCGGGCCGGTTGAGGGTGACGGTCGCGACCTTTCCCTCCACGCTGAGAAGGAAATGCGTCGGCCTGAAGCCTGAGAGCGGCAGCGAAACGGAGTTGGCCGGCCGGCTCACGGGCGCTCTCCCTGCACCGCCTGCCGGGCGGAAGCTTTGGCCTTGGCGAGTAGCCGCAGCAGCTCCGTGACCTCGCTCCGCGACAGATCCCCGAGCATCTCGGCGATCCACATCTCGTGCTCCGCGGCCATGGCGCGGAACTCGGCCCGGCCAAGATTGGTGAGGCTGATCACCTGGGCACGGCGGTCGTTCTCGGCGGTGCGGCGGTCGAGGTGGCACGAGGCAACGAGGCGCTCGACGAGCGCGGTCAGGTTGCCGTTGGAGACCATCATGCGCCGCGAGAGCTCGCTCAAGGTGAGCCCGTCCGGCGACTTGTCGAGCTGCGCCATCAAGTCGAACCGCGGCAGCGTCACGTCGAAGCGCTCGCGCAGGCGCTTGCGAACGCCGCCCTCGATGAGCGTGGTGCAGGTGAGAAGGCGCAGCCACAGCCGCAGCTCGTCCCGATGATCCTGCGGTTGCTCGGCGGCCTTCGTCTCGGCGTCGAGGAGGAGCACGTGCTCGTTCACCTCACACCTCCCCTCCGGCGACGGCGATGGCCTGTCCGGTGACCGAGCGCGCGCCGTCTCCGCACAGCCACAGCACCGCGTCGGCAACTTCTGCCGGCGCGACGAGGCGCTTCTGCGGGTTGTGGCGCACGAGCTCGGCGAGTGCCTCCTCGCGGCTGCGGCCAGTCTTGGCGACGATCCGGTCGAGGCTCTCGCCGACGAGATCGGTGTCCGTGAAGCCGGGACAAACGGCATTCACGGTCACGCCCGTCGCCGCCGTCTCGAGAGCGAGCGACCGGACGAGCCCGACGACCGCGTGCTTCCCGGCGCAATAGGCGCTGACATAAGGATACCCCCGCAAGCCCGCCGTAGAGGCGATCGCGACGATGCGGCCGAAGCCGCGTTCGACCATCTTGCCGAGCACCGCCTGGGCGGCGTGCACCGCCCCCATTAGGTTCACGTCGAGCATGCGGCGGAAAAGCTGGTCGTCGGACTTGGCGAAGGGTGCCGATTCGGCGGCGCCAGCATTCGCGATGAGTAGGTCGATCGGCCCGCGGTCCTTGGCCGCGATGTCCGCCGCTCTCCTGACTGCCCCGGCGTCGGTTACGTCCGCGGCCGCGAAGCCGTGGGCATCGCCCGCGGCGACGGTGTCGCCGAGCGCGCATTGATCGCGCCCGACGATCGTCACCTTCGCGCCCGCGGCGACGAGCGCGGCCGCGACGCTCCGGCCGATGCCGCGGCTCCCGCCGGTGACGAGCGCATGTCGATCCCGAAGCGAATCCATCTCGCCTGCGTCACGCCCCCCACGCTCTTGCCGTGCGGCGCCGGTTTATTTTAAGCTTAAAATATCACGGGGTCCCGGCCCGAGGTCAAGCGGCAGGGCTTTCGGCGAAAGCGATTGGCCGTCAGACTGCCTAGGACGCCGGACCGCCCTGCGGGCGGACAGGAAAACAGGCGCGATGCTTGCGCCGCGGAACGATCACGGGAGAGAAACGATGAAGCGGACATTCAAGACGGCGAGCCTCGCGCTTGGGCTCGGCCTCTTTGCCTCGACGGCGCTCGCCCAATCGGGCGAGAAGATCCGGATCGGGCTCATCCAGACGCTGTCGGGGCCCGCCGCGACACTCGGCCAGCAGGCCCGGGACGGCTTCAACCTCGCGGTGAAGGAGCTTGGCGGCAAGCTCGGCGGCCGCGACGTCGAGCTTGTTGTTGTCGACGACGAGCTCAAGCCCGACGTCGCGGTGACGAAGGCAAAGGGACTCGTCGACCGCGACAAGGTCGATGTGGTGGTCGGCCCGATCTTCTCGAACGTGCTGCTTGCGATCCATAAGCCCGTGCTCGAGGGCGGCGCGATCCTGATCAGCGCCAATGCCGGGCCCTCAAGCTACGCCGGGAAGGAGTGCCACCCGAACTTCTTCGTCACCTCCTACCAGAACGACCAAGTCCACGAGGTCCTTGGTAAGGTTGCGCAGAACCGCGGCTACAAGAAGGTCTATTTGCTCGCCCCGAACTACCAGGCCGGCCGCGACTCGATGGCGGGCTTCAAGCGTCACTTCAAGGGCGAGGTCGTGGAAGAGTCCTACGTCCCGCTCAATACGCTCGACTTCCAGGGCGAACTCGCAAAGATCGCCGCTGCGCAACCGGACGCGATCTTCACCTTCATGCCGGGCGGCATGGGCGTGAACCTCGTGCGCCAATACGGCCAGGCAGGCTTGAAGGAGCGCATCCCCTTCCTCTCCGCCTTCACGGTCGACGAGTCGACGCTGCCGGCACAGCAGGATGCGGCGGTCGGACTCCTCGGCGGCATGACCTGGGCGCCGAACATGGACAACCCGGTCAACAAAGCCTTCGTCGCGGCCTTCGAGAAGGAGTTCAATTACGTCCCCGGCTCTTACGCCATGCAGGCTTATGATACGGCAAGGCTGATCGACTCGGCCTTGAAGGCGACCGGCGGCAACAGCGGGGACAAGAAGGCGCTCGCCGCGGCGATCCGCAAGGCCGACTTCAAGTCGGCGCGCGGCGACTTCAAGTTCAACGCCAACGGCTACCCGATCCAGGACTTTTGGCTAGTGAAGGTCGCGAAGCGGCCCGACGGCAAGTTCCAGACCGAGGTGGTCGAGAAGGTCTTTGACGACTACGGCGACGTCTACGCAAAGGATTGCAAGCCGGCGAGCTAGCTGCGCAGGCGAGTGGCGGGTGGCGAATAGAACGGTTATCCCTTCCCGCCATTCGCCATTCGCCGACATGTCCACCACCCTCCTCCTCGTCCAGACCCTCAATGGCCTGCAGTTCGGGATCATCCTGTTCCTGATCGCGGCCGGGCTGACGCTGGTGTTCGGGGTCATGGACTTCATCAACCTCGCGCACGGCGTGCAGTACATGGTCGGCGCCTATTTCGCCGCCATGTTCTCGGCCTACACAGGGAGCTTCGTCGCCGGCCTCGCACTTGCGCTGCCGGCGGCGCTCGCATTCGGGCTTCTCCTCGAGGTGCTGGTCTTCCGCCACCTCTACGACCGCGACCATCTCGACCAGGTGCTCGCGACTTTCGGCGTCATCCTTTTCTTGAACCAGGGCGTGAAGGCAGTGTGGGGCGCTGCGCCGCTTTTCGTACCAATGCCGTCCGCGCTCTCCGGCTCGATCGAGCTGATGTCCGGACTGCTCTATCCGGTCTATCGCCTCGCCATCATCGCGGCCGGGCTCGGCGTCGGGCTCCTGCTCTACGCTCTCGTCCACCACACCCGCGCCGGCATGCTGGTGCGGGCGGGCGCGACCAACGCCCCTATGGTCTCGGCTCTCGGCGTCGACATCCGCAGGCTGTTCATGATCGTGTTCGGCTTCGGGGCGATGCTGGCGGGATTCGCCGGCGTGATGGTGGCGCCGATCCTCTCGGTCGAGCCCGGCATGGGCGACAACATCCTCATCCTCGCCTTCGTGGTGATCGTGATCGGCGGCATCGGCTCGATCCGCGGCGCCTTCCTCGCCGCGCTCCTCATTGGCCTCGTCGACACGCTCGGGCGCTCCCTTATGCCGAACATTCTGAGGCTCGCGCTCGATCCGTCGATGGCGAGCCAGACCGGCCGCGCCGTAGCGCCTATGCTGATCTACATCCTCATGGCCGCGGTGCTGTTCTTCCGGCCGACCGGCCTCTTCCCCGTGAAGCGGTGAGCGGCGCCTTGCTCCGGGAGGAGATCGGGACTGGGGACGCGGCTCCCCGCCCCGCGGCAGCGCTTCGGCGCCATGTCCCGCTCATGCTGCTGTTCCTGACGCTTGCGCTTGCCCCGCTCGTCGCGCGCTTCGGCGGTGAGAGCTATGTGCTGTCGCTTCTGCTACGCGTCATGATCTTCGGCATCGCGGCGATGTCGCTTGATCTCATCCTTGGCTACGGCGCGCTGATCAGCTTCGGACACGCTGCCTTCCTCGGTCTCGGCGCCTACGGCGTCGGCATCCTCATGAGCCACGGCTTCGACGGCGCCTTCCTGCAGCTTGCCGCGGCGCTTACGGCCTCGGCCCTGTTCGCGCTCGTCACGGGGGCGATCTCGCTGCGTACCAAGGGCGTCTACTTCATCATGATCACACTGGCCTTCGGCCAAATGCTGTATTTCCTCGCAACTTCGCTCGCGGCTTATGGCGGTGACGACGGAATGACGCTGCCGCGCAAGAGCCTGGTGTTTGGAACCAGAATCCTGGAGCAGCCCTTCGTCTTCTACTACCTCGTGCTCGCCTGCCTCCTCGGCACCTACCTCCTTTGTTGCGCGATCGTAGCCTCGCGCTTCGGACGGGTGCTGCGCGGCACGCGCGAGAACCCGGTCCGCATGCAGGCCATCGGATTTGGGCCCTTCGCCTATCAGCTCACGGCATACGTGATCGCCGGCACGCTGTGCGGGCTTTCGGGCTTTCTCCTCGCCAATCAGACCGAGTTCGTGAGCCCCGCCTTCATGACCTGGCAGCGCTCGGGCGAGCTCATCGTGATGGTGATCCTCGGCGGCATGGGCACGCTGCACGGCGCGATCGTCGGCGCCGCCGCCTTCGTGCTCCTGGAGGAGGGCCTATCGCGCATCACCGAGCTTTGGAAGATGATCTTCGGGCCGATGCTGGTGCTGGTGGTCCTCTTCGCCCGCGGCGGCATCCTCGGCTTTTTTCGGCGGGGCGGCCGTGGCTGAGGCGCTCCTTCGCCTCGACCGGCTGCGCAAGGCCTATGGCGCGCTTGTCGTGACCGATGACGTGAATCTGGAAGTGCTCCCGGGTGAGCTTCACGCGGTGATCGGCCCGAACGGCGCTGGCAAGACCACGCTCATCCACCAGATCTCCGGCCTCGCCGCGCCAGACGCCGGACGTATCCTGTTCGAGGGTGAGGACATCACGCGCCTTGCCATGCATGAGCGGGTGCGGCGCGGGCTTGCGCGCTCCTTCCAGATCACCTCGATCCTGCCCGGCTTCTCGGCGCTGGAAAACGTCGCGCTCGCCGTGCAGGCGCGTTCCGGCTCGAGCTTCCGCTTCTTCGGCGACGCTTCCGAGGAGCCGACGCTGAACGAGCCGGCGATGAAGTTTCTCGACACCGTCTCCCTCGCCCCTCGCGCCCATCTTCCGGCCGGTCTCCTCTCGCATGGCGAAAAGCGCCAGCTCGAATTGGCGATCGCGCTCGCGACCGAGCCGAAGCTCCTCCTCCTCGACGAGCCGCTCGCCGGCACCGGTCACGAGGAATCGGTCCGCGTGGTCGCCATGCTGCGCGGCCTTAAGGGCCGCTACAGCCTCATGCTGATCGAGCATGACATGGACGCGGTCTTCGCCCTCGCCGACCGCGTCAGTGTGCTGGTCTACGGCCGAGTTATCGCGACCGGTCGCGCGGAGGAGGTTCGCGCCAATGCGGAGGTGCGCAGCGCTTACCTTGGCGAGGAGGCGTGATGCTGAGCGTGACCAAGCTCCGCACCGCTTACGGCGCCGCGCAGGTGCTGTTCGACCTCACCTTCGAAGTCGGGCCGGGCGAGGTCGTGACGCTTCTCGGCCGCAACGGCATGGGCAAGACCACGACCGTCAACTCGATCATGGGACTGGTGCGCCCGCGCGGCGGCTCAGTGACATTTGAGGGGCGCGAGCTCGCGCGGCTGCCGTCCTACCGCGTCGCGCAGGCAGGGCTCGGCCTCGTGCCGGAGGGACGGCAGATCTTTCCGACGCTCACAGTCGAGGAGAACCTCGTCGCGACCGCCGCAGCGCGCTTCGGCGCGCCGCGCTGGACGAAGGAGCGCGTCTACGACCACTTCCCGCGCCTGAAGGAGCGGCGCTCAAATCTCGGCACGCAGCTCTCGGGCGGAGAGCAGCAGATGCTGGCGATCGGACGCGCGCTGATGACCAATCCGAAGCTCCTCATCCTCGACGAGGCGACCGAGGGGCTGGCGCCGCTGGTCCGGGCTGAAATCTGGAGCTGCCTGGAGCGCCTCAAGGGCGAGCGCCATGCCATCGTCGTGATCGACAAGAACGTCGATGCCTTGACGCGCTTCGCCGACCGGCACGTGATCGTCGAGAAGGGCCGCGTGGTCTGGACCGGCACGAGCGCCGAGCTGCGCGCCGATCCTACGGTCAAGGAGCGTTACCTGCATGTCTGAGCAACGGAGACGACCATGAAGAACGAAACGGCGGGCATCACTCGGGCCAACGAAGGGCACGAGGGGATTGTTTGGAACATCCTCGGGCAAACCTATGTGCCGAAGAGCGTTACCGAGCACTCCTTCTCCTGGCACGCGACCTTCCCGCCCGACACCTTCGTGCCGCCGCACATCCACCCGACGCAGGACGAGTACCTCTACATTCTCGAGGGACGGCTCGATTTCTGGCTGGATGGGCAGGACACATCGGCGACGCCCGGCGACCTTGTGCGCCTGCCCATGGGCAAGCCCCACGGCATCTTCAACAAGTCGGGCGCGACGGCCAAATGCCTGTTCTGGGTTTCGCCGACCCGCAAGCTCTACGACCTGTTCTGGGGCATCCACAACATGTCGCCGCAGACGCCGGAGGCGGTGGTGGCGCTCTCCGCGAAGCACGAAGTGGATTTCCTGCCGCCGCCTGCATGACCTGACCATCATCCGGCGAACCGGCGCACGCTCAGAAAGAAAAGGCCCCGGCAAGCCGGGGCCTTTCGAAGCGCAGCGAGCTTTATCCTAGCCGCGGGCGCGGGCGCGGATCATGAAGTTGTCGTAGGTGTACTCCGCGACCTGGAACCAGAGATACTCCTCGCCCCGGAAGGCCTTGTAGGGCTCGTATACCTTCTTCCACTCCGCGTTCTTGGCAGAGAGTTCGTCGTAAAGGTCGTTCGCGGCCTTGTAGGACGCCTCGAGGATCTCCTGCGGGAAGGGCCGCAGTTGCGCCCCGCCGCTCACCAGTCGGCGGAGCGCCGCCGGATTGCGGGCGTCGTACTTCGCTTGCATGTCCACGTTGGCGTAGCCGCAGGCCAGGGTCAGCAGGCTCTTGTAGGCTTTCGGCAACTCGTTCCATTTCTGAAGGTTGAAGAAGGCGGTGATCTGCGCTCCGCCCTCCCAAAATCCCGGGTAGTAGTAGAATGGCGCGACCTTGTTGAAGCCGAGCTTCTCGTCGTCGTAGGGGCCGACCCATTCGGCGGCATCGACCGTGCCGCGCTCGAGCGCCGGATAGATGTCGCCGCCGGGGATCTGCTGCGGCACGAGACCGAGCCTCGCGAGGACCTGACCGGCGAGGCCGCCGATGCGCATCTTCAAACCTTTGAGATCATCGACCGTCTTGATCTCCTTGCGGAACCAGCCGCCCATCTGCGTGCCCGTGTTCCCGGCCGGCATTCCGAAGAGGTTATGCTTAGCGAAGAACTCGTTCATCAGGTCCATGCCGCCCCCGTGGTACATCCACGCGTTCTCCTGGCGCGGGTTCAATCCCCACGGAATCGCGGTCGGGAAGGCGAAGGTCGGGTCCTTGCCGACATAGTAGTAGGACGCGGTCTGTCCCATCTCGATGGTGCCGTTTGAGACGGCGTCGGCGAGCTGGAACGTGCCGACGATCTCGCCCGCCGCGAAGGGCTGGATCTGGAACCGGTTGTCCGACGATTCCGCGACGTACTTGGCGATCACCTCGGACGCACCGTAGAGCGTGTCGAGCGATTTTGGAAAACCCGAGCTCAGGCGCCACTTCACCTCGGGCATAGACTGAGCGATGGCCGGCTTCGCGACCGCCGTGGCTGCTAGGCCGACCGAAGCCGCCTGCAGGAATTGACGACGTTTCATGCAGTTCTCCTCCCCTCTGGCGGGGTTCCCTTTGGGCCCGTCTGGTCGGGCTGAGGGAATAAGGCACGGAAACTGGGCCTTTACACAAGGGTAAACTTCGCTCAGCATCGTTAACGTTGCGCCCTGCTGCTGATCGCCCCGGTTCGACGGGGCGGGGGCAGAGCCGGTTGAAACGGCAACGCCCGCCGTGCGACGCTGTGCGCATCCACGACCACGGATGATCAAGATCTACCGCGCACTCTGCGGCCTCTGGCTTGCCGCGTCCCTCGCCGCCCCGACAGCGGCCGAGGAGGCACACACGCTTCGCATTGCGACGGAGGGCGCGTTCCCGCCCTTCAACTACATGGAGGGCGATGAGCCGGCAGGCTTCGAGGTCGACCTCGCAAAAGCGCTCTGCGCGGCGGCAAAGGCGAAATGCGTCTTCGTGCTCCGCGAGTGGGACGACATGATCAAGGGCCTCCTGCGGAGGGAGTACGACGCCGTCATGGCCTCGATGGCGATCACCAAGAAACGCAAGGCCAGGATCGCCTTTTCGATACCTTACTATCGCGTGCCAGCCGCCTTCATCGCTCGCAAGGACGCCGACATCTACACCGTCACGCCTGAGGCGCTTGACGGAAAGCGCGTCGGCGCGGTCGCGGACAGCGAGCACGCACGCTTCCTCGAGGCACGCTACCCCGCTGCGGAACTCCGGACTTACGGTAAGCTCGAGGAGGCGAACCTCGACCTCCTCGCGGAGCGAATTGATCTCGTGCTCGCAGACCGGCTCGCCCTGACGAAGTTCCTCGACGGCCAGGAAGGTCGGAACTGCTGCCGGCTCGTCGCGAACGCGCCCTTCGATCCCGTCTTCTACCATCCGGGCGTTGCGGTGGGGCTGCGCAAGGACGAGCCGAGCCTGAAGGCGCTGTTCGACCGCGCCATCGAGGCGGTGATCGCCGATGGCACCCACGATCGCATCCGGGCGAAATATTTCTCCTTCGACATCAAGCACTGAAGCTTTCCCCGCCGCGGTCAAGGCAGGTGTTTGACGCCGTTCCGGCCCGACCCTAGAAGCTTCGCTGCGTGCTCCTGCAACTCGAAAAAGGTCGGCAACGATGGCGAAGGTCGCCTTCCTCGGTCTCGGCGTCATGGGGTATCCAATGGCGCGCCATCTGAAGACCAAGGGCCACGAGGTCACGGTCTACAACCGCACCGCCGCAAAGGCCGAGAAGTGGGCGTCGGAGAACGGCGGCCGCGTAGCAAAGTCTCCGAAGAAGGCGGCGCAAGAGCAGGAGATCGTATTCTGTTGCGTCGGCAACGACGATGATCTGAGACAAGTGGCGACCGGCCCTGACGGCGCTTTCGCGGGCATGGAGCGCGGCGCGATCTTCGTCGACCACACGACGGCGTCCGCGCTCGTCGCGCGCGAGCTGCACGCCAAAGCCAAGGATGGTGGCATCGGCTTCGTCGACGCACCGGTCTCAGGCGGTCAGGCCGGGGCCGAGAACGGCATGCTGACGGTGATGTGCGGCGGCGATGCCGATGTCTATGGCAAGGCTGAGCCGGTCATCATGAGCTTCGCCCGCGCCTGTCGGCTGCTCGGAGGGCCGGGATCAGGCCAGCTCACCAAGATGATCAACCAGATATGCATCGCTGGCCTCGTCCAGGGCCTTTCCGAAGGAATCCATTTCGGTAAGCGCGCAGGCCTCGACATCGATGCGGTGCTCGACGTGATCTCGAAAGGCGCCGCAGGGTCGTGGCAGATGGAGAACCGCGGCAAGACCATGAATCAGGGCAAGTTCGACTTCGGCTTCGCGGTCGACTGGATGCGCAAGGACCTCGGCATCTGCCTCGACGAGGCGCGCCGGAACGGGGCGCAGCTGCCGGTCACCGCCCTCGTCGACCAGTTCTACGCCGAGGTTCAGAAGATGGGCGGACGGCGCTGGGATACGTCAAGCCTGATTGCCCGGTTCGAGGGCTGACGTTAGCGCGCCAGGATCGAGGCCAGTTGGGCGCGGAGGGCCGGCAGGAGCTCGTCTCGCACCAAGGGGGTGCATCCTCAGCCCGCCGTTGACCGATTGGGCGCGGCTCGTGCGGCAGCGGTCCGCGGTAACGCGGCGTAGGGCGGCAGGCGCGCAGGCGCTCAAGGGGTTGCTCGAGATCGCGCTCAGACGTCGAGAACGAGGCCGTCATATGCGAGGAGATAGCCGCGGGTCTCGATCTCAGCGAGCTTCTCCAGAACCTCTGCGCTCATATGCGTCAGCATGATGCGGCGCGCCCCGAAGCGGGCGCGGTTCGCGTCGATCTCCTCGAGCGAGAGATGCGCGACCGGCGCGCCGGTGAGGCGATAGCACTCGGTGACGAAGAGATCGGCGCCCTGAGCCGCCTCGACGAGCGTTTCGGTCCAGCTTGTGTCGCCCGAATAGACCAGGGTGCGCCCGCTCGCTCTCAGGCGAACCGCTGTGGAAGGCGCGCCCGAAGGATGCACGACTTCGGCGGTCCAGATGTCGATGTCCCCGAAGCGGTGGTCGGTGCGGCATGGCAGATCGACGAAGTTTAGGGCAAACTTCCATTTGTTGGTGGAAGAGCGCGGGAAGAATACCTCCTGAGCCGCCTTCACGCGCTCTTGCGTGCCGACCGGGCCGATGATGGTGAGCGGCTTTTCGCGATGGCGGTCGAACTGCGCGTCGAGCAGGAGAAACGGAAGCCCGCCGAAGTGGTCGCCGTGAAGGTGTGAGAGCATCACCGCGTCGATGCAGTTCGGGTCGAGGCCAAGCCGCTTCAGGGCGACGAGGGAGGTCGCGCCGAAATCGAGGGCGATGGTCGTGGCGGCGGTCTCGACGAGGAAGCACGTGTTCGCTCGGGCGCCCGAACCGAACGCGTCTCCGCAGCCAACCGCGGTGAAGCGCATGGTCAAGCCTGTGCGCTCGGCCGCGCCGCCAACGCCGCATGCCATCGGCGGACATTCGCGAACTCGTCGGGAAGGGCGATCTTAGCCGGCTTCATGAAGTCGAGGCCGACGAGACCGGTAATGTCGGCGACCGAGAAGCGGTCGCCGGCGATGAACTCGCGCGCGCCGAGTTCGCGGTCGACAAGCGACAGGAAGCTCAGCACTTTCGGCTTGTTGGCCTCGCCCCAGGCCGGGACCTGGGGGATCTCCATCTGCGCCATGGCCGGGTGCAGGTGGCGGAAGACCTCGGCCACGACGCCGAGCAGCCCGAACTCGAGCCGACGCTGCCACATCTCGACCGTGGCGCGACTGAGCGCGTCGGTTCCGAAGAGCGGCGGCTCGGGGTGGAGTTCCTCGAAATAGCGGCAGATCGCGATCGATTCCGTCAGTACCGTGCCGTCGTCGAGCTCGAGCGCCGGCGTGCGCTGGAGCGGGTTCACGGCGACATAGGCTGGCGTCCTGTGCTCGAACTTGCCGAGATCGATTGGGACGAGCGCGACGGATACGCCCTTCTCGGCCAGGAAAATCCGCACCCGGCGCGGATTGGGCGCGCGTCCCGCGTCGTAAAGCTTCATCGGCATCCCCTCGTCTGACAGACGAACCACGGCCGCTGCGACGGAGTCAATCGGCCAAGCTTATCGGCTGCCCCTCGGACGAAAGCCGACCCGAAAGAAAAAGGCGCGGCTTGCGCCGCGCCAGGGGTCTCGAGGGTCAGGAAAAAACGAGAATGTGTTCTACGCCCGCCGGCCCCCAGCCCGATGTGCGCTGGCGCACACGACCCCTGCGGGCTTGGGGCCCGAGCCGCCGATCAAGGATGGTTAACCAATCTCCGCCATCATGATTTGTGCCGGGCGCCGGTCTTCGCCGCGCCGGCGCGTCTCGTGTTGCGTGATGAGTTCAACGACGCCGCAGATGATCGAGCGGGGCGCGCCGGCGTCGGAGGGTGGCTCACGGCGGCGCCGGCTTGCAAAGGACGTGCGCGACGTCCGTGAGCGGCTGACCTCCTCGATCGGTCTCGAGCGCGCCTTCGACTACGAGCTCGTCCGGCTGTTCGCGCAGTACCGCACAAGCGCCTCGCTTCCGCTCTTCGGACTCGCTTCGGCGATCGGCGCCGTCGCGACGATCTGGATTCCGCTCCAAAGCACAGCCCTCTGGTTCAGCCTAGTCCTGGCCGGGATGGGGCTGATGCTGACGCTGTCGCAGCGCTTCCTGCGCGAGGATCCCGACCGCGTCCGGCTCGAAGTCTGGCGTCGGCGCTTCATTCTCGGAGAGCTGCTGCAGGGCGCGAGCTGGGCGCTGATCATCCAGGTGTTGGTTGCCGCGCAACCTGTCGGAGCGCGCAGCTTCCTTCTCTTCATCATGGTGATGCTCGCGGCCGTCACGGCGATGCTGTCCGCGACAATCCCGGTCGCGGTCTATGCCGGGCTCGTCCCGCTTGCCATTGCGATGCTGTCGCTCACGATCTCATCACCCGGCATGGACATGATCATGCTGGTGGCGATGGCGGCGAGCGCTCAGGTGTTCTTTCTTTTCCTCGCCAACCGCCTTTATTCGAGCGCCGTGGCGACGCTTCAGTCCCGCGCCGAGAAGGATGCGATCTTTGCGGAGCTCGAAGAGGCGAAGGCCAACTCGGACGAGGCGCGCCGCCGAGCCGAGGAGGCGAACCTCGCGAAGTCCCGCTTCCTCGCGACCATGAGCCACGAGCTGCGGACGCCGCTCAATGCGATCCTCGGCTTCTCCGAGGTGATGAAGAACGAGGTGTTCGGGGCGCACGCCTCAGCATCGTACAAGGAATATGCGAGCGACATCCACGGAAGCGGTCAGCATCTTCTCACCCTTATCAACGAGATCCTCGACCTCTCGCGCATCGAAGCCGGCCGTTACGAGCTGAACGAGGAAGCGGTGGCGCTGCCTTACCTGGTCGAGGATTGCCGACACATGCTGACCCTGCGGGCCAAGGCCAAGAACCAGGCTATCCGTGAGTTCGTGGACCCGAGCTTGCCGCGACTCTGGGCCGACGAGCGGGCGTTGCGCCAGATCGTGCTCAACATCCTCTCGAACGCGGTGAAGTTCACGCCGCCCGGCGGCGAGATCACGATCAAGGTCGGCTGGACCTCGTCGGGCGGCCAGTACCTCAGCGTCAAGGACACCGGCCCCGGCATCCCCGAAGACGAGATCCCGATCGTGATGTCGTCCTTCGGCCGGGGCTCGGTCGCGATCAAGACGGCGGAGCAGGGCTCGGGCCTCGGGCTGCCGATCGTGAAGGGCCTGGTCGACCTCCATGGCGGCGGGTTCCAGCTCAAATCGAAGCCGCGCGAGGGCACGGAGGTGATCGTGACCTTCCCGGCAACCCGCGTGATGGACGCCCTGGCGGCGGTGCAGCAATCGAAAGAGCCGCGACCGCGCGCCGCCTAACCGGCCGCAACCTGCCGCGAGACGCCGGCCTGCTCGAAACTCGCCATACCGCGATGGCAAGCGACTGCGGCGCGGATCAGCCCAAGCGCCAGCGCCGCGCCAGAGGCCTCGCCGAGACGCATGCCGAGGGCCAGCAGCGGAACCTTGCCGAGACGCTCGAGCACCTCCTGGTGGGCCCCTTCGCCAGAAAGGTGCCCGGCGATGCAATGGTCGATGGACGCCGGGTGGAGCGCATGGAGGACCGCCGCCGCGGCGGTCGCGACATAGCCGTCGAGCACCACTGGAATGCGCTCCATGCGCGCGGCGAGGATAGCGCCGGCGACTGCCGCGACATCGCGGCCGCCGAGACGGCGCAGCACCTCGAGCGGATCGCCGAGATGGCCCTCGTGCCGCGCGAGCGCCGCCCTCACCGTCGCAACCTTGCGCGCGTAGCCCGCCTCGTCGACGCCGCTGCCGAGGCCGACCCAAGTCGCCGGCGCGCCGCCATAGAGGGCGGCGTAGATCGCCGCCGCGATGGTGGTGTTGCCGATTCCCATCTCACCGACGGCAAGGATATCCGTCCCGCCGGCGATCGCCTCCATGCCGAATGCCATGGTGGCAACGCAGGCCCTCTCGTCCATGGCTGCGTCGTCCACGATGTCGGCGGTGGGCATGTCGAGAGCGAGATCGAAGGCCTTGAAGCCGAGGTTGTAGGTGGTGCAGATCTGGTTGATCGCGGCGCCGCCGGCCGCGAAATTCTCGAGCATCTGTCGGTTGACCTCTGGGGGGTAAGCCGAGACGCCGCGCGCCGCGACCCCGTGGCTTGCGGAAAAGACGCAGACGAGCGGGCGGTCGACCGTCGGGATCGGCTTGCCTTGCCACGCGGCAAGCCATTCGACCAGCCATTCGAGCCGGCCCAGGCTCCCGGGAGGCTTGGTCAGCTCGCGATCGCGCGCCCGCACTGCCCGGACGGCGGCTTCGTCCGGCCCCGGCATTTGGTCGAACAGGCGGCGAACGTCCGCGAACGGGGTCGCGCCGGGGCTCACCTCCATGGGTATTCCTGGCTGCTTTGCTCGGCAGAACGGCAAGGCCGACCTATAAGGGGCCATGCCACCCTGGTGAAGCGGGCGATGCCGCTCAAGCCATTTGCCGAAGACGCGTTGCGCCAGCTTGCCGCGGGCGGGAGGAATTTCCTGTCCGACCTCCTGCGCTGCCTGCGCTTCTATTCACGCCTTCCCGTGCCGGTGCTCGCCTCGGAGATCGAACCCTATGGGGCGCCCGATTTTGCGACCATGCCGCGCGCGGTGCCGCTCGCGGGTGCGATCATCGGCGCCGTCGGCGCGCTCGTGCTCGCGGGCGGGCATACGCTGGGCCTAGGCGCCTGGCTCTGCGCAGCGTTTGCCGTCGCAAGCCTGACGCTCGCAACCGGTGCGTTCCATGAGGACGGTCTCGCCGACGCGGCGGATGGTCTCGGCGGCGGTGCGACGCCCGAGCGACGCCTCGAGATCATGAAGGATAGTCGCATCGGCTCCTTCGGCGGCGCGGCACTGATCCTGGCTTACCTCCTGCGCATCGGCTGCCTTGCCGAAATCCTTGCAAGGACCGATCCCTTTAGCGCGGCGGCGGCGCTCATCGTGGTCGCCGCGCTCTCCCGCACGGCCGGGCTCGTGCTGATGACCCTTCTGCCGCCTGCGCGCGTGACCGGCTCCTCCTATGTGGCGGGGCAGCCCGCGGCGGGGATCGTGGCCACCGCCTGGCTGATCTGCGGCGCGCTCGCCGTGATCGCCGGGATTGTCGCACCCCTGCCCTGGCCTGGATTGCTCCTCGCCTTCGTTTTCGCCGGCGGCGTTGCGGTCGCGATGACGCGGCTCTCGGCTCGGCTGATCGGCGGCCAGACCGGCGACGTCGGAGGGGCCATCCAGCAGCTCGCGGAAATCGCCGCCTATCTCGGGCTCTTGATTGCGGCGCGGCCGTAACGAGATATTCCTGAAGCCTGATGACGATCTCGAGTCCCTGCATCCGCGTCTGCATCCTCGATCCCGAGACGGGCTTGTGCGAGGGCTGCGGGCGCACTCGTGACGAGATTGCCCGCTGGTATCAGCTGAGCGAGGAAGAGCGGCTCGCAATCATGAGCGGGCTCGAGGAACGCATGCGCATGGCCTGGGCCACGCCCGCCGGAGAGACCGCCTGATGCCGGGCGCCATCGGCCTTGGAATCGTGCTCTTCGCGATGGCGATCCTCGTCGCAAACTGGGGCGAAGCGCCGATCCTCGGCCTCACGCCGCACCAGTTCGCCTCGGTCGCGGCGCTTTCCGCCATGGCGCTCCTGATAGCGAGCGTCGTCATGTCGGAGTTCCGGGGCCGCTGGATCAACGGCGTGCGCGCCCTCCTCACGTGGAGCCTGCTGATCGTGGCGCTCGTCGGCCTTTACAGCTATCGCGACGAGCTTCAGACCGTGGCAGCGCGCGTGGCTGGCGAGCTCATGCCGGGCGAAACTACGGTCGCCGCCGGAGGTGAGGTCGTGGTGACGCGACGCATGGACGGCACTTTCCTTGTGAACGGCAAGGTCAACGACCGCAATACGCGCTTCATCTTCGACACCGGTGCGACCACGGTCGTTCTGACGGGTGAGACCGCGAAGGCGCTCGGAATCGAGCCGGGGCCGCTCGGCTATACCGTGATGGTGGCGACCGCGAATGGCCGGACTCTCGCCGCGCCTGTGACGCTCGATCGCATCGCCGTAGGTTCGATCCGTGAACAGCGCGTGCGGGCCCTCGTGGCCAAACCGGGGGTGCTCCACGAGAACCTCCTCGGGATGAGCTTCCTTGACCGCCTTGCCTCCTACGAGGTTCGTCAAAATCGTCTGATCCTACGCGGCCGCGCCTCCTGAGCGCAGGTTTGCCGATCCGGCTGGCCGAGCTAAACAGCGGCGCCCGCTGATCAGGAGCCGCCATGCCCCTCCCCGCCGAGATGACCGCCGTCGAGATCACCCGCCCTGGTGAGCCGGATGTGCTCAAGCCCGGGATACGCCCGCTGCCGAAGCTTGCAGAGAGCGAGGTGCTGATCGAGGTCGCGGCGGCCGGGGTCAACCGTCCGGACGTTCTGCAACGACGCGGCATGTACGAGCCGCCCCCGGGAACCACCGATATCCCGGGGCTCGAGGTGGCGGGCAGGGTCGTGTCGACGGGGCAAAAGGCGGTGCGCTGGAAAACTGGCGACTGGGTCTGTGCGCTCGTCGCGGGCGGCGGCTATGCCGAATACTGCGCCGCCCCCGAAGGCCAGTGCCTGCCGGTTCCGGACGGCTTCTCGATGGTCGAGGCCGCCTGCGTGCCCGAGACCTTCTTCACCGTCTGGACGAACGTCTTCCAGCGCGGGCGGCTCAAATCCGGCGAGAGCTTTCTCGTGCATGGCGGCTCGTCTGGCATCGGGACGACCGCGATCCAGCTCGCCAAGGCCTTCGGCGCAAAGGTCTTCGCCACGGCCGGCAACGCAGATAAATGCGCCGCGTGCGAGAAGCTCGGCGCGGACCAGGCGATCAACTATAGGGACGAGGATTTCGTCGAAGCGATTGGTCAAGCGACCGGCGGTAAGGGTGTCGACGTGGTGCTCGATATGGTCGGAGGGGACTACATTCCGCGCAGCATCAAGGCGATGGCGATAGAAGGACGCCACGTCAGCATCGCCTTCCTGCGCGGGCCGAAGGTCGAGCTGAACGTCGAGCCGGTGATGCGCAACCGCCTGACCCTGACGGGCTCGACGCTGCGGCCGCGCTCCGTCGCCGAGAAATCGGCTATTGGGGCGGAGCTCAGGGAGAAGGTCTGGCCGCTCCTGTCGTCTGGGAAGATCAAGCCCGTGATCTACAAGACCTTTCTGCTCGCCGAAGCCGCGCAGGCTCATGCGCTGATGGAGTCGAGCGAGCACATCGGCAAGATCGCCCTTATCACTCGGAACGAAGTGGCCTGAGCGCCGTCACTAAAAAGCGTTGAGGACTCTTGGGAGGTGCCGATGGGCGCGGCCAATGTGAACGATCGTTCGACCATCGAGGCGATCTATTCCCGAGAGGCGTTCGAAGCCGATGCTGCCCGGAACTCTCTGGCGAACGCGACGGTGCTGCACGGCTTGCTCATCGTCTCCGAAGTTTCCGCGAGCGGGGCCTTCGACCTCCAGCGGGCGAAACGCCAAGTCGGAGAGGGGGATCCTCTCGGTGATACGCTCTTCCTCGCGCCCTTCCGGCGCGACGCCGATGCGACAATGCAGCAGAACCCGGCCTATGGCGCGCTCGAGGAAAAACCAGGTCACGTCGGGCAAGCGACGCGGCGGAACGAAGACTACGACGCCTTCCTGGAGCGCGTCTTAGCTGCCGCTGCCGGGGCGGAGTTCAAGGAGCCGATCGGACGCCATGAGGAGCGCTTGCGTGGCTTCCGCGGCGGCTAGGAAATCTGCGGTCCTTCCAGCCCCGATGCAAGGCCCAGCTACGCCGCCGTGCTAGATTCCGTGCGGCACCCCCACCATAGCTGGGCAAACGGTGTGCCGTGCTCAGTTGCGCCACGGGTGCCATACAATATACTAGCGCGAGTGGCCGCTCGGCTCGCAATGAAGAACGAGGCACGAGCAGGGGTTTGCCGCTCCTGCGGATCCGGCCCCTTCAGGAGGAAATCGCCAGTGATCAAGCAGCCTTTTCTGACGCAAACCCTGGTCGCCGCGGGCGCCCTCGGCACTGCCCTCACAGCCCTTCCTGCTGCCGCTGCATGGCAGCCAACCCGGCCGGTTGAGTTCATCGTACCCGCCGGCACCGGCGGCGGTGCCGACCAGATGGCGCGGGTCATTCAGGGAATCGTGCAGAAGCACAGTCTGATGTCGCAGCCGCTCGTCGTCATCAACAAGTCCGGTGGTGCCGGCGCCGAAGGCTTTCTCGACGTGAAGGGCTCGGCCCGCAACCCGCACAAGATCATCATCACCCTCTCGAACCTGTTCACGACGCCGCTCGCGACGGGAGTGCCGTTCAAGTGGGAGGACATGACGCCGGTCGCGATGCTTGCCCTCGACGAATTCGTGCTCTGGGTGAACGCCAAGTCGCCTTACAAGACCGCGAAGGAATATGTCGACGCCGCCAAGGCCGCACCGCCGAACCAGTTCAAGATGGGTGGCACCGGGTCGAAGCAGGAAGACCAGATCATCACCGCCGCGATCGAGCAGCAGACCGGCGTCAAGCTCACCTACGTGCCCTACAAGGGCGGCGGCGACGTTGCGGCGCAACTCGTCGGCGGCCATGTCGATTCGAGCGTCAACAACCCGATCGAAGCGGTAGCACAATGGCGCGCCGGCGAGCTCCGGCCGCTCTGCGTGTTCGACAGCCAGCGCATCCCGCTGAAGGAGAAGGTCACGAGCGACATGGCCTGGGGCGACATCCCCACCTGCAAGGAGCAGGGCCTCGACATCGAGTACCTGATGCTCCGCGGCATCTTCATGACCCCGAACGCCACGCCCGACCAGGTCGCCTTCTACGTCGATTTGTTCAAGAAGGTGCGGGAGACCCCCGAGTGGAAGGATTTCATGGAGAAGGGCGCCTTCAACACGACCTTCATGTCGGGCGATCAGTACAAGGAGTGGGTCCGCAAGGCCGCCGACACGCACCGCGGGCTGATGGAAAAAGCAGGCTTCCTCGCGAAATCGTAGCGGAAGCTGAGGCGCTCCGGCGGGCGATCGTCGGAGCGCTCCTTCGCGCTCAGTCGGACCCGATCGGCCCCACATGTCACCTCAAGAGCATGGCGAGACCACAATCTCGAACCGGACGATGGAACTCGTCATCGCCGGGCTTTTCATCGCTGTCGCGATTCTGGTGATGTATGACAATTGGCGCATCGGCGCGCGTTGGGCATCCGACGGGCCGCAGGCGGGGTATTTCCCGTTCTACATCGGCCTCATCATGTTCATCGCGAGCACGACCACGTTTGTCCTGAACCTGCTCGCGCGTTCTGACGCTTCCTCGAACTTCGTGGACAGGTCGCAGCTGACGCAGGTGCTACAGGTTTTCATGCCGACGGTCGTCTTCGTCGTCCTGATCGGAGTGCTCGGGATCTACGTTGCTGCCGCAATCTTCATCACCTTCTTCATGTCGTGGCTGGGCAAATATCCGATCTACAAGATCGCGCCGATCGCGGTGCTCATCCCTCTGTTCCTGTTTCTGATGTTCGAAATCTGGTTCCTGGTTCCATTGCCGAAAGGGCCGCTCGAGACCGCGCTCGGCTACTAAGGACCGCGCAGCCACCAAGCGCGAGCCACGCCTCACCGGAGAAGCCCTTTGGAAGCCCTTTCCTCCCTGATCCACGGCTTCGGCGTGCTCGCCGACCCGATGAATATCCTGTACATGTTCATCGGCATCTTCCTCGGCGTGCTGATCGGGGTGCTGCCGGGGCTCGGCGGCGCCAACGGCGTCGCGATCCTCCTGCCCCTCACCTTCTCGATGTCGCCCGTCTCGGCGATCATCATGCTGTCCTCGATCTACTGGGGCGCGCTGTTCGGGGGCGCCATCACCTCGATCCTTTTCAACATACCGGGCGAGCCGTGGTCGGTCGCGACCACCTTCGACGGCTATCCGCTCGCGCAGAAGGGGCGCGCCGGCGAGGCGCTCGCCACCGCCTTCACCGGCTCCTTCTTCGGTGCCTTTGTCGCGACCCTGCTCCTGACCTTCCTCGCCCCGCTGATCGCGCGATTCGCGCTTCAGTTCGGCCCGGCCGAGTTCTTTGCGGTCTATCTCCTGACCTTCTGCAGCTTCGTCGGCATGGGCAAGGAATCGCCGTTCAAGGTGATCGCCGCGATGATGCTCGGATTCGCGCTTGCCGCCGTCGGGCTCGACACGGTGACGGGCCAGCTGCGCATGACCTTCGGCACGACCGAGCTCCTGCGCGGCTTCGACTTCCTCGTCGCCGTCATCGGTCTCTTCGGCGTCGGCGAGATCCTCCTGACCATGGAGGAAGGGCTCGCTTTCAAGGGCAAGACCGCGAAGATTAACCTGCGCGTCGTGATCGAGACCTGGAAGGAACTGCCGAAATATTGGCTGACCGCGATCCGCGGCTCGATCGTCGGCTGCTGGATGGGCATCACGCCGGGCGGGGCGACGCCCGCCTCCTTCATGAGCTACGGCCTCGCCAAGCGCTTCTCGAAGAGCGGCCACAAGTTCGGCACAGGCGAGATCGAGGGCGTGCTCGCGCCGGAGACGGCCGCCCATGCGGCCGGCACCAGCGCCCTCCTGCCCATGCTGACGCTCGGCATCCCGGGCTCGCCGACCGCAGCGGTGCTGCTCGGCGGCCTTCTTATCTGGGGCCTGCAGCCCGGGCCGCTCCTCTTCGTCGAGCAGAAGGATTTCGTGTGGGGCCTCATCGCCTCGATCTATCTCGGAAACATCGCCGGGTTGATCGTGGTGCTGACGACCGTCCCGCTCTTTGCCGCGATCCTGCGCGTACCCTTCAGCATCATCGCGCCGATCATCCTCGTGATCTGCGCAGTCGGCGCCTATACGGTGCACAACGCGCTCCTCGACATCTCGGTGATGCTGGTCTTCGGCGTGCTCGGCTACATCTTCAAGAAGCTCGGCTACCCGCTCGCTCCGCTCGTGCTGGCTCTGGTGCTCGGCGACATGGCCGAGAGCTCCTTCCGTCAGGCGATGCTCCTGTCGCAGGGCAGCATGGCGATCTTCTGGTCGAACTGGCTTGTGGGCTCGATCGTGACTCTGGCGCTGCTGATGCTGTTCTGGCCGCTCATCTCGCTCGCGCTCGGAAAGCTGCGGACGAAGGCGCCGGCGGTCCCGCAGACGGAGTGACGCAGAGCTTACGGTACGTAAAATGCGAGTCGCCGCGGCAACCAGGCACGCGGTGCGGACCGGCTAAAGGTTAGGGAAATGCTCGTGCAGCCAATGGCGGCGCCGAAACTGAAGATCGCACCGATTGAGACGACGGCGAGCCTGCGTATGCTCGCCTATGACGCCATCAAGAAGGCGATCACGGAGATGGACATTTACGGCCATCCCCGCGAGATCCGGCTGGACGAGCGCCAACTGAGCCAGGATCTAGGGGTCAGCCGCACGCCGATCCGCGAGGCGCTGACGGTGCTGGAGCAGGAGGGCTTCGTACGCTCCGTGCCGCGTCGGGGCATCTTCGTCGTCCGCAAGTCGAAGCGCGAGATCATCGACATGATTCTCGTCTGGGCGGCGCTCGAGAGCATGGCGGCGCGGCTTGCGGCCGAGCGGGCTTCGGACGCAGAGATCGCAGGGCTCAGGCACGTCTTCGACGAGTTCCAGACCGAGAAGCCCGAAGAGCATCCGGACGAGTACTCACAGGCGAACATCCGCTTCCACCAGACCATCGTCCGGCTCGGCGGCTGCCGGCTGATCGAGGAAATGACGGAGAACCTTTTCATCCACATGCGGGCGATCCGGGCAGTGTCGATGCGGCAGCAGGACCGCGCGAGGCGCTCTATCCAGGACCACATGCAGATCATCGCGGCACTTGAAGCGCGCCACGTCGAAGCCGCGGAACGCCTCGTCCGCGACCACACGCTCGGCCTCGCCGCTCATGTGGAGAAGTATGGCGTGTTCGCCGAGTAGCGCGCAGCGGCGAGCTACTCCGCCGCGACCGCCGGCGACTCAGCGCGCTCGATCCTCGCAGCGCAGAACTTGAACTCCGGGATCTTGCCGAACGGATCGAGCTGCGGATTGGTCAAGACGTTCGCTGCCGCCTCGGCAAAAGCGAACGGGATGAAGATCATGCCCGGCGGAATGGCGCTGTCGGCGCGCGCCTTGAGCTCGATCGTCCCGCGCCGCGTCGTGACCCGCATCACGTCGCCGCCGCCGAGGCCGAGCTTGCGAAGATCCGCCGGGGACACATAGCCCACCGCCTCGGGCTCGAGATCGTCGAGCACGCTCGCCCGCCGCGTCATCGAGCCGGTGTGCCAATGCTCGAGCTGGCGCCCGGTCGAGAGCACGAAGGGGTATTCGGCGTCCGGCTCCTCGGCCGGCGGCACGATCTTCGCCGGCACGAACTTGCCGCGGCCGGACGGTGTCGGGAAGCCGTCGCCGAAGACGATGTCGTGACCGGGCTCGTTGGGTGAGTCGACCGGGTAGGTGACCGAGCTTTCGCGCTCGAGCCGCTCCCAGGTGATGTTGGCGAGCGACGGCATCGCCTGTGTCATCTCGGCGAAGACTTCGCTGACGTGGCCGTAACTCCACGGCATGCCGAGGCGCCGGGCGAGGTCGATGATGATGTCGAGGTCGGGGCGCGCGTCACCGGGGAGCGGCAGGGCCTTGCGGCCGATCTGCACCTGGCGGTTCGTGTTGGTGACCGTGCCGTCCTTCTCGGGCCAGGCGGAGGCCGGCAGCACCACGTCGGCGTATTTCGCGGTCTCGGTCAAAAAAATGTCCTGGACGACCAGGTGCTCGAGCTTGGCGAGCGCCTCGCGAGCGTGCTGCACGTCCGGGTCCGACATGGCCGGGTTCTCGCCCATGATGTACATGCCGCGGATCTGGTCGGCGTGCACCGCGTCCATGATCTCGACCACGGTGAGGCCGCGCTTCGGGTCGAGCTTCGCGCCCCACAGGTCCTCGTAGAACGCCCGCGTGTCCGGGCTCTCGACCGACTTGTAGTCGGGGAAGAACATCGGGATGAGGCCGGCGTCGGAGGCGCCCTGCACGTTGTTCTGGCCGCGCAAGGGGTGAAGCCCCGTGCCGGGCCGGCCGATCTGGCCCGTGCAGAGCGCAAGCGCGATCAGGCAGCGGGTGTTGTCGGTGCCGTGGACGTGCTGCGATACGCCCATGCCCCAGAAGATGATCGCAGCCTCGGCGCGGGCGTAGAGCCGCGCGACCTCGCGCAGCGTCGCAGCCGGGATGCCGCAAATCTCCGCCATCTTCTCCGGCGGGAAGTCGCGCACGTTCAGGGCGAGCTTCTCGAAATCCTCGGTGTTGGCCTGCACGTATTGGCGGTCGTAGAGCTCTTCCTCGATGATCGTGTGAAGGAGCGCGTTCAGCATCGCGACGTCGCGGCCCGGCTTGAACTGCAGCATGTGGGTGGCGTGGCGCTTGAGCGCCTGTGCGCGCGGATCCATGACAACGAGCTTCGCGCCGCGCTCGGCCGCGTTCTTGAAAAAGGTCGCCGCAACCGGGTGGTTCTCCACGGGATTGGCACCGATCACCACGATGACGTCGGCGTCCTGAGCCGCCATGAAGGGCGCCGACACGGCCCCCGAGCCGACGCCTTCGAGCAGCCCCGCGACCGAGGAGGCGTGGCACAGGCGGGTGCAGTGATCGACGTTGTTGGTGCCGAAGCCCGCGCGCACGAGCTTCTGGAACAGATAGGCCTCCTCGTTCGAGCCCTTGGCCGAGCCGAAGCCGGCGAGCGCGCCGCCGCCGTGCTGGTCGCGGATGCGGCGGAGGCCGCCGGCGGCGCGCTCCAGCGCCTCCTCCCAGGTCGCCTCGCGGAAGTGCGTCCAGGGGTTCGACGGGTCGATCGCGGTGTCGTGCTTGGAGACGCCGTCCTTTCGGATCATCGGCTTCGTCAGCCGGTCCGGGTGGGCGATGTAGTCGAAGCCGAAGCGGCCCTTGACGCAGAGCCGGTTCTGGTTCGCCGGCCCGTCGCGGCCCTGGACCGCGACGATGTGGTCGTCCCTGATCTGGTAGGTGAGCTGGCAGCCGACGCCGCAATAGGGGCAGACGCTGTCGACCTCGCGCTCCGGCGCGTTCGCCGCGTTGAACACGCCGGCTTCGTCGACGAGGCTCTTCTCCATGAGCGCCCCGGTCGGGCAGGCCTGGACGCACTCGCCGCAGGCGACGCAGGTCGAGCCGCCCATCGGGTCGTCGAAGTCGAACACGATCTTCTCGAGATGGCCCCGCGCCGCCATGCCGATGACGTCGTTGACCTGGACCTCGCGGCAGGCCCGCACGCAGAGCCCGCAATGGATGCAGGCGTCGAGCTGCACGGCCATGGCCGGATGGCTGAAATCATCGGCCTTGTTCGGCCGCTCGACGGCCGGGAAGCGGCTCTCCGTCACTGCGATGCGGTCAGCCCAATTCCAGAAGGCCGAGTTCGGGTCGTGCGCGATTTCGCGCTCGGGCTGGTCGGCGACGAGGAGCTCGAAGACCAGTTTCCGCGAATCCGCGGCGCGCTCGGAGGCCGTGTTGACCTTCATCCCGGGCGTCGGGCGGCGCACGCAGGAGGCGGCGAGCGCGCGCTCGCCCTCGATCTCGACCATGCAGGCGCGGCAGTTGCCGTCGGGACGGTAGCCGGGCGCGGGCGAATAGCACAGGTGCGGGATGTCGGTGCCGTGCCGGCTCGCCACCTGCCAGATGGTCTCGCCCGGCCGCGCCTCGACCTCCTTCCCGTCGAGGATGAACTTGACCCCTTCGATGATGGGCAGTGCGTCGGACATGGGTTTAGCCCTATCTCAACATTGTCATGGCCGGCCTTGAGCCGGCCATCCCGGTCCGGAAGGCGCCTCTCTCGTCGGGATGGCCGGGACAAGCCCGGCCATGACAAGGGAGCGGTTCGCGCTCATCTCTTCGTCAGATCCTTGCCGAAATGCTTCAGCACCATCTTCACCGGATTCATGGCCGCCTGCCCCAAGCCGCAGATGGAGGCGTCGGTCATGACCTTGGTCAACTCGTCGAGGAGCGTTTCGTCCCAGCGCGGCTGTTCCATCAGGTGCACCGCCTTTTCGGTGCCGATCCGGCATGGCGTGCACTGGCCGCAGCTCTCGTCCTCGAAGAATCTCAGGAGATTCAGCGCGACCTCGCGCATGTCGTCCTTGTCCGAGAGCACGATTACCGCGGCCGAGCCGATGAAGCAGCCATGCGGCTCGAGCGTGCCGAAATCGAGCGGGATGTCGGCCATTGACGCGGGCAGGATGCCGCCCGAGGCCCCGCCGGGGAGATAGCCCTTAAACGTGTGCCCGTCCGCCATGCCGCCGCAATATTCGTCGATGAGTTCGCGCACGGTAATGCCGGCCGGCGCGAGCTTCACGCCCGGGCTCTTGATGCGGCCCGAAACCGAAAAGGTGCGCAGGCCCTTGCGCCCGTTGCGCCCGTGCGCCGCGAATGACTCGGACCCCTTCTCGACGATGTCGCGCACCCACCACAGCGTCTCGACGTTGTTGATGAGCGTCGGGCGGCCGAACAGGCCGACCTGGCTCGGGAAGGGCGGCTTGTGCCGCGGTAGCCCGCGCTTGCCCTCGATCGATTCGAGCATGGCGGATTCTTCGCCGCAGATGTAGGCGCCCGCGCCCCGGCGGAGATGGATCTTAGTGCCGCGCGACAGGCCCGCCGACTCGAGCTTCGGGATCTCGCTTAGAAGGATCTCCCGACACTGGGGATACTCGTCGCGCAGATAGATGTAGACGTCCGACGCTTCGACCGCCCAGGCGCCGATCAGCATGCCTTCGAGGAAGCGGTGCGGGTCGGTCTCGAGATAGTGCCGGTCCTTGAAGGTGCCGGGCTCGCCCTCGTCGGCATTGACCGCCATGAGGCGCGGCGCGGGCTCGGCGCGCACGAAGCGCCATTTGCGCCCGGTCGGAAAGCCGGCGCCGCCGAGACCTCGCAGATTCGAATCCTCCAGCGGTTTGATCACGTCCTCGGCCGAACGCGTGCCGTCGAGGCAGGTGGCGAGGAGCCGGTAGCCACCCTCGGCGCGGTAGCGCTCGAAATCCGGATAGGCGGGGATATGCGGATGCGTCTCGCCGGCCGCGACCGCCTGCGTCACGCTCGCGACGGTCGCGTGCTCGTGCAGGGCGTGGCCGATGGCGGTCACGGGGGCGTTGTGGCAGCCACCCATGCAGGGCGCGCGCACGACCCGGATGTTCGGCTCGAGCTTGGCCGTCAGCTCGGCGAGCAGACGCTCGGCCCCCATCATGGCGCAGGTGAGGCTGTCGCAGACCCGCACGGTCAGCGGCGGCGGGGCCGGCTCCTCCTCCATGACGATGTCGAAGTGGGCGTAGAACGACGCCACCTCATAGACTTCGACGAGGGCGAGCCGCATCTCGTTCGCGAGCGCCACGAGATGGCGGGCGTGCAGGCAGCCGTACTTGTCCTGGATGAGGTGCAGGTGCTCGATCAGGAGGTCGGCCCGGCGCGGCCGGTCGGCGAGGAGCGCGCGCACCTCGTCAAGGGCCTGTGGGTCGACCTGCCGGCCCTTGGGCGTTTCGCGGGTTTTGCGCCGCCCGGAGCCCGGGTGGACGCTGCGCGCCGGCGGCGTGCCGTTGGGCTTGGGTCGGGTATGAACGTTCATGTCCGCTTCAACACGCCGTCGTCCCGGACGGCCCAAGAGGCCGATCCGGGACCCACGCACCTGCGGGCGGCGCTGTGGGTCCCGGCTCTTCGCTTCGCTCCGGCCGGGACGACCCCGGCCGAGCTTACAGCAGCCCCGCGCCGCGGGCCCATTTGTATTTCGCCCCGAGCACCTGGACCGGAATCTCGGTCGAGTAGGCGTAGGCCGGGATACCGTGCTGGTAAAGGTACTCGGCCGCCTCCTCGACCTGCACGTCGCCGGCGAGCGACGCGACGACCGGCTTCACCTTGCCCTTACTCCGCATCTCCTCGACGACCTCGGCCATCAGCGTGGCGAAGACCATCGGCGGCGTCACGATCGTGTGCCAGTAGCCGAGGATGAGCGCGTCGATGCGGTCGTCCTCGAGGCCGAGCTTCACGGTGTTCTGATAGGTCTTCGGCGGCTCGCCGCCCGTGATGTCGACCGGGTTGCCGGAGGCGCCGAAGGGCGGAATGAACTTCTTGAACGCCTCGTCGAGGTCTGGCGGGAATGACATGAGCTTGAGGTCGTTATCGACGCAGGCGTCCGAGAGCAGCACGCCCGAGCCGCCGGCGCCGGTGATGATGACGACGTTCTCGCCCTTCGGCGTCGGCAGCACCTGGATCCCGCGAGAGAACTCGAGCATGTCGCGAAGCGAGCGCGCCCGGATGACGCCGGACTGGCGCAGCACGTCCTCGTAGATCTTGTCGTTGCCGGCGAGCGCCCCGGTGTGGGAGGAGGCGGCCTTGGCGCCGGCCGAGGTGCGGCCGGCTTTGAGCATGATGATCGGCTTCTTCTTCGAGACCCGCTTCGCGACCTCGGCGAAGGCGCGGCCGTCCTTGAGGTCCTCGCAGTGCTGCGCGATGACCTGGGTGTTGTCGTCCTGCTCGAAGAAGGTCAGAAGGTCGTCCTCGTCGATGTCCGACTTGTTGCCCAAGCCCACGATTGCGGAGACGCCCATCTTGGCCGAGCGCGAGAAGCCGATGATCGCCATGCCGATGCCGCCCGACTGGGACGACAGCGCCACCTTGCCCTTCACGTCGTAGGCCGTGCAGAAGGTCGCGCAGAGGTTCTCCGGCGTGTAGTAGAAGCCGTAGATGTTCGGGCCCATCAGGCGGATGTCGTATTTGCGCCCGATGTCCTGGATTTCCTTCTGGCCCTCGTGGTTGCCGGTCTCGGCAAAGCCCGACGGGATCAGCACGGCGCCCGCGATCTTCTTCTCGCCGCACTCGGTGAGCGCCTGCGCTACGAACTTCGCCGGGATCGCGAACACGGCGACATCGATCTCGCCCTGCACGTCCTTGACCGATTTGTAGGCCTTGTAGCCGAGGATCTCGTCGGCCTTCGGGTGGATCGGGTAGATCTGGCCTTTGTAGCCACCGTTGATGAGGTTCTTCATCACGGAGTTGCCGATCTTGCCGTCCTCGGCGGAGGCGCCGATCACGGCGAGCGTCTTCGGCCGCATGATGCGGTTCATCGCGCGCACGATGTCGTCATGCGCCGGCCGGTGGCGCTGCTCGTGCGGCTCGAAATCGACCACGATACGCACGTCGGCGGCGGTGGCGTCCTTCGCGGTCGCGAAGACCGGGTTGAGATCGAGTTCCACGATTTCCGGGAAGTCGCTAACCAGTTGCGATACCTTGACGATGATGTCGGCGAGCGCCTCGCGGCTGACCGCCTCGCCGCCGCGCACGCCGCGCAGCATCTCGGCTGCCTGGATGCCGTCGAGCATGGAGAGCGCGTCCTCACGGGTGGCGGGCGCGAGGCGGAAGGTGATGTCCTTCAACACCTCGACCAGCACGCCGCCGAGACCGAAGGCCACGAGCTTGCCGAAAGAGCCATCGGTGATCGATCCGACGATGACCTCCGTCCCGCCCTTGAGCATCTGCTGGACCTGCACGCCCTCGATCTTGGCGTCGGTCTTGTATTTCTTGGCGTTGGCGAGGATCGTCTCGTAACCCTTCGAGACCTCCTCCGCGCTCTTCATGCCGACGAGCACGCCGCCCGCTTCCGTCTTATGCAGGATGTCCGGCGAAACGATCTTCAGCACCACGGGGAAGCCCATGCCGGAGGCGAGCTTCGCCGCGTCCTGAGCGGAGTTCGCGACGCCCTCCTGCGGAACCGGGATGCCGTAGGCATCGCAGACGAGCTTGCCTTCGGGCGCGGTCAGCGACGCGCGGCCCTCGGCCTTCACCTTGTCCAAGACCCGGCGAACCTCGCCTTTCCGGGCGGCACCAGCCGACGGGGTTGCTTCACGCTTCAGTGCTGCTTCCGCCATCTGCGCTCCTCCTGCGAACTCGGTGTTCCCGCTCGCAGAGCCTCCGTCGTTAGCAGGGCACTCGCGAGAGCCGAAAAATCCGGCTTTGGTATTTGGCATACCAACGCTCCTAGCCCTGTCAAGCGCCTTTTAGCTCAAGCTTTCGTAAGCGGGATGACGCCGGAACGCCGTTGACATCCTGGTATCTGGTATGCCAAATTCTTACCGAACAGAGCGACGACGTTGCCGGCAATTGCCGATGGATGGTCGGGGCCACATCGCCGATGATGGTCGGGCGACATCCGGATGATGTTGCCCGCCCGAGCCAGGATGTTCTCGTGAACAAAGTCGAGCTGAAATGGCCGTCGCGGGACGAGGCGCAGCCGGTGCTCGTCATGGCGCGCATCACTGCCGAGGCGAGCTTCAAGAGCAAGGCCTACGCGGCGCTCAAGGACGCTATCACCAGCCTCGACATATATCGCTCGTCCGAGCCGTTCATGCTCGACGAGCGCGAGCTCTCGGAGCGCCTGGGCGTCAGCCGCACGCCGATCCGCGAGGCGGTGGCGATGCTGGAGCAGGAAGGCTTCGTGCGCACCGTGCCGCGCCGCGGCATCCTCGTCCTGCGCAAGACCAAGCGCGAGATCGTGGAGATGATCCAGGCCTGGGCGGCGCTCGAGAGCATGGCCGCCCGGCTCATCACGAAGAACGCGAGCGACGGCGAGATCGCCACGCTGCGCGTGCTCTTCCAGGGCTTCAACGACGGCCGCGTGTCGCGCGAGCATATAGACGAGTACTCATCCGCGAACGTCGCCTTCCACCAGGCGTTGATACGCCTGAGCGGCTCGAAGCTCCTCGAGGCAATGACCGGCAACCTGTTTCTGCACGTCAAGTCGATCCGGCACCGCACGATCTTCGACGACGACCGCGCCGAACGCTCGATCAAGGACCACATGGAGATCATCGCGGCGCTGGAGGCGCGCGACACCGATCGCGCCGAGCGCCTCGTCCGCGAACACACGCTGCGACTGGCCGAGCACGTCGAAAAGCACGTCGACCTCGACTGAACCAGCACCACGGAACCGGGAAAGGGAGGGACAACAATGGCCCAGACGGCTCTGAAGGAGCGGCAGACCCAGGCGGAATCCGCCGAGGACAGCCACCAGGAACTCACCGACGGCTTTCACCTCGTCATCGATGCGCTGAAGCTCAACGGACTCACCACGATCTACAATGTCCCCGGCATTCCGATCACCGATCTCGGCCGCATGGCGCAGGCGGCGGGCCTGCGCGTGCTGTCCTTCCGCCACGAGCAGAACGCCGGCTATGCCGCGTCGATCGCGGGCTTCCTGACCAAGAAGCCGGGCATCTGCCTGACCGTATCGGCGCCGGGCTTCCTCAACGGCCTGACCGCTCTCGCCCACGCGACGACGAACTGCTTCCCGATGATCCTGATTTCCGGCTCCTCAGAGCGGGAGATCGTCGACCTGCAGCAGGGCGATTACGAGGAGATGGACCAGCTCGCCATCGCGAAGCCCCTGTGCAAGGCGGCCTTCCGCGTGCTGCACGCGCAGGACATCGGCATCGGCCTTGCGCGCGCGATCCGCGCCGCGGTCTCTGGGCGTCCCGGCGGCGTCTACCTCGATCTTCCGGCCAAGCTTTTTGGTCAGGTGATGGATGCCGAGGCCGGCAGGAAGTCCCTCGTCAAGGTGATCGACCCGGCGCCGGCCCAGATCCCCGCGCCGGCGGCGGTCAAGCGCGCGCTCGAGGTGCTGAAAGCTGCCCGGCGCCCGCTCATCATCCTCGGCAAGGGCGCGGCCTACGCGCAGGCCGACGATGCGATCCGCAGCCTCGTCGAGAAGAGCGGCATCCCCTTCCTCCCCATGAGCATGGCCAAGGGGCTTCTGCCCGACACGCACCCGCAATGTGCTGGCGCCGCGCGCTCGACGGTGCTGAAGGACTCGGACGTCGTCATGCTGATCGGCGCGCGCCTGAACTGGCTCCTGTCGCACGGCAAAGGCAAGGCATGGGGCGAGACGCCGAAGAAATTCATCCAGATCGACATTGAGCCCAAGGAGATGGACTCGAACGTCGAGATCGCCGCTCCGCTCGTCGGCGACATCGGCTCATGCGTATCGGCGCTCATCGAGGGCATGGGCACCAAGTGGCCCGCTCCGCCGGCCGACTGGACGAACGTCGTCAGCAAGAAGCGCGAAGAGAACGTCGCCAAGATGGCACCGCGGCTGATGAACAACAACGTGCCGATGGATTACCACGGCGCGCTCGGCGTGCTGCGTACGATCATCAAGGAGCGGCCGGACGCGATCCTCGTCAACGAAGGCGCGAACACGCTCGATCTCGCGCGCGGCATCATCGACATGTACCAGCCGCGCAAGCGCCTCGACGTCGGCACCTGGGGCATCATGGGCATCGGGATGGGGTACGCCATCGCCGCGGCCGTCGAGACCGGCAAGCCGGTATTAGCGGTCGAAGGCGACTCGGCCTTCGGCTTCTCCGGCATGGAGGTTGAGACGATCTGCCGTTACAACCTTCCGGTCTGCATCGTCGTCTTCAACAATGACGGCATCTACCGCGGCACAGACGTCAATCCTGCCGGTTCGGACCCGGCGACGACCGTCTTCGTCAAGGGCGCGCGATACGAGCGGATGGCCGAGGCTTTCGGCGGCGTCGGCGTCAACGCCACGTCGCCGGACGAGTTGAAGCAGGCCGTGAACGCCGCAATCGATTCCGGCAAGCCGACGCTCATCAATGCGGTGATCGACCCGGCGGCCGGCAGCGAGAGCGGCCGCATCGGCAACCTCAACCCGCAGAGCGCGCTTCGCAAGAAGCCGACCCAGTAGGACCCTGGCGAGGCCCTCCTTCCCTACCGATGGGGCCGCGCTCAGCAATTCCGAGCTAGATCGAGAGGAACGAAGATGGGCAAGGCACTCGAAGGGGTCCGGATCCTCGACTTCACCCACGTCCAATCGGGCCCGACCTGCACCCAGCTGCTCGCCTGGTTCGGCGCCGACGTGATCAAGGTGGAGCGGCCGGGCACGGGCGACATCACCCGCGGCCAGCTGCGCGACGTCCCCAACGTGGACAGTCTCTATTTCACGATGCTGAACCACAACAAGCGCTCGATCACGCTCGATACCAAGAACCAGAAGGGGAAGGAGGTGCTCGAGGCGCTTGTGAAGCACTGCGACGTGCTGGTCGAGAACTTCGCTCCGGGCGTGCTCGACCGCATGCTGCCCTGGGAGAAGATCCAAGAACTCAACCCGCGCATGGTCGTCGCCTCGATCAAAGGGTTTGGTCCGGGGCCGTATGAGGACTGCAAGGTCTATGAGAACGTCGCGCAATGCGCCGGGGGCTCGGCGTCGACCACCGGCTTCCGGGACGGCCTGCCGCTCGTCACCGGCGCGCAGATCGGCGATAGCGGCACCGGCCTGCATCTCGCGCTGGGCATCGTCACGGCTCTCTTCCAGCGCGAGAAGACCGGCAAGGGCCAGCGCGTCACCTGCGCCATGCAGGACGGCGTCCTCAATCTCTGCCGTGTGAAGCTCCGCGACCAGCAGCGCCTGGCTCACGGCCCTCTCAAGGAATACAGCCAGTTCGGCGAGGGCATCCCGTTCGGCGATGCGGTTCCGCGGGCGGGCAACGACTCGGGCGGCGGGCAGCCAGGTCGCATCCTCAAATGCAAGGGTTGGGAGACCGACCCCAACGCCTACATCTACTTCATCACCCAAGCGCCGGTGTGGGAGAAGATCTGCGACGTGATCGGCAAGCCGGAGTGGAAGAGCGATCCGAACTTCGCCAAGCCCGAAGCGCGCCTGCCGCGACTGAACGAGGTCTTCGGCACGATCGAAGAATGGACCATGACCAAGACCAAGTTCGAGGCCATGGAGATACTCAACCAGTACGACATTCCCTGCGGCCCGATCCTCTCGATGAAGGAGATCATCGAGGACCGTTCGCTCTACGAGACCGGCACGCTCGTTGAAGTCGATCATCCGACCCGCGGCCAGTACGTAACCGTCGGGAGCCCGATCAAGCTGTCGGATTCGCCCGCTGAGGTCGTCCGCTCGCCCCTCCTTGGCGAACACACCCAGGAAATCCTGCGCGACGTGCTCGGGTTCTCCGAGTCGCAGATGGAGGAGATCGAGGGCTCGGGCGCGCTCGGCGGCGGCGCCCATCGGATCGCGGCTGAGTGATCGCCTCTCCCGCTTGCGGGAGAGGGAGGATCAATCCTTCACATCGTCGCGACCTTCGACGGCCATTAAGGTCGCGGTGATGATCGCAACGAGCTTGCGCTTGCCCTCGCTCTCGGCATGCACCTCGCCTTGCGTGACCGTGAGCGTGCGCCCGGGCTTGACCACGCGGCCGACCGCGATCAGGCGCTCGCCGGCCGCAGGGGCAAGAAGGTTCACCTTGAATTCGGTCGTGAGCACCCCCGCGCTGGCCGGCATCAGCGAGAACGCCGCATAGCCGCAAGCCGTATCGGCAAGCGTGGTCACGATCCCGGCATGCACGAACCCGTGTTGCTGGCAAAACTGCACTGCGATCGGCATTCCCATCTCGACCTCGCCCGGCTCGATACGCGCGAGCGAGGCACCGATCGTGTGCATCATCGGCTGGCGGTCGAAGCTCTTCCGGACCCGCGCCTCGAAGTTCGCAACCTGCGGCTTGAAGGTGCTCACGCTGCGGCCTCGAGCGGCGCGGAAGGGCGGCGGACGTGATCGACCGCAGCGCGCAGGGTCCTGAGGCCGGCGCCGGAGATCACCGCCTCGGTGGCCAGATGGCGCCGATAAGCGCGCGCGCCGGGTCGGCCGGCGAAGAGACCGAGAATGTGCCGCGTCATCTGGCTGAGCCGCACGCCCTCCGCGAGCCGCGCCGCGACATAAGGCTCGAACGCCTCGAGCGCTTCGAACGCGTCCGCAACCGGAGCGGCCTCGCCGAACAGTTCCGGATCAGCGCGCAGCAGGAGCTCCGGATTCTGGTAGGCGGCGCGACCCATCATGACCCCGTCGACCTCGCTGAGATGGGTTTTCGCCTCTTCGATCGTCTTCACGCCGCCGTTCACCGCGATCGGCAGATCGGGGCGCGCCTGCTTGAGCCGGTAAACCCGCTTGTAATCGAGGGGCGGGACATCGCGGTTCTGCTTCGGGGACAGTCCCTCGAGCCAGGCCTTCCGCGCATGCACGAACAGCGCGTCCGTTCCCGCCCGCACCACGGCATCGGCGATCGCGTCGAGCGCCTCTTCCGCGTCCTGCTCGTCGACGCCGATCCGGCACTTGACCGTGACCGGCACGGCGACCGCCGCCTTCATCGCCGCGACGCAATCCCCGACGAGCGCAGGCTCGCGCATGAGGCAGGCGCCGAAGCGCCCGTCCTGCACCCGGTCGGACGGGCAGCCCACATTGAGGTTGATTTCGCTATAGCCGCGCTCGGCGCAGATACCGGCGGCCTTCGCCAGATCGCGCGGCTCCGAGCCGCCGAGCTGCACCGCGACCGGATGCTCCTCCGGGCTGAAGCCGAGGAGACGTTCCCGCGGGCCGTGGATGACGGCGCCGGTCGTGACCATCTCGGTGTAGAGCCGCGTCCGGCGCGACAGGATGCGGTGAAAGAACCGGCAATGCCGGTCCGTCCAATCCATCATCGGGGCAACGGAGAAGCGGATGTCCTCAGGCGTCATCGGCCGGAGATAGCGGCTGCGCAAGGGCGCTTCAATCCAAGCCGGGGTTAACGAGGCTGAGGTCGATAGCTGTTCGCGGCTGCGGGGAGCTTCTCAGAAGCTGCTCAGCGCCACCATGACCAGGCACAGGCAGGCGGTCGAGCTGAGGAAACCCAGGGCGGCGCGCTTGAAGGACGGGGCCTGTTCGGCGGTGGTCATGGCGCATCTCCCAAGCCGTCGTGTTCCGATGGCCGGGAGAATGGAGGAGCTCTCTCCTAAACGATGTGCGTCAGCGCACGCGATCAGCGTCAAGCAGCGAGGAGCACGAGACCGGTCGCAGCCACGGCCGCACCCGACAGCCGCGGGAGCCATTGCGCTCTCGTGCGCGACAGCGAGACGGTCGCTGCGACCCCTGCCCCGTGCAGCAGTGCGGTGGCGAGGCAGAAGCCGACCACGTAGCGTGCGGCCTCTGCCTCGAGGGGAAGCTCGGCGCCATGGGCGTGGCCGTGGAAAAGCGCAAAGCCGCCGCACAGGAGGGCCCCGAGCGACACCGCGGTGCGCGCCCTCGCCGCGACGGCAAGTCCACCCGTGACGAGCGAGAGCGAGAGCATCGCCTCGGACCACGGCAGCGGCACGCCGTGGAGCGCGAGCGCCGCCCCGAGCGCCATCACCGCCACGAAAGCGGCGGGCCAGGCCCATAGGGCGCGGCCGCCCACGAGACCGGCCCAGGCTCCGACCACGACCATCGCGAGCACGTGGTCCAGCCCGAACAGCGGATGGACGAAGCCGGCCAATAGCCCCGGTGCCGGGCCGCCGTCGCCGTGAGCGAGCGCCGGCAATGCGAACAGCGCCATGGCGAGCGCGGCGGCGATCTTCATCGATGTCATGCGGCCCCCCGATTGCTCCTCTTTGGCAAGGCAAGTTCTGGGCCGTCAGCCTGGCTTCGCCGACAGCCCGCCGCTTTCCTCGATGAAGCGCGCCACGGCCTCAACACCCTCACCGGAGCGCATGTTGGTGAACACGAAAGGACGCGTGCGGCGCATTGCCTTGGCGTCGCCCGCCATCACCTCGAGGCTTGCCCCGACATGCGGCGCGAGGTCGATCTTGTTGATGACGAGGAGATCGGAGCGGGTGATGCCGGGCCCGCCTTTGCGGGGGATCTTCTCCCCGCCGGACACGTCGATGACGTAGATCGTGAGGTCGGCGAGCTCGGGCGAGAAGGTCGCTGCAAGATTGTCGCCGCCCGACTCGATCAGGACGAGATCGAGTCTCGGGAAGCGCCTGGTCATCTCGTGGACGGCGGCGAGGTTGATCGAGCAGTCTTCGCGGATCGCGGTATGCGGACAGCCGCCGGTCTCGACCCCCATGATGCGCTCCTCCGGAAGCGCGCCGGCGACGGTCAGGATGCGCGCATCCTCCTTCGTGTAGATGTCGTTCGTGATGGCGCAGAGCTCGTAGCGGCCGCGGAAGCGCTTGCACAGCGCCTCCATCAGCGCCGTCTTGCCGGAGCCGACCGGGCCGCCGATGCCGACGCGAAGCGGTCCGTGCGGGGAAGCGCTCACGAGCGAAAAAGCCTCGTGTGCTGGCTCTCGTGACGCAGCGCGGCGAGATCGGAGCGGAAGGCGCAACCGCCGAGATCGTCCAAGGTGGATGCTTGGGCAAAGGCGGCGAGTCGACGAGCGGGCGAGACAAGCGCCGCAATCACCCGCTGACCGTCGCTCTGGCCGATGATCCCAAGCCGCACCGCCGCGGAAACGAGGTTCGAAACGAAGCCGAGGGCGAATGCCTCCAGCGCCTCAAGGAGCGCAATGTCGTGCCCGGCGGCAGCGACGCCCACCGCGACCGGATAGGCGACGGGCTCGCGCCAGCTCCGCTTGAGAAGGTCGATCGCCTCACACGGCCAGGAACCCGCAACTGCGACAACGAACGCATCGCCCTGGGTGCTGGTCTCGAGACGGCGCTCGGCGGAGCTCGCGAGCGCGAGCGCGAGCTCTGCCGCCGCGGCGAGCGCCGGGGCGTCACGCTGCACGGCGGCGCGGTGCGCGACAGCGAAGATCACGGCATCATTGCGGGCGGAGCCGAAGCGCAGGAGATCGGCGAGCCAGCGCTCGAGAGTGGCGGCATCGGTGACATCGCCCGCTTCTTGCGCCCATTCGAGCCCGTGCGAATAGGCGAAGGCTCCGACCGGAAAGGCGGGCGACAACCAGACCAGCAGCGGAAGATGAGCGGACGCCATCAGTGCTCGTGGCCCTGATGCGCCTGCCCGCAACCAGGCCCGTGCTCGCGATGATTGCGCTCGGCATCGACGTGGTGGTCGTGACTGTGGCCGTGATCGTGGTGATGATCGTGGCCGTGGTCATGGTGGAGGTCGTGCGCGTGGCCATGAGGGTGGCCATGATCGTGGCCGCAATCGTGCTCGTAGGCGCCGCGCTCGGGCTGGAACGGGCGGGTCACCGGCGTCGCCGTGCCGCCCTGGCCGCGCACCATCTCGGCGAGCACGTGGTCATCCTCGATGTAGATGGCGTCGGCCGCGATCTCGGCCGGCGTGTGCCGGTTGCCGATATGCCAGGCGATGCGCATAAGCCGCAGCGGGTTCTCGGCGCGGATCTCGAGCAGCGACTGCGGCGCCGCCTCGACCAGCACGAGCCGCCCGTCCTCGAGCTTGACGGCGTCGCCATCGTTCAGCACGGCGGCCTTGTCGAGATCGAGCAGGAAGTCGAGCCCGCCCTCGCCTTTCAGCGCCACGCGGCGGCGGTGGCGGCCCTCATGGTCGAGCGTCACCGTATCGGCGACACGGTCGGATTTGACTGCGGCTTTGCGGACGATGGCGGTGGCGCGGAGCATGTGCATCCTCAGAACAAAAAGTACCGCTGCGCCATCGGTAGCACTTTCGCGGGTTCACAGACCAGAAGCTCGCCGTCGGCGGTGACGCGGTAGGTCTCCGGATCGACCTCGATCTCCGGCGTGGCATCGTTATGGACCATCGCCTTCTTCGAGATGCCGGCGCGCACGTTCTCGACGGCCACGAGCTCCTTCTCGGCGCCGAGCCGGGACTTGAGGCCACGGGCGAGCGCCGCCTGCGAAACGAAAGTCAAGGAGGTCGCGAAGAGGGCCTTGCCGAAGGCGCCGAACATCGGCCGGTAATGGACCGGCTGGGGCGTCGGGATCGAGGCGTTGGGATCGCCCATCGGCGCCGCCGCGATGGCGCCGCCCTTGATCACGAGGTCCGGCTTCACGCCGAAGAAGGCGGGCGACCACAACACGAGATCGGCGAGCTTGCCCTCCTCGACCGAGCCGATGTGCTTCGAGACGCCATGCGCGATGGCGGGGTTTATCGTGTACTTCGCGAGATAGCGCTTGGCGCGGAAATTGTCGTTCCCATTTCCCTCGTCTTCCGACAGCGGCCCGCGCTGGACCTTCATCTTGTGCGCCGTCTGCCAGGTGCGGGTGATGACCTCGCCGATGCGGCCCATGGCCTGGCTGTCCGAGGACATCATCGAGAGCGCGCCGAGGTCGTGCAGGATATCTTCCGCCGCGATCGTTTCCTTCCGGATACGGCTTTCGGCAAAGGCGAGGTCCTCCGGGATCGACGGGCTCAGGTGATGGCACACCATGAGCATGTCGAGATGCTCGTCGATGGTGTTGACCGTGAAGGGCCGCGTCGGATTGGTCGAGGAGGGCAGCACGTTCGGCAGGCCTGCCACCTTGATGATGTCCGGCGCGTGGCCGCCGCCGGCACCTTCCGTGTGGAAGGCGTGGATGGTGCGGCCCTTGAAGGCCCTGATCGTATCCTCGACGAAGCCCGACTCGTTCAGCGTGTCGGTGTGGATCATGACCTGCACGTCGTGATCGTCGGCGACACTCAGGCAGCAATCGATCGCGGCCGGCGTCGTGCCCCAATCCTCGTGGAGCTTGAGCGCGCAGGCGCCCGCCTCGACCATCTCGACGAGCCCACCCGGCAGGGAGGCGTTGCCTTTGCCGGCAAGCCCGAGATTGACCGGGAAGGCGTCGAAGGCGCGCAGCATCATCTCGATGTGCCAGGGGCCCGCCGTGCAGGTCGTGGCCTTGGTGCCTTCCGCAGGTCCAGTGCCGCCGCCGAGCATGGTGGTGACGCCCGACATCAGCGCGTCGTCGATCTGCTGCGGGCAGATGAAATGGATGTGCGAATCGAAGCCGCCGGCGGTGAGAATCTTGCCCTCGCCCGCGATCGCCTCCGTGCCCGGCCCTATGACGATGTCGACGTTCGGCTGGATATCCGGGTTGCCCGCTTTGCCGATCTTGTGGATGCGCCCGTTCTTCAGGCCCACATCGGCCTTCACGATCCCCCAATGGTCGACGATCAGCGCATTGGTGATGACCGTGTCGACGGCGCCCTCGGCGTTCGTCACCTGCGACTGCCCCATGCCGTCGCGGATGACCTTGCCGCCGCCGAACTTCACCTCCTCGCCATAGGTCGTGAGGTCGCGCTCGACCTCGATCACGAGATCGGTGTCGGCGAGCCGCACCTGGTCGCCGACGGTCGGCCCGAACATGTCGGCATAGGCGGAGCGGGGGAGATTGGTCGTCATGATATCTCACCTGTCCGCAGATTTGCTCTTGGAAAAAGCAATGGAAATGCCTGCTTCAGCGACAGAATTCGGCAATCGCTATTTCCTCTAGCTCTCTTCCATAATGCGTCCCAGTTTTTTCCTACGACGGCGCGAAATCCGCTATCGATCGCAATCCTGCCCAAGCCGTCGATTGGTATTCGAAGACCCTTTTCCGTATACGCGATCCAGCATCGAGCGCCGTCCCTGAGCTTAAACGAGGGCACGTGTGGCCCGGTCCGGCTAACTGCTTCAATGCGACCGTTTAAGATGTCGACGATGACGGCCGATTCCGGTATATTCTCGAAATAGTCATAATACCATGACTTGTCGTCAATCGCCTCCGGAACATCACTGTTCTCGCCCTGTGCGATCGTTTCCTCACTCGTTTGCTCATTGAATAGAGCAAAGTAAATGTTGTTTTCGCGTGTCAGCTCCGGCCGATCTCTAAGAACATCCGAAAGCGTCTTCGCATTTGTACCCATTGCGGCGGAGGCTTTTGCCTTTGCATTCCAAATTTCTTCAGCTCGCAACAAGTCAGCTTCTCCGATTGCAACGGCTTGCTTCCAAACTTTCTCGAACCAAAAACCGGCTTCGGCTCGAAGAGATTTTTGAGAGATTTGCACGTTTAACTCGATCCAACCCTCGTTGTTCTCGGACATTCCGTTGGTCGACGCGTTCGACGAGCCAAGTATTATCTGGGCACTTCCGATATAAGCCTTTGCGTGAAGTTTGGACAACATACGTACTTTGAATTGCTTCAGAGCGATTAATTTCCGAATCTCCGCCGGAAACGAGGCGCCGCTCAGTAAATTACAAATTATTCTCCCTCCTCGCGCCTTACTTAGGCCAAGCTTCTTGACAGCTCCTTCTCCCCAGAACGCAACCGCGATATCTATCTTCGATCGAGTGACCGCACGCTTGACGATGGAAGCAGCTGCATTTCCGTCGAGCAGTCTGGACTTATTGTCTCGGCTGGTGGACGAAGCAATCATCACACCTTCCCCATCAGTTCGCCGCGGAAGCCATAGACCTCGCGCTTACCCGAGAATGCCACCAGCCGCACCTCCCGCGTCTGCCCCGGCTCGAATCGCACGGCAGTCCCGGCGGGGATGTCCAGGCGCATGCCTCGGGCCTTGGCGCGGTCGAAGGACAGCGCCGGGTTCGTCTCGAAGAAATGATAGTGCGAGCCGACCTGGATCGGGCGGTCGCCGCTGTTCGCGACTGTCAGCGTGATTGCCTCGCGGCCCTCGTTCAGCGTGAGCTCGCCCTCCTGCGGCATCACCGCGCCCGGCTGCAGCGCCCCCGTCGCGCCGCGGATCGGGTTATGCACGGTGACGAGCTTAGTGCCGTCGGGGAAGGTCGCCTCGACCTGCACGTCGTGGATCATCTCGGCGACCCCGTCCATGACCTGACCGAGGGCCAGCACCTGCGCGCCCGCCTCCATCAGGTCGGCGACCGAGCGGCCGTCGCGCGCGCCCTCAACGACGAAATCGGTGATCAGCGCCACCGCCTCGGGATGGTTGAGCTTGACGCCGCGTTCAAGCCGTCGGCGCGCCACCATGGCCGCCATCGCGATCAGCAGCTTGTCCTTCTCGCGCGGGGTGAGATTCATGCGGTTGCCTCAGGTCTGCCAGGAGCGCGGCATTGGCGCGCCGCGAAAACGCTCGAGGAAGCGGACGAGATCGGCGCGGAGCGCCTGCGGGGCGGGCGACAGGAAGCGTGCAACGAGCATGCCGTTCCAGGCGCTAACGCCGCATTCCGAGGTCGCGTTCTCCAGGGCCTCGCGCGCGGGCTCGCGCCGGCTCTCCGCCTCGAGCGAGACGTGCAGCACCGTCGCCGTCGCTCGCGCGCCGCCGCCGAGCGCCCGGCGCGAGAGCGCATCCTCGATGTCGCCTTCGAGCTTCACATCCTCAGCGAAAACCACCCTGCCGTCGCGGCGGATGCGCCAGCGATCGCGAAAGAGGCCTTCCCGCAGCGTCTCGCCCCTGGCGGTACGCCCGAACATCACGCTCTCGCACAGCGTCAGCGCCGCCCCCGTCGCGATCTCGCAGGCGAGCGTACGCCGGAAGCGCGCCCCATCGAACAGAATCTGCTCCTGGGGCAGCCACTCGAGCCGGCTTCCCGCGGCAAGCCGTAGATCTACGGTCACCTCGGTATCCGCGTCCTCCGAACGATAAACCTTCTCGGCGGCTTGCGTCGTCACGACCGCCTGCGCGCCGCCCGCGAGCTCGACCTCGATACTCATCCGGTCGCCCGCGGCCATGCCGCCGCCGGTGTTGAGGAGGACGGCTTCACAGGACGCGCCGGCGTTGGGGAAGCGCACGCGGTAGCCGCCGCTCTCGGCGACCCGGACGGGCGCGGCACCGCGCGCAGTCGGCTCGATCACGAGCCGCACGCCGCCGCGCGCGCGGATGAAGGCCGGCACCGCTTGCGGAAGGGGCGTCCTCATGAGCATGAGCGCACCATTGCCGGGCCGCGGACGACTCGCAAGCGCGCCATTGCAGACCCTGCTGCCCCATCGCGCAGCGACTGCCCGCAAATGCATCAATATGCGATGCGATCGGGCTTGTTCAGCCAATCGCGGAAGACGGTCTCGGCCTCGTCGGAAGGCGCATGCTGCATCGGCAGGATGCGCTCGGCCGGTCGCTTCGGCATCTCGTCATAGATGAAGGCGTCGTCGAAGCCGATCGCCGCCGCCTGATCGCGCGTGTTGGCGTAAACGATGCGCGAGATGCGCGCCCAATAGGCCGAGGCGAGACACATCGGGCAGGGCTCGCAGCTCGCATAGAGCGCGGCCCCCTCAAGCGCGAAGGTGTCGACCGCGGCGCAGGCGCGGCGGATGGCCACGACCTCGGCATGGGCGGTCGGATCGTTCGTGGAGGTGACCTGGTTCCAGCCCTCGGCGAGAATCCTGCCGTGGCGCACGATCACGGCCCCGAACGGCCCGCCCTCGCCGGCCTGCATATGCTCGCGCGAGAGCGCGACGGCGCGGGCGAGGTAAGCGCGGTACTCTTGGGGGAGTGTCGTCATGCTTGGCTCGTCACTCCGCTGCGGAGGCTGTGGGCGAGAAGCACGGCACGGCGAGACGCTCCCGCTCCGCCAAGAGTTGCGCCGCCACGGAGGCAGCGATGACGGGGGGCTCCTTGCCCGCGATGCCCGGCATCCCGATGGGGCAGACGAGCGCGCGGATGCGCGCTTCAGGGATACCGATCGCGCGGAAGCGCTTCTCGAAGCGCGCCCGCTTGGTCGCGCTGCCGATGAGGCCGACGTAGGGGAGATCGTCGCGCCCAAGGGCCGCGGCCGTGACGGCGAGATCGAGCGGGTGCGCGTGCGTCATGACGAGAACGAAGCTGCCCGGCTCCGCCAAGGCGAGCTCGGCTTCGGGATTGCCGGTCGGCATGGGCACGACTTTCGCCGGAATATGCGGTGGGAAGGCGTCGTCGCGGCTATCGATCCAGCGCACCGCGAAAGGAAGCGGCGCCAGCGCCAGCACGAGCGCGCGCCCGACATGGCCCGCGCCGAAGAGGAGCAGCGGCGCGCGCCTCTCGTCTTGTTCCTCCACCGCAAGGGCCGCAAGTCGCTCGCTGTCGCGGCGGTCGAAGGTCTCGATCAGCAGCGTCACGCGCCCGCCGCAGCATTGGGCAAGGTCTGGGCCGAGGACCTTGTCGAGCGAACGCGCCGGACCGCGGCCGCTTGCGAGCGACTCGCGCGCGGCGGCAAGCGCTTGCCATTCGAGCTGGCCGCCCCCGACCGAGCCGTGGAAGGCCCCGTCCGGCCTCACGATCATGCGCGCGCCGGCCTCTCGGGGCGTCGAGCCCTGCGCGCTCTGCACGGTGACGAGCGCGGCGGCGCCGTGCTCGGCGACCATTTCCGCGAGGCGGCGCCAGACAATCACGGCATCGGCCTCCCGCGCACGGCCTCGCAGGCGCGCAGAATCGCCTCGGGGGTCGCCGGCGCATCGAGGGGCACGGGCCTGTCCGGCGCGAGCGAGCGGATCGCGTCGGCTATGGCGCAGAAAACGCTGATCGCGAGCATCAGCGGCGGCTCGCCCACCGCTTTCGAGCGGTAGATCGTCTCCTCGCGATTGCTGCCGGGATAGAGCGCGACCCGGAAATCCGCCGGTACATCTGAGGCGACCGGGATCTTGTAGGTCGAGGGCGCATGGGTGAGGAGCCGCCCCTCCTCGTCGAAGACCAGTTCCTCGGTCGTGAGCCAGCCCATGCCCTGGACGAAGCCGCCCTCGATCTGGCCGATGTCGATCGCCGGGTTCAGCGACCTCCCGCAATCGTGCAGGATGTCGATCCGCGTCACGCGGTTCTCGCCCGTGAGCGTGTCGATCATCACCTCACTGCAGGCAGCGCCACAGGCGAAATAGAAGAAGGGCCGCCCCTGCCCCTTGGCGCGATCCCAGGTGATCTTCGGCGTCCTGTAGAACCCGGCTTCGGAGAGCTGCACACGCGCCTGGATGCAGGTTCGCGCGAGCTCGCCGAAGCCGAGGCTCTGGTTGCCGATGAAGACGAGGTCGTCGCGGAAGACGACATCGCTTTCGGCGACCCCATGGGCCGCGGCCGCGAAGGCGGCCATGCGCCGCTTGATCGCCTGCGCCGCGTTGCGCGCCGCCATGCCGTTGAGGTCCGAGCCGGCCGAGGCTGCGGTCGCGGAGGTGTTCGGGACCTTGCCGGTCGAGGTCGCGGTGACGCGCACGCGCTCGAGCGCGATGCCGAACTCCTCGGCCACCACCTGCGCCACCTTCACATGGAGCCCCTGCCCCATCTCGGTGCCGCCGTGGTTCAGATGGACCGAGCCGTCCTGATAGACATGGACCAGCGCGCCAGCCTGGTTGAGGTGGGTCAGGGTGAAGCTGATGCCGAACTTCACGGGCGTGAGGGCGATGCCGCGCTTGAGGAAACGCGAGCGCCCGTTGAAGGCTGCGATGTCGTCCCGACGCGCCCGGTAATCGGAGCTGCGCTCGAGCGCGCGCATGATGTCGCGGAGTATGTCGGCATCCTCCACCGTCATGCCGTAGGGCGTGAGGTCGCGGCCAGGCGCGTAGAGATTGGCATAGCGGATATCGAGCGGGTCGCGGCCGAGCGCCCAGGCGACGCGGTCGACCGCCTGCTCGATCACGAGCATGCCCTGCGGCCCGCCGAAGCCGCGGAAGGCGGTGTTCGAGACCGTGTTCGTCTTGAGCCGTTTCGAGGCGATGCGCGCGGCGGGCAGGAAGTAGGCGTTGTCGGAATGCAGCATCGTGCGGTCGACCACACCCTGCGAAAGGTCGGCCGAATAGCCGCAGCGGGCGAGATGCTCGACCGCATAGCCGAGGATGCGGCCCTCTTCGTCGAAGCCGACGCGCCAGTCGGAGCGGAAATCATGCCGCTTGCCGGTGAGGAGGAAATCGTCGTCGCGGTCGAGCCGGATCTTGCAGGGGCGGCCGGTGATTCGGGCGGCAAGCGCCGCGACCGCCGCCCATTGCGTCGCCTGGCTCTCCTTGCCGCCGAAGCCGCCGCCCATGCGCCGCACCTCGCAGGTGACGTAGGCGTCGGGAAGGCCGAGGACGCGCGCCACGACGTGCTGGACCTCGGTCGGGTGCTGGGTCGAGGAATAGACGTGGACGGAGCCGTCCTCGCCCGGGATCGCGAGCGCAGCCTGGCCCTCGAGATAGAAATGCTCCTGCCCGCCAACCCGGAACGAGCCCTCGAGCCGGTGCGGTGCGCCCTCGAGGGCGGCGTCTGCATCGCCCCGGCCGAAGGCGTAGTCGGGCAGAACGGTCTCGCCGCGAGCAAGCGCATCCTCGACGGTCACGCTCGGATGCTCGGCTTCAATCTCGACTAGGGCGAGCCGAGCCGCCCGGCGCGCGGCCTCGTGGCTTTGCGCGACGACCGCAAACAGCGCCTGGCCGCGAAACGAGACCTTGCCGGCCGCAAAGAGCGGTTCGTCGCCGAAGGCCGGCGAGACATCGTTGCGGCCCGGGATGTGGCCCGGCGTGAGCACGGCGACCGCTCCGGGCGCGGCACGGACCTTGTCCAGGCCGAGCCCGGCGAGCCGCCCGCGCGCCTTCGGCGCCAGGCCGATCGCGACGTGCAGGGTGCCCTCCGGCTCCCGGATGTCGTCGATGTACTCCGCGGCGCCCGTGACATGCTTCGCCGCGGAATCGTGCGGCAGCGCGCGGTGAACGTGGCGAAGCTCCCCTCCCGGTTCAGGAAAGGGGGCAGGAAGCGGGCCTGGCCCTCCATGCCGCTCCTCCATCGCCTCACTCCGCCGCGAGCGGCTTTTCGCGCCGGCCGGCAATGCGGGTCGCCCGGCTGTCGCCGTGCGCGACTTCGGTCAGCGCCTTGAAGAGCAGGTTACGCGCCACTAGCCCGCGATAGGCGGCGGAGGCCCGCTGGTCCGAGAGGGGCGTGAAATCGCGCCCGAGGGCCGCGAGGGCGGGCTCCCAGCTCGCCGGATCTTCGAGCGAAGCACCGGTAAGCGCGGCCTCGGCTTTGCCTGCGCGTTTCGGCACGCCCGCCATGCCGCCATAGGCAAGACGCGCCCCGAGGACACGCCTTCGGTCCAGGGTAAGCTGGAACGCCCCCATCACGGCTGAGATGTCCTCGTCGAAGCGCTTCGAGACCTTGAAGCAGCGGAAGGCCTCACCAAGCTGCGGCTTCCGGACCACGACCCGCCTGACGAATTCGCCCGGCTCGCGGTCCTGCTTGCGATAGGCGAGAAAGAAATCGTCCAGCGAGATGGTACGGATGCGCTCGCCTTTGCGGAGCTCGAGTTCCGCGCCCAGTGCCATGAGGGCGGGCGCGAGATCGCCGATCGGAGAGCCGTTCGCGATGTTGCCGCCGACCGTGCCGGCCGCGCGGATTTGCGCGCCGCCGAAACGGCGCATCAACTCGCCGAGATCGGGGGCGGTGGCCGAAAGCGCCGCGTAGGCGCGAGACAGCGGGACGGCGGCGCCGAAGGCGATTGCATCCGCTCCTTCCTCAACGAGGTCGAGCCCGCGAACGCGGCCAAGCCAGATCACCTTGTCCAGCTCGGCAAGCGCCTTTGTCACCCATAAGCCGACATCGGTGCAACCCGCGACGAGCGTGGCGTCTGGATGTTCGTCATAGAGGGCGGCAAGCGAGCCCTCGCGCGCGGGCGCGGCGAAGAATCGAGCATCGCTGCCGATGAACAGGTCGGCTTGGTCCGCAAGCGCGGAAACAGCCTCTGTCCCTTCGGTGCGTCTTTCCGCAAACGCATCGCGGGGCGCTTCTGCGCAAGCCTCCAGCGCAGCGTCGACGATCGGGCGATAACCTGTGCAGCGGCAGAGATTACCCGCGAGCGCGTCCTTCACGGCCTCGCGGCTCACCGGCCGCTCTGCCGTCTGATAGAGCGCGAAGAGGCTCATCACGATGCCGGGCGTGCAGAAGCCGCATTGCGACCCGTGATGCGCTACCATCGCCCGCTGGACCGGGTGGAGACCATCGGAGCCGGCGAGATCCTCGACCGTGATCAGTTCGGCGCCGTCGATCTGGCCGAGAAGATGGATACAGGCGTTGACCGACTCATAAGCTAGCCGGTCCTCCCGCAAGCGCCCGAGCACCACCGTGCAGGCGCCGCAGTCGCCTTCGGCGCAGCCTTCCTTCGTGCCCAGGCTGCGCTCTCGAAGGCGAAGATAGTCCAGCGCGGTGGCGCGCGGGTGGAAATCGAACAGCTCGACCACCCGGCCGTGACGCAGGAAGCGGATCGATTGCCTCACCCGTGCTCGTCCTACCAGCCGGCCGTCGGCGGGCCGCACAGGATGGCCGAGGCTCGCCTCATAGCCAAGGCCGGCCGAGCCGCGGCTTAAGCCGGGCGGGCGCCCGCCGCCAGGAAAACGTCGACCTCGGCGCGGCTCGGCGCGCCGTCACGCCCGCCGAAGCGCGTGCATTTGAGCGCCGCCGCGGCAGAGGCGAAGCGGATCGCCGCGCGCTCGCCCCTGCCTTCCGCCAGCGCGAGCGCGAAGGCTCCGTGCCATGTGTCCCCCGCGCCGAGGGTATCCACAGCCTCGACCGTAAAGGCGGGCTCATGCGCCACAATGTCGCCGTCGCGGAAGAACACGCCGCCCGCGCCGGTGGTCACCGCGAACCAGGCTGCGGAGCGCGACAGCGATTCGAGCCCGGCGCGGCAATCGTCCGAGCCGGTGAGATCGCGAAGCCCCTGGGCCGAGAAGGCCACATGGGTCGCAAGCTCCAACACCTCGGGGTGCTCGCGTGGCGCTCGGTCGCCGTCGAGCACCGCCGGTACGCCGGTCTCGCGGGCGAGGCGGAAGAAATGCGCCGAGCCTGCCTGCCAGCGCGTGTCCCCGAGAACTGCGCCCACGTCCGCCGGCAGGCTCCTCGGCAGGGCGGCGGTCGAGCCGGGGAGTTCCGGATCGGAATATGAGATGACGACCCGCTCGCCGGCGCGATCGACCAGGATCGCGGAAAGTGGCGATTTCCTGCCGGCGATCCGCCGAACGCCTGCGCAGTCCACGCCCTCCCGCTCGAGCCCCGCTATGATCTCGTCTCCAGGCCGATCCTCCCCGAGCGCTCCGAAGAAGCCGACCTTGCCCCCGAGTCGGGCAATCGCGACCGCCGCATTCGCGGCGGTGCCCCCGGTCGTCACGGCGAGATCATGCGCGCGGTACTTCTCGGCCCTTTGCGGCATCGCCTCGACCGCGAAGACCTGGTCGAGCGTGGCGATTCCGACGCACAGGATGCGCGCCACTCCTTACCACACGCCCGTGTTGGGCATCGAGGCCCAGGGCTCCTGCGGAGGTTTGGCCTCGCCGCGCTGAAGGAGCTCGATCGAGATGTTGTCGGGAGAGCGGATGAAGGCCATGTAGCCGTCGCGGGGCGGGCGGTTGATGGTCACACCTGCCTCCATCAGCTTCCGGCAGGTCTCATAGACGTCGTCCACACGGTAGGCGAGGTGGCCGAAGTTGCGCCCGCCCTGATATTCGTGCTCATCCCAATTGTAGGTGAGCTCGACGAGGGGCGCCCTGGTCTCGCGGGCGCGCTCGAGGTCGTCGCGCGCGGCGAGGAAGACCAAGGTGAAGCGGCCCTTCTCGTTCTCCACCCGGCGCGTTTCGATCAGGCCGAGCTTGTTGCAGTAGAAATCGAGCGACTGGTCGAGGTCGGCGACCCGAACCATCGTGTGCAGGTATTCCATGCCGCGTCTCCGTGATGAGAAGGCGTCCTACATCGGCGAAACCACGGCGCCTGAAAAGGGCTGGCTTCGCTCATGACGGACCCCGGCCGCCCCGCCGCAGGGCCCGACCCGCGCCGGGCCGAGCGGCGCAAGGAGCGCGCCGCGATCTGGTCGATCGCGGCGAGCGTTGCCATCACGCTCGGCAAGGGCATCGCAGGCTTCGCGACGGGCTCGCTCGCGCTCATCTCGGACGCCGCGCACAGCCTGCTCGACGTCGCCGCAACCACCATGACCTGGCTCGCGATCCGGGCCGCCCACAAACCGGCGGACGAGGAGCACCATTACGGGCACGGCAAGTACGAGTCGCTCGCGGCCCTGATCGAGACGGCTTTCCTGTTCGTGCTCTCCGGTGCCGTCGCCTTCGAAGGGTTGAGGCGGCTGTGGGCCGGAGAGAGCGATGTGGTGTTCAGTTGGGCTGCCGTCGCAGTCCTCGGCTTCGCGATCGTCCTCGATTCCTGGCGCTGGTGGTCGCTGAAGCGCGTCGCGCGCGAGACCGGGAGCGAGGCCCTCGAGGCCGATGCGCTCCATTTTTCCGCCGACCTGATCAACTCGGTCCTCGTGCTGATCGCATTTGGCGCAGCCGCCCGGGGATACCCTCAGATCGACGCTCTGGTGGCCGTGGGCGTCGCGATGTTCATAGCGGTCGCGGGCTTTCGCCTGGCGCAGCGCACCCTTGCAGCGCTCCTCGACACGGCGCCGAAGGGCCTGGCCGAGCAAGTGCGAAACCGCGCCGAGGGTGTCTCGGGCGTCGCCTCGGTCGAGCGGGTGCGCGTGCGGCCGGCGGGCGGGCGGGCGATCGGAGAGGTTCTGGTCAATGTCTCGCGCACCCTGCCCCTCGAGCGGGTTGCCGCGATCAAGCAGAACGTTGCCGATGCGATCGCGCGGGACCTGCCCGATGCCGAGCTCACCATCACCGCCGATCCGGTGCAGCTCGATGACGAGACGATCATGGAGCGCGTGATGCTCACCGCGGCGCGGCTGCGCGTGCCGGTCCATCACATCACGGTGCAAAATCTCGAGGGCCGGATGGCCGTGAGCTTCGATGTCGAGGTCGACGGTTCTCTCAGCCTCGGCCAGGCGCACGAGATCGCGGATCGCATCGAGACCGCCATCCAGGAGGAGCTGGGGCCGCAGGTCGAGGTGGAGAGTCATATCGAGCCGCTCGCCGTCGGGCATCTCGAAGGGCGCGAGGCCGACGCCGCCACGGTGGCGCGGATCGCCTCGACGCTTGCCGCCAACACGGCCGAGGGGCCGATCCGCGAGGTGCACAATGTGCGCGTCCGCGAGACCCCGGCAGGCCTCGTCGTCAACTATCACTGCCGCGTGGATCCGGGCCTCAACGTCGCGGCCGTCCACGAGCTCGTCGACGATCTCGAGCGGCGGGTGCGGCTCGACCACGCCGAGATCCTGCGTGTGGTCGGTCACGCGGAGCCGCTCGGCAGCGCTTGAGCAGCATCGTTGCCGTCACGTCGTCGCCCGGCCATAAGGCGGCCCCAATCCGTCCGGAAGCGAGCCGCATGCGCACCGACCTCCCCCAGATCGTCCGCCTCGAAGATTATCGGCCGAGCGACTTCCTGATCGATCGGGTCCATCTCGACATCCGGCTCCACCCGACTGAGACGCGCGTCACCGCACAGCTCGCGATGCGCCCGAACCCGCACGGCGCAGCCGGGTCGCCGCTCGCGCTTGACGGAGACGAACTTCAGCTCGTCGCGCTCGCGCTCGACGGCCGCTCGCTCTCACCTGCGGACTATGCGGCGAGCCCGCAATCGCTCACGCTTCCGGACCCTCCGCGACGGCCGTTCACGCTGACCATCGAGACGCAGGCGAATCCCTCGGCCAACAGCAAGCTGATGGGGCTCTATCGCTCGGGCGGCGTCTACTGCACGCAGTGCGAGGCGGAAGGCTTCCGTCGCATCACGTATTTCCTCGACCGGCCGGACGTGCTCGCCATCTACACGACCCGCATCGAGGGCGATCGCGACAGCGAGCCGGTGCTTCTCGGAAACGGCAATCCCGTCGAGCGTGGGGAAGTCGCCGGCACCAACCGCCATTTCGCGGTCTGGCACGATCCCTTCCCGAAGCCGGCCTATCTCTTCGCGGTGGTCGGTGGAAAGCTCGGCAAGGTCTCGAAGCGCTTCACCACGATGGGCGGGCATGACGTCGAGATCGGCATCTATGTCGAGCCCGGCAAGGAGGCCCGCGCCGATTACGCCCTTGATGCGCTCGAGCGGTCGATGCGCTGGGACGAAGAGGCGTTCGGACGGGAATACGACCTCAAGGTCTTCAACGTCGTCGCGGTTTCCGACTTCAACATGGGCGCGATGGAGAACAAGGGCCTCAACATCTTCAACGACAAATACGTGCTCGCCTCTCCCGAGACCGCGACCGACGCCGACTATGCGGCCATCGAAGCGATCATCGCGCATGAGTACTTCCACAATTGGAGCGGCAACCGCGTCACCTGCCGCGACTGGTTCCAATTGTGCCTCAAGGAGGGGCTGACGGTCTTTCGCGACCAGGAATTTTCGTCCGACATGCGCTCGCGGCCCGTGCACCGCATCTCGGAGGTGAAGACACTGCGCGCGCGCCAGTTCTCGGAGGATGCAGGGCCTCTCGCCCATGCCGTGCGCCCGCGGCAGTACCGCGAGATCAACAACTTCTACACCGCGACCGTCTACGAGAAGGGCGCTGAGATCGTGCGCATGCTGAAGACACTGATCGGCGAGGCCGATTTCCGGCGCGGCATGGATCTGTATTTCGAGCGCAACGACGGCAAGGCAGCGACCGTCGAGGATTTCCTGCAGGCCTTCGCTGACGTGACCGGCAAGGATCTCTCGCATTTCGCGAAGTGGTACGAGCAGGCCGGCACCCCACGCGTCGCGGCGAGCGGTCACTACGACGCGGCGAGCCAGACCTATCGGCTCGACCTCGCACAGGCGACACCCTCAACGCCGGGTCAGGCGCTCAAGGAGCCGATGGTGATCCCGGTCATGATCGGCCTCGTCGCGCTCGACGGCACGGCGATGGAGCCGCGCTGCAACCAGGTGAATGCGGATGGCGCCTTCGTGCTCGACCAAGCGGCGGACAGCCTTATCTTCCACGACGTGCCGACGCAGCCGGTACCGTCGCTGCTCCGGGGCTTCTCGGCGCCGGTGAGGCTTTCGCTCGCTCTCACCGACGACGAGCTCCTGGGGCTCCTGCGCCACGATAGCGACGCCTTTAACCGTTGGCAGGCGGCGCAGACCGTTGCCCTGCGCTTTCTTGTGCGCGGCGCGTCCGGTGGTGTATCGCCGGAGGGTGCGGCACTCACCCTCGCCCAGGCCCTCCGTGGCTTTCTCGACCGCGACGCACACGGCGACCCGGCCTTCGCTTCTCTCGTTCTGACGCTGCCGAGCGAAGCGGAGGTCGCGCAGGAAATCGCGACCGATGTCGATCCTGCAGCGGTCTTCGCGACACGCGAAGCCGCCCGGGCCGCGATCGGCCGCGAACTCGCACCGAAACTCGACGGGCTTCTGTCCGCGTTGCGAGACGGGCGGCCGTACTCGCCCGATGCGGCGAGCGCCGGACGACGCGCTTTGAGGCAGGCGGCGCTCAATCTTCTCGCCGCCGCGGAGCCCGAGCGCGGGCTCGATCTTGCCGAGCAGGAGTATCGCGGCGCCGACAACATGACCGTGCGCCTCGGCGCGCTCGCGCTCGCGGCATCGCTGCCGCCGAGCGGACGCAGAGAGGCCCTGTTCGAGGATTTCCGCGCACGCTATCGCGACGAGCCGCTCATTCTGGACAAGTGGTTCGCGGTCCAGGCGACAATCCCCGAGGGCGGCACGCTCGGGCGCGTCACGGCGCTGAGGGGCGATCCGGCCTTCTCGATGTCGAACCCGAACCGCGTGCGCGCACTGATCGGCGCCTTCGCCATGGCAAACGCAACGCAATTCCACCGCTCGGACGGCGCCGGCTATGATTTCGTGGCCGACGCCGTGCTCGAGCTCGATGCCGCAAACCCGCAGGTCGCGGCGCGCCTTCTCACCGCCTTCGGCACCTGGAAAACCATGGAGGGCGGCCGGCGTGCCAAGGCGGAAAGCGCACTCCGGCGCATCGCGGCCGCCCCCTCGCTCTCGCCCGACGTTGGCGATATCGTGCAGCGCTCGCTCGCCTGACCTTCCCAATTACCGGACCGTCCGCGCTTCATCTTGTGGCCCCAGTACTCGAGCAAGCAACATCACGGCAGCCAAAATTTTCGTGCGTGAGTCTGCGCCGCGCTAGACAAATCATCAGCCCGTGATTCTATTGATGGTGATTCGGAGGGAAGCGTCGGTCCTCCGCGGGCGAGTTCACAATCCGAAAGGGCATCGCGGATGGCGGGGGCGGACGCCGCTTGCGTACCCGCGCGCGCGGGTACGATTCTCGGAGTGACGCGAGCGGCGCCGCCAAGCCTTCGGCTCAAGCGGGTCGAGCCCTGGCTCCGGCTCTCGGTCCCGACGCTGCTCGGGGTATTCCTCGTCACCCTCGGCGCCTGCGCTTTTTTTCAGATCAAGCAAAGCCGCAAGGACGCGCTCGCCGATGCTATCGCCGATGTCGACGTGGTCGCGACGCTGGCTGCCTCGCTGCAGGCCGGCGTCGGCGGGGACGGTTTAGCTGCGGATGCGCGGCTCGCGGCGCTTCTGCGCGCCCTGCCGCCTTCGGCCCTGCCGCGGGAACGGCGAGTCCTCATCGCCAACGAGACCGGTGTCGTTCTCGCCGCATATCCAAGCGATGCGCCATCCAAGCGCACGCTGGACGACCTCCTCGGAGACGCCCAGCCCCTGACTGCCTTCGCCGAGCGCGCCGGCGTCATGCGCATCGCACTAGGCGACGGACGCGATGCCTACGCGACCGTCCGCAAGCTTGCCGGAGCGGCGGGACAGATCGCCGTGGTGCAGCCGGTAGAGAGCGCTCTCGCCGAGTGGCGTAACCGAAGCCTGGGACAGGGCTCGCTTCTTGCCGCGGCGGTGTTCGTGATCCTCGGTCTCGGCGGGGCGTACTGGCTGCAGGCGAGCCGGGCGCGCGAAGCCGACGAGGTGTGCGAAAAGGTCAAGCGCCGGATCGACTCGGCGCTGAGCCGCGGGCGATGTGGATTGTGGGATTGGGACATCGCCCGCGGCCGGATTTATTGGTCGGATTCCATGTACGAGATGCTCGGCTACGAGAGGAAGAACGAGTTCCTTTCGTTCGGCGAGGTCAACATGCTCGTGCATCCCGCCGATGGGGACCTCTACAGCCTTGCCGATCGTCTGGCGTCTTCGAAGGCTTCGCTCATCGACCACGACTTCCGCATCCATAACGCCGCCGGAAGCTGGGTTTGGCTGCGGGCCCGGGCCGAGCTGATGCGCGATGGCGGCGATTCCGGCCAGCACCTCGTCGGTATTTCCGTCGACATCACCGACCAGCGCGCGCTCGCCGAGCACACCGCGAAAGCTGATGCGCGGCTGCGCGATGCAGTCGACGCCATCTCCGAAGCCTTCGTTCTCTGGGATGCCGAGAACCGCCTCGTGCTCTGCAACTCGAAATTCCAGCGCCTGCATGACCTTCCATCGGAGCTTGTGGTTCCGGGTAAGGACTATGCCGACGTTATGGAAGGCTCGCGGCAGCCTCCGGCGCGGCGACAGCCGGTGGGAGAGCAGGGGAAGGTCGGAGCCCGCACCTTCGAAGCGCAGCTTGCGGATGGGCGCTGGCTCCAGATCAACGAGCGCCGCACAAAGGATGGCGGATACGTGTCGGTCGGCACCGACATCACCACGCTGAAGCGGCATGAGGAGAAGCTCGTCGAGTCGGAACGTGAGCTGACGAAGAACGTCGCCAACCTCAAGAAGTCGCGGCAGACGCTCGAAATGCAAGCGCAGCAGCTCGCCGAGCTTGCCGAGCGCTATCTCGAGCAGAAGGCGCAGGCCGAAAGCGCCAACCGGGCCAAATCCGAGTTCCTCGCCAATATGAGCCACGAGCTCAGGACGCCGCTCAACGCGATCCTCGGTTTCGCCGAGGTGATGCAAAGCGGGATGTTCGGGGCGCTCGGCTCGGAAAAATATGGCGAGTACTGCCGCGACATCCGTGCGAGCGGGCAATACCTCCTCACCGTCATCGACGACATCCTCGACATGTCGCGCATCGAGGCCGGGCGTGTGCGGCTGTCGAAAGGCGACGTGTCGGTCGATAAGGCGGTGCACAGGGCTCTGAAGCTCGTGCGCGAGCGCGTGCGCTCGAAGGAGCTCGAGTTCAATGTCGAAGGCCTGCCCGACATCACCGTGTCGGCGGACGAGCGCGCGCTGCAACAGATCCTCGTGAATCTGCTCGACAACGCCGTGAAGTTCACGCCGGAAGGCGGCCGCGTTTCGGTCCGAACGCGCTTGGCCGGCAACGCGATCAACATCTACGTCGAGGATGCGGGCATTGGCATCCCCAAGGAGGCGCTCGCCAAGCTTGGGCGGCCGTTCGAGCAGGTCGAGACCGAGCTCTCCAGGAGCCACAAAGGCTCCGGTCTCGGACTCGCGATCGCAAGGTCGTTATCCGAGCTTCACGGCGGCGGCTTGCGCATTCGGTCTCAGCCCGGGCTCGGCACGGTCGTGATGGTGCACCTGCCGCGCCTCTCCGTCGCCGCTGCGCGTGAGCCCGTCGAGACCGTACACTGAGTGCCATCTCCTCAGGAGAGGCTTGGCAAAGCTTGCAGCGTCCGCGTGAAGATCTCCCGCACACTGGCGCGCGTCGCGTTCAGGTGCTCGAGCAGGACCTTAGCGTCCGGTAGACCGGCCGCCGCGGCAAGCCGCTGAAGGATCGCGGGCGGTACCGCCGCCGGGTCGAAGGGACCGGCAATCGCGAGCCGCTGCCACTGGAACACGGCGGTGAAAAGCTCGTGCGCTTCGGTCAGGACGCGCGCGTCCGGCTCCGGCAGCAGGCCGATATGCGCGGCTTCGCCGAGAGCGGCGCGAGTGGGCTTGGCCACCAGGGGGGGGTGGTCTCTCCCGTAGGCGAGCACGAGCGCCTGAGCCAGGAAATCCAGATTGGTGAGGCCACCAGCGGCGAGCTTCAGGTCCCACGGATCCTGATCGCCCTTTTCCTTGGCGATGAGCTCGCGCATGGAGTGCACCTCGGCCGAGACCCTCGCCGGATCGCGCCGGCACGTCACGACATCGGCAATCGCGTCGGCAACCTTCCCCGCGAAAGCCTGTTCCCCCACGATCACGCGAGCCCGGGTGAGCGCCATGTGCTCCCACAGCTCGGCCTCGGTCCTCTCGTACGCGATGAAGCCCTTGAATTGGGAGGCAAGCGGGCCTTTCCCGCCCTGGGGCCGAAGGCGAAGGTCGACGTCGTAGAGGCGGCCGCGCCGCGTCGGCGCGGTGAGCGCCGAGACGAGCCGCTGCGTCAGCCGCGTGTGGTACACGACCGCGTCGAGCCGGCGCGGACCCGAGCTCTCGCGCCGCTCCTCGTCGAAATCATAGAGAACGACGAGGTCGAGATCCGAGTCCGCCGTCAGCTCGCGCGAGCCGAGACGGCCGAGGCCGACGATCGCGAGCGAGCCGCCCGGTACGGCGCCGTGCTCGCGCTCGAAAGCTTCGCGCACGGCCTCATAGGAGGCGCGGATCACCGCATCGGCAATGGCCGCATAGGCGAGCCCAGCCTGATCCGGGGAGAACACGCCCGACAGCAGCCGGGCGCTGGCGAGAAAGCGAATCTGCCGCGCGGCATCGCGGGTGCGGTCCAGGAAATCCTCGAAATGGGCCGGCTTTCCGATCAGGCCGCGCACGCGCGCCTCGATGCGGGCTTGGTCGGTGACCGGGTGGTGGAAGGCGGGATCGATGATCGTGTCGAGGACGTGCGGGCTCTGCGCGACCGTGTCGGCCAATCGAGGCGCGGTGCCGAGAATATCCGCGAAGAGCAGGCGCAAGCGCTCATGCGACCGCAGGATCGTCATGAGCTCCACGGCCGCCGGCATGCGACCAAAGGCGCGGTCGAGAGCTGCGAGCGCCGCGTCCGGATCGGCGGTCCCGCCGAGCGCCGCGAGCAACGCCGGGGTCAGCTCCGTCAGGACCTCGCGGGCGCGGGCGCTCGTCACGGCGGGCCGGCGGCCGAAATGCCAGCCGCGCACCGTTTCGGCCGCAAGCTCGGGATTCTTGAAGCCGAGGCGGCGCAGCGTCGCGAGCGTCTCCGGGTCGTCGCTCGTGCCGGTGAAGACGAGATTGCCAAGATCTGACGCGAGCTCCGCCCCCTCCTCGAAGAGCAGCGCGTAATGCGTCTGCACGTTGTTGGCGTGCCTGCACAGAACGGTTTCGAAAGCCTTCAGGTTGGGGAAGCCGCAGAATTTCGCAAAGCGCTTCACAGCCTCCCGCTCGGAGGGCAGGCGCTGCGTCTGATCGTCGGCGACCATCTGCAGGCGGTGCTCGATGGTGCGCAGGAAGCGGTAGGCCTCGGCAAGCTCGTCGCGCGCCTTCCCGGTAATCCATCCCTCGTCATGAAGCGCGGCGAGCATCTCGAGCGTGCGCCGCCCGCGCAGGCCGGGGCGACGGCCGCCGAAGACGAGCTGCTGCGTCTGCACGAAAAACTCGATCTCCCGGATGCCGCCGCGCCCCAGTTTGATGTCGTGCCCGGCGACCGCGATCTGATCATGCCCCCGCACAGCATGGATCTGCCGCTTCATGGCGTGCACGTCGGCAATCGAGGCGAAATCGAAATACTTGCGCCAGATGAAGGGCGTGAGATCCTGAAGGAAGCGCTCGCCGAGCGCGACGTCGCCGGCGATCGGCCGCGCCTTGATGAGGGCGGCGCGCTCCCAATTCTGGCCGACGGTCTCATAATAGGTGTACGCCGAGGCGAGCGAGACGGCTGTCGGCGTGGAGCCTGGATCGGGCCGCAGGCGGTAGTCGACGCGGTGCACGTAGCCCTCGGCGGTGCGCTCCTGCAGGAGTTTCGCGAGCTGCTGCGCGATGCGCGTGTAGAAGGTCGTCGGCTCGACGCCATCCGACAGCGGCGCAGCTGTCGAGTCGAAGAACACGACGAGGTCGATGTCGCTCGAATAATTGAGCTCGCCCGCCCCGTGCTTGCCGAGCGCGAGAATGACGAAGCCTGAGCCCGCGCCAGGATCATCGGGGTTCGGCAGGGCTATCCGACCGTTCGCGGCAGCCTCGGCGAGGACGACCGCAACCCCGCCCCTCACCGAGGCGTCGGCGAAGTCGGTGAGGGCCTGTGTGACCTCCTCGACGCTCAATACGCCGCCGATGTCGGCGAGCCCGACCAGGAGCGCATGCGCGCCGCGGTTCCGGCGCAGCGCGCGAACAACCTCATCGCGCGAGATCTCGCCGGCGGCAAAGCTCCTACCGAGCGAGGCCTGCCGCTCGACGATGACACGAAGCGAAGCCTCGGGCGCCGTCGCGGCAAGCGAAGCAAGCCGGGCAGGATCCTGGATGGCGAGCTGCCAAAGGAAGGGGGAGTGGTCGGCGAGCGCCCGAATCAGCTCCGCGAAGACGCCCCCCTCGAGCAGGGCTGCCAGGGGCTCTCCGCCTGGGCGCTGCGAAGCGCGTTCGGCGAGATCGACGAGCTTGGCACGGCTGTCCCTGGCGTCGGCGAGCGGCGGGGCGCGCCGGATGCGCTCGGCAAGGGAGCCGGCCTCCACCACCGAGGAGATCGCCTGATCGTTCACCTGCACGCACCTGGCAGCCCCGCGCTGCTTAGAACACCGGTTACGTTCTCTGGAATGATGGCTCAACCCCCTGGAGCGCCGCTTCAGCAGGGGCCTCGCGCGCCTCGCGGCGCACGAGGGGAAGCTCCAGAACGGCGCAAAGCCCTGGTCCATTGTCCTCGAGCCTCAACGCGCCGCCATGCAGCCTCGCCACCGCGGTGGCGAGGCTCAGGCCGAGGCCGAAGCCCGGGCGCGAGCGAGCGCTCTCGAGGCGCACGAAGCGCTCGGTGACACGGCCACGATCCCTCTCCGGGATGCCGGGGCCCCGATCGGCGACCATGATGACGACGCGATCGTCGGTCTTTTTCGTGGACACGCTCACCTGCGCCGCAACCCCGGGCCCCGTCGCAGCGCCGTACTTCAGCGCGTTGTCGAGAAGGTTCGCGAGGGCCTGCCCAAGAAGCTCGCGATTGCCGTGCACCGGTAGGTCGGGCTCGACCGCGACCTCGAGCGTGGCGCCCCCCTCCTCCGCGACAGCCTCGTAGAGCTCGGCGACGCCGCGCGCCACCTCGGCCGCATCGAAATCCGACAGCGTCTCCCGCGCGTTGCCGGCTTCGAGCCGCGCGATCATCAGGAGCGCATTGAAGATTCGGATAAGGTTGTCGCTCTCCTCGATGGTTCCTTCCAGCGCGGCGCGCAGCTCGTCCGGCGTGCGTGCGGCGCGCAGCGCCTCGTCGGCCTTGTTGCGCAGCCGCGTCAACGGGGTCTTGAGGTCATGCGCGATGTTGTCGGAGACTTCCTTCATGCCCGCCATGAGCTCGCCGATGCGTTCGAGCATGGCGTTGAGGTTGTGGGCAAGACGGTCGAACTCGTCACCCGAGCCGCTGACCGCGAGACGGCCGCTGAGGTCCCCAGCCATGATCGTACGTGTCGTCTCGGTCATGTCGTCGACCCGCTTCAGCACGCGCCGCGTCACGAACCATCCGCCGAGAAGCCCGAGCACGCCGACGAGAAGCAGCGACCAGCCCAACGCGCGACGCATCACCTCGCGCAACCGCGCCCGCTCCTCGACATCCCGCCCGACAAGCAGGCGAAAGCCGCCCGGTAGGGTGAAGACCCGCACGATCGCCTGATGCGTGACCGTGTCGGGATCGCTCGAGCGGCCGTATGGGCTCTCGCGATAGAGGCAGTCTGGACCGCGCCCGATGCAGGGCTTGGCGTCGACCCGGCTCGGCTGCGCGGCGAGCCCCGCCGGGATCTCGTCGACATTGCCGGCAATGCGCTCGCCCGCCGGCGTGGCGAGAAGGTAGAGGGACGCTCCGGGCTGCCGTGCCCGCCGCTCGACGATGTTGACGAGCCGCCTGATGCCGCCGAGGCGATACTGCTCGGAGAGGCCCGTGATCTCGGCCTCCACGGTCGAGACGATCTGATCGTCGAGCACGCGCCGCGCGTTCCAGGCGACGTAGCCGAGCGTGAAGAAGGCAAAGACGATGAATATGAATAGATAGGCCAGCAGCAGCCGGAACGCCGTCGAGCGCCAGAGCTTCGCGATGCCGCTCAAGCCTTCGCTCCGCTGTCGCGCACCATATAGCCCGCGCCGCGGATGGTATGAATCAGCGGCCGCTCGAAGCACTTGTCGATCTTCGAGCGCAGGCGCGAGACGTGCACGTCGATGACGTTGGTCTGCGGGTCGAAGTGGTAGTCCCAGACATGCTCGAGAAGCATGGTCCGGGTGACCACCTGGCCCGCATTCTTCATCAGGTACTCGAGCAGGCGGAACTCGCGCGGCTGGAGCACGATCTCACTGCCGTTCCGGTTGACACGGTGCGAAAGGCGGTCGAGCTCGAGGTCGGCGACCCGATAGACCGTCGGCTCGCCCGAGCCCGAGGCGGCGCGTCGGCGCGCCAAGACCTCGACGCGGGCGAGGAGCTCGGAGAAGGCGTAAGGCTTGGGCAGATAGTCATCGCCCCCCGCCCGTAGGCCCTTGACGCGGTCGTCGACCTGACCGAGCGCGGAAAGGATGAGGACCGGCGTATCGACGCCCTGCTCGCGGAGCGAGCGGATCAACGAGAGCCCGTCGAGCTTCGGCAGCATGCGGTCGACGACGAGAACGCCGTAGGAGCCCTCGCGGGCCATCGCGTAGCCGTCTATCCCGTCGGCGGCGTGGTCCGCGACGTGGCCGGTTTCCCGAAAGGCCTTGACGAGATAGGCAGCGGCCTCGCGGTCATCCTCGATAATCAGAATGCGCATGGCCGCATCGTAGCGCCAAACAAAAACAGACGGCAGGCCGGACGTGGAGGGTTGTCCGACCTGCCGCAGGCAGAGCACCGAACCGGCTGGGGGGCGACTGAAGATGGCTCGGCGCCCGTACTCAAGACCGCCTCGCCAGGGGAAAGCGAGGTGGCATGCGCGGAAGATAGGAGCCGGAGCCTTACGGCGGGGTCACGCCTGGATGAAAACTTCTTAACCTTTCGGGGGCGCGGCACCGTTGTCGGCGAGCGCCTTTGCGAGCGCCCGCCGCTCTTCCGGCGTGAGCGCCGGCTCGCCGGCGGGCCGCCCGCGGCGGCGCAGCACGAGAATAAGGCCGAGCGCGCCGAGGCCGACGACCAGCACCGGCGCAAGCCAGAGGAGGGCCGTATGGAGCGCGAAGCGCGGCCGCAACAGCACGAACTCGCCGTAGCGCTCGACCACGAAATCGCGCACCTGCCAATCGCTGTCGCCCGCCGTCAGGCGCTCGCGCACGAGCACGCGCAGATCCTTGGCGAGCGGCGCGTCTGATTCGTCGATGGATTGGTTCTGACAGACGAGGCAGCGGAGGTCCGACGAGATACGGCGAGCGCGCCCCTCGAGCGCGGGGTCCTTCAGTATCTCGTCGGGCTGGACCGCGTGCGCAGGAGACGCGAGTACGATGTTCAGCGCCAACGCCGCGCTGAGCCACCGCATTGTCCTCACTCCGCGGGAACGGCGAGAGGCGCCGCCTTCGCTCGCGCCGGCGCGCCGACCCGGAAGCGGCGGTCGGTGAGCGAGATTGCCCCGCCGAGCGCCATCACCGCAGCGCCGAGCCAGATCAGCAGGACGAGCGGCTTGTAGAACAGGCGCAGCCCAACGCCGCCATCCGCCTGCCTATCGCCGAAGCTCACATAAACCTGGCTCACGCCGCGCGTCAGGATGCCGGCCTCGGTCGTCGGGGTTCCGCGCGTGACGTAGACGCGCTTCGCGGTCTCGACCGCGCCGATCTCGTTGTCGCCGCTCAGCACGGTGAGGCGCGCGGCTTCCTCGCGGTAATTCGGCCCGGTGCGCGGGACGACGCTGTCGAGCCGTGCCTCGTAAGGTCCGGCGGCGATCCGCTCGCCGAGGCGCACGGTTGCGATCGTTTCGACGCTCCAGGCGGTTGCGGCGATCCCGATCGCCGTCACACCGACGCCGGCATGGGCCAATGCCGTGCCCCAAATCGAGCGCGGCAGACCGCGGGCGCGCAGCCACGCGGTCGCAAGCCGCTGGCCAGGCCTCCAAGAGCGGGTCACGATCTCATTGGCTGCCCCCAGGATCACGAACAGCCCAAGCGCGGCGCCAAGAGGCGCAGCCACCGGTCCGCCGACAGTCGCAGCGATGAGAATGAGACCAACCGCGGCCGCCGCGCCTAGTACCCAATAGAGCCGCTGCGCGGTGCCGAGCAAGTCGCCGCGCTTCCAGGCCATGCTTTGGCCGAGCGGCAAGAGCAGCAGCAGCGGCACGGCGATCGGGATGAAGGTGAAGTTAAAGAACGGCGCCCCGACCGAGATCTTGGCCCCGGTAAGGGCCTCGAGCGCAAGCGGATAGAGCGTGCCGACGAACACCGTCGCACAGGCCGACGACAGGAAGAGGTTGTTGAGGACAAGCGCTCCCTCGCGCGAAACCGGCGCGAAGATGCCGCCTTGCCGCAGAACGGGCGCGCGGATAGCGAACAGCGTGAGCGAGCCGCCGATGAAGAAGATCAGGATCGCCAGGATGAACACCCCGCGAGCGGGGTCGACGGCGAAGGAATGGACGGAGGTCAGGACCCCCGAGCGGACGAGGAAGGTGCCGAGGAGCGAGAGCGAGAAGGCAAGGATCGCAAGTAGGATCGTCCAGACCTTGAGCGCCTCGCGCTTCTCCATCACCACGGTCGAATGGACGAGCGCGGTGCCGGCGAGCCACGGCATCAGTGAGGCGTTTTCGACCGGGTCCCAGAACCACCAACCGCCCCAGCCGAGCTCGTAATAGGCCCAGTAGGAGCCCATCGCGATGCCGAGCGTGAGGAAACACCAGGCGGCGAGCGTCCAGGGCCGCACCGCGCGCGCCCAGACCGCGTCGATGCGCCCGTCCAGCAACGCGGCGACGGCGAAGGCGAAGGTGATCGAGAACCCAACATAGCCGACATAAAGGAGCGGCGGATGGATCGCGAGGCCGGGGTCCTGCAGGATCGGATTGAGGTCCCGGCCTTCGAACGGCGCCGGGCTCACACGGGTAAAGGGGTTCGAGGTCATCAGAATGAAGACGAGAAAGGCGATGGTCACGCAGGCCTGGACCGCGAGCGTATTGGCCCGAAGCCGTGTCGGAACGCTGTTCTTCGAGACCGCCACGACGCCGCCGAAAAGCGTGAGGATCAGGATCCAGAGGAGCATAGAGCCCTCGTGGTTCCCCCACACGCCGGTGAGCTTGTAGATGAAGGGCTTGGCGGAATGCGAGTTCTCGACGACGTTGACGACGGAGAAGTCCGAGGTCGCGTAGGCGAAGGTCAGCGCCGCGAAGGAAAAGGCGACGCAAGCGAGGACCGCGAGCGCTACCGGCGAGCCGACATTCATGAGCACGGGATCGTTCGCCCGCGCCCCCCACAGCGGCACCGCGAACTGCACGAGCGAGAGCCCCAAGGCCAGCGCCAACGCGAAATGCCCGGCCTCGATCAGCATGGACCGCTCACCGCTTCGTCCCCTTCTCGCCCTGCCAATGGCCCTGCGCCTTGAGCGCCTCGGCGACCTCGCGGGGCATGTAGATCTCGTCGTGGCGGGCGAGCACGGTGTCCGCGTTGAAGATGCCCGCCTCCTCGAGCACGCCTTCGGCGACCACACCCTGGCCTTCGCGGAAGAGATCCGGCAGGAGCCCCTGGTAGCGCACCGGAATGGAGCTCGTCGCATCCACGACCTCGAAGCGGATCTGCTGGCGTTCGCCGCGCTGAATCGAGCCCTCCTTCACGAGCCCGCCCAGCCGGAAGCGCGTCCCGGGCTTGACCCCTTTCGCCTGGATGTCCGCTGGTGCGTGAAAGAACACGATCGAGTCGCGCATGGCGTAGAGCACGAGCCCGAGCGCGAACCCGAGCACGCCGACGGCGGTCCCGATCAGCGCGAGCCGGCGCTGCTTGCGGCTCACCGCTTGGCCTCGACCGCGTCGAGCTTGAAATCGCGGGCAACGGTATCGAGCGCCTCGCGCTCGATACCGTTCGCGGCGAGCGTCTGCCGGGCCTTGTCGAGGGCGGACTGAGCCTTGGTGCGCTCGCCGAGCAAGGCATAGGAGCGCACGAGCCGCGACCATTCGTCGACCGTGCCGCCACCAGCCTCGAGCCGCGCGGCGAGTCCCTCGACCATGCCTCGGATCGCGGCCTCTCGATCCTGCGCCGGGAGGGCCGTCACAGAACCGCCCCCCTCGCCCTCGGGAAGCTTCGCAAGGCGCTCATGCACCGCCGGCAGCCATGGCGCTTCGGGCGGCGAGCGCGCCACGATCTCGGCATAATGGCTCCGGGCCTTTGCGCTATCCGCCTCCTGCTCGGCGGCTTGCGCGAGGTAAAAGCTCGCCTTCACGGTCGCGGGATCGAGCGCAAGCGCCTTCTCGAAGGCGGCGCGTGCCTCGGCCGGGACGAGGCCGTCCTTGGCGCTCACGAGCGCCTCGCCGTAGTCGGCGAGACGCGGCGCGCTCTCGCCGAGGAGGCGATTCGCGGCGTCATAGGCCTTCGCAGCATCGTCGAAGCGGCCGGCGCGCAGATAGACCGGCGCCAGCACTTCCCAGCCGCGACCGTCGTTCGGATTGGCCGCAAGATGCGCCTCCACACGCGCAACCGCGTTCGCGAAATCGAGCTGCTGCTGAGGCGCCGCGAGCCGCGCCGACAAGGGCTGCGCCGGAAGCTGGGGAGAGCCGTAGGCCCCGTAGAGCGCCAGTGCCAGAAGGGGCACCACCGAGAGCGCGATGGCGGAAACCGCGCGACGGCGGCGCAGCGCCGGTTCGCCCATCGCGTCGGCAAGCGCACCGGCCGTCCCGGTTGCACGGAGGAGGCGTCGCGCGGCTTCCGTCTTCGCAGCCTCGGCTTCGCGGGGCGGGATGAGGCCACGCGCGGCGTCGCGCTCGATCTCGGCGATTTGGGCGCGATAGAATTGCGGCTCGACGCGCTCCTCGAGCGCTGTCGCCGGCACGCGCGACAACGGCCATAAGACCGCGAGCACCGCCGCTCCGGTCATCAGCGCGAAAACCACCCAGATCGCCATCCCGGGTTTTCTACCGCCATGGCGCTGCTTTCACGATGGCAGCCGTCGGCGACACGGTGTCGCTCAGAGATCGCGCATCAGCGCGGCTCTTGAAGAACAGCGACGTTCGGCGTCAGGCTGGACGCACACTATCGTCCGGGGAGCGCGAGCGATGCCTTTGGAGCCCCTAGCCAACAAATCCTGCACGCCGTGTCGAGGCGGCGTGCCGCCGCTGACGCAGGCTCAGGCTGCGGAGCATCGGCGCGAGACGCCGGACTGGGAGCTGCGCGACGAGGCGCGGCGGATCGAGCGGTGCTTCAGGTTCAAGAACTTCTCCGAGGCCTTCGGCTTCGTGCAGAAAGCCGCCGAGGTCGCTGAGGCTGAAGGGCATCACCCCGACATCAGCTTCGGCTGGGGCTACGCGACGGTGTCGCTGCAAACCAAGAAGATCAAAGGCCTGCACGAGAACGACTTCATCATGGCCGCGAAGCTCGACCGGATTGCCGGCGCGGGATGAACGAGGGCTCGAGGCCTACCCGCCATCGCCCGGCAACTCCAGCTTCGCCTTTAGCCCGCCGAGCGGCGAGCGCTGGAGCGTCAGCGTGCCGCGGTAGAGCGCGGCGAGATCTCCGACGATCGAAAGGCCGAGGCCCGAGCCTGGCTTCGTCTCGTCGAGGCGCTGGCCACGCTTGAGCATCTCGGCGCGCGCCTCGTCGGGCAGGCCCGGCCCGTCGTCGTCGATCAGGACGCAGATCCAGACGCGCTCGTCCGCGCTCATCGTTTCGACCGAGACCTCCACCTGAGAGCGCGCCCATTTGCAGGCGTTGTCGATGAGGTTGCCGATCATCTCCTCGAGATCCTGCCGCTCCCCGCGGAAGCGCGTTCCCGGGGGCACCGCGGTCTCGAGAATGAGGCCGCGGTCGTGATAGATCTTTTGGAAGGTGCGGGCGAGGCCGGCGACCACCGGCTCGACCTCGGTGATGGTGCCGAGGGTACCGGCGAGTGCCGCGGCGCGGGCGCGATCGAGGTGATAGTTCACCTGGTCGCGCATGAGCCGCGCCTGCTCGCGCACTCGCGCCGCGACCTCATCAGGCGCGCTGCCGACCTCGTTAACAATCACGCTGAGCGGCGTCTTCAGCGCATGGGCGAGATTGCCGACCTGCGTGCGCGCCCGCTCCAGGATCTCGCGGTTGGTGTCGAGAAGAAGGTTCAGCTCCTGCGCGAGGGGAGCGATGTCGCGCGGGTACTCGCCCGGAATGCGCTCGGCCTCTCCGCGACGGATCGAGCTCACGGCGGTGCGCAGCTTGGTCAGCGGAACGAGGCCGAAGCGGATCTGAAGAAGCGTGGTCAAGCCGAGCGCGATGCCGAGAAGCCCGAAGGTAATTGTAAGGGAGAAGGTGAAGCGGCGCACCTCGCTTTCGATCTCGTCGGCAGGCCCTGCCACGCGCACGACATAGCGTCCGTCCTCGCCGAGATCGATATCGCGCTCGACGAGCCGCAGCATCCGCTCTTCCGGACCTTGTCGGTAGCCCTTGCGCACCTCACCGAAGCGGCTGTCGTCGCCCGGCTCGACAAGCGCCGGCAGCTGCGCGCCGAACAGCGAGCGCGAGGAGCGGATGTCGCGCGGTCGCGCGTCGGGCTGGCCAACCTGCCAGTACCAGCCGGACAGCGGCAGGTCGAAGCGCGGGTCGCCGAGCGTCCCGAGCTCGCGCTGGTCCGGGTTGCCCTGGCTGACGAGATCGGACGCTAGGTCCGTCGCATGGACCAGGAGGCGCGTGTCGAAGGCACGCTCGGTCGTGTCGCGGTAAAGCGCGGAGAGGATCAGTCCGGCGATCAGGAGGATCAGGAAGCTCCAGAACAGCGCCGAAGCAGCAAGGCGGAGCGCGATCGAGCGGCCGGCCCAGTCCCGAACCGCGGCCACGGCTCTACTCCTTCGCGGGCTGGTCGATCAGATAGCCGAGGCCCCGCACGGTCTGGATGAGATCCACCCCGAGCTTTTTGCGCAGTCGGCCCACGAACACCTCGATGGTGTTCGAGTCGCGGTCGAAATCCTGATCGTAGAGGTGCTCAGTGAGCTCGGCCCTGGAGACGATGCGCCCCGCGTGATGCATGAGATAGGACAAGAGCCGATACTCGTGCGAGGTGAGCTTGACGGGGTCGCCATCGACCGAGACGCGGCCCGAGCGGGTATCGAGCCGCACCGGCCCGCACACGATCTCGCTCGAGGCATGGCCGGTGGCCCGCCGCAGCAGCGCCCGGATCCGCGCGAGCAGCTCCTCCATGTGGAAGGGCTTGGTGACGTAGTCGTCGGCGCCGGCATCGAAGCCCTGGACCTTGTCGCTCCAGCGATCACGGGCGGTGAGGATGATGACCGGCGTCTTCACCCCGGCCCGGCGCCAGCCGTTGAGGACGGAGACCCCGTCGACCTTGGGCAGGCCGAGGTCGAGTATGATCGCGTCATAAGGTTCGGTCTCACCGAGGAAGCCGCCGTCCTCGCCGTCGAACGCCTTGTCGACGGCGTAGCCCGCCTGCTCGAGCGCGCTGACGATCTGGCGGTTGAGGTTCTTTTCGTCCTCGACGACAAGAAGGCGCACGCGCGGTTCCTACTGGACGTTCCTGACCTTGCCGGAGGCGGCGTCGATCGTGACGTACACGAAGCGCCCGTCGCGGCGAAGCGCCATGATGACGTAGTGGAGATCGCTTTCGACGCGGCAAAGGTTGGCTCGGACGATGTCGGCGCCCGGCACGGCGCGGCGCGCCGTGACGACGGCAGCGGCGGGCGCCACCACCTTCTTCTCCGCGACGGTCTCGCGCATCTCGCCGGGATCGAGGCAGCTCAGCACTCCCGGCGGGATGCCCTCGGCGCGCGCGACGCCGACGGACCCCAACAGGGCCGCTCCGATCCACAACGAACGCATGCGCCGACGCTGCCTCCGGCGGACTGAATGTCCGCTGAACATGGGAGCAGCCGGAAAGCGCGGCTAGCCGGCGAGCCGTCGTGTCGCCGCGATCCGGAACAGCGTCGACGCGATGAAGCTTGCGGCTGCGACGAGCTCGGCGGCGGCCTCGGCGAGGCGGTTCGCATCAACGTCGCCGACGTCGAGGCCGAGCATAGCGAGCGCTACCGAGACGAGGCCGACAATGTTCGTCCAGACCGTCCGGCTTGCGAGGATGGATTTGACATCGGTCATGACCGGTCTTTCCGAGGCTTGAGTTTGAGCGGAATCGAGTGCGCGAGCAGGCGCCTGAGGAGCGCTGGCCGCGAGTGCGAGGGCTTCGCGCTCCACCGCCGCGACCCGGGCGCGCCAGCCGCGGCCGAAAACGGGCCAGGTCGCGAGGTTCTGCAGGAAGGCGAGGCGCTCGCGCTGGAGCGCCCGAATCGCATCTGTCGTGACGGCGCGCCGCGCCGCCTCGAGCGTCGCTGGGCCGATCGCTCCGTCCTGCGCGACGCCGAGGACCCGCTGCAGGAGCTTTGCCGCGCGCGTGGTCCCCGAGTTCACGGCGAGGTCGAAGACGGCATGGTCGAGCCCGGCCGGAAGGTCGTCGGCGCGCACCGGCTGCCAATAGAAGCGGCGATAGATCGAGGCCGCCTCCGGCCGGGCGAGCGCGCGCACGTCCGTGGCGGTCGCCGGCCGGTTGCGGGCGCGCGCGAGCGTCGCTCGCGTGATCCCCATGTTGGTGGCCCCGCCCGGATCGGCGGGATGGTCGACGAACCCGCCCTCGTGCTTCAGCACGTGGGCGAGCGCGATGTCGAAGCTGTTTGCGGTCATGCGAACTCCAGGCATGAAAAAGCCGCCCTTCGGCGGCGTTGCGGGAATTGCGAGGGAGAGCGCGCCCTGGCGCCACGGCGGAATCAGGATCGTGGCCGGATCGGCTCCGATCGCCGCGAGGGACGCGCCGCCGCGCCGGACGTGGGCGCAAGGTTCACAGCAGAACGCCTCGGAAGTGGAATGTCGCCCATTGCCAGTTACAAGTAGCCCCGCCGACACTCGCACCCATCAACCCGACGTAATGGTAGCCTTCGGCACTGATAGCCGAGACACTGTCCCCGGAGCTGTAGTAACCGGCGAATGCAACATCCATCTGGGTGTAAGCATTCAGCGGCAGTGTGGCGGCACCATCCAGCTTGTGCCGAGTTATCGCTGTCGTCGGAACTGTATTCGAATAGATCGTTCCCGAATGGTTGGTCATCAACGTGTCGTCGGGCCAGGCGAGAAACTCCAGCCGGATTTCCGCGTTCAGCTCGACGTCGGTTGCAGACGACGTGCTTCGGTCGGCGGTGAACCCATTCGTCAAGATCTCGCGCCGCCGATTGAACCAGGAACGAACGAAGCGTTGTTTGGCCGTGTCCTGCCACGCCGGCCCGGCGATCGGCCGCGCCATGCCGACGAGCGTACGCGACGCGTCGCCGGCCTTGATCTCGACTCCGGTCGTCGCATCGGTCGCATGTCCCGTCGTGGAAGCCTCGAGCGTCATCGCACCGGCGTTCATGGAAGCGTAAATGAAGTAGGTGGTGTCCGGCGTAAGCCCCGCCGCCGCGAGCGAGACGCCGGCGGAGGGAATCGTCTGCACCACGCCGCCGATGACGATGCGGTGGCCGTTGCGCCGAGAGAGCACCAGGTTCGAGCCGCTCTTGGCGAGGCGGCACTGGCCCGCCTCCCGGATCGCACCCGCGTCGACGAAAGCGGTGGTCGCGACGGCGGTGCTGTTCGTTCCCGCAGCCGGCGTGACGGAGGTCGCGCCCGCCGGCAGCGACACCGTGCCGGTGGCGCGGTCGACCAGGAGGGCTTCGGTCCAGGCGGCGCCGTCGGGCGAGACCTTGAGGTGGAAATCGTCGTCGCCCGCAAGCCCGAACTCGGCCCGCGCGGAGAAATTGGTCTGGAACAGGTAAGACGCGGTCTTCGCCGCCGTCTCCTTCGAGAGCTTGACGCGCAGGTCGCCGGTGCCGCCCTCCGCGACCATTTTGGCCGCGTGCAGCACGTTGTTGAGCTTCGTGCTGAAGGGGTTCGTCGCGTCCGCCGTAGTGCCGACACCGAGGAACGTCAGGTTCTGGAGGCTGGTGATGGCGAGCACGCCAGGCGCCCAGGCCGAGCCGTCGAAATGATAGAGCTGCAACTCGTCCACCACGAAGGCGATCCAGCCGGCCTGCGGCGCGTAAAACCGCCAAGCCCCGTCCTGCCAGGCCGCCACCTGCCCAGCCTTACCGGTCCAGGCGCCGGTCGGTGCGGCCGCGACGATGTAGCGGTCCCCTTCGGCAGGCGTGCCCGGCGGTGCCGCGACGCCCTTTTCCTTGACCGCGCAATGCACCAGCGCATCGAGCGCGAGAAGCGCCTCGTTATGCGTGACGTGCTTCTGTGCCTGCCCAGCCGCAATCAGCGGCAGGGAGAGGTGAGTGGTGGCAGTCATCGGAATTTCCTTGTTGGCGAGCCGTCCCAGAAGCCGCGCGGCGGCCACCTGTGCTCAAGGCGTGGGTGCCGCGATGCGGCGGCTGTTTAGAGATCTTTGCTTTGCTTCGGCGGGGATGACGGGGTCGGGGTTCGGGTCACGCGATCGGGACGGTCGCCGCCCGCTCGAACCCGCGGCCGATCGTCGTGCCGAGCTGCGCGACGCGCACCGAAAGGGCGGATTGCTGCGCACCGAAATCCGCAAGCTCCAGGGCGGCCGCATAGAGCGCCTCCGGAGCGCTCACAGGAAGCGTTCGCAGAACCGTCCCGCCCTCGAGGATATCGAGCTCGTAGCGCTCGGTGTCTTCGCCGACGGGAATCTCGACCGGCTCCCACGCATCGCCGTCGCGGCGGGCCCTGCGGATCCAGCTGATGCGCACGCCCGCCGGCTCGCGCCGCGCCCGCACATGGACCGGAGCCCAAGGGCGCAACGCATCCCCGCCAGCAACCGCGACGATCTCGGCATACGCCGGATCGCCGTGGTCGCGCTCGGCCGGGCCGATGCGATAGCGGCGTGGGATTCCGAGATCGCCAAGCGCATCCGTCAGCGGCAGGATCGCCTCGTCGAGGCGCACGACAAGCGCGCCCGCGTCCAAGGTCCGGAACGCTTCGGGCTCGCTGCCCGCAAGCCCGCGCAGGAGGCGTGAGAGGCGGTAGGTGCGGGCCGCCACGAGCTCGGCGCGGGCGGCCGAGAGAATCTCCCACCGCCCATCGCCTCCCCGGACCGCGAAGAGGTTCGCGCCCGCGAGCGCCTCCTCATCGACGACCGAGGCGACCGCTCCGTGAGCGAGCTCGATATCGAGGACGGTCTTCGCGTCCCAGCGCCACAGCGGGCCGGGGCCGAGCGGGGCGAGCGTGCGTCCGGCCACCGCCGGCAGTTCCGCCATGCGATCGAAGGCGAAGCCGCCG
>JAQSWQ010000111.1 GCA_029266525.1 Microvirga sp.
GGGCAGCAGGGTCAACTTCGGCTGGTCCGGGCGCTTCCGCCCGTTCAGCGTCGCCCGAAGCTGTTCAAGGGCCGTGACGTCGATCTCCTCAATGTAGGTAATGTGCGGAATGCGCGCGTTGGCGACTGTCATCTTCTCGGCGATCTTGCGCCGCAGGCCCACCACCTTCACGTCATTCACTGATGTCTTCGCCTGATAGTCAGGCGTCTTCGCCGTTGCGGGTCCGTGCGCGAGGAACGCATCAAGGTCGTCGTGGGTGATGCGCCCCGCTGGACCGGTGCCCGGAACTTGGCGCAGGTCGATACCTGCTTCTCGGGCCCGCAGGCGGACCGCGGGCGTGGCCAGGGGACGTTCCCCCTCCACACGGGGAGCGCCGCCACGGCGAGCCCATGGCACGGTTCGAGCGGGAGGGGGCGGAGAGGGTTGCGGCCGCGGCTCTCTGGAGTCCGGCGCTCGAGCCTTTCCTGGGGCAAGTTCGGCATTCACTGCTGCCTTTCCGCTTGTACTCGTTGAAGCCTGCGCGTCCTTAGCCGGCGCATCGCCCTGGCCCGCCACCTTCAACCGGATCAACTCTGAGCCGACCGCGACCATGTCGCCGATGTCGGCGCCAAGGCAGAGAATCTCCCCATCGACAGGGGACGGGATCTCTACGGTCGCCTTGTCGGTCATGACCGCCGCGAGAATGGCGTCCTCCCGGACGAGATCGCCGGGCTTCACATGCCACTCAACAAGCTCGGCTTGTGCAACGCCCTCGCCGACATCGGGCAATCTGACCACGTGCTCGGCCATGTCAGAGCTCCACCGTTTCTAGGAGCGCGCGGCCGACACGCGCCGGACCTGGAAAGTAGTCCCATTCCTGAGCGTGCGGATACGGCGTATCCCAGCCGGCGACGCGCATGATGGGCGCCTCTAAGTGATAGAAGCATGTTTCCTGCACGAGAGCGGACAGCTCCGCGCCGAATCCCGACGTCAGCGTCGCCTCGTGGATGACCACACATCGGCCGGTCTTCCGGACTGACGCCTCGATCGCCTCGAGATCGAGCGGCAGCAGTGTGCGGAGATCAATAATTTCAGCATCGACCTCGGTGTCGGCGGCGGCCGCCATCGCGACATGGACCATCGTGCCGTAGGCCAGCACCGTGACGGCCGCGCCCTCGCGCCGGACGACGGATTTCCCAAGCGGCACCGTGTAGTACCCGTCGGCAACATCCCCGAGCTCGTGCTTCGTCCACGGGGTGATTGGTCGTTCGTGATGGCCGTCGAACGGGCCGTTGTAGAGCCGCTTTGGCTCGAGGAAGATCACCGGATCGGGATCCTCGATCGCGCTGATCAAAAGCCCCTTGGCGTCGCTTGGGTTGGACGGCACCACGGTTTTAAGGCCCGACACATGCGTAAACAGCGCCTCCGGGCTCTGACTATGGGTCTGTCCACCGAAGATGCCGCCGCCAGTTGGCATCCGGATAACTAGCGGACAGCTGAACTGGCCGTTCGAGCGATAGCGTAACCGTGCTGCCTCCGAGACAATTTGGTCATAGGCTGGATACATATAGTCGGCGAACTGGACCTCGACACAGGGGCGGAGGCCGTAAGCCGCCATGCCGACCGCGGCTCCCACAATACCGAGCTCGCTGATCGGCGCATCGAAGCAGCGGCTCTTGCCGTACTTTGCCTGTAACCCTTGCGTAGCCCGGAATACGCCGCCGAAGAAGCCGACGTCCTCGCCGAAGACGACGACGTCGTCGTCGCGACCCATCATCACGTCCATGGCCTCGCGGACGGCCTCGATCATGGTCTTGCGAGGCATGGCTCAGACTCCCGCCTGCTGCCGTTGCCGTCGTAAGTGCGGGGGCATCGTCGCGTAGACGCCTTCGAAGACGTCTCTGGCCGAAGGCTTGCCGCCGGCGTGCAGGGTGCCGTGGCTTTCTGCCTCCTTTTGCGCAGCAATCACGGCGTCCAGAACTTCCGCTTCGGCCTGCTTGTGGCGCTCCTCCGACCAGGCGCCGCGCACGATCAGGTGGTTTTTCAGCCGAATGACCGGATCACCGAGCGGCCAAGCGTCGGACTCCGTCTTGGGCCGATAGGCGGACGGATCATCGGAGCTGGAATGTGCTCCGACTCGATAGGTGACATGCTCGATCAGAGTGGGGCCAAGATTGCGGCGTGCTCGCTCGATTGCCCATTTCGCCACCGCATGAACGGCGAGATAATCGTTGCCGTCGACCCGCAGCGCGGGAATACCGAAACCAAGGCCTCGCGCCGCGAAAGTGCCGGAGCCGCCGCGCGCGATTCCCTGAAAGGTCGAGATCGCCCACTGATTGTTGACGATGTTGAGGACGACCGGCGGCTTATAGGTCGATGCGAAGACGAGGGCGGCGTGAAAGTCCGATTCTGCCGTCGAGCCGTCGCCGATCCACCCAGCCGCAATCTTGCTGTCGTTCTTGATCGCCGACGCCATAGCCCAGCCGACCGCCTGAATGTACTGAGTCGCGAGGTTTCCGGACACCGAGAAGAAGCCATGCTCCTTCGACGAATAGAGGACCGGCATCTGCCGCCCCTTCAGCGGATCGAGTTCGTTGGAGTAGATCTGGCACATCATATGGACGAGCGGATAGCCGGCGGCGATGAGCAGCCCGGCTTGGCGATAAGTCGGGAAATTCATGTCGCCCGGCCGGAGCGCCTTGCGGAACGCGCAACTGACCGCCTCTTCGCCCATGTGTTGCATATAGAAGGACGTCTTGCCCTGCCGTTGCGCCATGAGCATTCGCGTATCGAAGGTCCGCAAGGTCATCATGTGACGCAATCCCTCTAGCAATTCCTCGTCGCTCAGGAGACCGGCCCAAGGGCCCACGGCTTCACCGTCGCGGTTGAGAACGCGGATGATCGAATAGGCGAGATCACGCATCGATTCGGGGTCGGCGTTCACCTCTGGTCGCGCGACCTGTCCGGCCTTCGGGATCACAACGTTTGAGAAGTCGGGGGCGTCGCCCGGCCGAACCGCCGGTTCGGGGATGTGGAGCTTGAGTGGACCGTATTCGGCCGGGTCGCTGTGGTCTCCCATTGGCTATACCTCCCTTGTGCGTCTGCTCATGCTAGCGCTCGCCCGGCGCGAGGTCCGGGCGACCGAGTAGACGACAAAATAGACGTTCGGAAATTCATGCCCACCCGCTGGGCAGCCGACAGGAAGCCTCCTTGCCGATCACCGGGTTAACCCTCTGCGAGCTCAGTCCCCCCGCGCTCGACCTGCTCGGCGTCCTGCGCGTGGTCGAGGTCGCGCAAAGTGATTGTGCCGAAGCGCGTCGCCGGCACTGCGCGAGGTCGCGGGCAAGCTGGCCGTGATCGCCTCAGGGCCGCCTTTAACTCGTTAACGCTCGACCATTCGGCGAGGATGCGCTCGCGCGGCCATCCAAGCGTGGTCGTTCTTGATCATGCCGGCCTCGGCGTTGGGGGCCGACGGTTTGGCCGCCGACCGCAAACCCAGCCCAGCTTACCGGGTCAGATTCACCGTGACGGCCTTTATCTGCGTAAAGCTGTCGAGCATGCTTTCGAGCGAAAATTCCCGCCCTAATCCGCTCTGCTTGTAGCCGCCATAAGGCTGGCCGGGTGATTGGCCGCTGCCTTGATTGACCTGGACCCAACCGGACTGGATCTCGTGGGCTGTCCGCAACGCCTTGCCGACGTCGTGCGTCCATATGTAGGCGGCCAGCCCGTAATGGCTGTCGTTCGCCATCCGGATCACGTCCGCTTCATCCGTCCAGGGGATCGCGACCATGACGGGACCGAAAATTTCCTCCCGCGCCAGCCTCCATTCGTTCGACGCGTTCGCGAACACGGTCGGCCGCATGTAGTAGCCTTCGCTCAGAGGTCCTTCCGTCGGCGGAAGGCCACCTGCGAGCAGCTTGTTGTTCGGCTGGCTGAGCCCGTCCTCAATATATCCACACACGCGGCGGAACTGCTTCTCGTTGATGATTGTGCCGACGTCCGTTTCCTCGTCTAATGGGTCGCCGATCCGTAGCTTCGAGGCCTTTTGGACGAGCTTGTCGAGGAGCGAATCGTAGATCTTCTCATGAAGAAAGGCTCGTGATCCGGCCGTACAAGATTGGCTCTGCCGGGTGAACCGCATCGCGGCGATGATACCGTCTGCCACCCAGTCCTCGTGGGCGTCCGGGAAGACCACGCACGGGCTCTTGCCTCCAAGCTCCAGCGAAACGGGAAGGACTCGCTCGGACGCGGCCTGCATCACGAGCTTGCCGACGGCAGTGGAGCCAGTGAACGAGAGCTTCGCAACGAGAGGATGATGGAGGAGAGGCGCTCCGCATTCCGGTCCGGTGCCCGTCAGCACGTTGAGGACGCCGTCAGGTAAATGAGCCTGACAGGTTTCGGCGAGCAGAAGGACCGCGAGCGGCGCGTCCTCGGCTGTCTTGAGCACCATCGTGTTGCCGGCACAGATCGCCGGCGCGATCTTGAGAGCTGCCAACAGAAGCGGCGCGTTCCAAGGGATGATCGCTCCGACAACCCCGAGCGGTTCGCGGCGCGTGTAGCTAAGAACATGCTCGCCGAGCGGGACGGTCATGCCTTTAAGCTCACCCGCAAGGCCGCCGAAATACCGGAAGATATCGGCCGCGAGCTTTGCTTCAGGACGCGCCTGCGTGCGCAGCGCGTTTCCCGTCTCGAGAGCGATGGTCCGGGCGATCTCCTCTAAGCGGGATTCGAGTGCATCGGCGATCCGGAGCAGCTGTAGGCCTCGGTCCCGCGGCACGACCTTGCTCCAGGTGGAAAATGCTGCAGAGGCGTGTTCGACGGCGATGTCGACGTCCGGGGCCGACCCCCGTGGCACGTGAGCGATCACCTGTCGCCGGGCCGGGTTCTCGACGCTCAGCACCTCGCCCGAGGCGGCTTCGACCCATTTTCCCCCGATCAGCATCGGCCGGGTCTGGAGGATCGGGCTCGCGAGGCAGGCGTTCATCCATTCCTCCCCATGGCAAGAGCACGTTACCGGGTAGGCCTCGCGCCGCCGGTGTATTCCGGCGGAATGCCATCCACGTACCATGTGCCCAATCGCCCTATGGGCACTGTCACGGTCATTTTGCTGGTAGCGCAACCTGGCAACCACTGGCGCCAGGGTCAAGCAGTTGCGGCGGCGTGCTGCCATTACTGAGCGGCGCAGGGCGCAGGTCCAAATAGGCAGTTCCTCGAACCGACCTGAGTTAATGGACGATGGTGATCCCGCATGCTTACTAGAGGTCACTTGGTGACAGAGGTCACTTGGTGCGCCGCCATCGCTTGGTGTTCGATCCCTTTCAGAGGGAGGTAAACCGTACCGCGTCTGCCGAGGAGCTATTCGCGTCATGCTGCGTCTCCGAGGTCGGTGCAACACTCTCGACAATGACGCGCGCAATCTCGTCCACCAGAGAGGTGTCATCGCCGGCCATACCGTCCATGGCGACCATCCGGGTCACCACAGTTGCGGCGATCCTCTCCTCGACGGTGTCCTCGGCGAAAGCATAGTAAATCACCGCACGTTGCCCATCGCGATGGCAACGCCCCTCGATTTGCTGAAGCTGAATGGCGCTGTGGCGCATGTCATGAACGATGAGGGAGCGAGGCTTATCCCCGCCCGGCAGTTCG
>JAQSWQ010000061.1 GCA_029266525.1 Microvirga sp.
GCCCGCGCCCGCGACGACCGTCGCGAGAGTGGGGTTGCCAGCCGCATCAAGCCCGATGATCGGCCACCGACGCTCCTGCGGGTCTTCCATCGCGATCGTCGCCGACCAGCCGCCGCCGAAGGTGGCGGTGTAGGCCAAGAGGTTCGTCGCGCCACGGTCCGAGCCGGTGATGCCGAACCAGGTCAGGTCGTTCGAGTAGAAGTCGAAGAACGACGTCGCGCGACCGGCCGTGATCCCAGCGAACTGGATGAACGCCTTGTCGAGCGTGATCTGCGTCTGAGCAGCGCCGGCGAAGTCGACGCCGGTCGCGATCTCGGCCTCGCCGCGGCGGATCGCCGTGCCGGAGAAGAAGTGGCCGGTGCGCCGCGCCATGTCGAAGCGGACGAACGAACGCAGCGTGCCGTAGGCAGTCTGCGTACGGGCGTCGATGTTCAGACGACCGATCGAGCGGAAGCCCGTGTTGCCCGCGTTCCATACGCGCGTCGACGCGACGTTGTACTCGAAGCGGGCGAAGCCCGAGACCCTCAAGCACGTCTCAGTGCCGGGGATATAGAAGAATCCCACCCCGTGGGCCGAGCAGACACGCACGTACTCGACAGGCGCAGCCCCCCGTACGGGAAGGTCGGCGGCTTGTGCCCCGGCGACCGCGGCGAGACCCGCGGCGGATCCGAGGAGAAGGCTCTTCACGAGCTTCATTCTGACCTCCAAAGTTTCGAGACCCTTGGGGCGGAGCTTCATTCTGACCTCCAAAGTTTCGAGACCCTTGGGGCGGAGCTTCCGTGCCTCATGTCCCTTTGCGAGACCCGAACCACTTGACCCTTTTTCCCCTGGCATTTGACTTCCCCACCGGCGCTGCCTGAAAGCTAAGCCAAATCACGACTGGGGCGCCCCCGTCGCACCGTCACCATACGCAGCAGCCCCCCGGGATCAATCGTTTAAAGCTCTCCGGAAGCCCCCGGGCGTGTGTTTAGGCGACAGTGTTGCACAAGGAACACGCAGCGGGGTTGCGCCGGCGCAGGACATTAACGGCGGGTTTACCGTGACGCTGCGCCCCCTGGACCTTCTGCCCCGCTCCGGTGAGGGTTGCGGCAAGACTTCGAAGGAGAGATCGGTGCGGCAGCGGGGCTTGTCGGTCGCGGAGCGGACGCGCAGACGGCTGATCGAGCCGCTGCGCCGCCGGATGATCGGCCCGCTGATGGCCCGGCTCGGCTACGACCTGACCCCCGCCGTGCCCGAATGGGCCCATCATCCGCTCTCCAAGCGGGAGGTGGACCGGCTGGTCGCCGGGGCGGCGGCCCAGCTGGCGGCAGATCTGGCGGTGGCCGAAGTCTGCGCACCGGCCGATCCCGAGGGGCTGGTCCGGGACTTCCTGGGCCGGATCCGGTCGTCGCCCGTGCGGCAGAAGCACGGCGGCAACGGCTTCAACGGCGCCCTCCAGATCTATGCGATCGCCCGTGCCCTCGATCCGCCGGTGATCGTTGAATCGGGCGTGTTCCGGGGCTTCACGACCTGGGTCCTGCGCGAGGCCTGCCCGGAAGCGAAGATCTACTCCTTCGACCCGGTATTGAAGCATCTCCGATATCGCGACCCCGGCACGACCTATCGTTCCGACGACTGGTCGAGCTTCGACTTCTCGGGCGTCGATCTCTCCGGAGCCCTGGCCCTTTTCGACGATCACATCAGCCAGGAGCGCCGGCTGGGCGAGGCCGCGGCATGCGGTGTCCGGCACATCTTGTTCGACGACGATGCGCCGGCCCATGCCATTCACGGGCAAGGCGGGCCCGCCTATCCGACCATCAGCATGATCCTGGCCGAGAACCGGGATGGCGACTGCGAGCCGGTGCGCTGGGTCAGGAACGGGCGCGAGTTCGTATGGCGCCCCGATCGCGAGGGCATCCGATCCGCGCAGGAACGAATTGCCGTCGCGCATCGGCTCGACGACATGCACCGTCTGACAGGCTATTCGCCAGCAAGGCTGACATATGTGAGGTTGAAAACCCCCTGAGGGGCTTGTCGCCGCGGCATTCACTCGCGGCCGTTTGGCGGCTCGCGGCCTCGCGAGCGGCCCCGATCAGGGCGCCGGCTTCCCCGGCGAAGGCTCTTTCGACGGGACCTTCACCCAGGCCTCGCCGTCGAGCACGACCTCCTCGCCGACCCGGCAGGTACAGACGAGGCGGGCGCGGCGCCGGTCCGGGATCAGCTCGGCGACCGCCACCTCCACCTCGACCGTGTCGCCGATGCGGACCGGCGCGCGGAAGTTCAGGGTCTGGCTGATATAGACCGCGCCCGGCCCCGGAAGCCGGGTGCCGAGCACCGCCGAGATCAGGCTCGCGGTGTAGAGCCCGTGCGCGATGCGCGTTCCGAAGGGGGTCCGCGCCGCGAAGTGCTCGGAGAGGTGGATCGGGTTGCGGTCGCCCGTGACCTCGGCAAAGCCGACCACGTCGGACGACGAGATCGTCTTCGACAGCCTCTCCGTCATGCCGATCGAGAGGTCTTCGAAATGGAGGACGCGCAGCTCGAGGAACATCGGGATCCGGGCGGTTCGCCTGCCCGCTCTAGCTCATGTCGCGGCTCCGGTCTCCCCGTCCTCGGAACCACGCCGTTCGGCTTCAGCCCTTCGAGCGCGAATCGGCTCCTCGCGCGTGGCAGCGAAAGCTGCGCATTCACATAAGTGATGCCGGTAACCTTGCATTAACCATGCTCCCCCACGCTGGCGGTCATTCCGACAGGGGGGACCGGTCGCATGAATGTTGTCGTTTTCGCGTCGCGCAAGGGCGGGGCCGGCAAGAGCACGCTCGCCGCTCATCTGTCGGCCCAGGCCGCAAAGCCGTCGTGCCCCGCGCTCCTCATCGACGCCGACCCGCAGGGCTCGCTGTCGCTCTGGCACGGCCTGCGCGGCAGCGCGCAGCCGGCGCTCAAGCGTGCGCCGCGCGGCCTCGGCGAGGCGCTCAAGGCAGCGAAGCGCGAAGGCTACTCGTGGGTGTTCGTCGACACGCCTCCGAACAGGTCGATGGTGGTCGTGGAGGCGATCCGGCTTGCCACGATCGCGGTCATCCCGGCGCGCCCGAGCGTCTTCGACGTAGCCGCGGTGACCGAGACGATCGAGATCTGCCGCACGATGCGGACGCCCTATGCGGTCGTGATCAACGCCGCGCCCGCAAAGCGCAATGACGCGGAGGCCTCGATCGTCGCGGACGCGCGCGCCGGGCTCACCGGGATCAAGGCTCCGGTTTGGTCGGGCCAGATCACGCAGCGGAGCGACCTGTGCTTTGCGCTCGGCGCAGGCGCGGCGGCGAAGGAGTTCGACCCGGATTCGCTCGCTGCGGCGGAGATCGCGCAGCTCTGGAGCGCGATCGAGCGCTCGGTCAAGGCGATCAACGGGGCGCATGAAAGCGCCCGCGCGATGCACCGCGCCGCCGCTTAGCCGGCGCGCCGCCGCTCCTCAGTGCAGGAGCGGGCCCTTCAGGAAGCGCGCCCGGTCGCCGGTCGCGACCGCGATCTCGAGCATCCGACCTTCGCGGCCGATGGTCAGCGGCGCCTCGACGCCCGCATGTCCCAACGCCCAGACCCGCCGGAAAAACCCGGCGAGGTTGCGCACCTTCGCGCCGCGCACGGCGAGCACGGCATCGCCGACCTGGAGCCCCGCCTTCTCGGCGGGGCCGCCGTCAGCGAGCCCGACCACCACGACGCGATCCTCCATTTCGGTCGCGAACAGGCCGAGCCAGGGCCGCGGCGGCCGGTTCGGCCGCCCGAACATCTGGAGCTCATCGAGGATCGGCTTCAGGAGGTCGATCGGCACGACCATGTTGAGGAGCGCGGGTCGTCCCTGCTCGCCCGCATGCTGGAGCTGAAGCGAGCCGATGCCGAGGAGATCGCCGGCCGGGCCGATCACGCCGGTGCCGCCCCAATGCGGATGGGCCGGCGCCGTGAAGATCGCCTCGTCGAGCACGTATTCCCAGTAGCCGGCAAATTCCTGTTTCGCGACGATGCGGCCCGCGACCGAGCGCTGGCGCCCGCCGGCGCCGCCGATCACCACCTCCTCGCCGAGCGCCGCCTTCGCTGAATCGCCAAGCCCGAGCACGGGAAGATCGAGAGAGCCAAGCGCCTGGACGAGGCCGAAGCCGGTGGTCTGATCGTAGCCGAGGACATGTCCCTGGACCGCCCGGCCGTCGCCGGTCGCCAGCCACACCGTCTCGGCCTCGGTGATGAGATAGCCGATGGTGAGCACGACGCCCTCTCGGATCAGCACCCCGTGTCCGGCCCGGTCGGTGCCGAGCGTCTGAGCCGTGAAGGCGTCGGCCGGGATATGCGCCGTCACGCTCACGATTGAGGAAAGGGCGCGGTCGAGGTCGTAGTCATAGACCGGCGGCTTCGGCTGCAGAGCCGGCGGTATCTTCCAATCCATCGTGCCCGCCATGCCGAACCCTTCCGCTCCGCCGCCGATCATAGCGTGAGATAAGCGCAATCGGGCTTAGGGCCAGAGCGCCGAAGCGGTCGGCTGTCGGGGGCGACGGCCAAGGTAGCCACAGCACCCATCCGCTACACCGTCAGGAAACGAGCGAAGGCGTCCTCGATCGTGCGCTTCAGATAGGCGCGGTAGCTCTCGTAGGCAGGATCGCCGGACCCGATGCGCCCGAACTGGACCTCGCCAACTGCACGCAGCGGCACGAGCGCGATCGGGGCCGCGACGGGCGTCAGGTGCGAGCCCGGCCCGGCCTGCAGCGTGGTGAGGATGCCGTGCATCTCGCCGCTGATGGTCGGGCGCGCCACCGTAATCAGCCTGAGCTGCCCGAAGCGATTCGTCACGAGGTAGATGTGGCCCGATTGGTTCGGCACCGACACCGAGCCGTATTGCGTGAAGGCGGCGTCCAGGCGCTCGGACTCGCGGAAGGCGAGATAGGAGCCCGCCTCGTCCCAAAAGATCTCGGTTCGGTATGCATAGATCCCGCCCTTGTCGCCGAAGGACGGCCTGAGCGTGAGGTACGCGCCCTCGATCCACAGCACGGCCGGGCGGGAGTAGGAGCCGAGATCCTCGGGCGCGATGCCGGAGGAACGTGAGGCGGCAACGGCGGCGCCGTTCGCCTTGCGCAGCGCGACGCCGAGCGCCTCCTCGAGACGGATCGTCGTCGCGAGCGTGAACGGACGCCGGCCGGACAGAGCCTTCTCCAGGGTGGACAGGCTGATCTTCGCATCGTCGGCGAGGCGCTGGCGCGAGATGCGACGCCGCGCGAGCTCCTCGCGGACGAGCGCTGCGACCGACCGGCTCTGCTCGTCCGAAAGCTCGGTCTCGGGGATTGCCGCCATGGTCCTTCCGTCATCCGCCGTCGCGCACAAACCCGCACCGCGCCGCACCGGCCGCCGCTCGGCGGGCGGTTCGATGAGGGGCCGTGCCGAACAAGCCCGGAGAACACCGTCGCCGATCGAAGGACAATGGAACAGAACGGCTTAGCGCCCGCAAGACGAGCGGGCCGACAGGAGCCGACCATGCATACCGTCCCCGAAGCGAGCGGAAAAGACCGGCCCTCGCGCTTTGCCTTTCCGGTGCAGGCGCCACGAGCCGCCGCCGGCCCTCACCTGACGCTCGCGATCCTTCTTGCGATTGCGGCGATCTTGGCGCTCGCGTCGCGCACGCTCGCCGCGGGTGGCGAGGCCCTGGTCAGGCCGGGCGAGATGCGCGCCGGTTCTCTTCTTCTCCGAAGCACCGAGCCCGGCGCCTTCGTCGAGGTCCCGCGGGTCGGGACCGACGTCGACATCACGGTCAGCGGGCCGACCGCGCGAGCCCGCATCACGCAGGTCTTCCGCAATCCAACCGAAGGCTGGGTCGAGGCGATCTACGTCTACCCTCTGCCCGAGGGCGGCGCGGTCGACAGCCTCAGGATCGTGATCGGCGACCGCGTCGTGATCGGCGACATCAAGGAGCGCAAGGAGGCGCGCGCGATCTATGCGGAGGCGAAGGCCGCCGGGCGAAAGACGACGCTCCTCGAGCAGGAGCGGCCGAACCTGTTCACCAACTCGGTCGCCAATATCGGCCCGGGCGAGACCGTTCTGGTGCAGATCGAGTACCAGGAGCCGGTGCGGCAGTCGGCCGACGGCTTCTCGCTGCGCGTGCCGCTCGTCGTCGCGCCGCGCTACAATCCGAAGCCGGTCCTGCAGACCGTCGACTTTGCGCCGGGCGGGCAGGGCTGGGGCACCGCCGCCGATCCCGTGCCGGACCGCGAGCGGATCGAGCCTCCGGTGCTCGACCCGCGGTCGAGCGCGCCGACCAATCCCGTGACGATCGCGATCCGCCTGCAGGCCGGCTTCGCGCTCGGCGAGGTCAGGAGCCACCATCACGAGGTGCGCATCGAGGAGCGTGGCGCGGACGCGCGCCTGATCGGGCTCGCCGAGGGGCCGGTGCCGGCCGACCGCGACTTCGAGCTGACCTGGAAGCCGGCGGCCGCGAACGCGCCGGCGGTCGGGCTTTTCCGGGAGCGCGTCGGCGACGCGGATTACGTCCTTGCCTTCGTCACCCCGCCCGCTCTTCAGCAGACCGAGGACCGCCGACCGCGCGAGATCGTGTTCGTCATCGACAACTCGGGCTCGATGGGCGGCACCTCGATCGTGCAGGCCAAGGCAAGCCTTCTCTACGCGCTTGGGCGGCTCAAGCCGGTCGACCGCTTCAACGTCATTCGCTTCGACCACACCATGGATGTGCTCTTTCCGGACGCCGTACCGGCGGACGCCGAGCACGTCTCGCGCGCCAAGGTCTTCGTCGACGCGCTCAAGGCGCAGGGCGGCACCGAGATGCTGCCGTCGATGAAGGCGGCGCTGACCGACCCGCGCGAGAGCGACGCAAGCTTCCTGCGCCAGGTCGTCTTCCTCACCGACGGCGCGATCGGCAACGAGCAGCAGCTCCTCGACACCATCGCGGCGATGCGTGGCCGCTCGCGGGTGTTCATGGTCGGCATCGGCTCGGCGCCGAACTCCTTTCTGATGACACGCGCGGCCGAGATCGGGCGCGGCGCCTTCACCCATATCGGCTCGGCCGATCAGGTCGAGGAGCGCATGCGCAAGCTTTTCGAGAAGCTCGAGAGCCCGGCCGTCACCAATCTTTCCGCACGCTTCTCGGAAGGTGAGGCGGACGTGACGCCGGCGGTGCTGCCGGACGTCTATCGCGGCGAGCCGCTGGTGATCGCGGCGCGCCTCGGCTCGGCGCGCGGTTATCTCGCGATCAACGGGCGCATCGGCGACCGGCCCTGGACCGTGACGCTGCCGCTTACCGCCGCGGCGGAGGGCAAAGGGCTCTCGAAGCTTTGGGCGCGGCGCAAGATCGCCGACGCCGAGGTCGCGCGGACGCTCCGCAACACCACGCTCGAGGAAGCCGACAAGGCGATCCTGACGCTCGCGCTCGATCATCGCCTGGTCACGCGCCTGACGAGCCTCGTCGCCGTCGACAAGACTCCAAGCCGGCCCGAAGGCGCGCGCCTCACCCGGGCCGACCTGCCGCTCAACCTGCCGGCGGGCTGGGAGTTCGACAAGGTGTTCGGCGGAGAGAAGCCGCGCGAACCGCGCGAGCCGCGCCTCGACCGTGCCTCCGCCTCGCGCATCCAGGTCGCGAGCGCGCCCGAAGCAACGGTCGCGAGCCCGGCGCTGCGCCCCTCGGCCACGACGGCGACGCCCGGGGTGGCGCTGCCTGCGACCGCGACCGACTCGGAGCTGCGGATGATGCTCGGCCTCCTGCTCTGCGCCGCGAGCCTCGCGCTTGCGGTCGTGGGGCGCCGGCGGGCCGCGGCCTGACCCGATGCGCGCGGCCCTGCAACGCGCCACACGGCGGCCGCGGCTTACGGCCGCCGCCCTGCTCGGCGCGGCAGGCGTCATCCTGCTCGGCCAGGGCGCTTGGATCCAGGCGAAGGCCGTGCTCGCGCAGATCCTGCTCGAGCGCGCCTTCGCCGAGACGCTCGCGACCGGCCGCGACGCGAAGCCCTGGTCCTGGGCCGACACCTGGCCGGTGGCGCGCGTGGAGGCGCCGCGGCTCGGGCGTTCTGCGATCGTCCTCCACGGCAGCAGCGGCCAGGCGCTCGCCTTCGGCCCAGGCCATGTCGAGGGCACGCCGCAGCCGGGCAAGCCCGGCGCCGCGGTCTTCTCCGCTCACCGCGACACGCATTTTTCGTTCCTGCGCGAACTGCGCGCGGGCGACGAGCTGCGGGTGACGCGGCGCGACGGCGTCACGCTCCGCTTCCGGGTCACGGATGGATCGGTCGTACGCTTCGACGCCTCCGGGCTCGATCCGCTCGCCGGCCTGCCCCGCCTCGTGCTCTCGACCTGCTGGCCCTTCGACGCCAAGGTTCCGGGGCCGCTGCGCTACCTGCTCGAGGCCGACTTGATCGCGGACTCGGCCGGCACGCGGGCCGGGCTTCTCATTCACGAGGACGGCAACGGGCCGGAGCCTGCGCTGAAAACATAGGGGCTTCTCGGGCCGGACCCTTGCCGTTCACGTCTTGGTCAGCGACATAGGCCATTGTGTTCCCACACGGTTTTCGGGATTCGCGGGCGGCATGGACGCACGACCCCAGCTGAACGGACGGAAGCTTCCCGTCCTCATCATCCTGCATCAGGAGCATTCGACGCCCGGCCGCGTCGGGCGCCTCCTGCGTGAGCGCGGCCATCCGCTGGACATCCGCCGTCCCCGCTTCGGCGATCCGCTCCCCGACACCATGGCCGAGCACGCCGGCGCCGCGATCTTCGGCGGGCCGATGAGCGCGAACGACGAGGACGCGTTCGTGCGGCAGGAGATCGACTGGATTTCGGTGCCGCTCAAGGAGGAGAAGCCCTTTCTCGGGCTCTGCCTCGGCGCGCAGATGATGGCGAAGCTGATGGGCGCGCGGGTCTACGCGCATCCCGAGGGCCGCGCCGAGATCGGCTATTTCCCGCTCCTGCCGACCCAAGAGGGAGAGGCGGTCGCGGCGCGCCTCGGCTCGCGCTGGCCGAGCCACGTCTACCATTGGCACCGCGAGGGCTTCGACTGCCCGACCGGTGCGAAATGCCTTGCTACCGGCGACGATTTCCCGACCCAGGCGATCCTGGTCGGCCCGAAGGCCTTCGGGCTCCAATTCCACCCGGAGGTCACGCACGCCATGATGTGCCGCTGGACGGTCCGCGCTGCGCATCGCCTCGAGCTGCCGGGCGCGCAGGACCGCTCGCGCCAGATCGAGGGCCGCTTCATGTACGACCCTCACGTCGCCCAATGGCTCGATTCGTTCCTCGACCATTGGCTCGGCGAGCCGAAGAAGATCGCCCGCAGCAAGCCCCGACGCGCTACGCGCCAGAACCCCTGGGCTGCCTTGCGGGCCGGACTGCCCTGACGTTCAGTTCCCGCTGCGCTCCCCGATCAGCTCGAGCGCCCGGCGCAGCTGACCGCCGGCCCGCTCGAGCAGCCCCTCCGCCTCCGCGACGTCGCAGCCCTGGAGCAGGAGCACCGCCGTTTTCACGCTGCCGCCGGCGCGGTCGAGCGCGTCGCGCACCTCGGCGCGGCCGCGGTCGGTGAGCTGCATCAGCATGTTCTCGCTGCGCCGTACGAGCTTCGCGTTCGTCGCCTGCACGTCGATCATCAGGCCGCCGAACACGCGCCCGAGCCGGATCATCACCAAGGACGAGAGAAGGTTGAGCGTGATCTTCTGCGCCGTGCCGGCCTTCATCCGGGTCGAGCCGGCGATCGCCTCGGGCCCGGTGTCGAGCCAGATGCCGTGATCGGCCGCTGTGAGGAGCGGTGCGCCGCGGTTGTTCGCGATGCCGACCGTCAGCGCGCCGCGGGCCCGCGCCTCGGTGAGGCAGGCGAGCGTGAACGGGGTTGTGCCGCTCGCCGCTACCGCGAGCAGAACGTCGTCGGCGCCGACGCCGTGCTTGCGGATGAGCTCCGCGCCGTGTCCGCCTTCGTCCTCGGCGCCCTCGACGGCCTGGACCAGCGCCTCGTCGCCGCCGGCGATCAGGAGGAGCAGCCGCTCGCGCGGCCAGCTGAAGGTCGGCGGCAGCTCGGCCCCATCCTGGACCGCGAGCCGCCCGGAGGTGCCGGCGCCGGCATAGATCAGGCGGCCGTCGCCGGTGCGCAGCCGCGCCTCGACCGCGAGCGCCGCCTCCTCCATTGCCGCGCGAGCGCCGCGCACCGCGGCGACGGCCGCGAGCTGGCCCTCGATCAACGCCTCGAGGATCTCGGCGGGCTCCCAGGCGTCGAGCCCGGAATAGCGCTGGCTGGCCGTTTCGGTTTCCATCGGGCGTTCGGGTTCCCTCGCATCCGCTCCGACTCTACACCGTAGAGGACGGGAGCGTTCCAGTGGCTTCGTGTTAGTGATCCATCCCGCCGCCCGCGAGTTTTCCGTCGAGCCCCAACGCACCGGCCGGACCCATGATTGAGAGCGACAGCCGCATGCGCGCGGAGATCGGGGAGGCGCCCGGCGCGGTCGAGCGCCAGGAGGCGGTGCTCGCCGCGCCCCTTGCGGATCTCGTCGCGCAGCTGAAGCGCCGGCCGCCGCGGGTCGTCGTGACCTGCGCCCGCGGTTCCTCGGCCCATGCCGCGACGTTCGGGAAGCATCTGATCGAGCGCTATCTCGGCATTCCGGTCGCCGCGGCGGCGCCGAGCGTCGTGACGGTCTATGCCGAGCAGCTGCGGCTCGAGGGCGAGCTCTTCCTCGCGGTGTCGCAATCCGGACGCAGCGACGATCTCGTCGAGTTCGCGCGAGCGGCGAAGCAGGGAGGCGCCGTGACGGCGGCGCTCGTGAACGCGACCGATAGCCCGCTCGCCGCCGCCTGCGACGTCGTCCTGCCGATGGAGGCTGGACCCGAGCTCAGCGTCGCCGCGACGAAAACCGTGGTCGCCTCCATGGCGGCGCTCCTGCGGCTGGCCGCGCTGTGGACCGGCGACGCGGCGCTCGCGCGCGGTGTCGATCGCCTGCCCGTCCGGCTCGCCCGCGCGACCGAGCTCGACTGGTCGGAGCCGCTGGCCGCCCTCCGGGAAACCGAAAGCCTTGTCGCGATCGGACGGGGGCCGACGCTGTCGATCGCGCGCGAAGCCTCGCTGAAGCTCAAGGAGACCTCGAACATCCATGCCGAAGCCTTCAGCGGCGCCGAGTTCCTGCACGGTCCGGTAAGCCTCGTCTCGCACCGCTACCCAATCCTGATGTTCATGCCGAACGACGAGGCGTCGCCCGGCCTCGAGCGCCTCGCGGCCGATCTGCGCGAGAAGGGCGCGGCGCTCCACGTTGCCGAGCCCGGGCCCGCGGGGCCTGGCCGCCTGCCGGCGCTCGAGCCCGACTGCGCCGAAGCCGACGCCATCTGCCTGTTGCAGAGCTTCTATGGCATGGCGGTACGGCTCGCCGAGCTGCGCGGCGTCGACGTCGACCGCCCGCGCCACCTCAACAAGGTGACCCGCACCCGATGAGCGGGCGCCATGCCATCGCCGCCGAGCATGTCTTCGACGGCGAGACGGTGCGGCGGGACTGCGCCGTCGTGGTCGAGGGCGGGCGCATCGTGGCGCTCATGCCGAGCTCCGAGCTGCCGCGGCGCGTCCCGGTCGAGAGGCTGCCGGGGGAGGCGTGGCTCGCGCCCGGCTTCATCGACGTGCAGGTCAATGGCGGCGGCGACGTGCTCTTCAATGACCACCCGACGGCCGAAGGCGTCGCGGTCATCGCGGCGGCCCATCGCCGCTTCGGCACCACGGGCCTCCTGCCGACGCTGATCACCGACCATCCCGACAAGATGCGGGCCGCGATCGCGGCAGTGCGCCAAGCCATGCGGGCCAATTCGGGCGTGCTCGGCATCCACCTCGAAGGACCGTTCATCTCGCCGGAGCGGCCGGGCGTGCACGCGCCCGCCGCCATCCGCGTGCCCACCAATGAAGATTTCACGACGCTCACGAGCCTTGGCTCCGGCGCGACCTTGGTGACGCTCGCGCCGGAACGGATGCCGGAAGGGTTCGTGCGACGGCTCACGGCGAAGGGCGTGCGCGTCTCGCTCGGCCACTCGACGGCGACTTACGATCAGGCGCGGGCCGCGCTCGCCGAGGGGCTTACCGGATTCACCCATCTCTTCAACGCCATGCCGGCGCTGGCCTCGCGCGAGCCCGGGCCGATCGCCGCTGCGCTCGACAGCGAGTGCTGGTACGGGCTGATCGTCGACGGTTTCCATGTCCATCCGGCCATGCTGAAGCTCGCCCTGCGCGGAGCCGGGCGGCCGATGCTGGTCACCGACGCCATGCCGCCGGTCGGCGGCATGCGCACGAGCTTCCGGCTCTATGGCGAGGAGATCGCGCTCCGCGACGGCTGCTGCCTGCGCGCCGACGGCACGCTCGCCGGGGCCGCCCTCGACATGGCAAGCGCGGTGCGCAACGCCGTCGCGATGCTCGGGCTCACCCTGCCGGAGGCGCTGACGATGGCGTCGCGGAACCCGGCCGAGTTCCTCGGACTGGGCGACCGGCTCGGGCGGATCGCTGTGGGATACCAGGCCGACCTGATGTGCTTCATGCCGGAGGATGTGCGAATGCTGCGGACGTGGATCGCCGGCACAAGCGACTGAGCGTGCCGGTCCCCCACAGCCCCCGCCGTGGCCCCGAGATGCCGCTCAGAGCGCCTCGATCTCCTTCAACAGCGCGTCCGCGACCGCTAGGCCTTCCGCCTCCGCCTTCCGGCGCAGCTCGAGCCTTCGCCGGCCGGGAAGGCGCGCGCCCGGTTGCTCCTCGATAGCGAGCGCGAGCGCGGCGAAGCGGGCGAGCGCGTCTGCCCCGAATGCTTGCGGGTCGAGCGCCAGGAGGAGCTGGCCGGTGCCGGGCGGACCGCCTTTGTCGTCCAGGAAGGACGAGGCGTCGGCCGCGTAGTTGGCGCCGGTGAGGCCTGCCGCAAGGAGCTCGACCATCAATGCAAGCGCCGTGCCCTTGGCGTCGCCGAGAGGCAGCATGGTGCCGGCGAGCGCCGCCTCGGGATCGGTCGTCGGCTCGCCCGTCTCATCGAGCGCCCAGCCCACGGGTATAGGGTCGCCGCGCTGCTTCGCGGCGAGGATGTTGCCGCGCGCGACCTTCGACAGCGAGAGGTCGACCACGATCGGCGGCGCTTCCGGCAAGGGGCAGGCGAAGGCGAACGGATTGGTGCCGAAGAGCGCCTTGCGCCCGCCCCACGGCGCGATCGCCGCTGGGGTATTGGCGAAGAGGAGCGCGACGAGGCCGTGCTCCGCGAGGCGCTCGACCGGATGGCCGGCCACCCCGCAATGGTGCGAGCGCCGGATCGGGGCCGCCGCGATCCCCTGCCTGCGCGCGACCTCCGGCAATGCCTGTTCGGCGGCACCCAAGGCCGGGTACGCGAAGCCGTGCGCCGCGTCCACCGCGACGATGCCAGGCCTCGGCAGGGTCACGACCGGTTCCGCAGTCCCATCGACCTTCCCGACCTTTGCCTGTGCGGCATAGCTCGGCAGGCGCGAGAGGCCGTGGCCCTTGAGCCCGTCCGCCTCAGCCGCCACCAGCGCCCGCGCGACGCTTCTCGCGTTCGCTTCGCTCGTCCGGCAGCGTGTGAGGGTGCGGATGACGAGCTCTTCGGCTCCGGCGAGCGTCAGGACCGGCATGGTCTAGGGGACCAGCATCAGGCCGCCGGTCGCGACCGCGAGGATGACGAGCGTGGTCGCCGTGACGGTCGCGACATGCCGCCAGCCGAGCCGGGCGATCGCGGTCAGCGAGGTGCCGAGCCCAAGCGCGCCGATGGCAATGAGGAGGCCCCAGTTCGAGGCTTCGGCGAGGACGGCCTTCACCGGGCCGTAGACGGGTGCGACCGCCGGGGCGGCCGCGGCCAGGCTGTTCACCACGCACAGGCCGAGGAACACCAGCGCGAACACCGGCACCGGCACTTTCGCGGCCCCATGCTCGGCGCCCTTGCGCGTGAACCACCAGCCGATCGCGAGCACGACGGGCAAGAGCAGGAAGACCCGGAAGAGCTTCACGATCACTGCCGTGTTGCCGACCGGCTCGGAGACCGCGTAGCCGGCGCCGACCACCTGCGCGACGTCGTGGATGGTCGCGCCGAGCATCACGCCCGTGACGCGATCGTCGAAGCCCAGCATCGCGCAGAGCGGCGGGTAGAGCACCATCGCGACCGTCGAGAGCGCGTTCACGGCCACCACCACGAAGGCGATGTCGGCCTCCTTGCCGTAGTAGCTCGGCAGGACGGTCGCGGTCGCGAGCGTCGCCGAAGCGCCGCAGACCGCAGTCGCCGCGCCGGCAAGCGCGCCGTATGACTCATTCTGACCGAAGAAGCGAGCGAACCAGAAGCCCGAGAGCACGGTCAGCGTCATCGCGGCGATCACCAGCACGGCCGTGCCGAGGCCGAGCGCCACGATGTCGCCGAGCGCGATGCGCAAGCCGAGCAGCGCGACCGCCCAGCGCAGCAGCTTCTTCACGCAGAAGGTCAGGCCGGGCTGAAACGCAGGTCGCGCGGCGAGGCGGTTCAGCGCGATGCCGATAATGAGCGCGATCACCATGGCAGGGATTGGGAGCACGCCCCCGATCAGCGGGGCGGCGAGCACCGCCGCGATGGCGACGGCAGCGGCGAGGGCGGCCCCGGGGGCGAGCGTCCGGGCGGTTTCGAGCATTGCCCCACTCGCCGGCGCGACCAACTCCCCTCCCCCTTGCGGGGAGGGGTTGGGGGTGGGGGTCGCGGGCGTAGAGCTTCGAAGCAAGTCAAAGAGCCTTGTAGCGGCCACCTGCACGGATCGCTGAGCCAGCGCCCCGACCCCCACCCGGCTCGGCCTTCGGCCGAGTCCGCCCTCCCCGCAAGGGGGAGGGACGTCACGCGCTCCGATAAAGCTTCGTCATCACGAACTCGCGGTGGCCGAGCGCCTCGGCCGCGGTGAGGCGGCCGTTCGCGGTGCGCACCACCATCTCGATCAGCGCATCGCCCGCCTCGGGGATGGTCATGTCGCGGCGGAGCACCCCGGAGACGTCGACGTCGATGTGCTCCGACATGGTGCGCATCGTCTTCGGATTGCCGGTGATCTTGATCACCGGCACGATCGGGTTGCCGATGACGTTGCCCTGGCCGGTCGGGAAGGTGTGGACGGCGTAGCCCGCCGCCGCCATGAGGGTCACGCACTCGGCCGCCGCCGAGGAGGTGTCCATGTAGTAGAGGCCCGGCCCCTTGGCCGGCGCCTCGGCCGGCTCGAGCGCGTCGATGTAGCGGCACTCGCGCCCGATCTTCTCGAGGTTGCCGAGGGCCTTCTCCTCGATGGTGGTGAGGCCGCCGGCGATGTTGCCCTTGGTCGGCTGACTGTCGGAAAGATCATTCGTCTTGTGCGCCTCGATCACGTCGTCCTGATAGGCCTTCCACATCCGGTACCATTTCTCGCCGATCTCCGGTGTCGCCGCCCGTTCCTTGGCGAGGTGCTCGGCGCCGGTGATCTCCGAGGTCTCGCCGAAGCAGCCGTGGATGCCGACCGGGATCAGCTTGTCGTACATGTTGCCGACGGTCGGGCACGAGGCGAGGCCGGTCGTGGTGTCGGATTCGCCGCATTTCGTCGACACCCACAATTCGGAGATGTCGCACTCCTCGCGCCGCAGCTCCGAGGCCTTCTGCAGGTAGTCCTTGGCGACCCGCGATGCCTTGGCGATGGTGCCGATGTCGCCGGTGCCCTCGATGCCGAAGCCGGTCACCGGCTTGCCGGTCTTGGCGATGCCCTCGACGACCTGGTTGGTCCACTGGTCCTCGATGCCGATGACCACCACCGCGGCGACGTTCGGGTTCGAGCCCGTGCCGATCAGCGTGCGGAAGTGCAGCTCGAGATCCTCGCCGAATTGCAAGCGCCCATAGGCGTGCGGCAGGGCGATCGTGCCCTTGATGTTGTTCGCGACCGCCTCGCAGGCGGCGTTGGAGAGGTCGTCGAGGGGCAGGATGACGACGTGGTTGCGCACGCCGACGCGCCCGTTCTCGCGCCGGTAGCCCCAGAATTTCAGGTTCGAATGGCCGTTCGAGCCGTGCCCGTTGCCGTTGCCGTTGCCTTGAGCCATGTGTTTCCTCGCCTTTTCTTAATCGCTGTCATTCCGGGGCGCGCAAAGCGCGAGCCCGGAACCGTAACCATCAGCCCTTCCGATCGAGCGCCATTGCATGCGCGAGCGCTCATTCCCGACACCGTGGTTATGGGTTCCGGGCTCGGCCCGCGGGGCCGCCCCGGAATGACAGGCGTTTCACCACCGCTTGGTCTTCACGTTGTGCACGTGGACGTGCTCGCCCTTGCCGATGTCGGCGATCGCGCGGCCGATGTCCTGGCCGTATTTCCAGATCGTGTCGCCGTTCTTGATATCGACGAGCGCGACCTTGTGGCCGATCGGGATGTCGTGCTTGGCGGAAAGACGGAAATCGGAGTTGTCGGCCGTGACCACGCCGAGCATGTCGGTCCCAGCCTTCAGCCCCTCCACCACGACGACGCCGACCGTGTCCTTCCGGTCGTGAACGAGCAGATGCGGAGCCCCCAACAGCGCCTCCCGGGATGGTTTCGGTGCAGTCGTATAAGAGGCGGGAGCGAAGTCAACGCAGCGACGCCGCGGGGGGCCGCCCACCCGGGCCGGTCAGCGCGCCTGGCCCTGGACCAGGATCTCTTCCCCGTCCTGCATCCTCACCTTGCCGGCGACGAGGCGCGCCTCCCCGAGCTCGCCCGTGCCGATGCCGTAGCGCCCGTCCGTGCAGCGGACCTCGAGCAGGACGGTCGAGCTCGTCGTCCGCCCGGTGTAGGAGGCGCGGCACTCGGCCCGGCGCTCGCTCGCGCGGGTGCTGGTGTAGGCGACTGTCGGCAAGGTACCCTCGATCGCCTGCCCGTTGGTCAGGCTGAGCGACAAAGGCGACGGCGGCGACGCGCAGCCCGCGAGGCTCGCAAGCAGCAATGGCCCTGATAGGGAGGCATGCCGAAACATCGCCGGGTGGTTCCTAGTCATCGCGCGCAAGGTTTGTACCACGTGCTGCCCAGCGCAGCCGGAGTGGCGCATGGCGTCCGGGCGCAGTCAAGAGGCCGGTGGAGGTGGGCTCCACCTACTATCGTCTCTGGGCGCTGATATACACGATCTGTTCCTTTTGGACGCGGCCAAGGGCATGACGAACCGGGTTCGGGCGAACCTGCGCGACCTTCGCGGCACCGCGGGCTCGTCACGAAGGAGGGCGACCGGCTCGATACGAGATGGGCGTTGAAGGACGACGCGGGGCAACCCTAGTCGCAGTCCCTCCCGCGAGTTGCATTGCACCGTCGGCGCTGCAGCTCCCACGGGGGAAGGTCCAGCTCCATATCGGGACGGCGTTCGGAGCGCTCGACCCGCAACTGTTCGCGCGCACGCTTGCGGGCACCGGGGTTGGCTTTGTCGATCATGTCGAGCGTTTGCTGGCGGGTGAGCGAGTTCGGCGGAGGACGCGGGTAAGCCGGATCGGATGGATCGATAAGGCGAACGTCTTGGGCCACTGCCAATGAAGGCAAAAGGGCAAGCGCAAGGGCGGCCACGGCTACTTTCATCGGCACAATGAAGCACGCGGTGCAACCGCGAGTCCAGCCTGACGAAGGAAGGCGAGCGGCGCACGTGAGGGTGCTTAAGGGACCAATTTGGAGAGCACTCGGAAGCTTTCAGGGACACCGCAGAGCGAAGCCCAATTCGCCCTACTTGCCCGCGGCTTTCCGCAAGGCCGCGATGATCCTCTCCTGCCACCCCGGTCCATCCTCCTGGAAATGATCGAGCACGTCTCGCGGGATCCGCAGCGAGACAAGCTCGGTCGCGCCGGGGAGTGCTGGAGCCTTTGGCGCCGGCGCTTCAGGCGGCTTGGTCGTCGCCGACTTGAAAGCGGCTTCGGCCGCGTCGCGCGTGCCGATCGGCGGGCGGCTTCTGCTTGGAGGTCTGGTCATGATCTCTCTGTCCCGGGAAGGCGGCTGATGTGCGCTCGCGCACATTCGGCCGGGCGGCGCCGAGCTACAAGCTCCTCATTCCTCCCCGAACCCGAGACCATCTGGCCCGCCTGACCGGCGGGCCCTTTCTTTCGGTGTCTCAGGATCGGGCCGACGTCGGCGGTTTCTCGCGCCGCCGGCGCATCGGCACTCCGGCCGGCCGTGCTCCAGGATGAACTCGACGCCTGCGGCCTATGTGCCCCGATTCGCGAGAGCGAATGTCCCAAATTGCCAAGCCCAGGCCTGCGGCATCGGCTACGCAGACCCGTTGCGGCACTTGCTTTGGGAGGTTTGCATGTCGGAAGAGGTTTCGCGTCGGAGACTGTTTGGTTGGTTGGCGGCGGCAGCGATTGCCGTCACGGCACCTGCGCTGATCGTGTCTGAGCCAGCCGAGGCACAGACCGTGGGCATGGATCGCCGCCAGGATCGGCGGGCGGGTCGGCGGGCGGGTCGGCAGGTACGGCGTACAGGCCGCGTTGCCGCACGGGCCACCCGGCGCGCAGTTCGTCGCGGCGCGATGTAATCGCCTCACCGACGAGGCCGCTTCAGTCGGCGGCCTCGTCGCCTTAGAATGGCAGCACCGAGCTGTCATCGCGGGTGGATAGAAGCGACCCGCGATGATCCAATTGCTGAGGTGCTGGTCGATCGTGCCGACGAAAAATGGGTGTCGAGGTTTGCCATCATCTCGCGCTCGAATCGGTTCCGAGACGCCGCTTCCCAGCCGTCTCCATAATCCCGCTTCCAGCGGCGGTAAGCCTGCTCGGCCACGAGCCGCGCGTTCTAGCGCCCGACCGGCGGGCGTGCTTCACTGACGAGGAGAGCAGGTCCGCTCACGCAAGAGGTGCTCGTGAGACGGCGGGAGGTTGTCGCAGGGCTTATCGCCGGCCCTGCGCTTTGGAGTGCCGCCGCTTGGGCGCAGCCGGCGCCGCAGCGCGCACGGCGTATCGGCGTGCTCATGTCAGCCCCGGACAACGACCCCGAGTATGTCGCTAACCTCAATGCCTTCCAGCAGAGGCTTGAGGAGCTAGGCTGGAGCCGGGGCCGCAATGTTCAGATTGACCTCCGATGGGGCGGAGGCGGTCAAGCGCAGGTTCACAGAGGCGCGGTCGAGCTGGTCGGGCTTGCGCCGGACGTGCTGATAGCCCCGGGGAGCGCGGCGGCTGGACCTGCGCTCCAGGCTACCCGCAGCATCCCGGTCGTATTTATGATCGTCCCCGATCCGGTCGGTGCCGGCTTTGTCGAAAGCCTCTCCCGGCCCGGCGGCAACGCTACCGGGTTCGCTAGCTTCGACTACAGCATCGGCGGCAAATGGGTGGAGCTGCTCAAGGATATCACGCCGAGCCTCAGGCGCGTCGGAGTTCTGAGGGACCCCGACATCACGGCCGGCATCGGGCAATGGAGCGTAATCCAGGCCGTCGCGCCGCTGATGGGCCTGGAGCCAAGTCCAATCAACGTGCGCGTTGCGTCAGACGTCGAGCAAGCCATCCGGGGCTTGGCGCAGGCGGGCAATGCCGGGCTCATCATAACCTCGGGCGCTGGACCTTTCCGCCATCGCGACTTGATCGTGCGGCTGGCGGCCGAACACCAGCTCCCTGCCATCTATTACGCCAAGACTTTCGTTACGTCCGGCGGGCTGATTTCGTTCGGAGCGGATCGGATGGACCACTTCCGGCGAGCTGCCGAGTATGCGCACCGCATCCTCAACGGCGAAAGCCCCGCCGACCTGCCGGTGCAGTCACCCGCAAAATATGAGCTGGTGCTCAACCTGAAGACCGCCAAGGCGCTCGGCCTCGCGCTGCCTCAGTCCCTCCTCGCCCGCGCCGACGAGGGAACCGACCCCCGTCACCTCTCACTATGCTCCTTTCCCAACATACAAGGCGGCGGGAGTTTGTGGCTGGGCTTGCGGGCGCCGCGGCATGGCCGCTGGTTGGCCATGCGCAGCAACCCACCCGGCCGGTAGTCGGGTTCCTGAGCGGCGGATCGGCTGCGGGGTATGCTCGCATGGCAAACGCCTTTCGTGATGGCTTGAGAGAGGCAGGATTCATCGAAGGGCAAAACGTGGTCATCGAGTATCGCTGGGCAGAGGGCCGCTTCGAACGACTGCCGGCCTATGCCGCCGACCTCGTCCGCCGCGAGGTGTCCGTATTGGCGGCAACCACGACTCCGGCGGCGCTCGCGGCGAAGGCTGCAACCAAGGCAATTCCCATCGTGTTCACGAGCAGCAACGATCCGGTGCGGCTCGGGCTCGTCGCTGCACTGAGCGGGTCGGGAGGCAACGTTACGGGCGCAACGCAGATGAACGTGGAAGTCGCACCAAAGCGGCTATCCTTGCTGCTCGAGGCGGTGCCTGCCGCCGGTGTAGTGGCATTTCTGGTCAATCCGACCAATCCCACGGCGCAATCTCAGATCGACGAGCTGCAAGCCGCAGCACGCAGTCTCAATGTTCAACTCCATGTACTCCGCGGGGCGATCGAGCCCGAGTTGGAGGCGGCGTTTGCAAGGGCCGTCCAGCTCGGCGCCGAAGCGTTTATCGTCGGCAGCGCCGACCCGTTCTTCACTGGTCGCGCAGCAGAGCTCGGCGCTTTGGCGCTCCGCTACCGCTTGCCGGCAATTCACCAGTATGTCGAGTTCACCGCGGCGGGCGGCCTCCTGAGTTATGGAGGCAGCATTGCGGACTCCTACAGGTTGGCTGGTGTTTATGTCGGCCGGATCCTGAAAGGGGAAAAGCCGGGGGATCTGCCGGTTCAGCAAACCTCCAAGTTTGATTTCACCATCAACATCGCCACGGCCAAAGCGCTCAACCTTGCGATTCCCCCCACGCTCCTCGCCCGCGCGGATGAGGTGATCGAATAGTCTCTTGTCGCCTGGACGCTCGCGCGCCGCGTGCGGCAACAGATCGTCCTATGTTGGTGCGTACTCCCACCGCGGGCTGGAGCTTTTTCGGCCGTTAAAGTTAACGATTCGTCTAGTGATTGCGCCAGCCGCAAACCACACGTGATGCTTCGATCAATCTCCTGAAGTACGGTAACGATTGTCGAGGAGCCGTGGCCAAGTGATTAACTTTATATCGGCATCGCTGTCCTGAGCATCTGTTTCGACGATCAATGTAGTAATTGATTAGAATGTAGAGAATTACTGTGGCGCCCTACTTTCAGGATGCCACATGGTCAGCTTTCCGCACGATCGTTCTGGCAACGTGCTCACCGTATTCGGGCTGAGTCTGCCCATCATTCTCGCCGCGGCGGGGGCGGCCCTCGACTATTCTGATCTCACCCGCAAACGCTCCGAGCTGCAGAAGCTCGCGGACGAGACGGCTCTTGCTTCGACCAAGGCGCTCGCGACGAGCACGGCTGTGAGCCCGTCCCAGCGCGAGAACGATGCCCGGAAGCTGGCCGAGCGGCTGCTGAAGGATGCCGCCGGCACGCAGCGCACAATCACGCCCTCTGCTGCCGAGAACACGGTCCGTATCGATCTCGCGCATGAGCATCCGCTTCGCTTCGGCGCATTCGTCGGAGCGCGTTCGAGCTCACTCGCAGTTCAGTCGGAAGCGACTTACAGCATCCCGGCCTCCGCCTGCGTCCTCGCGGTGGGCCAGGCCGAGGACGCCGGCATCTCCCTCGTCGGCTCAGCCAAGATCACAGCGCCGCAATGCGGCGTTTGGTCCGATGCTCCCGGCCCGACCTCCATGGCGCGGCACGCATCGTCGCGCGCACCGTTTGCGGCGTGGGCTCGACCAAGGCTTCGAGCTCCCCGCCTGCAAAGGGCGGCTGCGACACGGTTCCTGATCCTTACGAAGCTCGTCCCCTGCGCTGCGGAAAGCACCAGACCGCCACATGTCCGGTTTACACCTCCCCGAGCGGCGGTTCGGGCCACTCGGGCGGAAGTGGCTCGGGATCCAACACCTATACGGGCCCGTGCGACTACACGAACGTGAAGATCGGCGCCTCGCAAGGCGTCGCTACACTCAGTCCCGGAGTCTATTGCGGTGGGCTGTCCGTGCACTCTGCCGACGTCCTGCTTCTTCCTGGCTTCTACCAAATCCAAGACGGACCGCTCGAGCTGCAGGGCAACGCCAGCGTGACCGGCACCGGCGTGTCCATCCTGCTCTCGGGCAACAACGCGGTGCTCGACCTGCAGGGCAGCCCGAAGCTTAGCCTCACCGCAATGCTAGTCGGGCCGCTCGGCGGGATCGCGATCTCCTCGAATACTCCGGCGTCGCCGCGCCTGACCTCCACTCTGCAGGGCTCGCCCGACGTGACCCTCGTGGGCTCTATCCGCCTGCCGAACCAGATGGGGTGATTGGGTCTTGGCCGGAGGGTGGCTGCTCCATTCAGGATGATGGAACGTGGTCCGTGTTGAGCGGCCACAGGCATCGAGAAGGAGCAGCCATGACCCATTATGCCGGACTGGACGTGTCGCTGGAAGAGACCGCGATTTGCGTGATCGACGGAAGCGGGCGGGTCGTGAAGGAAATGCGGGCGGCAAGCGAGCCTGAGGCGCTGGTTGCTACGCTCCGCGAGATCGACTTGTCTCTGGAGAGGATCGGCCTGGAGGCCTGCTCGCTGACGGCCTGGCTTCATGATGAGCTGCGCTCGGCCGGGCTACCTGCGATCTGCATCGAGACGCGACAAGCGAACGCGGCCATGAAGACGATGCCGAACAAGACCGACCGGAACGATGCTCGCGCCTTGGCGCAGATCATGCGCACGGGCTGGTAAGAGCCGTCCGTGCCGGCTGTGGCGCTCGCTCCTAGTCGCGCGCCGCACGGTCCTGAACGAGATGCGGTCGATCGAGAACGTCGTGCGGGCGATCCTGCGGGAAGGCGGCCTCAAGCTCGGTACCGCGAGCCGCGCGGCTTTCGCGCGACCTTATGGCCGCGGATGCGTCCGTGAAGCCTCTTGTTGAGCCGCTGCTTGCGATCCTCGCCACCATTTTGGACGAGTTCGCCCGCCTGACAAAGCAGGTTCTCGACATCGTTCGGCGGGAAAAGGTCTGCCGGCGGCTCATGAGCGTGCCGGGCGTCGGTCCGATCACCGCGCTAGCCTTCCGGGCCACGATCGACCGGCCGGACCGCTTCAGGCGATCACGAGACGTTGGCGCGCATCTCGGCCTAACCCCGACG
>JAQSWQ010000062.1 GCA_029266525.1 Microvirga sp.
GTTGGCGGCAGCGTGATCCCGGGGCTGGGCGGGCCGCTGGGCGGGCCGTTCAACGTCGGCCTCCAGCAGAAGAACTCGATGCCGGACATCGTGGCGAACTTCCGGGTCGATCAGACCTGGGGCTCGTTCCAGCTGTCTGGCGCCGTCCACCAGATCTCGGTTCTCGGCGCAACGATCCCGGCGGGCAACAACTTCGCCGGCGCGACCATGACCGGCTTCCGGCCCGACACCGAGTACGGCTACGCGGTCCAGGCCGGCGCGAAGATCAACCTGCCGTGGATCGCACCGGGCGACCTCCTGTACCTGCAGGCGGCCTATGCCCGCGGCGGTCTCGACTACACCATCTCGGGGAACTGGGTGTTCGGCGGTGCCTCCGGCGCGCAGGGCGGCTTCCCGGGCACGAACGGCCGGTTCGGCCTCAACACGGGTGACGGGGTCATCAACCCGCTCACCAACAACGTCGAGCTGACCAGAAGCTGGTCTGCGATCGCCGCCTTCCTGCACTACTGGACCCCTCAGCTGCGTTCGGGGTTTGCGGCCGGATACTCGAAGGTCGAATATCCGTCGCTGGGCTCGTTCTTCGTCGGCGGGTTCACCAACCCGGTGTTCGGACCGACGGGCGCTCTTACGACCACCGGCGTGGTGCGCGACTTCACGCTGGTCAACGTCGCGGCAAACCTGATCTGGTCGCCGGTGCGTGACCTCGATATCGGTGTTGAGGTGACATACGATCGCATCAAGCTGAGCGGCGCTCCGGTGTCCGACCTCAACAAGTGCGGTGGTCTTGCGGTCATACCGGCGGGTACTATCGCTCCGGTGGCGGCTGGCCCGCAGGCCTGCCCCTTCACCACCAGCAGCGAAGACGAGTGGCGCGGACGCTTCCGCATCCACCGGAACTTCTGATCGGGAGAGCCCGAATCGGATGAGGGAAGCCCCGGCCTCGCGGCCGGGGCTTTTCTTTTGAAGACCGCCGGATGCGGCAACCCGCTGCTGAGGCGGCCGGAGCGCATCGGCTCACGCAGGTCGGCGAAGCGCGTCGAGCACCTTGGCGATCAGCCCGTCGACGTGGTCGCGCGAAATCCAGCGCGCGACCATCTCGAGGTCGAGCGCCTCGTCGAGCCAGATCAGGTTCGTGCCCATGCCGAGCGCGAAGATGCTGGTCGGCGGCGCCGACGGGTACATCTGCCGGTCCGTGTTGAGCCACCACATGAAGCCGTAGATCGGCTTGAGCGGGCAGGGCGTGCGCAGCGCCGCGATCCAGCTTTCCGGGACGAGCTCGCGCCCGGCCCAGCGCCCGCGCCGGTGCACGAGATGGCCGAAGCGGGCATGATCGCGGGTCGAGATGAAGAGCCCGCCGCCCCAATGGGCGCCTCCCGAGACCGACTCGATCATGCGGCCGTCGATCTCGAAGCGCGAGTTGCGGTAGCCGCGCCACTGCCACGTCGGGGATGCGCCGATCGGGTCCATGACGGCCTCGCGCAGGACTTCGGGCAGCGGCCGGCGGAAGACCTGCATCAAGGCAAAGCTCAGGAGGTTCACCCGCACGTCGTTGTATTCCCAGAATGCGCCGGGCGGCTGAAGGTCGCGATGCGTGCCCTTCTTCCTTGCGGGCGTGCCAGGCCCGACATGGCGGTTGCGATCGGCGAGGTCGGGCTTGTCCCACAAGGTGCCCTCCCACTCGCTGGTCTGGTGGAGGAGGTGGCGCCAGGTGATCGCGCGGTTCTGCGGCGCCTCGAACGAAACGTCGCGCGCATAGTCGCGCACCGGATCGTCGACCGAGCGGATGAGGCCGCGCGCGACCGCGATCCCGGCGAGCACCGCGAGGTAGCTCTTCGCGATGCTGAAGGTCATGTCGGTGCGGGCCGTGTCGCCCCATTCGGCAACGATGCGACCGCCACGCAGGATGATGCCCGCCGGTCCGCCGCGCGGGCGCACCTCCCCCAGAACCTCGTCGAAAGGGGGCTCCTCCTGCATGTCGGCGGTGCCGATGTAGCGCCCGTCCTCGAGATACATGCCGCGCGGCCAAGGCGACTCATGCGCTTCGGCGAATGCGACCGCCGCCGCGAGGCGCGCCTCGTCGAATCCGGCATCTTTCGGGGCGACGCGCTCCCACGCATCCCCGGCCCGCGGATAGTAGGCCGTGTCCAACGCTCGGTTCCTTTCCGTCGTGATGCTCGGAACAGCTCGAGGAGCCGTGCAGCGCCTCGGCCCGCGCGCCCGTCGTCCAACGTAGCGGCGCCCTGATGCCGAGGGAACCTGTCGCGGCTCCCACCACCCACCAGCACCCGCTCAGCGGCGCCGGTCCGGCGTCGGCCGCGTGACGGGCGCTATCCGGCCGCGCCGCCGCCGAGATGGGTCGCGACGACGATGGCGATGAGGACCAGCGTCGCGGCGACCGGCAGGCCGAGCGCCACGAGCGGCGAGGTCTTACGGTCGTCGTAGCCCTGCCCGTGTGCGACGTTTACGGCCGCCTCGTGCGGGCTCGCCCGCCGGGCGCCGATCGGCAGCCCGCGGCGCCGGCGCCAGACATAGGTCTGGTAGCCGCCCCAGGCGAGGAGCAGGCCGAGCAGGATCGGCCCGGCGAGATTCATGAGCAGCCACCCCAGGCCATCGTTGTAGTTCATGGCTCGCCTCACAAGCGGTGGGGAGGGCAAGAGCCCTCGTCCTGCGAGGTCAACCGCGCGGTTTCGGCGAGGTTCCTCTGCTGCGGGCTAGGTCGGCTCAGACGGCGGGGTGGTGCTGATACAGCCAAGTCTCGCTCAGGATCTCGCCGTCGCTCTTGAGGTAGCAGCGAAGCTCGACCGGCTCGGTGCCTGCCACAGCAAGATCGAACTCGGCCCGCCAATGGCCGGGCACGTCGTTCGGAACGGCTTCGGCGCGGACGTTCGAGAAGATGCCGCGGGAGGCCCACAGCACCGGCTCGGGCAGCACGCCCGCCGGCAGCCGCGCCAGAGGGCCGCCCTTGAACTCGACGATGAACTTGCGCACGCCCTTCGGCCGCGCCGTGCCGGCCTGGCCGCCATTGCCGAGCCGGGTTGCGACGCATTGGGCGAGAGCCGGCGGATAGGGCTCGTCGGCGACCCAGTGCAGGCGGTAGCGGAATTCGTAAGAGCCGCCGGCGCGGGCGGGCTCGGCCGGAACCCAGAGCGCGACGATGTTGTCGTGGATCTCGTCGTCGGTCGGGATCTCGATGAGCTGGACCGAGCCGGCCCCCCAGTCGCTCAGGGGCTCGACCCAGAGCGAGGGCCGGCGGTCATAATAGACCCCATCGAGGTAGTGATCGAATAGCCGGTCGCGCTGCATCAGCCCGAACCCGCGCGGGTGCGCGTCGGCGAAGGCCGAGGCGGTGGTGCGCGGCGGGTTGTTGAGCGGGCGCCAGATGCGCTCGCCGGCCCCGGTCCAGAGCGAGAGCCCGTCGGAATCGTGGATCTCGGGCCGCCAGTCGATCGCTGTCGGCTTCGCCGTCTCCGAGTACCAGTACATCGAGGTCAGCGGGGCGATGCCGAGCCGTGCGACGTCGCGGCGCAGATACAGCGCCTTCTCGATGTCCATGACCACGGCCTTGCCGCGTCGCATGACGAAACGGAAGGCGCCGGCGACGCTCGGGCCGTCGAGGAGCGCGAGCACCTCGACGGCGTCCGTACCTGCCTGCGGCGTCTCGAAATACACGTGCGTGAAGCTCGGGAAGTCCTCGGTTACGCCGAACACCGCCGTGTCGATCGCGACGCCGCGGGCCGAGAGCCCGTATTGGAGGAGCTCCCCGATCGCCCGGAAGTAGGAGGCGCCGAGGAACGCGACCCAGTCGTTCTTGCGCCAATCGAGCGGCCCGTCGCGCGCCTCCTGGAAACGGAAGCCGGCGAAACCGGAGTTGGCCGGAAGCCGGTGCGCCGGCGAATCGGCCGGCATGTCGAAATAGCCGCTGTCATAGACGATCTCGCGCGCCGTCCCGCCGTCGACGACGTGCATCCGGACCGGCGATTGGAAGTAGCGGCCCATATGGAAGAAGGTGACCGGGAAGCGGCTCGGCCCGTCGGCCCAGAGCGCGAGATCGGTCTTGAACCGGATCCGGCCATGGGCGTCATAGTCGATCTCGTGCAGCACCTCGGGCGAGGGACGCGGCGCCGCTTGGTATGGCTCCCGCGCCATGGCTTTGGCGCGCTCCTTCAGCGCTTCGAAGGACACCGGCGCGGGCGGGCCGAAGCGCAGGCGTTCGAGTGCGCATGCCGGGAGCGGCGCGCCTGAGGCGGCGAACGTCCCCAAGGCGCCGGCGAGGAACGAGCGACGGTCCATCTTGTCCGTGAGCGGCTGCGAGCGCTTGGAGGTAGGCGCGCTCCGCCGGGGCGTCAATCAGCCCTGCAGGACCGGATAGCGCTCCGGATCAACCCCGACCTCGCGCGCGGTGGCGCAGATCGAGCGCCAAGCATCGTCCGGAAGCGGCACGCCGTTCTTCAGCCGCTCCGCCTTGGTGCGCCGCTCGGGCTCGCCGGGGATCAGCACCTCGCCGCCGGGCTCCGCCGCGCGCGAGCTCTTGAAGAACTCAATGTAGCGCCGCGCCTCGGCCGCATAGGCTTCCTCCGGCCCGAAGAAGGATGGCACCATGTAGAAGGACAGCATGCCGTTCGCAAAGCGCGGCTGGCCGGGGCCCGCGCAGCCCGAGCCCGTTAATGCGCCGCCGAGGAGCTCGCACATGAAGGCGAGCCCCGATCCCTTGTGCTCGCCGAAGGCGCGGATCGCGCCCTTGCCGTTGCGGGCGTCGGGGGCGCGGTCGTCGTCGTAGTCGCCGTAGAGCGTGTGCGGATCGGCGGTCAGGCGCCCGTCGGGCTCGATGAGGGCGCCCTCGGGCAGCTTCTTGCCGCCGCGCGCCGCGACCAGAACCTTGCCTTCGGCGACCGCCGAGGTTGCGAAATCGAGGATCGCCGGATCGGACCCGCGCATCGGGAAGCCGATCGAGAAGGGCGCGGTCGAGAGCCGCCGGTCGACCCCGCCGAAGGGCGCGACGAGCTGGCTGCCGGCGACGTTCACGAAGTGCACCGAGACGAGCCCGGCCTCGGCCGCCATCTCGGCCCATTCGCCGATGCGTCCGAGATGGCCGGCCGAGCGCAGCGCCACGACGCAGGCGCCGGATTTCGCCGCCTTCTTCATCCCGATCTGCACGGCCTCGGGACCGACCGACTGCCCGAAGCCGAAGCGCCCGTCGACCACCGCGAGGCTGTCGTTCTCGGTCACGATCTCGGCGGTCTGGTTCTTCACGAACTCGCCCGAGCGCTCCCAGGCGACGTAGCGCGGCACCCGGATCACGCCGTGGCTGTCGTGGCCGGCGAGGTTCGCGCGCACGAGATAGAGCGCGATGCGCCCGCTCTCCGCATCCGAGCAGCCTTCCGCGCGGAAGACGTCGCGCACGAGCGCCTGGAGGTCGTCGGCCTTGATCAGCATGCGGGCTTCCCGGGGAGAGTTCGGCGGCCGGTCAATGTCACAGAAAACCGGGGCCTGGCCAGTCCTTTCGCGGAGCTGGCGTTGCAGCTTTCAGGCGCCGTGCTAGCGTCCGGCCTGGCCGCGAGCGTCGCGAAGACGACAGCCGGAGGCCGGGAACGCCGGACGGGAACTGCCATGGACGAGAGCAAGCGGCAGGCCGCGGGCGCGGCCGAGGATGCTTCGGGACCCGACACCAAGGGCCTCCCGCTCGCGGCGGTGGTCCCGCCGGACGAGGTCTCGACCGAGGCGCTGCGCAAGGCCGAATCCTACATCGAGGCCGAGGAAGGGGCGACGAACCGGCTCGCCGGCACGGCCGGGCTCATCGTCACCGGCATCGCCGTCGTGATGAGCCTGTTCCATCTCTACTCGGCCTACGCCATCGTGCCGACCCAGGAGCTGCGCTACACCCATGTCGGCTTCGTCCTGCTCCTGAGCTTCCTGCTCTTCCCGGTCGCGGCGCGCTTCCGCAACCGCATCCGCTGGTGGGACGTGCTCGCCGGGCTCGCCGCCTGCGGCATCCTCGCCTACGCGCTCGCCGGCGGCGAGGACTTCACCGACCGCGCCACCGTGCCCGACCGCCTCGACGTCGTGCTTGGGGTGATCTTCATCGTCCTGCTGCTCGAGGCGACGCGGCGCACCACTGGGCTGATCATGCCGGTGGTGGCGGTGCTCTTCATCATCTACGCGCTCGCAGGTCCCTACCTGCCGCCGCCCTGGACCCATCGCGGCTACGACTTCGCGCGGCTCGTCGGCCACCTCTTCATCACGCTCGAAGGCATCTTCGGGGTCGCGGTCGACGTCTCCTCGACGCTGATCATCCTGTTCACGATCTACGGCGCCTTCCTCGCGCAATCCGGCGCGGGCAAGTTCTTCATCGACTTCTCGCTCGCCATGATGGGCGGCAAGCCGAACGCCGCCGGACGCACCGTGGTGCTGTCGTCCTTCCTCCTCGGAGGGCCGTCGGGCTCGGGCGTCGCGACGACCGTCATGATCGGCACCGTCGCCTACCCGATGATGGCGAAGGCCGGCTTCAAGAAGGAGGCGGCCGGCGGGCTTCTCGCGGCCGGCGGGCTCGGCGCGATCCTGTCGCCACCGGTGCTCGGGGCGGCCGCCTTCCTCATCGCCGAGTTCCTCAAGATCAGCTACCTCGAAGTGATCTGGATGGCGCTGATCCCGACCTGCCTCTACTACATGTCGCTCCTGGTCATGGTCGAGCTCGACGCCCGCCGCTTCGGCACCCATGACGTCGCCTTTCACCAGGAGATGACGCTCGGGCAGATGACCCGGCGCTACGGCTTCCACTTCATCTCGCTCGTCGCCGTCGTCTTCTTCATGGTGATCGGCTACTCGCCGATGCTGTCGGTGTTCTACGCCACCGCGGTCACCTTCCTACTCAGTTTCCTGCGACCGGAGACCGCGCTCGTCACCTTCGGGCGGAATGCATCGACCGAAGGACCGACTGTTTGGCAACGGCTCGGCTTCAACGCCTCGCGGCTCGTGCGTGCCCTCGCCGACGGCTCGATCGGGGCGCTCAACGCGGGCGCCACCTGCGCCTCGGCCGGCATCATCGTGGGCATCGTGACGCTGACCGGGCTCGGCCTGAAGTTTTCCTCGATCGTGATCGCCTATGCGGGGGGCAGCCTGCTGCTCACCGCGATCTACACGGCGCTGATCGTCTGGATCATCGGCCTCGCCGTCCCGGTCACCGCCTCCTACATCATCTGCGCCGTGATCGCGGCGCCGGCCCTGACCAAGCTCGGGGTGCCGGACTATGCCGCGCACATGTTCATCTTCTACTACGCGGTCTTGTCCGAGGTCTCGCCGCCGACCGCGCTCTCGCCCTTCGCGGCGGCCGCGATCACCGGCGGCGACCCCTACATGACGACGCTGCAGTCGTGGAAATACACGCTGCCGGCCTTCCTCGTGCCTTTAGTCTTCGTGCTCGACCCGCAGGGCGTCGGGCTCCTCCTCAACATCCCCAAGGGCGGCTCCTGGGTCGACATCATCCAGATCACGGCGAAGACGGCGCTCGGCCTCGTCGCCCTCGGTGCGGCGGCGCAGAACTGGGGCCTCCGCCGCAACACCGGCCTCGAGCGCGTGCTCTACCTCGTGGCCGGCCTGCTCCTCGTCTTCCCGAGCCTGATGGAGGCGCTCGTCGAAGCGGTGATCGGGCGCGACATCTCCTACACGGCGACGCTCGGCCTAGTGATCGGCGCCGCCGTCGTGCTATGGCAGGCGCTGAAGCCGGGCGCTCGAAGCCCGGCCGCAACAACCTGAATCGGGAGCGAAACCACATGCGTAAAGGCATCCTGCAAACCGTCGCCGTGCTCGGCTTCGCCGGCCTGGCGGCCGGCGCCGCGTGGGCGCAGCAAAAGACCATCGCCATCGGCACCGGCGGCACCGGCGGCGTCTACTACCCGCTCGGCGGCGCCGTCGCGAACGTCCTCTCGAAGAACCTGCCGGGCGTCCAGGCGACCGCCGAGGTGACCGGCGGCTCGGTCGACAACCTCAAGCTCATCGGCTCGGGCCAGAGCGAGATCGGCTTCACCATGGCCGACGCCGCGCTCGATGCGCTGCAGGGCCAGGACAAGTTCAAGAGCGGCAAGGTTCCGCTGAAGACCCTGATGGTGCTCTATCCGAACCGCATGCACGTGGTGACCATCGAGGGCACCGGCATCGAGAAGATGGCGGATCTCAAGGGCAAGCGCGTCTCGACCGGCTCGCCCGGCGGCGCGACCGAGGTCATGGCCTTCCGGGTCATCGAGGCCGCCGGCCTCGACAAGGACAAGGACATGAAGCGCGAGCGCCTCGGCGTCGCCGAATCGGTCAACGCCATCAAGGACCGCAAGATCGACGCCTTTTTCTGGGTCGGCGGCATCCCGACCGCGGCGGTGACCGATCTCGCGGCGACCCCCGGCGTGAAGATCAAGATGGTCGACCACGGCGATCTCGCCGAGAAGATGAACGCCAAATACGGCAAGCTCTACAGCGCCGGCACGCTCAAGGCGGGCTCCTATCCGAACCAGGACAAGGACAACCAGCTCGTCGACGTCTGGAACATCCTGGTCACCGGCGATCGCATGACGGACGACGACGCCTACAAGATCGTGAAGACGCTGGTCGAGAAGAAGGCCGACCTCGTCGCGGTCCACAAGGAGGCCGCGAGCTTCTCGCTCGAGAACCAGGTCCAGGAGCGCTCGCCGATCCCGTTCCACCCGGGCGCCATGAGGTTCTTCAAGGAGCAGGGCGTGAAGGGCTGATCGCGCCCTTACGCAAGCCTCGCACGGCCGGCGCTCGCGCCGGCCGTTTTCGTCAGCGGCCCCGGATCGGCTCGACCGCGACCGAGCTCCGCCACAGAATCCACATGAGGTAGGCGGCGCAGAGGCTGAAGATGGCCATCAAGGCATAGGCCACCTGCTCGCCGAGCTCGAGCAGGCCGGCGAGAGCCCAGCCGCCGGCCAGCGCGACGCCGAAGACCTCGGTCCCGATCAGGATCATCACGCTGACGATCGTGACGAGGTTCTGCCAATTGAGCTCGTTGCTTCGGGCCAAGGACGCGTCTCCGGTTGCGCATCGGGGCACTAGCGCATACGGGGGCGCGTAACAACGTCCCGCCTGACGCACCCCGAATGCCCGACACCCCTGTCTTCTCGAAAGCCGCGGTCGCGGCTCCGCATCGCTTGGCGGCCGAGACCGGCCGCGCCGTGCTCGCGGAGGGCGGCAACGCCGTCGAGGCGATGATCGCCATGGCGGCGACGATCGCGGTGGTCTATCCGCACATGAACGCGATCGGCGGCGACGGCTTCTGGCTCATCCGCGAGCCCGGCGGCAAGGTGCGGGCGATCGAGGCCTGCGGCCCGGCCGGCAGCCTCGCCACCATCAAGCGCTACCGCGACAAGGGCTACGACACGATCCCGGCGCGCGGACCCGACGCGGCGGTGACGGTCGCCGGCGCGGTCGGCGGCTGGCAGGCGGCCTACGAATATTCCCGCAGCCGGGGCGCGCGCCTGCCGCTTCCGACGCTGCTTTCCGAGGCCGTCCGCTTCGCGCGGGAGGGCTGCCCGGTGTCGGAGTCGGAGGCGCGGGGCAAGCCGAACGAGGCCGAGACGCTCCATCGCGCGCCCGGCTTCGCCGAGACCTTCCTCGCCGAGGGCAAGACGCCGGCAGCCGGCACGTCGCGGAAGCTGCCGGCGCTCGGGGCCACGCTGGATCAGCTCGCCGACGCCGGGCTCGAGGATTTCTACCGCGGCGACATCGGGCGCGAGATCGCGGCCGATCTCGAACGCATCGGCAGCCCCGTGACGCGCGCCGATCTCGAGCGCTTCCGCGCCCGCCTGGTGGAGCCGCTCTCGGCGAAGCTGCGGCAGGCCACCGTCTACGCCTTCCCGCCGCCGACGCAGGGGCTGGCCGCGCTCCTCATCCTCGGCATCCGCGAGCGACTCGCCTCGGGCCGCGTCGATTCGGTCGAGCACCACCACGCGCTCATCGAGTCGGTGAAGCGCGCCTTCGCGATCCGCGACCGGGTGGTCACCGACCCCGACGGGCTGAGGCACAAGGTCGAGGACTTCCTGACGCCGAAGGTGTTCGAGCGCGAGGCGGCGAGGATCGACATGCGCCGCGCCGCCCGGTTCCCGCTTGCGCCGGCCGAAGGCGATACGGTTTGGATGGGGGCGATCGACGGCGATGGTCTTGCGGTCTCCTACATCCAATCGCTGTATTGGGAATGGGGCTCGGGCTGCGTCCTCCCGGGCACCGGCATCATTTGGCAGAATCGCGGCGCCTCATTCTCGCTCGATCACGCCGCCGGGAACCCGCTCGAGCCGGGGCGCAAGCCCTTCCACACGCTGATCCCGGCGCTCGCCGCGCTCGACGACGGTCGCGTCGTCTCCTACGGGTCGATGGGCGGCGACGGCCAGCCGCAGTTCCAGGCTCAAGTGCTCACGCGGTACCTCGGCGGCATGGGCGCGGCTGACGCCGTCGACGGGCCGCGCTGGCTCCTCGGCCGCACCTGGGGCCAGACCTCGACAACGCTGAAGATGGAGAGCCGCTTCGATGCGGCGATCATGGAGGGGCTTGCCCGCATGGGCCACGAGGTCGAGGAGCTCGGCGTGCCCTATTTCGAGACCTGCGGCCATGCCGGCATGCTCGTGAAGCACCCCCGCAACGGCCGTGTCGAGGCCGCACACGACCCGCGCTCGGACGGTGGTGCGGCGGGAATCTGATCGAGCTTTAATCCGGGATCCAGACGGTGGTGCGGCGGGAATCTGATCGAGCTTTAATCCGGGATCCACCCGCTCCAGCGGCGGCGGATGGGTCCCGGCTCTCCGCTTCGCTCCGGCCGGGACGACTCGGGGCATGGTCGGATGGGCTTCAACATCAGGCGGTGACGGCCTAGGATCGCGCCATGGACGATCACCACCATCACAGCCACGATCACCACCACGGCCACGACCACAGCGAGCTGTCCGACATCGAGCTGCGGGTGCGCGCGCTCGAATCGATCCTCGTGGAGAAGGGCTATGTCGACCCGGCGGCGATCGACGTGCTGGTCGAGACCTACGAGACCAAGGTCGGACCGAGGAATGGCGGCAAGGTCGTGGCCAAGGCCTGGGCCGATCCGAGCTACCGCGACTGGCTCCGGAAGGACGCGACCGCGGCCATCGCCTCGCTCGGTTTCACCGGCCGGCAGGGCGAGCACATGGTCGCGGTCGAGAATACGCCGCAAGAGCACAACATGGTCGTCTGCACCCTGTGCTCCTGCTACCCCTGGCCGGTGCTCGGCCTCCCCCCGGTCTGGTACAAATCGGCGCCCTACCGCTCGCGCGCGGTGATCGACCCGCGCGGCGTCCTGAAGGAGTTCGGGGTCGAGCTGCCGGAGACGACGCGCATCCGCGTGTGGGATTCGACCGCCGAGATCCGCTACCTCGTGCTGCCGATGCGGCCCGAGGGCACGCAAGGCTGGAGCGAGGAGGCGCTCGCCGACCTCGTCACCCGCGATTCGATGATCGGCACCGGCCTCGCGCTGCGGCCCGACCAGATGGTCGCCGCATGAACGGGGCGCAGGACCTCGGCGGCATGATGGGCTTCGGGCGGATCGGGCACGAGCCCGACGAGCCCTGGTTCCATGCCGAGTGGGAGAAGCGCGCCTTCGGCGTCACGCTGGCGATGGGCGCAACCGGCACCTGGGGCATCGACGCGAGCCGCGCCGCCCGCGAGAGCCTGCACCCGGCCGACTATCTCGCCTCGAGCTATTACGAGATCTGGGCCAAGGGCCTGGAGAAGCTGGTGCTGCGGCATGGGCTCGTCACCGAGGACGAGATCAGACTCGGCAAGGCGCTCGGACCGCCGAAGCCCGTGGCGCGCATGCTGAAAGCCGAGAACGTGCCGGCAGCGCTCGCCAAGGGCAGCCCGACCGAGCGCCCGGCCGAATGGCCGGCGCGGTTTTCGGTCGGGGACCGTGTCGTCACCCGCGTCATGCACCCGTCCGGCCACACGCGGCTGCCGCGCTACGCCCGCGGCAAGCGTGGCGTCGTCGAGTTGGTCCATGGCGCCCATGTCTTCCCGGATTCGGCCGCGGCCGGGCAGGGCGAGAACCCGCAATGGCTCTATACCGTGCGCTTCTCCGGGCCGGAGCTGTGGGGCGAGGAGGCCGATCCGAACCTCGTCGTCTCGATCGACGCCTGGGAGAGCTACCTTGAGCCTGCCTGACGGGCTCGCTGCCGCGGCGGCGCCGGTCGCGCCGATCCCGCGTGGCGACGACGGCGCGCCGGTTTTCTCGGCGCCATGGGAGGCGCAAGCCTTCGCCCTGACGCTGGCGCTCCACGAGCGCGGCCTCTTCACCTGGAAGGAATGGGCATCGGCACTCGCCGAGGAGATCAAGCGTGCCCAGGCCGCGGGCGACCCGGACGACGGCTCGACCTACTACCGGCACTGGCTTGCGACGATCGAGCGGCTCGCCGCCGCGAAGGGCGTGGCGAGCGAAGCCGCCCTCGCCGAGCGCCGCGAGGCTTGGCACCGCGCCGCGCATGCAACCCCGCACGGCCTGCCGATCCTCTTGGAGAACGATCCGCTGGCGCGGGCCTAGCTCACCCCGCCCGCGCTCCACATCCCAAGCAGCAGCGACGCTCCGAGCACCAGCACGAAGGCCGCGGCGAGAAGCTCGAGCCCGGCGAGCGCGACGGCGCCATGCGCGCCGCGGCCGCCGGCGAGGCGCAGCGCCAGGCTTTTCGCGAACACCGCGAGGGCCGCGATGGCGCCGGTGGTCAGCGCGGTCCCGAGCGCCATCGCGAAGGTCGCGGCGACGCCGGCCGGAAACAGGCCCTGCGAGAGCGCGAAGACCAGCACCACGATCGCGCCGGCGCAGGGGCGAGTGCCTGCCGCGATCACGACGCCGGCCATCTCGCGCAGTCGGGTGATGCGGTCGATCTCGGCCGGGGCAGGAAGATGGACGTGGTCGCAATCCGGCGCGGCAGCGGGAGCCGTGCCCGGGCCGTGCGCGAGCCCGGCCACGCCGAGGAGCTTTCCGGCCTTGCGCCAGGTCAGCATCAGGCCGAGGGCCGCGACCGCGGCGAAGCTCGCCGTCTCGATCGCGCTCGTCACACCGGTCATGGTCGCGGCAGTCGCGCGCAGGATCGCGGCCGCTCCGCCGACGATGCCGATTGCGACCAGCGCCTGCAGGAGCGCTGCGGCAAGGCTGAGCAGCACGCCCTTCACGAGCGCCCGCTCGCTGGCGACGAGATAGGCGGCGATCACCGCTTTGCCGTGCCCGGGCCCGGCCGCATGGAAGACGCCGTAGGCAAAGCCGATCGCCATCAGCGGCCAGAACGCCGCGCCGCCGTCCTTGAGCGCAGCGACGCCGGCCTGGAGGCTGCGGAAGAAGCTCGCCTGGAGCGCGAGGACATAGGCGCCGAGGCCGGAGGCGGCGGGCGCCGCCTCGCGCACCCCCATGCCGAAAGGGTTTCGCGCGGGCGGGCGCGGCGGCGGCCCGGCGGGTGCCAGGAGCCACATCAGGAGGGCGAGAGCGGCCGCGACCAGCGCCACGGCAGCGAGCCCGAGCGCCAGGCGCCGGAGCGCATGCGGGCGGCCGGGGGGCGCGGCGAGCGCCCCGGCTCCTACGGGCATGCAACGATGGCGCGGTTCGCGAAATTCGCGCCGTAGTTCGAGGCCGCGGTCAGGGCCTCGAAGAAGGATTCCGAAAGCTTCTGCTGCGTGCCCTCCACCGTCTTCGGCCGGCTGACCGTCGCGGCGCAGCCTTTCGGCGCGCCGGCGAGCCGCACGGCGTCGTCGCCCTGGGCGAGGGCGAAGGAGACGTAGAAGCTCGGATCGTAAACCTCGAGCGAGACGGTCCGCCCGCGCGGCGCCTCCTTCACCGGAAGCACGACCACGAGCGTCACCTGCCCGTTCTCGAAGGTCAGGTCGTATTCGCGCGGCGGCTCGAAGCCCTGCTTCGTCCCGTTGACCTTGAGCACGGTGAAGTAGTCGAACTCGACGAGCGACTCGGCATTGACCTTGGCGAGCTCGCGCAGCTCCGCGGAGGTCGGCTTGCCGTCGCCGTTCGTGCCGAGGCCCGTCGTGACATAGGCCGAGTAGCCCGGATCGAAGGTCCAGACGTGCCGGACCGCGCTGACCTTGTCCTCGGCATAGACGATCTCAGCCTTGGCGGTGACCCAGACATGCGGATGGGCGCGAGCCGGACCGGCGACGCTCAAGGCCGCCAGCACCGGAACGAGAGCCAATAGCGCACGTGTCATGAATCGGTTCATCCCGCGACGCTGCCGGGCTCTGGTTAACGGGAATTCAACGGCTGGGCGTCCCCGCCGTTCTTCCCGATCCAGTGCGGCGAAAGCGAGGCGTTTGACGATTGACGCCCTGTGCGCGCCGCGCCTCACTATGCTGTCAACCTAGGGAGGGACCATGCGGCGGCTCGAGGGAAAGGTGGCCCTGATCAGCGGCGGCGCGAGCGGCATCGGCTTCGCGACGGCGCGGCGTTTCGCCGAGGAGGGCGCGGGGGTCGTCCTCGGCGACATCGACCGCGCCGCAGGGGCGCGGGCCGCAAGCGAGCTCGGAGCGGAATTCGAGCCGCTCGACGTCACCTCGGACGAGGACTGGCGCAATGCGACCGACGCCGTCTTTGCCCGTCACGGCACCTTGGACATCCTGGTCAACAGCGCCGGCATCGCCCCGACCGGCACGATCGAGGAGGTCACGCTCGAGGATTGGCGCCGTACCATGGCGGTCAATCTCGACGGCACCTTCCTCGGCTGCCGGCACGGGGTGCGGGTGATGAAGCAGGGTCGCGGCGGCTCGATCGTGAACCTCTCCTCGGTCTCCGGCATCATCGGCGGACACAACCTTGCCGCCTACAACGCCTCGAAGGGGGGCGTTCGGCTCCTGACCAAATCGGTCGCCCTGCACTGCGCCCGCAAGGGCTACGGAATCCGCTGCAACTCGGTGCATCCGGGCTTCGTCGACACGCCCATGCTGCAGGAGTTGATCCGCACCTCGCGCAACCCGGACGAGACCCGTTCAAAGCTCGCCGCGAGCGTGCCGGCGGGGCGCAACGCCCGCGCCGAGGAAGTGGCCGCGATGATCGCTTATCTCGCCGCGGACGAGTCGGCCTTCGTGACCGGCGCCGAGTTCGTCATCGACGGCGGGGTGACCGCGATGTAGCGGCCTTCGTCCAGCGCCACGGGTTCCCTTGCGTCAAAGCCCTGTCGCGGTTTCAAATGTTGGTTGCCGGCCAAGGACCGTGCAAGGGGGGAGGATTACATGTCGTTGTGGGCCGTCCTCGAGGTCGCCATCGGCCTCGCTTTTGTCTATCTGCTGCTCGCGCTGTTCGCGACGGCCATGCAGGAGCTTGTTGCGACCTGGTTCCGGTTGCGTAGGGACTATCTTTGGAAGGCGCTTTCCGACGCGCTCGGGGGAGCCGGCAACGAGCTGTTCGAGAAGGTGCTGACGCACCCGTTGATCTCGCCGGGCGTCGCACCCGTCGCCGGCTCCTCGAGCTCGGCGCGGAAGGAGAACGCGCCCTCCTACATCCCCGCTCGAAACTTCTCGATCGCGGTCCTCGATTTTCTGCGCAAGTTCAACGCCAACCAAACGGCGGGCGACATCAAGAAGGCGATCGCCGGCCTCCCGGAGGGCGCGGTTCGCACGAGCCTCGAGGCCCTCTACGCCGATGCGGATGAGAACCTCGAAAAGTTCAAGCAGCGCCTGGAGATCTGGTTCGACGATGCGATGGACCGGCTGACCGGCGTCTATAAACGGTGGGCCCAGTATTTCGCCTTCGGGTTCGGGGCGGTCGCGGCGGTGCTCTTCAACGTCGACAGCATCAATGTCGCAAAGACGCTGTGGCTCGACCACAACATGCGGGCGGCGATGACGGCCGCGGCCGAGAGCTACGTCAAGAACAACCCTGCTCCGGCACCGAACGCCGGCAACCAGCCGCGCGACGCGCGGTCCGGCTCGGCCGGCGCGTCCCCGACTTCTCCTTGTCAGCCCCGCCCGCCCGCGGCGACCTCATCCGGCGCGCCGGGCGTGACAGACGCGACGAAGGACTTCGAGGAAGCGCGCAGGTGCGCGGAACTCCTCAAGGCTCAGATCGAGCAGCTTCCCCTCCCGCTCGGCTGGGCCGGGGTCCCTGCGCAACAAAGGCCGGAGTGGCAGAATTACGATGACCTTCAGCGCTTCCAGGCCTATGTCGTTTATGCGCTGCTCGCCCTTCCCGGCTGGCTGATCACGGCGCTTGCGGTCTCGCTTGGCGCCCCGTTCTGGTTCGACACCCTGAAGACGTTGATCAACATCAGGGGCGCGGGGCCGAAGCCCGAGCGGTCGCCGGCCACGCGCGCGAACGACCACTTCGCAAGCGGACAGGTCGCGGTCGCGCCGTCGGGTGACGCCACGGGTCAGCGACCCCCGCAGGCTTTCGCCAAGCTCGGCGTCACCGAGAGCATCCGCGACCTTCTGAGCGTGCGCGCCGAGCGGCTGTCGGAGGCGGGTGAGCGCGGTGCCGCGCCCGCAGCGTCGGTCATCGTGGTGCCGCCGACCATGGTGCCACCCGACGACAGGCGGCGGCGCTGACGATCCCGCAGCGGCGCGTCGAACGGCGTCGCTGCGGTGAAATCCGGGCCGGTCGCTCCCATATCAGCCGCGGCGCCTTCGTTGACCGGCGCCGCGGAATATGTCAGCATTGCTGACTTAAAGACGAGCCGGACCTGAACCGGACGATTTGGCGTTGATGCCTCGAGGAGGAAACGGCCGATGGCCGATGCTGAGGTCGCTGCCAAGACACCGCTGCGGGACGTCTCCCTCGACGACAAATACGACCTGACGAAAGAGCGGGTCTTCATCACCGGCACGCAGGCGATCATCCGCATGCTGCTGATGCAGCGCGAGCGCGACCGCCTCGTCGGGCTGAACACCGCCGGCCTCGTCTCGGGCTATCGCGGCTCGCCGATCGGCGGGCTCGACCAGAACCTCTGGCGCGCCCGCAAGTGGCTCGAGAAGCACGAGATCGTCTTCCAGCCGGGGCTCAACGAGGAGCTCGCGGCGACGGCGCTGTGGGGCACGCAGCAGGCGGAGCTTCGCGGCGACGGCAAGTACGACGGCGTCTTCGGCGTCTGGTACGGCAAGGGTCCGGGCGTCGACCGCACGGGCGACGTCTTCCGCCATGCCAACATGGCCGGCTCGTCGCGATACGGCGGCGTCCTCGCGCTGATGGGCGACGACCACACGGCGGAATCGTCCACCGTCGCGCACCAGTCGGAATTCGCCTTCGTCGACGTGATGACCCCGATCCTGAATCCGGCCGGCGTCCAGGAGATGATGGATTACGGCCTCTACGGCTTCGCCATGAGCCGCTTCTGCGGCACCTGGACGGCCATGAAATGCGTCAAGGACAACATCGAATCGACCGCTTCGGCCGACGGCAGCATCGATCGCGTGAAGATCGTGATCCCCGGCGAGGACGAGTTCCGCATGCCGCCCGGCGGGCTCAACATCCGGGTCGGCGACGGCATCCTCGAGCAGGAGGCGCGGCTCCAGGATTTCAAGCGCGACGCCATGCTCGCCTTCGTGCGGGCGAACAACCTCAACCACATCGTCCTCTCCGGCGGCCGCAACCCGAAGATCGGCGTGATCACGGTCGGGAAGTCCTACCTCGACGTCCGGCAGGCCATGGACGAGCTTGGGCTCGACGAGGTCAAGGCGAACGACATGGGCCTGCGGCTCTATAAAGTTGCCTGCCCTTGGCCGCTGTCGCAGCGAGAACTGGTGGAATTCGCGCAGGGGCTCGACCTCATCATGGTGGTCGAGGAGAAGCGCTCGTTGATCGAGGTGCAGGTCCGCGAAGAGCTCTACGGCACCGCGAACCAACCGGTCTGCATCGGCAAGAAGGACGAGCAGGGCAACTGGCTCTTCCCGGTGAAGGGCGCGCTCGATCTCAACGAGATCGCGATCGCCCTCGGCGAGCGCCTCCTCAAGTACCACAGCAACGACGACCTGCGCGGCCGCGTGTCGCGGCTCAAGCAAGCGCAGGCGATGCTTGCGGCGACCGGCGACGTCGCGGTGCGGACGCCGCATTTCTGCTCAGGCTGCCCGCACAACACCTCGACCAAGGTGCCGGAAGGCATGCGCGCCTATGCGGGGATCGGCTGCCACTTCATGGCGAGCTGGATGGACCGCAACACCGACGGCTTCACCCAGATGGGCGGCGAGGGCGCGAACTGGATCGGGGAATCGAACTTCTCCAAGCGCCGCCACGTCTTCCAGAACCTCGGCGACGGCACCTACAACCACTCGGGCTCGCTCGCGCTGCGCTGGGCGATCCACACCAAGACCACCGTCACCTACAAGATCCTGTTCAACGACGCGGTCGCCATGACCGGCGGGCAGAAGCACGAGGGCGGGCTCACCGTCGACATGATCGCCCGCCAGGTCCGCGCCGAAGGGGTGGAGCGCATCGCGCTCGTCACCGACGAGCCGGAGAAGTATCCGCGTTCGATCCAGTGGCCGTCCGGCATGACGATCCACCATCGCGACGACCTCGAGACCGTGCAGCGCGAACTATCCGAGGTGCCGGGCGTCTCGGTCCTGATCTACGACCAGACCTGCGCGGCCGAGAAGCGGCGCCGCCGCAAGCGCGGCGATTTCCCCGATCCCGACAAGCGCGTCATCATCAACGACCTCGTCTGCGAGGCCTGCGGCGACTGCTCGGTGCAGTCGAACTGCGTGGCGGTGCAGCCGGTCGAGACCGAGTTCGGCCGCAAGCGCCAGATCGATCAGTCGAACTGCAACAAGGACTTCTCGTGCGTGAAGGGCTTCTGCCCGTCGTTCGTGACGGTGCATGGGGCGAAGGTGAAGAAGGCCGCGCCGGCCATGGTGGTCACGGACGGCATGGCGTTCGAGGCGCTGCCCGGGCCGGCGGAGCCCGCCATCGACAAGACCTTCAACATCATCGTCACGGGCGTCGGCGGCACCGGCGTCGTGACCGTCGGCGCGATCCTTGGCATGGCCGCCCATCTGGAGGGCAAGGGCTGCGGCATGATCGACATGGCCGGCCTCGCCCAGAAGGGCGGCGCGGTCTACAGCCATGTCCGGCTCGCGAAGACCCAGGACGACATCCATGCCATCCGCGTGACCGCGGGCGCGGCCGACCTGGTGCTCGGCTGCGACCTCGTGGTGACCGGCAACAAGAAGGTGCTGTCGTCGGTGGCTCCGGGGCGGACCGCCCTGATGGTGAACACCGCCGAGGTCATGCCCGGAGACTTCACCCGCAATGCCGATTTCTCGCTGCCGGCCGAACGCATCAAGCGGGCGATCAAGGCCGCCGCCGGGAACGAGGGCGTCGCCTTCGTCGATGCGACCGCGATCGCGGTCGGCGTGCTCGGCAACGCCATCGCGGCCAACATGTTCATGCTCGGCTTCGCCTATCAGCACGGACGCGTGCCGCTCTCGCGCGACGCCATCAGGCGGGCGATCGAGCTCAACGGCGAGGCCGTGAAGATGAATCTCGAGGCCTTCGAGTGGGGGCGTCGCGCCGCCGCCGAGCCAGCCCGGATCGCCGAGCTCGTCGCCCCGGCGAAGGAGCCGACCGCCTCGCGGCATCTCTCCGAGACGCTCGACGAGGTGATCGAGCGCCGGGTGGCCTTCCTGACCGACTATCAGAACGCGGCCTATGCCGAGCGCTATCGCGGCCTCGTCGAGCGCGTGCGCGCCGCCGAGGCGAGGACGGTCGCGAATGCGACGGCGTTGACCGAGGCGGTCGCGCGCTCGCTCTTCGCGCTGATGGCCTACAAGGACGAGTACGAGGTCGGCCGGCTCTACACCAACGGCCACTTCGCGAAGCAGGTCGCCGCGGCCTTCGAGGGCGAGAACCTGCGCTACGAGTTCCACCTCGCGCCGCCGCTCCTTGCCCGCAAGGACCCCGCGACCGGCTTGCCCCGGAAGATGAGCTTCGGTCCGTGGATGCTGAAGGCCTTCGGGCTTCTCGCGAAGCTCAAGGGCCTGCGCGGCACGCCCTTGGACATCTTCGGCTACACCCACGAGCGCAAGGTCGAGCGCCGGCTGATCGGCGAGTACGAGGCGCTGATCGAGGAGGTCGTCGCCAAGCTCTCGCCGCAGAATCACGCCCTCGCAGTCGGTCTCGCCAACATCCCGAAGAAGATCCGCGGCTTCGGCCACATCAAGGCGCGCAACCTAGATGCCGCGAAGAAGGAGGAAGCCGATCTCCTCGCCCGCTTCCGCGCGCCGGAGGCGGCGCTGCCGATCGCGGCGGAGTAGCGCGAAGCTGAACTCTTCGGTTGCGCTGTCTGCTACTTGACCAGTTGGCAACCGCCCGCGGTGAGCGCGCGGAACGCCTTATCCGCCGGCACGGTGGCCGCGACCTTGAACACGTCCCACTCGCTCTTGGACTCGGCCGGCGTCTTCACCTGCAAAAGATGCATCGGGTGCATCTTGCGTCCGTCCTCGCGGATGTGGCCCTTGCCGAACAGCGCATCCTCCGTCGGCATCGCCTTCATCGCCGCGACCACCGCCCGGCCGTCGAGCGGCGAGCCGACTTTCTCGACCGCCTTGAGATAGTGCAGCGTCCCTGAATAGACGCCCGCCTGCATGTGGTTCGGCATCATCTTCTTGGGGTGACGCTGCTGGTAACGGGCCGCGAAGGCACGGGTCTCGTCGTTCATGTCCCAGTACATCGCGTTGATGCCGACGAGACCCTGCGCGGTCTGAAGCCCGAGCGCCGGCACGCTCTGCAGGTCGAAGATCAGTGCAACGACCTTCTGCTTTTCCATCAGCTTGAACTCGGCCGCCTGCTTGATGGTGTTGACCGTGTCGCCGCCGGCGTTGGCGAGCGCCACGACCTGCGCGCCCGAAGCCTGGGCCTGCAGCAGGAAAGAAGAGTAATCGCTGTTTCCGAGTGGGTGCCGAACGGAGCCCACAACCCTGCCGCCGCTCGCCAGCACCTCGTCCGAGGCCTGCTTCTCGAGGTCGTGCCCGAAAGCGTAATCGGCCGTGATGAAGAACCAGGTCTTGCCGCCCTGGTCGAGGACGCCACGGGCGAGCGCGTGCCCGTTGGCGTAGGTGTCGTAGGTCCAGTGCACCGTGTTCGGCGAGCACTTGGCGCCGGTGAGGAGCGCGGTGCCGGCCCCGGAGCCGATCACGACCTTGTTCTTCTCGCGCGTGACGTCGGCCACCGCGAGCGCGACCGCCGAGTTGGGCAGGTCGATGATCATGTCGACGCCATCGACGTCGTACCACCGGCCGGCGGTCGCGGCGCCGACATCGGCCTTGTTCTGGTGGTCGGCGAAGATGACCTCGGCCTTGCGCTTCGAGGTCTTGACGAAATCCTCGACCGCCATCTGCGCCGCCAGCACTGAGCCGGGGCCTTGGAAATCGGAGTAGACGCTCGACATGTCGTTCATCACGCCGATCCGCGTGACTCCGTTGACCTCGGCCTGAGCCGTGGCGGGCAGCATCGCGGACAGGGCAAGGAGCCGTAGCAGAGCCTTCATCTTCTCCTCCCCGGGGCGTTCTGCGCCGTAGCAGCGAGCGCGAACCCCTCTCGAATCGATCTCCGGTCGCCGGTCGTAAGCCGTTCCTCACGGGCGCGCGATTGACAGCATAGTGACAGATCGTCGAACTGGACAACCGCACCTCGCGCCGCTTCGCTGGCGGCCGGGCATTCAGCGAGAGCCGGATCCATCATGGCGGGCACGGGCTCGAGCGCTCTTCCGACCCTCGTCGCCGGCGGCGGAATCGGCGGGCTCGCGGCGGCGCTCGGGCTCGCGCAGAAGGGCTTTTCGGTTCTGGTGCTGGAGAAGGCGCCCGCGCTCGGCGAGATCGGCGCCGGCATCCAGCTCGGGCCGAATGCCTTCCATGCCTTCGATTACCTCGGCATCGGCGAGGCGGCACGAGGCATGGCCGTCTACATCGACCAGCTCCGGCTCATGGATGCTCTGACGGCCGAGGAGATCACGCATATCGATTTGGGGGAAGCCTTCCGGGCGCGGTTCCGCAACCCGTACGCGGTCGTGCACCGGGGCGACCTGCACAAGGTCTTCCTTTCAGCCTGCCGCGAACACCCGCGCATCGAGCTCAGGGTGAACAGCGAGGTCGTGACCTACGACCAGGACGGCTCGACTGTGGAGGTGCGGCTCGCATCGGGCGAGGCCGTCGAAGGGGCTGTTCTGATCGGCGCCGACGGGCTCTGGTCCAACGTGCGCAGGCAGCTCGTGGCGGATGGTCCGCCACGGGTGTCGGGCCATACCACCTACCGCTCGGTGATCCCGACCGAGCACATGCCGGAGGAGTTGCGCTGGAACGCCGCAACCCTCTGGGCCGGGCCGAAGTGCCATATCGTCCATTACCCGCTCTCGGGCTGGAAGCTCTTCAACCTTGTGGTGACCTACCACAACGACGCTCCCCAGCCCGTCGCCGGCAAGCCGGTCTCGCGCGAGGAGGTGCGCAGCGGCTTCGAGCATGTGCATGAGCGCGCGCGCAAGATCATCGAGCACGGCACCGACTGGAAGCTCTGGGTGCTATGCGACCGCGACCCGGTCGAGAACTGGGTCGACGGCCGCGTGACGCTCCTCGGCGATGCCGCCCATCCGATGATGCAGTACTTCGCCCAGGGCGCATGCATGGCCATGGAGGACGCGGTCTGCCTGTCGCACATGATGGCGGCGCAGCGCGACGATCCGGAGCGCGCGCTCGAGCGCTATCGCGCCCGGCGGGTCGTGCGCACGGCGCGCGTGCAGCTGCAATCGCGGGCTATCGGCGACCACATCTACCACCCGGCGGGAGCGCACGCGGCCGTACGGAACGCGATCATGCGCGCCAAGAGCTCGGACGACTATTACGCTCACTTGGCTTGGCTTTACGGCGAGACGGGCGTCGACTGAAGCCGCGAGCGGCGGCCGCGCCGCGTTGCCTTCCCCCGTCCGCCATGACACAACAGAAGTGCAGCGGACGCAGGCGAGGTCCGCTCTGAGCGCAAGGCTCGCCGACACGCGGCGCATCGCGGGAGGCACGGTCGTGACGACGGTAATGGCCGGAAGCGACGATACGTTTCCGAAGCTTCTCGCGCGGAACGCACGCCTGCGCCCAGGGCGCACCGCCTTTCGCCACAAGGACCTCGGCATCTGGCAGTCCTGGACCTGGGCCGAGGTGCACGAGAACGTGCGCGCGCTCGCGGTCGGCTTCAACGCGCTCGGACTGAAACGCGGCGATAAGATCGCGATCGTCGGCTACAACCGCCCGCGGCTCTATTGGACCATGGCGGCGGCGCAATGGCTCGGCGCGATTCCGGTGCCGGTCTACGCCGACTCGGTTGCCGACGAGATGGCCTATGTGCTGGCCCATGCCGAGGTGACGCACGCCGTCGCACAGGACCAGGAGCAGGTCGACAAGCTGATTTCGGTCGCCGAGCGCGTCCCCGCCCTCCACCACATCCTCCACGATGAAGAGCGGGGCCTGCGCGACTACGACCGCACCCGCCTGCATCCGCTTTCCGAAGTCATCGACGAGGGCCGCAAGCGGCTCGAGTCCGGTCCGGAAGCCGCGGCGCTCCTGGAGCGCGAGCTTGCGGCAACCAGGCCGTCCGACCTCGCCATCATCCTCTACACCTCGGGCACGACCGGCCGCCCCAAAGGCGTGATGCTCTCCTACGAGAACGTGGTGAAGGCCTCCGAGATCGGCTGCGCCTTCGACAAGCTCGCCGAAGGCGACGAGATCATCGCCTACCTGCCGATCGCCTGGGTCGGCGACCACATCTTCTCCTACGCGCAGGCGATCCTCGCGGGCCTTTGCGTCAATTGCCCCGAGAGCCCCGACACCGTCGTCGAAGACCGGCGCGAGATCGGCACGACCTACGCCTTTGCCCCGCCGCGCGTGTTCGAGAACATGCTCACGCTGACCATGGTGCGCATGGAGGATGCAAGCGCGCTCAAGCGCCGGGCCTTCAAGTTCTTCATCGACCACGCCAACAAGGTCGGCGAGAAAATCCTCAACAAAGAGCCAGGGGTCGGCTTGCTCGACAGGCTCCTCTGGCATCTCGGCGATTGGCTGGTCTATGCGCCGCTCAAGAACCGCTTCGGGCTCACCAAGATCAAGGTCGGCTACACGGCAGGCGAGGCGATCGGACCGGAGATCTTCAAGTTCTACCGTTCGATGGGCGTCAACCTGAAGCAGCTCTACGGACAAACCGAGGCCTCCGTCTACGTCACCATGCAGCCCGACGGCGAGATCCGCTCCGACACGGTCGGGCGCCCGGCGCCACAGGTCGAGATCAGGATCGACGACAACGGCGAGGTCCTCTACCGTTCGCCCGGCGTCTTCCTCGGCTACTACAAGGATCCCGAGAAGACCGCCGAGACCAAGACCCCGGACGGCTTCGTGCGCTCGGGCGACGCCGGCTTCTTCGACCAGACCGGCCATCTCAGGATTATCGACCGCGCGAAGGATGTCGGCCGTATGCGCGACGGCGCGCTGTTTCCGCCGAAATACGTCGAGAACAAGCTGAAGTTCTATCCGAACATCAAGGAGGCGGTCGCCTTCGGCGACGGCCGCGATTACGTCGCCTGCCTCATCAACATAGACCTCGTGGCGGTCGGAAACTGGGCCGAGCGCAAGGGCGTGACCTACGGCTCCTACCAGGAGCTCGCGGGTCACCCGCTCGTCTACGACATGATCGAGAAGCATGTCGACGAGGTGAATCGGTCGCTCGCCTCCGAGCCGCTCATGGGCGGCGCGCAGGTCCGGCGCTTCCTCATCCTGCACAAGGAGCTCGAGGCCGACGACGGCGAGCTCACCCGCACGCAGAAGGTCAGGCGCGGCTTCATCGCCGAGCGCTACGAGCCGCTGGTCAAGGCGCTCTACGACGGCTCGGGCGAGGCCGACATCCGCACCGAGGTGACCTTCGAGGACGGCCGCAAGGGCGTGATCGCTGCCCGCGTCAAGATCCGCGACATGAAGACCTACCCGGTCGAGGCTTCCGCGCCGGTGCTCGACAAGGCCGCATGAGGCTGAAGGATGAGAGCGCCGGATAGCCCGATCATCACCAAGGGCGACGTGCTGCTCGCTGTCGACAACGTGTCCTTGTCGTTCGGCGGCGTGAAGGCGCTGACCGACGTTTCCTTCGACATCCGCAAGGGCGAGATCCGCGCCATCATCGGCCCGAACGGCGCCGGCAAGACCTCGATGCTGAACTGCATCAACGGATTCTATCACCCGACCGAGGGCCGCATCACCTTCAAGGGCGAGACCCGGCAGCGCATGCGCCCGCACGTCGCGGCCCGCGGCGGCATCGCCCGCACCTTCCAGAACGTTGCGCTGTTCAAGGGCATGACGACGCTCGACAACATCATGGCCGGGCGCTCGCTCAAGATGCGCCGCGGCTTCTTCTGGCAGGTCCTGCGCCACGGCCCGGCGCTCGAGGAGGAGATTAGCCAACGGCGCGTGGTCGAGGACATTATCGACTTCCTGGAAATCCAGGCGATCCGCAAGGTGCCGGTCGGCAAGCTCGCCTACGGCCTTCAGAAGCGTGTCGAGCTCGGGCGCGCGCTCGCCATGCAGCCCGAGCTCCTCCTCCTCGACGAGCCGATGGCCGGCATGAACCTCGAGGAGAAGGAGGACATGTCCCGTTTCATCCTCGATGTGAACCAGCAGTTCGGCACTACCATCGCGCTGATCGAGCACGACATGGGCGTGGTCATGGACCTGTCAGACCGCGTCGTCGTGCTCGAATACGGCCGCAAGATCGCCGACGGCAAGCCGGACGAAGTCAAGCGCGACGAGCGCGTGATCGCGGCCTATCTCGGCGTGCCGCATTGAAGCCCTGCGCTGATGGACATCCTCTACAAGATCTTCCTCGAGCCTTTCGCCTTGATGGCGTCGGCGCCGGACCTTCTTCTGCAGACGCTCTGGGAAGGGCTCGTCTCGGGCGTGCTCTATGCGCTGATCGCGCTCGGCTTCGTCCTGATCTTCAAGGCCTCGGGCGTGTTCAACTTCGCGCAGGGCATCATGGTGGTGTTCGCGGCGCTGACCCTCGTCGGGCTGCACGAGAAGGGCGTGCCGGCCTTCCTCGCGCTGATCCTCACGATCGGGGTGATGTTCGTCCTCGCCTTCGCGGTCGAGCGCATCGTGCTCAAACCGCTCGTCAACCAGCCCGACATCATCCTGTTCATGGCGACCTTCGGGCTGACCTATTTCCTCATCGGCTTCGGCGAGCTGATCTTCGGCGGCAACCCGAAGCAGATGATCTCGCGCGAGCTCTTCCTGCCGCAAGGGTCTACCGACCTGCAGCTCCTCGGCGGCCTCGTGCGGGTGCAGCACATCGACATCGCCGCGGCGGTGATCGCCTCGCTGATGATCGCTGCGCTGGCGGTGTTCTTCTCGAAGACCCGCATCGGCCGGGCGCTCCGCGCCGTCGCCGACAGCCACAAGGCGGCGCTCTCGGTCGGCATCTCGCTCGACCAGATCTGGGTCATCGTCTGGTTCACGGCCGGGATCGTGGCGCTCGTCACCGGCATCATGTGGGGCGCGCGCTCCGACGTGTCCTTCGCGCTGCAGATCATCGCGCTCAAGGCGCTGCCGGTGCTGATCCTCGGCGGCTTCACCTCGATCCCCGGGGCGATCGTCGGGGGGCTCATCATCGGGGTCGGGGAGAAGATCGGCGAGTTCTACTGGGGCCCGCTGATCGGCGGCGGCATCGAGACCTGGCTCGCCTACATGATCGCCCTTCTCTTCCTGCTGTACCGCCCACAGGGGCTGTTCGGCGAGAAGATCATCGAGCGGGTGTAGGATGGCGAAATCCCACATAGGCGGTCGTCCCGGAAGCGGCGCAGCCGCTATCCGGGACCCACGGCTCCGGCGCGTGGCGGTGGATCCCGGCTCTTCGCTGCGCTCCGGCCGGGATGACCCGCGAGAAGAGGATTAGATGTTCTACCGCGAGGCCGGCCAGTACAAGACGAGCTACGCCGCCGACATGGCGGTGTTTCCGCTGCGGCAGGACCGCATCGGCCTCGCGATCATCATCGCCGCCGCCTATGGGCTCGCCTTCACCAAGAACGACTTCCTGCTCCAGGCGGTGATGATCCCGTTCCTGGTGTTCTCGCTCGCCGCCATCGGGCTCAACCTGCTCACCGGCTATGCCGGCCTGCTCTCGCTCGGCACCGGCGGCTTCATGGGCGTAGGCGCCTACGCCTGCTACAAGCTGATGACCGCCTTCCCCGAGGTGAACGTCCTCATCTGGATTCTGACCTCCGGCTTCTTCGCGGCCGGGATCGGGGTGCTGTTCGGCCTGCCCTCCTTGCGCATCAAGGGCTTCTACCTCGCGGTCGCGACGCTCGCGGCGCAGTTCTTCCTGCAATGGGCGTTCAACCGCGTGCCCTGGTTGGTAAACTACAATGTTTCGGGGGCGATCGAGGCGCCGCTGCGCACGCTGTTCGGCGTGCCGATCATGGGGCCCACCGCGACCCCGGAGGTGCGCTATCTCGTCGTGCTGACGCTGGTGATCTTCCTGACCTGGATCGCCTCGAACATCGTGCGCGGCCGCATCGGCCGGGAATGGATGGCCATCCGCGACATGGACATCGCGGCCGAGCTCATGGGCATCAAGCTCCTGCCGACGAAGCTCCTCGCGTTTGCGGTGTCCTCCTACTATTGCGGCGTCGCCGGGGCGATGCTCGTCTTTTTGTGGTACGGCGGGGCGGAGTACACGGTCTTCGACATCAACCAGTCCTTCTTCACCCTGTTCATGATCATTATCGGCGGGCTTGGAAGCCTGATCGGGTCCTTCTTCGGCGCCGCGCTGATCTACATGATGCCGATCGGGCTTGGCATGCTCTTGCCGGCGATTCTGGCGCCGTTCGGGCTGTCGATCGGCTCCGAGACCATCGAGCACTTGCGATTCCTGATCGTCGGCGCTCTGATCATCTTCTTCCTGATCGTCGAGCCGCACGGGCTTGCGCGGCTCTGGCAGATCGGCAAGCAGAAGCTCCGGGTCTGGCCCTTCCCCTACTGAGGACCAGACCGCCACGGCAGAGCGGCCAAAGGAGACGAGGAGATTTCACAACCCCTCCGGCGCCTGCGCCGGAAACAACGGGAGGAAGACCAATGCTTGGCAAATTCACCCTTGGGGCCGCGGCTGCGGTCCTCATCGGCGCGACGGCGCTTCCCGCCGCCGCGCAGGATTCGATCTATGTGCCGCTCCTGACCTACCGCACCGGCCCCTTCGCGGGCTCGGGAATCCCCATCGCCGACGGCATGCACGACTACCTGCGCATGCTGAACGAGCGCGACGGCGGCATCGGCGGCGTCAAGCTCACGATCGAGGAATGCGAGACCGGCTACGACACCAAGAAGGGTGTCGAGTGCTATGAGTCGATCAAGGGCAAGAACCCGGCCGTGGTGAACCCCTACTCGACCGGCATCACCCTGCAGCTGATCCCCAAAGCCGCGGTCGACAAGATCCCGATGCTGTCGATGGCCTACGGGCTCTCGCCATCGGCCGACGGCAACCACTTCCCCTGGATCTTCAACCCGCCCGTGACCTATTGGGACGGCGCCTCGGTGTTCATCAAATACGTCGCCGAGAAGGAAGGCGGGATGGACAAGCTGAAGGGCAAGAAGATTGCCCTTCTCCATCTCGACGCTCCCTACGGCAAGGAGCCGATTCCGCTGCTCGAGGCGTTGTCGAAGGAGCTCGGCTTCCAGCTGATCCTCTATCCGGTCGCCGCCCAGGACATGCAGAATCAGGGCGCGATCTGGCTCAACGTCCGCCGCGATCGGCCCGACTGGATCTATCTGCAGGGCTGGGGCGCCATGAACCCGACCGCGGTCAAGGAAGCGGTGCGCAACGGCTTCCCGATCGGCAAGGTGGTTGGCGTGTGGTGGGCCGGGGGCGACGACGACGCGCGCGCCGGCGGCGAGCAGGCCAAGGGGTACAAGTCGCTCGACTTCCACGCCGTCGGCACCGACTTCGGCGTGATCAAGGACGTCCAGAAGCACGTGATCGACAAGGGGCTGTCCAAGTACCCGAAGGACAAGGTTGGCGACAACCTCTACAACCGAGGCATCTACAACTCGATGCTGGTGGCCGAGGCGATCCGCACGGCCCAAGCGGTCACCGGCAAGAAGGTGGTCAACGGCGAGGACGTGCGCAAAGGCCTCGAGGCGCTCAACATCACCGAGGCCCGCCTCAAGGAGATGGGCATGGAGGGCTTCGCCGCTCCGGTGAAGGTCTCCTGCGAGGACCATAACGGCCACCACAAGGTCTTCGTCGCCGAATGGGACGGCACCAAGTGGGTCAAGGCCTCGGATTGGATGGAGCCGATGAAGGACAAGGTCCGTCCGCTGATCGAGGCCGGAGCCAAGGACTACGCCGAGAAGAACACCGGCTGGCCGAAGCGCTCGGAGCCCTGCGCCAAGCAGTCGTGAACGTTCGCCTCTCCCCCGGAGGGAGAGGCCGACTCGGCGAAGCCGGGCGGGCGAGGGCAGCGTTCGCGTCACGTCCCTCGCCCCAACCATCTCCCGCAAGCGGGAGAGGGAGCTTCCGCCAACGGAGCCGCCATGTCCGCCGCCGTCGCCTCGAAGACCGCGCCGCAGCCGGCTCCGGCCGACTTGATCCTCGAAGTCAACAACATCGAGGTCATCTACGACCACGTCATCCTCGTCCTGAAGGGCGTGTCGCTGTCGGTGCCGCGCGGCGGCATCGTCGCGCTCCTCGGCGCCAACGGGGCCGGCAAGACCACGACGCTCAAGGCGATCTCGAACCTGCTCCGCGCCGAGCGCGGCGAGGTCACCAAGGGCTCGATCGAATTCGAGGGCGAGCGGGTCGACCGCATGACCCCGAACGACCTCGTGCGCCGCGGCTGCATCCAGGTCATGGAAGGCCGGCACTGCTTCGGCCATCTCACCGTCGAGGAGAACCTCCTCACCGGGGCCTTCACCCGCCGCGACGGCAATGCCGCGATCCGTCGCGACATCGAGATGGTCTACGACTACTTCCCTCGCCTTCGCGAGCGCCGCACCGCCATGGCCGGCTACACCTCGGGCGGCGAGCAGCAGATGACCGCGATCGGCCGTGCGCTGATGTCGCGCCCGAAGATGATCCTCCTCGACGAGCCCTCGATGGGGCTTGCGCCGCAGATCGTCGAAGAGATCTTCGAGATCGTGAAGAGCCTCAACGAGAAGGAGGGCGTCTCCTTCCTGCTCGCCGAGCAGAACACCAACATGGCGCTGCGCTACGCGACCTACGGCTACATCCTCGAGACCGGCCGCGTCGTCATGGACGGACCGGCGCAAGGCCTGCGCGAGAACGAGGACGTGAAGGAGTTCTACCTCGGCATCGCCGAGGGCTCGAAGAAGAGCTTCCGCGAGGTGAAGAGCTACAAGCGGCGCAAGAGGTGGCTGGCCTGAAACGGAATGCGATCAGTCCCTTTTCCTGATCTGAGCTACGGCCTTCTCGAAGTCGAAGCTCTCTCCGATCAGATCGTCGAGCGAAAACGGGGACTCAGCCGGCAGTTCCGGAAGAAGCTGGTCGCCGTGGTCGGACAAATCGGCATCCGCTCTGATCGCGGCAAGCTTCCATTCGTAGTTCACGTCGATCATCGCTTGCATCGAGCGGGTCAGGTTCTTGAGGAGATCGGCGCGAAGAACCCGAATCTCCTTTTCCCATTTGCGGTACGAACGAGCCTCCGGTGCTGATGCGGCCTTGATGAGGTGAATGAACATCAGCCGGATGAAGCTCTCGACTTCGCGCAACTCCGACTTGCCCACGTCTTCGATCTCCTCGGCCACATTCTCCAGGTCGAGTTCGTTCGGCAGATCGCGGCCTGTCTCGGCCAAGCGACGCAAGACCTCGGCCTGCTGCTGCGCCCAGGCGTAGATGTCGTCGTCGTAGAGGCTGCGGCGATCCATGGCGACAGAATAACGCGAAGCGCAGGCCTGTGCCATCGCCGGGCTTGACCCCGCGGGCTGCACCCGGAACGCTGCGGCGCGCCGAATGGGAAAGCCCATGTCCTCCTTCTATGATTCCCGCGAAACCCGCTCCAACGCCGAGCGCGAATCCGATCTCTTCGCGCGACTACCCGATGTGCTGGAAGCTGCGCTGCGGGCGCCGGCCTATGCGGCGCGGCTGCGCGGCATCGATCCGCGCGCCGTCACCGGCCGCGCGGCGCTTGCAAGCCTGCCGGTTCTGCGCAAATCGGAGCTGCCGGCGCTGCAGAAGGCCGACCCGCCCTTCGCCGGCTTCGTGGCCGTGCCGCCCGCCGCCTTCGGGCGGCTTTTCACCTCGCCGGGCCCGATCTTCGAGCCCGAGGGATCCGGCCTGGACCCTTGGGGCGCAGCGCGCGCGCTCCATGCCATGGGTTTCCGCAAGGGCGACGTGGTGCTGAACACCTTCAGCTATCATCTCGTGCCAGGCGGCTTCATGATGGATTCGGGAGCCCGCGCGCTCGGCTGCGTCGTCATCCCGGCGGGACCGGGCCAGACCGAGCAGCAATTGGAGGTGATCGCGGCCTTCCGCCCCGCCGCCTATTGCGGCACGCCGGACTTCCTCAAGATCCTGCTCGACGCCGCCGAGAAGGCCGGCCGCGACGCGTCCTGCATCGAGAAGGCGCTCGTCTCCGGCGCCGCCTTTCCGAAGTCCTTGCAAGAGGAGATCAAGGCGCGCGGCGTCGATGCCTATCAGGCCTATGCCACGGCCGATATCGGCGTGATCGCCTACGAGACCGCGGCCCGCGAGGGCATGGTGGTGAACGAGGACATCATCGTCGAGATCGTCCGCCCGGGCACCGGCGATCCCGTGCCGGAGGGCGAGGTCGGCGAGGTGGTGGTCACCAACCTCGATCCGCACCACCCGCAGATCCGCCTCGCGCTCGGCGACCTCTCGGCGGTATTGCCGGGGCCGAGCCCCTGCGGGCGCACCGCGATGCGCATCAGAGGCTGGATGGGCCGCGCCGACCAGACCACCAAGGTCAAGGGCATGTTCGTGCGGCCGGAACAGGTGGCGGAGGTCGCGCGCCGCCATCCCGAGCTCGGGCGCCTGCGCCTCATCGTCACCCGCGCCGGCGAGACCGACGCGATGACGCTCGCCGCCGAAGCCGCCTCGCCCGGCCAAGGTTTGCAGGCGGCCGTGGCCGCCACCCTGCAGGATATCACCAAGCTCAAGGGAACGGTTGATTTCGTCGTGCCGGGAAGCCTGCCGAACGACGGCAAGGTGATCTCGGACGAGCGCAAGGTGGATTGACCCGGCCGATCGGCGCTTGACATCGCCGGTATATTATCCTATACACCTGCTTGTCCCGGCCCACTCGAGGGGCGTGTGCGCAGCGTGGCTCATGCGGGTCGGGAGCGGTGGCTTCGTCGGAGGGGAGAACGCGCCCGTCCGGCGGGGCAGG
>JAQSWQ010000063.1 GCA_029266525.1 Microvirga sp.
CGGCCCTGCAGCACCGTCACGACGTAGTTCAGGCCGCCCATCGTGAAGCCGATGATGAAGATGATGAGCGAGACCAGCATCAGGATGATGCCGTATTGGTGGCCCGGCGTGCCGGGCAGGATCGCCTGCGGCGGGTACAGGGTCCAGCCGGCGCCGGTCGGGCCGCCCGGCACGAAGAAGCTCGCGACGAGCACGAGCACGGCGAGGAGGTAGATCCAGTAGCTCAGCATGTTGACGTAGGGGAACACCATGTCCCGCGCCCCGACCATCAGCGGGATGAGATAGTTGCCGAAGCCGCCGAGGAAGAGCGCCGTCAGGAGATAGATCACCATGATCATGCCGTGCATGGTGATGAACTGCAGGTACATCTCGGGGTCGATGAACGTAAAGGTGCCCGGGAAGCCCAATTGCAGGCGCATCAGCCAGGACAGCACCAGCGCCACCATGCCGATCGCGACCGCGGTCATCGAGTATTGGATCGCGATGACCTTGGCGTCCTGAGAGAAGACATAGGTCGTCCACCAGCTGTGCGGGTGGTACAGCTCCATTTCGGGAACTTCCGCCGGCGGGACCGGCTGCTCTCGCCCGAATGCGACGTCGACCATCGAAATCCCCTCCCTCGGAGCCTCTTCTCCGCTACTTGGCGGCGGGCTCGTAACTCGCTTTCATGGTTTTCGGCTGCCCCGAGAGCTCGGCGAAGGTCGGCTGCTTCTCGAGCCAGCCCCGATAGGCGCCCTCGTCGGCGACGACGACGCTGCCGCGCATCTGCGAATGGCCGACGCCGCACAGCTCCGCGCACAGGATGTCGAAGGTGCCGGTCCGGGTCGGCGTCATCCAGAAATAGGTGACCGAGCCCGGGATCATGTCCATCTTGCCGCGGAATTCCGGCACGTAGAAATCGTGCAGCACGTCGACGGCGCGGAGCAGCAGCTTCACCGGCTTCCCGAGCTGCAGGTGAAGGTCGCCGCTCTCGATGATGACATCGTCCTTGCCGTTCGGATCGTTGGGGCTCAGCCCGAGCGGGTTCTCGGCGCTGATGAGCCGCGTGTCGGAGGTTCCGAGCTTGCCGTCCTGGCCGGGCAGGCGGTAGCTCCAGGACCATTGCCGGCCGACCACCTCGACCTCGGTCGCTTCCTTCGGCACCGTCACGAACTGGTGCCAGACATAGAGGCCGGGGGCGAGCATCGCCGCGACGCCGAGCGCGGTCGCGACGGTCAGCTGCCACTCGAGCTTCTTGTTCTCGGGCTCGTAGAGCGCGGTCTGACCCTCTTTGTGCCGGAACTTCAAGATGCAATAGGCCATGAAGCCAACCACCAGGACGAAGGCGATCCCGGTGATCAAGAATGTGATGTTGAGCGTCGAGTCGATGTAGCCCCAGTTCGAGGCGATCGGGGTCCACCACCACGGGCTCACGAGGTGGAACACGACCGAGCCGATCGCGACGAGGAACATGACGATTGCTACAACCATCCCCGGTTCATCCTTGCCTTGGAGGACATGGATCGAAAGCACTGCGTGTTGTTGGATCGGACCCCGAATGTTTTTGTGTTTTCGGACCGGCTCTTCCGCTCATTCCGGGCTCTTCAGGGCGGCCGCGGCCCGGACGGAGGGTCGGGCCGCATCGGCAAAATGCGTTCGCCGGAATCCGGACGCGGGCGCCCGAACTCCAGCGGCGGATGATCGTGCAGCGCCGGGCCGATTGTCAATTGCCGCGCGCACCTTGTTCATAGACGACCTGCGTGCGGCGAGACCTTGCGCCCATGTGACGCAACGGCAGGAGAATTTCGGCCGCGCTTGCCGGGCGTTTCGACCTTTTTGCCGGCAACCCTGGACGGGCGTTCCCTTCAAGATGAGCGGCCCTCCCGCTGCGGGAAGGGCCGGTTCCTTCGTGGCACCGGCTACTTCGCGGAGGCGAGCTTCCGCGCCGCCGAGGGGAGCTCGGCGCTCTTCTGGCCCTTCTCGTCGAACTGCTTGAGATAGGCGATGAGGTCGTCGATGCGCTTCTCGTCCTTGAGCCCGGCATAGATCATCTTGGTGCCGGGGATCTTGGCCTTCGGGTCCTTGATGTACTCGCGGAAGGTGGCCTCGTCCCAGGTGATGCCGGAGTTCTTGTTGGCGGGCGAATAATTGTAGCCCTCGATGGTGCCGGACTTGCGCCCGAACAGCCCGTTCAGCACCGGGCCGACCCCGTTCTTGGCGGTCGGACCGACCTGGTGGCAGGCGCGGCACTGGGCGAAGACCTTCTCGCCCTCGGCGGCGTTCTGGGCCTTGGCAGGCGCGATCGCAAGAACGGCCGCTCCGAGCGCGAATACGAGATGACGCATCCTCTTTCCTCCGTGGTGACAGACAGGTCGTCGGCAGCTAGCCGAGCGAATTGATGATCTCGCGGTAGGCGGCCTCGGGAAATGCCTTCAGGGTGCGGGTCCGGATGTTGCCCATCGCCCCGAGCTGCAGGTTGAAGCGCGCCGCGACCGCATCGTCCGGCGCCTCGTAGATCCCGACCAGATCGTAGCCGCCCATGGTCAGGTAGAAGGCCTTGAACTCGCCGCCCATGTCCTTCAGCGCCTTCTTGGCGGCATCGAGCCGGCGCGGCGAATCCTTCGCCGAGCGGATGCCCTGGTCGGTCCAGGTCGCGAGCATGACGTAGGTCGGCACGGCACACCTCCGGTTCGCGTGGGCACGCATCCCGTTCCGGGCACGGCAACCTGCCGCGCTGAGGCGCCGCTTGCAAGCCCGCCCGGCTCCGGTCAGCTCCGCAGCTCGGGCAGGTCGCGGTAGAGCGCGAGCGCCTCCGGATTGGCGAGCGCCTCGACGTTCTTGACCTCGCGGCCGTGCACGATGTCGCGCACCGCGAGCTCGGTGATCTTGCCCGACTTGGTGCGCGGGATGTCCGCCACCTGCACGACGCGCGCCGGGACGTGGCGCGGCGAGGCGCCGGTGCGGATCTTCGTCTTGATGGCGCGGGTCAGCTTGTCGTCGAGGGTAGCGCCGTCGCGCAGCCGCACGAAGAGTACGACGCGCACGTCGTTGTCCCAGTCCTGGCCGATGGCGAGCGCCTCGACCACCTCGGGTATCTGCTCGACCTGAGCGTAGATCTCGGCCGTGCCGATGCGGACCCCGCCGGGATTGAGCGTCGCGTCCGAGCGGCCGTGGATGACGAGCCCGCCATGGGCGGTCCACTCGGCGAAGTCACCATGGTGCCAGACGCCCGGGAAGCGCTCGAAATAGGCGGCACGGTACTTCTTTCCGTTCGGGTCGTTCCAGAACATCACCGGCATCGACGGGAAGGCCCGGGTGCAGACGAGCTCGCCCTTCTCCTGCCGAACCGGCCTGCCGGCCTCGCTCCACACGTCGACGGCAAGCCCCAGGCCCGGCGCCTGGATCTCGCCGCGCCAGACCGGGCTCGTCGGATCGCCGAGCACGAAACAGGACACGATATCGGTCCCGCCGGAGATCGAGGCGAGGTGGATGTCGGGCTTCACGGCCTCGTAGACGTAGTCGAAGCTCTCGGCCGCGAGCGGCGATCCGGTCGAGGTCATGAGGCGAACAGTCGAAAGGTCGTGCGTGTCGCGCGGGCGCAAGCCCTCCTTCTTGCAGGCGTCGATGTATTTCGCCGAGGTGCCGAACAGCGTCATGCGCTCCCGTTCGGCATAGTCGAACAAGACGCTCGGGTCAGGGTGGAACGGCGAGCCGTCGAAAAGCAGCAGCGTCGCCTCGCTCGCGAGCGCCGAAACGAGCCAGTTCCACATCATCCAGCCGCAGGTGGTGAAATAGAACACGCGGTCGCCGGGGCGCACGTCCGACTGCAGCCGGTGCTCCTTCAAATGCTGGAGGAGCGTCCCGCCGGCGCCGTGCACGATGCATTTCGGCACGCCGGTCGTGCCCGAGGAGTAGAGGATGTAGAGCGGGTGGTTGAAGGGCAGCCGCTCGAAGCTGACGGGCTTTGCCCGGAAGGGCGCGAGCGCCTTCGGCAGGGACACCGCGTTCGGCAGGCGGCCCGCGACGTCCTCGGCAATGCCGAGATAGGGCACGATCAGCGTGCTCTTCACGCCGGCGAGCGCCGGTACGACCTCCTCCAGCTTGTCGGCGACCTCGATGCGCTTGCCGGCATACCAGTAGCCGTCGCAGGCAATCAGCACGGTCGGCTCGATCTGGCCGAAGCGGTCGAGCACGCCGCGCACGCCGAAATCGGGCGAGCAGGACGACCAGGTCGCTCCGAGCGCGGCGGTCGCGAGCATCGCCGCGACGGTCTCGGCCATGTTCGGCATCATCGCCGCGACCCGGCTGCCGACGGTCACGCCCTGGCTCGAGAGCCATTGCTGGAGCCGCGAGACGAGCGCGTGGAGCTCGGCGAAGGTCAGACGCGTCTCGATCTTGTCCTCGCCGTGGAAGACGATCGCCTCGCCTTCGTCGCTCCGGCGCAGCAGATTCTCGGCGAAGTTCAATCGGGCGTCGGGGAAGAACTTCGCGCCGGGCATGCGGTCCTCGACGAGGACGCGCCCGCCCTTCTCGCCGATCACCCCGAACTCGTCCCATACTGCCGACCAGAAGGCGTCGCGGTTCTCGATGCTCCAGCGGTGCAGGCCGGGATAGTCGGTCAGCTCCGCCCCGGTGCGCTCGCCGACCCGCTCCATGAAGCGCGCGATGTTGGTCGCGGCGACCTGTTCGGGCGAGGGCTGCCAGAGCGGGCGCTCGGAGGCGCCGCTTGCCGCGGCGGAGGACATGGCCGACATCTCAGGCAGCCTTGGCGCCGGCGGCCGGGCGCAGGCCGAGGATGCGCCGCGCCTCGTCCGGCGTCGCGACCCGGCGTCCGGCCTTGGCGATCGCCTCGGCCGCCAGGGAGACGAGCTCGGCGTTGCTCCTGGCGAGCCGGTCCTTTGCGACCCGGATGTTGTCCTCGAGCCCGGTGCGCACCGCGTCTGCCCCACGCGCGAGCGCCCAGCCCATGACCTCCGACTGGTGGCGACCGATGCCGGCGGCGGTCCAGGTCGCGCGCGGGATGACGCGCTTCGTCTCGGACAGGAGAATGTCGATCAGCGGCTCCTCGGCGGGAAGCGCGTTCTTCACGCCCATCACGAACTGCACATGCGGGCGCGCGTTCATGAGCCCCGCCTCGATCAGCCGGCGCGCGCCGTGGAGATGCGAGAGGTCGAAGATTTCGATCTCCGGCAGCACGCCGAGTTCCTTCATCTTCCTCGCGAGGTCCTCCACGAAGGCGGCGGAGTTCTCGTAGATGATGGTCGGGAAGTTGACCGAGCCCGTCGAGAGCGAGGCCATGTCGGGCTTCAGGTAAAGCGAGCTGCCGCGCGCCGACGGGTCGCGCCCGCGCCCGCCGGTCGAGAACTGCACGATCATGCCCGGGCAGTGCTTCTCGACCCCCTCCTTCACGGCGGCGAAGCGCTGAGGATCCGAGGACGGGCTCTCGTCGTCGTTGCGCACGTGGATGTGCACGAGGGTGGCGCCGGCCTCGTAGGCCTCATGGGTCGATTCGACCTGTTCGGCCGGGGTCACCGGCACCGCCGGGTTGTCCTTCTTGCGCGGTACCGAGCCGGTGATCGCGACGGCGATGACGACGGGGTTCATGGACGTTTCCTCGACCATTTCCGGATCGGAACCACGTCTTTGCCGCGGCTTCAAGGGATAACGCCAAGCAGCCAAGCTTCGCCACGCTAATTGTATGGCTCCGACCAGTTCGCGATCTCCAAGCCTGCCACTCGCCGAAACTCCCGGACGTTGCTCGTTACGAGGACGAGATCCCGTGCTTTGGCCTGCCCGGCAATGAGCACGTCGTAAGGCCCTATTGGAGTCCCAGCGATCGCCAAGGCCGCGCGAATCTCGCCTGCCACACGCGCATCGTTCCGATCGAAGGCCAGTACCTCAAAGCCGATCGAATCCACGACCTCGAGATTCGGGGCCCGGCGCTGGCTCTTGAAGGCTCCGTAATAGAGCTCGTGGACGGCGATCGATGACAAAGCTATCTCGCGCGCCTTCTCGCGGCGCAGCCGCCGGTTGAGAGCCGTCGCGCCATCGAGAATCCCGATGACGGCGTTCGTATCGAGCAGATAGCGCATTAGCGAAAAAGCTCGTCGAGCTCCGGTCGATCGGGCGGCATTTCGGGCTGCTCGCGCCCGTCCGGGAGGAAGTCGTCGCTCAACTTCCCGGCAACAGCGTCGAGCCAAGCCCAATCGTCCGCGATCGGCTCCAGCACAACCGCATTGCCTTGCCTTCGAATTCGCACCTCGTCGCCCTCGAACCGGTATTCCTTCGGAAGCCGCACGGCTTGGGAGCGGCCGGACCAAAAAAGTCGCGCCTTGTCCATCGCCCCCTCCATCTTGATAGATATCACTGCTATATATCGTATGGCTCGATCGGCCGTCAATACCCCAGCGCACAGCCGTCCTTGCGCGGGTCGGAGGCGCCGATGAGGACGCCGCGGTCGTGGTCGATCCAGATCGCCTGGGCCCCGCCGAGCGGCCCTTGCACACGCTCGATCGCGTGGCCGCGCGCTTCGAGATGGCGCACCACCGCCTCATGGATCCCATTCTCGACCTGCACGGTCGGGCCGTAGGCGAAGCTGCGAGGAGAATCGACGGCGCTCTGCAGCTCCATGCCGTCGCGCAGGAGCTTGCCTAAGAAATCGGCATGCCCGGCGGCCTGGTACTGCCCGCCCATGACCCCGAAGGGCATCAGCGCGCGCCCGTCCTTCACGACCATCCCGGGGATGATGGTGTGCATCGGCCGCTTGCGCGGCTCGAGCCGGTTCGGATGCTTCTGATCGATCTTGAAGGAGGTGCCGCGGCAGTGGAGCATCACGCCGCTCTTTGCCGCGAGGATGGTCGAGCCGAAGGCGTTGAAGAGCGAGTTGATGAAGGACACCGCCATTCCGTCGCGGTCGACGACCGAGAGGCAGATAGTGTCGGTCTCCCACGGGACCGCCCCCGAAGGCTTCGCCTGCGGAGGCGCGCCTGCGAAGTCGCGCACGAAGCGGACCGCACGCTCGGAGAGGAAATCCTCGACGCTCGCCGGCATCGCGGCCGGGTCGGTGATCGCCCGGTCGCGCAGGAAGTAGGCCCCGCGGGTCGCCTGGGAAAAGAGATGGAGGCGTTCGCCCTCGTCGTTCGTGCCCTCGAGAGCAGGCCAGTGCTCGAGCGCCTTCAGAAGCAGGAGCGCGGCGGCGCCCTGGCCGTTCGGCGGACATTCGAGGATGTCGTGGCTGGCGAAGGACGACGAGATCGGCGGCTCGTAGTCGGATGTTTGGGCGGCGAAGTCGTCCTGGGTGTGCGGCCCGCCGAGACCCTCGAGGGTCGCGACCATGTCGTCGACGGCAGCACCCTCGTAGAAGCCCGCCCGCCCCTTCCTGCCGATCTCGCGCAGCGTCGCGGCGAGCGCCGGCTGGCGATGGATCTCGCCGGCTTGCGGTGCGCGGCCGCCGGGCAGGAAGGCGGCGGCGGTCTGCGGCAGCCGCCGCAGGCGCTCGGCGTTGCGGCCCCAGTCGAAGGCGATGCGCGGCGCGACCGGATAGCCTTCCTCGGCCCGCCTCGCCGCCGGCTCCATCAGCTCGGCGAAGTCGAGCCGGCCGTAATCGCGATGCAGCGTGACCCAGGCATCGACCGCGCCGGGCACCGTGACCGCGAGGGGCGAATTGTCCTCGATCGTCTCGACGCCTTTCGCGTTCGCAAGCTCGATCGTCGCGCCGGCAGCCGAGCGCCCGGAGCCGTTGAGCGTGACCGGCTCCGCACCCGGCTTCGCCACGATCGCGAAGCAATCGCCGCCGATGCCGGTCATGCCGGGCTCGATGACGCCCAGAAGCGCGGTCGCGGCGATCGCCGCATCGACCGCGCTGCCGCCCTTCTTGAGAATCTCGATGCCGGTCAGCGAGGCCTCGGGATGCGAGGTCGCGATCATGGCGCTGGTGCCGTAGACGGCCGAGCGGCCGGGCTTGTGGAAATCGCGTGTCACCGTTTCCTCGTCCTCAAAGCTTCGGGATGTGCAGGCCGCCGTCGATATGGAAGGCGTCGCCGGTCGAGAAGGGCACCAGCCCCTGCGCCAGCGTCGCGACGGCGCGCCCGACGTCCTCGGGCTCGCCCCAGCGCGCCTCCGGGGTGATGCCTTCGGCGATCAGGCGATCGTATTTCGCGGCGGCGACCACGGTCATGGCGGTGCGGATGATGCCGGGCCTGATCTCGTAGGTGCGGATGCCGTGCTCGCCAAGCCTCAAGGCGAAGGCTTTGGTCATCATCGAGAGGGCGATCTTCGAGAAGCAGTATTCCGCCCGGTCGGGGCCGACCAGATAGGTGTTGGCCGAAGAGATCGTGACGATGCTGCGGGGCGGATCCGCCGGCGCGCGCGGATCCGCAACCATGCGCTTTGCGACCGCCTGGGTCAGGAAGAAGGTGCCGCGCAGGTTGATGCCGATGACGCGGTCGAAGCTCTCGGGCGTGACCTCGAGGAGGTCGCCGCGCACCCTGACGCTGACGCCCGCGTTGTTGACGAGGCAGTCGAGCGTGCCGAAGGCGGCGAAGAACGCATCGGCGATCTCCTCGCGTCGCTCGATCTCGGCGATGTCGCCGCTGACGAAGGCTGCCTTGCGCCCGCGCTCGCAGATGCCCGCCAGCGTCTCGGCGGCGGATGCGTCTTCGACAAGGTCGAGCACGACGACGTCGAAGCCCGCCTCGGCGAGCGCGAAGGCGATGCCCCGGCCGATCCCCTGCCGGCCGCCGGTGACCGCCGCGACGGGCGCGCGCCTCATCTGCGCCGTCCGGTCCGGCAGGTGGCGGGCGCAGGCCCGAAGGTCGCGATCTGCATCATTCCTCGATAATGGCCTAAAAGAGCGTGCGCCTCGCTACAGCGCTGGCCGCCCGTCCGCAACGACCTGACGCCGGAGTTCCCATGGCTTCGACCCGCATCGCCGTCGCCGGTCTCGGCGCCATCGGCCGCGCCTTGGCGCGCCGGCTCGCGCAAGGAGTGCCCGGCCTGGCGCTCGCTTGCGTGGCCGTGCGCGACCTAGCGAAGGCGGAGGTCTGGATGAGCGAGGAGGGCATCGACTGCCCGATCGTGCCCCTCGCCGAGCTGCCGCAATACGCGGATCTCGCGGTCGAGGCGGCGCCTGCCGCGATCCTCGACGAGATCTGCCGGCCGATGCTCGAGGCCGGCAAGACCGTGATGGTCCTGAGCGCCGGCGCGCTCTTGCCGCGTCCCGAGCTGATCGATCTGGCGAAGGAGCGGGGCGGGCAGATCATCGTGCCGACCGGCGCGCTGATCGGGCTCGATGCGGTCACGGCGGCGGCCGAGGGCGAGATCCGCTCGGTGCGCATGATCACGCGGAAGCCGCCGCGCGGCCTTGCCGGCGCGCCCTATCTGGAGCGGAACGGCATCTCGGTCGAGGGGCTGAACGGAGCGAAGCTCGTGTTCTCAGGTACGGCGCGCGAGGCGGCGGCGGGTTTTCCCGCGAACGTCAACGTCGCGGCGGCGCTGTCGCTCGCCGGCATCGGCCCCGACCGCACAACGATCGAGATCTGGGCCGACCCGGCGGTCACCCGCAACTGCCACAGGATCGAGGTCGAGTCGGATTCGGCGATGTTCTCGATGTCGATCGAGAACATCCCCTCCGAGAACCCGAAGACCGGCCGCATCACCGCGCTCTCGGCCCTCGCGGCGTTGCGGAAGCTGCACGCGCCGCTGCGGGTTGGGACCTAGCGGCAGCCCGTCGCCATTTCCCCTGCCTCGGATTATCGGCTATCCGGCACCGCCGTCACCCCCCAGCCCCGAGCCCTCATGTTCCCGAAGCCCGAAGCGGCGCTTGCCGCCAACACCTATGAGTTCGAACGCCTGCCCTTGGTGAAGCCGACGGGCTTCCGCGAATACGATGCGCGCTGGCTGTTCCCGCAGGAGATCAACCTGATGGGCGTGCAGGCATTGGGGATGGGCATCGGCACGCTCGTGCACGAGATGGGGGTGCGGCCGGACATCGTCACCGGGCACGACTACCGGGCCTATTCCTCCTCGATCAAATACGCGCTCGTCTCGGGCATGATGGCGGCCGGGCTGCGCGTGAAGGACGTCGGCCTCGCGCTGTCGCCGATGGCCTATTTCGGCCAGTTCGCGCTCGACTGCCCCTGCGTCGCCATGGTCACGGCGTCGCATAACGACAACGGCTGGACCGGCGTCAAGATGGGGGCGAACCGGCCGCTGACCTTCGGCCCGGAGGAGATGGGGCGCCTGCGCGACATCGTGCTCGAGGCGAGCTTCCAGCTGCGGGGCGGGGGCGCCTACGAATTCGTGGAGAACTTCGCCGAGCGCTACATGGCCGACCTCACCGATCGGCCCAGGATCAAGCGCAAGCTCAAGGTCGTCGCGGCCTGCGGCAACGGCACGGCCGGCGCCTTCGCGCCGCCGGTGCTCGAGGCGATCGGCTGCGAGGTGATCCCGCTCGACGCCGAGCCCGACTACACCTTTCCCCGCTACAATCCGAATCCCGAGGACCTGAAGATGCTCCACGCCATCGCGGACAAGGTCCGCGAGACCGGAGCGGATGTGGGCCTCGGCTTCGACGGCGACGGCGACCGCTGCGGCGTCGTCGACAACGAGGGCGAGGAGATCTTCGCCGACAAGATTGGGGTCATGCTGGCCCGCGACCTCTCGAAGCTCCACCCGGGCTCGACCTTCGTCGTCGACGTGAAGTCGACCGGGCTCTTCGCGACCGACCCGGAGCTCAAGGCGCGCGGAGTCAAGGCCGACTACTGGAAGACCGGCCACTCCTACATCAAGCGCCGGGTGACGGAGCTCAAGGCGCTCGCCGGTTTCGAGAAGTCGGGGCACTTCTTCTTCAACACGCCGGTGGGGCGCGGCTACGACGACGGCATCCTCACCGGGATTCACGTGGTCGAGATGCTCGACCGCAACCCGGGCAAGTCGATGGCCGATCTCTACCGGGCCCTGCCGAAGACCTGGGGCTCGCCGACCATGGCGCCGAAATGTGCCGACGAGGTGAAGTACCAGGTGGTCGAGCGCGTCGTGGCGCGCTTCACCGAGATGCAGAGACAAGGCGAGCCCGTCGCCGGGCAGCCGATCCGCGATCTCGTCACGGTCAATGGCGTGCGGGTGACAGTCGACGACGGGACCTGGGGCCTCGTGCGCGCCTCCTCGAACAAGCCCGAGCTCGTCGTCGTCGTCGAGAGCCCGGCCTCGGAGGCGCGCATGCGCGAGATGTTCAAGGCCGTCGACGGGGTACTGCGCCAGAACGCCGAGGTCGGGGCCTACAACCAGACGATCTGAGAACGGGTCCGGCCTGCCGGGCTGCGGTCAGGTCAGGCAGGGCGTGGTCCCTTGCCAGGCCACCTCCTTGACGTTGCGGACCGGCCAGGGCGTCTCCTCCGACAGGTTGATCGCGCTCGTGCCGCTGATCATCTTGAGGATCTCCGAGCCGAACACCGGCGCGTAAGCCATCGTCACGTCGGCCCGCACGTAGCTCGAATCGGCGGTCTGGAAGCCTTCGGGCACCGTCACGGTGGAGCCTTTGGCGAGCGCCACCGCGCCAGGACCGCGGGCCGTGCTCCAGCACACCGTGCCCTTGAGGATCGGCTTGCTCTGGGCGTCCTTCTGGCCGGTGTCCTTCACCACGATGCTCGAGACGACCATCTTGGCCTGGTCGCTCCTGTAGGGCGACATCACCGACGTCGCCGCGGCGAAGATCGTGTCCATCTCGGTCGAGCTGACGCTGGTCGCGCGGCCGGTGAGGTCGGCGAGCGTGCGCGACAGGAGCGTGATCTTGCGGTCGGTGTTCACGCCGAAGGTCATCTCGGTCATGCCGAGATACATCAGCACCATCACCGGCAAGACCATCGCGAACTCGACCGCGGCCACGCCTCCGTTCGCCGCGACCATGAGCCCGGCCCGGTCGGCCGCGGCCGAAAGCCGGAGAGTGAAAGGGGAGAGAAGCGCGCGCATCGCGGTCGTCCTCATTGCGCGAAGGGCTCGGTACGGAAGGTCGCCGTCGCGAGCAGGAGCCGGTTGCCGTTCTTGAGGTTCGCGGCGTTCGGGTTGAGGAGGCTGACGAAGACCGGATACTCGACGGCGGCGCGCACCACCACGATCTTGTTGGCGCCGGGAGATTCGTACTTCCCGAAGTTCTCTGAATCGAACTGGCCGTCGCCGGTGATCGGCGGCGGCGCGTTCTTGTTCGGGAAGGTGTCGAAGGCCCGCACGTCGATCTTGATCTTGCTGCAGCTGAGCAGCGCGACGATGTTCTTGCAGATCTCGTCACGGAACTTCGTGGCGAGCTGGTTCGGGTCGGTGGTGCCGGAGTTCTCCTGCTGGAACTGGCCCGTGTAGACCCGGCGGGCGGCGTTGGTGACGCCCGTATCCAGGACCTGCGTCGTCCACAGCGTGAGCGCGGTCTCGATGATCGCGAAAAGGAGCGCGATGAACGGCGTCGCGACCGCCCCGAACTCGATCGCGGTCACCCCGCGCTCGTCGCGCCGGAAGCGGCCGAGGATCGATCTGCGCGCCGTCCGTGCCGAGGACTCGACCCGCAGGTTTGGTGCCGAAATGCCGAACATTGGCGTCGCCCATCGATGACCACCGCCGGCCCGCGAAGGCCGAGCCCGGCGGCTCCTCTTGCCGTGTCCTAGGCGAAAAAGATTTCGGAAGGGTTAGATCGATTGCCGAAAGGGCAATCTCCGGTTCGGCGCCCGCGAGGCTCTTCGGGCTCCGGCGCGCCGCTTACCGCTGCGTCGCGAGCGAGTTGCGGGCTCCGGCTTGGCCGCCGACCTCGCTGAAATACTTCTGGGCGTCGCCGAGAAGCAGCGACGGCTGGCAGTTGGGCGTGCAGGAATAGGATTCGCGCTCGAGCCCGCGCTGCACGGTCACGAGCGATTCGTTCGGCGCCTGCACGCTGATGAGCGATTCGGTGAGGAGCGTTCCGCCCGCGTCGAGCGCGATGAGGTTCGTCACGCCGTAGCTCTTGCCGGTCACCACGAGGATGCCGTTCCGCTGAACCGTCACGTCGGCGATGATCGGGTTGCCGACGATCACGGTGTGGGTCTTCTCCGGGAGCTTCACGACCTTCGCATGATCGATCATGACGGTGACCGGCGGCACGCCGCTCGGCGCGGCGCTCGCGGCGGACGCGAAGGCGGCGGCGAGCATCATGGCCGCCGCTCGGAGGCCGAAGGAACGCGAACCGGCGCGCATGAGAAAGGAGCCTCGGAGCTGGTCGAACTGCGAGGAAATCCTGAGCCTAGAATGGTGAAGGAAGCCGTACGCCCAGGCTGCCGCAAGCGCTGGGCGCGGATTGCGCCGCTTTGCCCAGAAAACGCCGTTGCGGCCCCAGCGGGCGACGCGCCGGGCCTGCAGCGAAGACCAAGTGTAAAAAATCAGAAACCAAACATATCCTCCAATGTACTGGAAGAAGTTCTTCGAGGTCTGGCTCGGATATTACGGCAATGTGCGATTAACCACCTTCATTATTTCGCCTGATCGTCTTCATTCCCCGGCTCGCTTTAACTATGTCGCAACAGGCGGGTCTTATGGTCGGCCTCGGTTCCGATCGCCCGGTCTGACGCGGTCGACGGACGGCAGTGAAGCAACCAGGCAAGGAGCTGACCCATGAAGACCCTGTTCACCCGCTTCGTGAAGGACGAGTCGGGCGCCACCGCGATCGAGTACGGCCTGATCGCCGCCTCATCGCCGTCGCCTGCATCACGGCCATGACGACGCTCGGCACCGAGCTCGGCAAGAAGTTCTCGAAGGTCTCGACCACGCTCTCGAGCGTGCAGTAAGTCCCTCCGGGGCTCGGCCGCCCGGCCGAGCCCCTGCTCTCCCGGGCTTGAAGCAATTTGCATCGGTGACCGCATGACTGGGCTCTTCCGCGATTTTGCCGCCGATCGCGCCGGGGCGACCTCGACCGAGTACGCCCTCATCGCGATGTTCATCGCCATGGCCATCTTCTCGTCGCTCGTCGCCCTCGGCACGAACCTCAGCGTGCCTTACGTGAAGGTCAACGCCGGGCTGCAGAAGTAGCCTCCTCACCCGATCCTCGGTCGAGCCGCGGCTTAGGCACTTCTTAGAATTCCGGCGCGACACTCCGGAACGCTCCCGGAGGCCAGCATGAGCGAAACCGCCCTTCTTCTGATCTTTCCGGCTCTCATGGCCTACGCCGCCGCGAGCGATCTCCTCACGATGACCATTCCGAACCGGCTGTCGCTCGCGCTCGTCGCGGGCTTCGCGGCCTTCGCGATCCTCGCCGGGCTCTCGATGCAGGCCGTGCTGCTGCACCTCGGGGCGGGCGCTGCCGTGCTCGCGGCGTCGTTTGCCTTGTTCGCCTTCGGGTGGATCGGCGGCGGCGACGCCAAGCTCGCCGCGGCGACCGCGCTCTGGCTCGGGTTCGGCAGCCTCGTCGAGTATCTGTTCGTCGCCTCCCTCGCCGGCGGCGCCCTCACCCTCGCGGTCCTCGTCCTGCGCAAGCTTCCGCTGCCCGCCTTCGCGGTGCGTTGGGACTGGCTCGCGCGGCTGCACGAGCCGAAGACCGGGGTTCCTTACGGGATCGCCCTCGCGGCCGCGGCGCTGTTCGTCTACCCGCAAACCGCGAACTGGAGTGCCGTCGTCGGCTCCTGACCCTGGCCGACCTCTAGCTTCGGATAGGTTCGGTTAACCATAATTTGACGATTGACTGGTGGAATTCGCGCGTCGGCACCCCGCGTCGCGTTCAGGTCCACCTCCCCCATGAAACCAGCCAGGCTTGCAGTACTCGGCATCGCGGTTCTCGCGGGAGGCGCGGCTGCGCTGATGATGAGCGGCGGCGACCCTCCGCCTGCGCCGCGGATCGTCGAAGCGCCGCCCACCATGAAAACCGTCGAGGTGCTGGTCGCCGGGGTCGACATTCCGATGGGCCAAACCCTCAAGGCCGGCGACCTGCGCTGGCTCGCCTGGCCGGCGGACAGCGCGCCGAACGCCGTCATCAAGCGCACCGAATTCCCCAACGGGCTCGAGGAGACGACCGGTTCGATCGCCCGCAGCAACTTCTTCGGCGGCGAGCCGATCCGCCGCGAGAAGCTGATCAAGGCCGACGGCTCGGGCTTCATGTCGGCGATCCTGCCGGCCGGCATGCGCGCGGTCGCAATCTCGATCGACACGCGAGGCGCCACCTCGGCCGGCGGCTTCATCCTACCGAATGACCGCGTCGACATCATCCGGACCTTCCGCGACGACGAATCATCCCGCTCGGGCGGCGTCGACGTGCACATGTCGGAGACGATCCTGTCGAACATCCGCGTGCTCGCGATCGGCCAGAACGTGCAGGAGCGCAACGGCGAGAAGGTCGTGACCGGCGAGACCGCGACCCTCGAGCTCACGCCGGCGCAGGCCGAGCTGATCACGCTCGCCCAGAAGATCGGCCAGCTCTCGCTCGCGCTGCGCAGCCTCGCCGACGCCAACCAGGCCCAGGACGCGCCGCGCGTCGACCGGGGCGACAGCTCGCTCACGGTCGTGCGCTACGGCGTCGCCAAGCAGACGCCCAAGCGGTGATGACAGCTCCAGAGTTCATGAAGGGCTTCCCGATGATCGCGACCCGGCGGAGAACGGCGAGGAAGAAGCTCGGCTTCCTGCTCGCGACAGTCGGAACCGCGGTTCTGCTCGCGGCGCCCTCCCCGGTGTTCGGCCGTGACGGCGGCGGCGTCGCGGCGGCGCCGGTCCTCGAGGTCGGGCCCTATGAGCAGGCCGTCGCACGCCGCATCGATCTCTCGATCGGGCGCTCGCTGATCGTCGACCTCCCGCGGGACGCCAAGGAGGTGTTCGTCGCGAACCCCAAGGTGGCGAACGCCGTCGTGCGCTCGACCCGCAAGCTCTTCGTGATCGGCATGGAGAACGGCGCCACCTCGATCTTCGTCATGGATGCCGAGGGGCGCCAGATCGCCGCGCTCGAGGTCTCGGTCGGTCGCGACCTCAACGTGCTGCGCCAGACGCTCAAGACCGCCCTGCCCTCCGCGCAGGTCGAGGTGCGGCCGGCGGGCGACTCGATCCTTCTCACCGGCATGGTGGCTTCCGCTTCGGAGGCGCAGCAGGCGGCCGACATCGCCAATGCCTTCGTCGGCGTCTCGGCGGGCCTGTTCAGCTCGGCTAAGGGCGCCGTGATCAACTCGCTGACCATCAAGGGCAAGGACCAGGTCATGCTGCGCGTGACCGTTGCCGAGGTCCAGCGCCAGGTCCTGAAGCAGCTCGGGGTCAATCTCAGCGCGATCAACTGGTCGATCGGGAAGTCCTCGGCCTTCAGCTTCCTCGATCTTGCCGGCTCGGGGCTCGCGGCGGTCGATCCGCGCGTCTCGGCTGGCGCCGACCCGCGCACCATCACCGGGCAGTTCACGCCGAACGGCCCCGGCGCGGACCAGACCCGCTCGGTCGTCCGCGCTCTCGAGCGCAACGGCCTGATGCGCCTCCTCGCCGAGCCGACGCTCGTCGCGGTGTCGGGCGAAAGCGCGAAGTTCCTCGCCGGCGGAGAGATACCTTACGCGGCAGGCGAGACCTTCGACCTCGCGAGCGGCCGCACGATCCTGACCATCAGCTATCGGCCGATCGGCGTCAGCCTCAACTTCACGCCGGTGGTGCTCTCCGAGCGGCGCATCAGCCTGAGGATCTCGACCGAGGTCTCCGAGCTCGACCAGGAGACCGCGATCAGGCTCACCACGATCAGCGTCCCCGGGGTGAAGACGCGGCGCACCGAGACCACCGTCGAGGTCCCGTCCGGCGCCTCGCTCGTGTCGGCGGGGCTGATCCAGCAGAGCTCGCGGCAGGTCATCGACGGCTTCCCCGGCTTGAAGAACCTCCCGATCCTCGGCGCGCTCTTCCGCTCGCGCGACTACCAGCGCCAGGAAACCGAGCTGATGATCATGGTCACGCCTTACATCGCAAAGCCGCTCGATCCGGACGAGGTCACGCGGCCGGACGACGGCTTCGTCGATTCCCACGATGCGCAGGCGGTCCTGCTCGGACGGTTGAACCGGCTCTACGGCGTCGCCGGCGCGGCCCCCGCGACCGCTCTCAAAGGCCGCTTCGGCTTCATCACGGATTGAGCGCGCATGAGCCGCAGCGCCGCGAAACGGGTTCAGAGGACCTCATGATGCCACGCCGCCTTCCCACCCGGAGCCGCAATCTGGCGGCGTTCGCAGGCCTTGCGGCCCTGATCGGCGCCTGCGCGCCCGACCGGGCCGTGACGGGTTCGATCTACCCGCACGACCACCACGCGCGCCATCCGATCGTGCTGGCGGACGGGCCCCGCAACCTCGACGTCTTCATCGTGGGGTCCGGCGTGCTCAATCCGCGCCAGCGCGAGGACGTGCGGGCCTTTGCCACCGAGTACCGCCGCCACGGCCAGGGCCCGATGACGGCGCAGATCCCGTCCGGCGGCAGGACCGACGCCTTTGCCCATCGTGCGCTGGATTCGATCCGCGCCACCATGGAGGAGACCGGCGTGCCGGCCGCCGTCATCAGCGTCTCGAGCTATGCGGTCGCGGACCCCGCGGTCGCCTCGACCATCCGCCTCTCCTTCCAGCGCCTTCAGGCGAAGGTCGCCTCGAAATGCGGGCTGTGGCCGCAGGATCTCGGCGGGAGCGACCCGCGCTTCAACTTCGGCAACCAGCCCTACTGGAATCTCGGCTGCGCCACCCAGTCGAACCTCGCGCGGCAGGTCGCCGACCCGATCGACCTCGCGCGCGGCCGCATCGAGACGCATGGCGACACGCTGCGCCAGGTCAAGGACATCCAGGACCTGCGCGACGGCAAGGATCCGTCCACGGTTTACCGGCAGGATGACCAGAACCGCATCAACCGGTCGGTCGGGAATTGATGAGCCAGGGCGGGGACCGGACCATGTCTGACATGAACGAGGCCGAAGATCGGGTGATCGCGCCGGTCCCGCGCATCACCATCCAGGCCTTCTGCGAGACGCCGGACGTGGCGGCCTCGATCCAGGCCGCGGCGGAAGACCGCCGCATGCAGAAGGCGCAGCTCAAGGTGCTGATGGGCGGCGCGCCGGCGGCGGTCGAGGCCTACCGCCATTCGCCGACCCCGAACGTGATCGTGCTCGAATCGCATGGCGACCGCTTTGCGCTCCTCGCCCTGCTCGACCAGCTCTCCGAGGTCTGCGACGGCGGCACCAAGGTGATGGTGGTCGGCCACGTCAACGACGTGATCCTCTATCGCGAGCTCATGCGGCGAGGGGTGAGCGAGTACATCATCGCGCCGGTCGCCGTGCTCGACATCGTGCGGTCCATCTCCGAGCTGTTCTCCGGCCCGGGCGCCGACCCGGTCGGACGCACCGTCGCCGTGGTCGGCGCCAAGGGCGGCGTCGGCGCCTCGACCGTCGCCCACAACCTGTCCTGGGCGATGGCGCGCCAGCTCTCGGTGTCGACGGTCGTGGTCGACCTCGACATCGCCTTCGGCACCGCCGGCCTCGACTTCAACCAGGACCCGCCGCAGGGCATCGCCGAGGCGATCTTCGCGCCCGAGCGGCTCGACGCCAATCTCGTCGACCGGCTCCTGTCGAGGTGCAGCGACAATCTGAGCCTGCTTGCGGCGCCGGCGATGCTCGAGCGCACGACCGACCTCGTCGAGACGGCGCTCGACGGCCTCCTCGACATCCTGCGCAGCTCGGTGCCCTGCATCGTGCTCGACGTGCCGCATGCCTGGACCGCCTGGGTCAGGCGCACGCTGATCGGAGCGGACGAGATCGTGATCGTGGCGGCGCCGGAGCTCGCGAGCCTGCGCAATGCCAAGAATCTCTACGACACCTTGCGCCAGGCCCGCCCGAACGACCGCAAGCCGAAGATCCTCCTGAACCAGGTCGGCGTCCCGAAGCGCCCCGAGATCGCGGCCGCCGAGTTCGCGAAGGCGCTGGGCACGGACATCTCCGCCTCGCTTCCCTTCGACGCCCAGCTCTTCGGCACGGCGGCGAACAACGGCCAGATGATCGCCGAGGTGCAGGCGTCGGGCAAGATCGCCGAGGCCTTCAAGGATCTCGGCGGCGCCATCACTGGGCGCGCCGAGCCGCGGCGGTCGAAAGGGAACCTGCTCGAGCCGATCCTCGCCCGTCTCGCGCGCCGAAAAGCGTCGTGAGGCTCGAAGAGGGATAAGGCATGTTCGGCAAACGCGCCGTTCCAGGATCCGCGCCGGGACCGGCGGCCGGCGCGAGCGCCCCGCCGCCGGCGGCGCCCGCTCCATCCGTCCCGGTTCTCGCCGACATCGAGCCCGCCCGGGCGGCGCACGAGCCGCGTGCGCCCGAGCCGGCCCCGGTGGTGGTGGCGCAGGAGGCGCGCAAATCCGAGGAATACTACCAGACCAAGGGGATGATCTTCGGCGCGCTGATCGAGGCGATCGATCTCGCGCAGCTTTCGCGGCTCGAGCCCGACGCGGCGCGCGAGGAGATCCGCGACATCGTCAACGAGATCATCGGCCTCAAGAACGTCGTGATGTCGATCGCCGAGCAGGAAGAGCTCCTCGACGACATCTGCAACGACGTCCTCGGCTACGGCCCGCTCGAGCCGCTGCTCGCCCGCGACGACATCGCCGACATCATGGTCAACGGGGCGAGCAAGACCTACATCGAGGTCTCGGGCAAGATCCAGCTGACCAACATCCGCTTCCGCGACAACCAGCAGCTGATGAACATCTGCCAGCGGATCGTCAGCCAGGTCGGCCGGCGGGTGGACGAATCCTCGCCGATCTGCGACGCGCGCCTGCCCGACGGCTCTCGCGTCAACGTGATCTCGCCGCCGCTCGCGATCGACGGGCCGACGCTCACCATCCGCAAGTTCAAGAAGGACAAGCTGACGCTCGATCAGCTCACCCGTTTCGGCGCGATCTCGCCCGAGGGTGCGACGCTGCTCAAGGTCATCGGCAAGGTCCGCTGCAACGTCGTGATCTCGGGCGGCACGGGCTCGGGCAAGACGACGCTGCTCAACTGCCTGACGAACTACATCGAGCACGACGAGCGCGTCATCACCTGCGAGGACGCGGCCGAGCTGCAGCTGCAGCAGCCCCACGTGGTGCGGCTCGAGACGAGGCCGCCCAATCTCGAGGGCCAGGGCCAGGTCACGATGCGCGACCTCGTCCGCAACTGCCTGCGCATGCGTCCCGAGCGCATCATCGTCGGCGAGGTCCGCGGGCCCGAGGCGTTCGACCTCCTGCAGGCGATGAACACAGGCCATGACGGCTCGATGGGCACGCTCCACGCGAACTCGCCGCGCGAGTGCCTGTCGCGTCTCGAATCGATGATCACCATGGGCGGCTTCTCGCTGCCGTCCCGCACCATCCGCGAGATGATCGTGGCCTCGGTCGACGTCATCATCCAGGCGGCGCGCCTGCGCGACGGCTCGCGCCGCATCACCCACGTCACCGAGGTGATGGGCATGGAAGGCGACGTGATCATCACGCAGGACCTCGTGCTCTACGACATCGTCGGCGAGGACGCGGGCGGCAAGCTGATCGGGCGCCACCGCTCGACCGGCATCGGCCGGCCGCGGTTCTGGGAGCGCGCGCGCTACTACGGCGAGGAGAAGAAGCTCGCAGCCGCCCTCGACGCCATGGAGCGCGTCGACGAGGACGCCGCCGCATGAGCCTTGCCGGCACCAACGGGGCAAGGCGGTGAACTCGACGCTCGCCGCAGTCGCGCTGGCGTCGATCGCCGCCGGCGGCGTCGCCTACGTCTTCATCTACCCGCTTCTGTCCGGCGAGGCGCGGGCCGAGAAGCGGCAGAAGGCGCTCGTCGCGCGCGGCCCCGATCGGCGCACCGAGCGCGTCGCCGCCGTCAGCCGGCGCGACCAGGTCGCCCAGAGCCTCAAGGATCTCGAGGCGCGGGAGAAGGCGCGCCACAAGGTCACCATCGAGGGCCGCATCATCCAGGCCGGCCTCGCCTGGTCGAAGCAGCGCTTCCTGACGATCAGCGCGATCATCGCGCTTGCCCTCGGCTTCTTCCTGTTCGTGCTCTCCGGGAACCTCGTCCTTGCGCTCGGCGGCATGGTCGTCGGCGGCGTCGGCCTGCCGCGCTGGGTGCTCGGCTATCTCAAGAACCGGCGCATCAAGCGCTTCCTCGACGAGCTGCCGAACGCGATCGACGTCATCGTGCGCGGCATCAAGGCCGGCCTGCCGCTCGCCGACTGCATGCGCATGATCGCGAGCGAGGCCCAGGAGCCGCTCAAGAGCGAGTTCCGCACGATCATCGAATCGCAGACGCTCGGCATCTCGATCGGCGACGCCGTCGGCAAGCTCTTCGAGCGCATCCCGGTCGCCGAGGCGAATTTCTTCGCGATCGTGATCGGGATCCAGCAGAAATCCGGCGCAACCTCTCGCGGGTGTTGCGCGACCGCCGCAAGATGCAGGGCAAGATCAAGGCGATGAGCATGGAGGCGAAGGCCTCGGCGGCGATCATCGCCTGCCTGCCTTTCACGGTCGCGATCCTGACCTATCTGTCGAGCCCGAGCTACATCGAGCTGTTGTGGACGACGCAGGTCGGCAAGATCTGCCTCGTCGCCTCGGGCATGTGGATGATGACCGGCGTCTTCGTGATGAAGAAGATGATCAGCTTCGACATCTAGGAGCGCACGCGGGCCATGCTCGAACTCATCTACCAGAAGCTCAGCGACGCCCAGTTCGTCGCCTCCGTGCTGGTCGGCATCGCCGCGGCCGCGACCGCCTACACGGTGGCGCAGCCTCTGCTCGAGGGCGACAGCCTCGGCCGACGGATGAAGGCCGTGGCGCTCGAGCGCGAGAAGATCCGCGCCCGCGAGCGCGATCGCCTTTCGAAGGGCCAGGCCCAGAAGGTCACGCTGCGCCAGCAGCCCAAGGCCTACATGAAGCAGGTGGTCGAGCGCTTCAAGCTCGGCGACTGGCTCGGCACCGAGACCGCGAAGAGGCAGCTCGTCATGGCCGGCCACCGAGGCCAGCAGGCCGAGACGGCGTTCCTGTTCTTCAGGCTCGTCATGCCGATCGGGCTGATGCTCGTCACCGCCTTCTACCTGTTCGTGCTGAAGGCGTTCGAGATGCCGTTCATCTTGAAGACCGGGTCGGTCGTCGCCGCCGCCTTCCTCGGCATCAAGGCGCCCGAGATCTACCTCACCAACGCGATCAAGAAGCGCCAGATCGTCATCCGGCGCTCCTGGCCCGACGCGCTCGACCTGCTGCTGATCTGCGTCGAGTCCGGCATGTCGATCGAGCAGGCTTTCCGCCGCGTGGGCCTGGAGGTCGGAAGCCAGTGCATCCCGCTCGCCGAGGAGCTCACGCTGACCACGGCGGAGCTGTCATATCTTGCCGAGCGCCGCATGGCCTACGAGAACCTCGGCAACCGCATCGGCCTCGAGGCGGTGAAGTCGATCACCACCGCGCTGATCCAGGCCGAGCGCTACGGCACGCCGCTCGGCCAGGCGCTGCGCGTGCTCGCGCAGGAGAGCCGGGACATGCGCATGAACGAGGCCGAGAAGAAGGCTGCGGCGCTTCCTCCGAAGCTCACCGTGCCGATGATCCTGTTCTACCTGCCGGTGTTGTTCGTGGTGATCATGACCCCGGCGCTGATCCAGGTCTTCGGCTGGAAGTAGCGCCCGCGGAGCGCCTTATTCGGCGCCGGTCTTCGCGGCCGCGGCGCGCACCGGCGCCGCCTTCGAACCGCCCTTCGCGTCCGCCTGCTTGATCGCCTTCCAGCTGTTCGGCTGGCTGACGAGGCCGCGGATCGCGGCGACGTTCGCGGCGGCCTCGGCCGCCGGGAGATCGCGGCGCAGCACCTCCTCGGCCTCGCCGAAGCGCCCCTGGAGGCCGAGCACGAGGGCGAGGTTCTGCCTCACGCGCCCGTCGGCGCTCTTGCCGGCATTCGCCTCGCGAAGCGTCCGCTCGGCCTCGGGGAGCTTCTTCGAGAGGGCGTAGGAGAGGCCGAGATTCGAGAGCACGGTCGGCTCGCCGGGTACGATCTTGAGGGCCGCCTCGTAGTACCGCTGGGCGAGGCCGTGGTCGCCCATCTGGTCGGCGACCGCACCCTGGGCTGAAAGGATCCGCCAATCCGGGCGCTCCGGGAGATGGGCCCGGCCGAGCACCTCGGCGGCCTCCTTGTAACGCCCGACATCGGCGAGCGCCTTGCCGTAGGCGGCGAGGAGCTCGGAATTCTGCTGCCCGCGCATCGCGGCCTGCTGCAGCACGGCGACCGCCTGCGAGCGCTGGCCCGCGGCGCGCAGCGCGCGCGCATAATTGATCGCTGCGCCGGCATCGGCGGGGTTGGCCTGGACGCGTGCCGCCCAAGCGTCGACGGAGCGCCGCGGGTCCTGCGCCGCTGCGATCGAGCCGGTCATCTCCTCGGGGCCCTTGCGCAGGCAGCCGGACGTCGCAAGCGCCGCCAACCCGACAGCCGCAAGGACCGCCGCCCGGGCCCGTAACCGGCCGCTCCCGCACAACCTCGATGCCATCCCTGGAACTCCGCCGCACGCGAACCTCGGCTCCCGTCAATAGGGCGTTAACCCTAAGGGACGGTTAAGCGGCCGCTGGCGCGAATGAAAAGCCCCGCCGGGCGGCCCGGCGGGGCTCGATCGTCAGGCGTCTTGAGGCGCGCTATTCGCAGATCGTGCGCCGGCGCATTTCCCAGCCCCAGCCCGGCACCCAGACCCGGCGGCGCTCGACATAGCATTCCGCCTCCGGGGGCGGAGCCAGGTAGACCGGCGCCGGCCTCGGCCGCGCATTTGCGATTGCAGCGCCGACGGCGACGCCGCCGAGCACGCCGACCGCCGCCGCCGCGCCCGGCGACCATCCGCGGCGGTAGTACCAACCCGCCGAGGCGGGCGTCGACAAGGTGGCGGCGGTGGCCAGCGCCAACGCCGCAAGACAGAGTTTCTTCATCCCCAGGATCTCCAAACCGAGCCCCCGCAGAGATTGCGGTCGCATTCGTCGATTTTTTCTGAATCGACGCCGACCGGACGAACTGATCGTTGCGGGCGCCGGCGAAGCTCGGTAGGCCCGAGCGCTCAGCGAAAGCACGTCATGGCCCACCCTCTGCTTGCGAGCGATCACGACGCGGCGACCCCGATCTTTGCCGTCACCCCGGAGAGCCTTGCGACCGCGAGCTCGGCTCTGTCCGAGGCGGCCCGCGCCTTCGCGGCCGCGCAAGGTTTCGAGCCCAAGGCCGGCAACCACTGCCTCCTGCCGCGAGCCGACGGCGGCCTCGAGGCTGTGCTCTTCGGGGTCGATCCGGCTTCGGCCAAGCGGCCGGATCCGTTCATCGCCGGCAAGCTCCCGACCGTGCTGCCGGACGGAGCCTACCGGCTCGACGGCGCCTGGCCGGAACCGGCACTTGCGACGCTCGCCTGGCTTCTCGGCGGCTACCGCTTCGAGCACTACCGCGAGCCCGCAAAGAAGCGCGTCCGGCTGGTCCCGCCGCGCGGGGTCGACGCGGAGGAGGTCTCGCGCATTGCCGAAGCCGTGACGCTCGGGCGCGACCTCGTCAACACGCCCGCGAACGACCTCGGGCCGGAAGAAATCGAAGCGGCGGCGCTAAGGCTCGCGGAGAAGCACGGCGCACAAGTCGAGAGCATCGTCGGCGACGAGCTCCTCGCGCAGAATTTCCCGATGATCCATGCCGTCGGCCGGGCCTCGCCGCGCGCGCCGCGGCTGATCGACCTGCGCTGGGGCGATGAGGCGGCGCCGCGGGTCGCGATCGTCGGCAAGGGCGTCGCCTTCGACACCGGCGGCCTCAACATCAAGCCCGAGACCGGGATGGCGCTGATGAAGAAGGACATGGCCGGCGCCGCCGCGGCGCTCGCGCTCGCCGACATGGTCATGGGTGCGGGGCTGCACTTGCATCTGCGGGTGCTCGTGCCCGCCGTCGAGAACGCGATCTCCGGCTCGGCCTTCCGGCCCGGCGACGTGCTCAAGAGCCGCAAGGGGCTCACCGTCGAGATCGGCAACACGGACGCAGAAGGCCGCCTCATCCTTGCCGACGCGCTCGCGCTCGCCGACGAGGAAGCGCCCGAGATCATCGTGGATTTCGCAACGCTCACCGGCGCCGCGCGGGTCGCGCTCGGGCCGGACCTGCCGCCCTTCTACACGCAGGACGACGCGCTCGCGGCCGATCTCTCGCGGCTCGGCGAGGCCGTGAACGATCCGGTCTGGCGCATGCCGCTGTGGCCGCCTTACGCAAAGCTGCTCGAATCGAAGATCGCCGACGTGAACCATATCTCGGGCGGTCCCTTCGCGGGCTCGGTGACCGCGGCGCTGTTCCTGACGCGCTTCGTCGAGAAGGCAAAGTCCTATGCGCATTTCGACATCTACGGCTGGACCCCGGCCGCAAAGCCCGGCCGGCCCGAGGGCGGCGAGGTGCAAGGCGCCCGCGTCATCTATGCGATTCTCAAGGAGCGCTTCGGTCGGGGCCATTTACCCGCACCAGCCCCGAACGTGATAGGCTGAACCGATGAGCTTCGACCGACGCATCACCCCGGCCCGCGCCGATCTCGCCGACGAGCGCCTGCGCCAAACGGTCGAGGCGCCGCGCTACAGCACGGGCACGCTCATGCGCGTCGTCGTGCCATCGGCTCCGTTGCGGCCGCACCCCTCGCCCGAGGTCTCGATCGACACGGAGGCGCTGATGGGCGAGCGGGTGCGCGTCTATGACGAGCACGAGGGCTGGGCCTGGGGCCAGCTCGAAAGTGACGGCTATGTCGGCTATCTCTCGGCCGAGGCGCTGGGACCCGAGGAGCCCGCGCCGACGCACCGCGTCGCGGCGCTCCGCAGCTTCGTCTTCCCGGGCCCCAACCTGAAGCTCCCGCCGCTCCAGCACCTCAGCCTCGGCGCCGCGGTCCCGGTCATCGGCCGCGAGAAGGAATGGGCACGCATCGGCGGGACCGCGTTCATCTTCGCTGGCCATCTCGCGCCTCTCGCCTCGCATGAGCGCGATTTCGTTGCTGTGGCCGAGCGTTTTTTGGGCACCCCCTATCTGTGGGGCGGCAAGACCAGCCTCGGCCTCGACTGCTCGGGGCTGATCCAGCTCTCGCTCGCCGCGGCGGGCATGCATGCGCCGCGCGACACCGACATGCAGCAGGCGGCCCTCGGCGAGCCCGTCGATCTCGCGCCGGACCTCTCGGGGCTGCGGCGCGGGGACCTCGTCTTCTGGAAGGGCCATATGGGCGTGATGCTCGACGAGACGCGCCTCCTGCATGCCAACGGGCACCACATGGCGGTCGCGATCGAGCCGTCGCGCGAAGCCGAGGAACGCATCCGGCTCAACAGCTACGGCCCGATCGTCGCAGTGAAGCGCCTGCCGAACTCGCCGGTATCATAGAGGGTGATCCCGAAAAGTGGGGCCCGGTTCGCACTCCCTATGAAAATCTTCTTGACAAGCCGCGGAACTTCGTCCTAGTTTCCGCTCGTCCCGTCCACCCGAGGGGCGCGCTCATGAGGCGTCGTGGCGTGGGGCAGGACCGGTGCCCGCGCCGGGAACGCATGCCCGGTCCGGGTGGTCGGCTGAGGAACACGCGGTCCGAGGGGACGGGCGGGACTCTCCCAAAGAGAGGACCTGG
>JAQSWQ010000064.1 GCA_029266525.1 Microvirga sp.
CGACGGCGAATGCCACGATGATAAAACGAGCCTGCGCGAGGAACCTCGCCATGCCAAACCTCCCCTGACTTTCCTGTGCCGCCGTTGGCTCGGCGGCACGTTGTTCCCGGCACCGCCCCGTTAGGACGCGATGGTCTCGCGATACGCCGTCTGCCAGCCCCAGGCACCCGACGAGTAGCCACGCTTGGTGACCCGCTCCTTGAAGATCTGCGCGATGATCTCGCCGTCACCCGCCAGCAGCGACTTGGTCGAGCACATCTCGGCGCACAGCGGCAGCTTGCCCTCGGCGAGACGGTTTGTTCCGTACTTCGCGTATTCGGCCTCGGTGTTGTCGGCTTCCGGGCCGCCGGCGCAGAAGGTGCATTTGTCCATCTTGCCGCGCGAACCGAAGTTGCCGACCTTGGGATATTGCGGCGCGCCGAACGGGCAGGCGTAGAAGCAATAGCCGCAGCCGATGCACAGATCCTTGGAGTGCAGCACCACCGCGTCGGCCGTGGTGTAGAAGCAGTTCACCGGGCACACCGCCGCGCAGGGCGCGTCGGTGCAGTGCATGCAGGCCATCGAGATCGAGCGCTCGCCCGGCTTGCCGTCGTTGAGGGTCACGACGCGCCGCCGGTTGATGCCCCAGGGCACGTCGTGCTCGTTTTTGCAGGCGGTGACGCAGGCGTTGCACTCGATGCAGCGGTCCGCGTCGCAGAGGAACTTCATGCGAGCCATGGTCTAGTCTCCCCGATCACGCGGCCCGGATCTGGCAAAGGGTGGCTTTCGGCTCCTGCATGCCGGTGACCGGATCGAAGCCGTAGGTGGTGATGGTGTTGACGCTCTCGCCGAGCACCACAGGGTCGGTCCCTTGCGGGTAGCGGTCGCGCTGGTCGGCGCCCTGGTAGAAGCCCGAGAAGTGGAAGGGCATCCAGGCGACGCCCCGGCCGACCCGGTCGGTGACGAGCGCCTTCACCCGCGCGCGGGCCGAGTTCTCGGGACCGAGCACCCAGACCCACTGCCCGTCCTTGATGCCGCGATCGGTCGCGTCGCCGGTGTTGATCTCGACGAACATGTCCTGCTGCAGCTCGGCAAGCCACTTGTTGGAGCGCGTCTCCTCGCCGCCGCCCTCGTATTCGACGAGGCGGCCCGAGGAGAGGATGATCGGGAACTCCTTGGCGATGCCCTTGTCGACCGCCGCCTTCTGTACCGAGAAGCCGATGTTCGGCACCCGGAACTGACGGGCGTCGGGCAGCGTCGGGTACTTCGCCACGAGGTCCGGCCGCGGGGTGTAGATCGGCTCGCGGTGCACCGGGATGGGGTCGGGGAGGTTCCAGGCGTTCGCCCTCGCCTTGCCGTTGCCGTAATGCGCGACCCCGTGCTCTAGGCAGACCCGCTGGATGCCGCCGGAGAGGTCGATCGCCCAGCTCACCGCGTCGGCGTTGTTGCCGCCGATGCGCTGGATCACCGCCGTCTCCTCGGGCGTGAGGTCCTTGTCCCAGCCGAGCTTCTTGAGCATTCCGTAGGTGAACTCCGGGTACCCGTCGGTCAGCTCCGACCCCTTCGAGTAGGAGCCCTCGGCCAGCAGCGTCTGGCCGTTGCGCTCGATGCCGAAGCGGGCGCGGAAGGTCGAGCCGCCGTCCTTCACGTGGAGGTTGGTGTTGTAGAGGATTGCCGAGCCCGGGTGGCGGATCTCGGGCTTGCCCCAGCACGGCCAGGGCAGGCCGTAATAGTCCCCCCCGACCTCCGGGGCGTCCTTGGGCGCGCGCAGCGTCACGATGTCGAACTTGTCCTGGTTCTTCATATGCGCCTTGAGGCGCTCCGGCGATTGCCCGCAATAGCCGGTCGACCAGCCGCCGCGATTGAGCTCGCGCAGGATGTCCTCGGCGAGGGGCTTGTTGTTCTCGACCTTGATGTTCTTGAACATCCGCTCGGCGTAGCCGAGCTTCTTCGCAAGCAGGTACATGACCTCGTAGTCGTCCTTCGACTCAAAGGCCGGCTCGACGATCTTCTCGCCCCATTGCAGCGAGCGGTTCGAGGCGGTGCGCGAGCCGTCCATCTCCATGGAGGTGCAGACCGGCAGGAGGTAGATATTGTCCCGCCGATCCGAGAGCGTGGCGAAGGTCGTCGGATGCGGGTCGGCGACGACGAGGAGGTCGAGCTTGTCCATCCCCTTCTTCGCCTCGGGGATGCGGGTCACTGTGTTGCCGCCGTGGCCCATCACGATCATGCCGCGGATCGGGGAGCGCTGGTCGATCTGATCCTCGGGCAGGTTGACCCCATCGAACCACCGGGTCGAGGTGATCCCGGGCGTCTCCATGTTCTGCTTCTTGGTGCGGGCCGCACGGCCCGCCTTGGCCGGCACCTCGTCGAACTGGCTCTGCAGCCATTCGTACTCGACCTCCCAGACGCGCGCCCAATGCTTCCAGGCCGCTTCGGTCAGGCCGTAGTAGAGGGGGAGCGTGGTGTTATCGAGCCCGAGATCGGTCGCGCCCTGCACGTTGGTGTGGCCGCGGAAGATGTTGGCGCCAGTGCCGGCCGAGCCGACATTGCCGGTCGCGAGGCAAGCGATGCAGAAGGCGCGCACGTTCGCCGTGCCGACCGTGTGCTGGGTCGCGCCCATGCACCAGATGATGGTCGCCGGCTTCTCCTTCGCGAACTTTTCCGCGACGCGCTTCAGCTGCTCGCCAGGGACGCCGGTGACGCGCTGCACCTCCTCGGGGTTCCACTTCTCGACCTCCTTGCGGACGTCGTCCATGCCGTAGACGCGCTTGGCGATGAAGTCCTTGTCCTCCCAGCCGTTCTGGAAGACGTGCCAGAGCATGCCCCACACGAGCGGGATGTCGGTGCCGGAGCGGAACCGCACATACTCGGTCGCGTGCGCCGCGGTGCGCGTGAAGCGCGGATCGCAGACGATCATGTTGCCGCGATTTAGCTCCTTCGAAGCCAGGAGATGCTGCATCGCGACCGGGTGCGCCTCGGCCGCGTTCGAGCCGATGAAGACCATGGTCTTGGCGTTGCGGATGTCGTTGTAGGAGTTGGTCTGCGCCCCGTAGCCCCAGGTGTTGGCGACGCCCGCGACCGTCGTCGAGTGGCAGATGCGGGCTTGGTGGTCGATCGAGTTCGTGCCCCAGAAGGCGCCGAACTTGCGCATCAGGTAGGCAGCCTCGTTCGTGAACTTCGCCGAGCCGAGCCAGAAGACGGCGTCCGCGCCGTGCTTGCCGCGGATGTCCATCAGCTTGTCGCCGATCTCGTTGATCGCCTGATCCCACGAAATCCGCTGCCATTGGTTGTTGACGAGCTTGAGCGGGTATTTGAGCCGGCGGTCGCCGTGGACGATCTCGCGGATCGCCGCGCCCTTCGCGCAATGCGTGCCGCGGTTGATCGGGCTCTGCCAGCCAGGCTCCTGGCCGGTCCAGACGCCGTTCTGAACCTCTGCGATGACCGTGCAGCCGACCGAGCAGTGGGTGCAGATGTTCTTCTTGATCTCGGTCTTCGCGCCCGGCACCGGTCCGGGAATGGTGGCGGCCCGCGCCTTGCGCACCGATCCGAGCTGGATCGATCCGATCGCGGCAAGGCCGCCGACCGCGAGACCCGACCGCTTGAGGAAGCTGCGCCGGTCGATCGCCTCGAGCGCGAGGCCCGCCGTGACGGCTTGCAGTTTGCTGCGGCTCGCTTCGCCGCTCTTGCGCTTGATCAGCATGGCGCCCTCACTTCTTCAACGTCTCGTAGCCGTTCGTCCGATAGAACGCCTTGACGTGATCGGAGTCCTGGTAGCGGGCCTTGGTCTCGTCGCGGCCGGGATCGTAGGCCTCGGCCTCGGTCGCGGCGATCGGCGATGCGGCGGCCGCGACGGCCACCGGGATGCCTCCGGCGGCGCGCAGGAAGTTGCGGCGGTCCATCGCGGGCTTCGGTTTCTCGCGCATCGTTCGTTCCTCCCGGAGGGCGAGCCTTCGGCCCATCCTCGTTCCGCTCAGGCGGCGCGGCACCGCCGGATTCTCGTGATGGACGCGCTCGCTCACGCGGCCATGGCGAAGGCTTCGGATTCGATCTCCATGAAGGCGCGGCCGATCGCGCCGACCGGCTTGTAGAATTTCGCGAACTTCGCGGTCTCGAGGTCGGCGAAGAAACGGGGCGCCCAGGGCTTGAGATGACGCTCGAAGAAGCGGCGGTCGGCCCCGGGCTCGGCGCCGAAGCGACCGACGCACAAGCCGGCCATGACCTCGCACAGGATCGCGAGGTGGTCCTCCGGCTCGCTCTGGCCTTCCGCGCGCTCGATTCCGAACAGGTTGAGGTCCTCCCGCACTCGGGCGAGCGGACGCTCCTGCAGGAAACCGGTCAGATAATAGGAGGCGTAAGGGAGGAGTTCGCCGCGGCCGACCCCGACGAAGAGGTCGAAATACTCGCGCTGCAGATCATCCGGGTCAGCGCTCGCCGCGGCTTCGGCAAGCGCGATGTGGGCAAGGCCGAGCGGGCTCGGCTCGCCTCTGAGATCCGCCACCCGGTCGAGCACCTCGCGGGCCGGGGCCCGGCCAAGAAGAAGCGAGAGAAGGTTGTATTCGTGCGAGCGCAGCAGATCGACCTCGTCGACCGCGGCCTGAGGCTCGTCGCTGTTCGCCGGATATAGATCGGGGCGAAGCGCCGCGCGCGGCACGCCGGTGAGCGCCTCGACAGCGATCACGCGTTCCGCCGGGATGCGCTGCCAATTGGAGACCGAAGGCTGCGAAATGCCCAATCCGCGCGCCAAAGCGCCGACGCCGCCAGCCGCCCTTATGGCCTCTTCCAGACCACCCTCACGCATTTCCTGTCCCGACCGCACGGTTCGCTGCCCCCACACACGGGCCGCTCCGCAGGTTGTTGTGGCCGGGCATAATAGAAGCCTATGCCTTGGCTGCAAGCCCGTTTTGAAAGGTTCTACACTGGCTTAGCCCCGCCATGGCGCCGTGACGCTGCGGCATCCGGCAGGGCGGCTTCGCTCGAATTTTGCGATGCAGCGCCGTTATTGGCGGCTTCGGCGGGCTTGAGTTTGTTGAAGGCGTTATGGTTTTTCGGATCGATGCCTTGCGCCCCCACCGATCCCGGCCTGTCAGCCGTCGAGCTTTGCTGCAACGCGGCGGCATTCTCCGTCTGGGAGGCGGACAATGCTTGGTCGTCACGAACGCGTGAAGCCTCAACTCCGGATTGGCCCATTTGAGGTAGCTGCGGCTCCGACTCACCGAACACGCCCCGCAGCATCGCCGTGACGTCGTCGCCGGGCAGAAGCTCGCCCGCGCCCGGCACGCCCCCCGGAGTGTTCCAGTCATAGCCGTAGTCGCGCGCCTCGCCGACGAAGTCGCGGATGGCTGGGTCGAGCGACCACATCCGGCGCAGGGCGGCGTTACGGAGCGGCTCCGGTACGCCCTTGCGCAGAAAAACCGAGATGTCGGTCTCGGCCGTCAGTTCCTCGAGCTTCGGGAGCTCGGCGATCTCCTCCGGCGTGAGCGCCGGTTCCTCGGGCTCGGCCGGCACTTTCTCTGCTGCCTGCTGCCCGGCCTCGCCGCCGGCGCGTTGCTCCTCCGCCTCCGCCGGTCCATCGGGCTCGCGCTCAGCCTCTCGCGCTTCCCGCTTGCGCCGCGACCAGCGCGAAAGGAAGCTGTCGCTCATTCCTCGTCCCCGCGCTCATTGCCGCGGGCGGGTCCGCGCCGCCCGAGCGCTTCCGGATCGGCCCGGTCGCGCTTCCGCTTGAAGAAGATGCGCTCGACGTGGTTCGCCTCGAAGAAGGCGGCGATCTTGGCCTGAAGCTCAGGCGGCATCGGCACCGCCTCGACGATCTCGCCGATGCCTCCGGCGAGCGCCTCGCCTTCGTAGGGATCTGCCGTGACCGTCGCGACCTCGTGCTCGTCGCCGCCGATCGGGCGCAGCGCCACCCAGAGCGACGGCCGCCCCGAGGTCAGGTTGTCCCGGTAATGCGCCGTCTCGGAAGGGTGGAGGCGCAGCTCGAACGCTCCGGCATAGAAGAGCTCGTCCTCGCCGCTTCTTCCGAGCGAGGTCCAGGGCTTCGCGGCCGGCACCGCAGGGAGGATGGAATGGGGCAGCCAGGCGTGATCGGCCCAGGCGCTTTTGAGCTTCCTCCTGATCGCCACCACACCGACCTCGAAACGATCCTCTGCCATCGCGCGCTCGCTCAGGCGGCCCGCGCGGCCGCGAGCGGCAGGCCGACGAGCAGGTTCTGCGGCTTCATGCGCAGCATGTGGTCCGGCGTCATCGCCAGGATGAGATAGACCGGGAAGCCCGCCATCTTCGCATCCACGAAGCTCGCATCCGGAAAGGTCAGCCGGAACAGCGCAAGGATGCGCGACTGCGTGTCCGCGTCGAGCTCCTCGCCCTGCCATAGCGCGTTGCCGATGCGCGTCGCTTCCGCGTCGAGCCCGACGAACCAGCGCCAGTCGGGGTCCTCGATCCGGGCGATCGGCTCGACCGCGACCTCGATGCCGAGGAGGTGCGCGACCCAGGCCTCGATCGCCCGCGCCAGCCCTTCGCGGCTGCGCGGGTTCGAGCCGAGATTGAGCGCCATGGTGAAGGCGTCGGAGCGGCTCCAGTAGGTCCAGCTGTTCTCGTCATCGAGCACGTCGAGCTCCCCCGCGGGCTCCCGGCCGAGCATGGCGACGAGGGGAGACTGCCCGCGGCTCTGCTCATGCGCTTCGATGATCTCGGCATCGGCGAGAAGCATCGCGCTTTCATGGAACGAGACCTTCTGCGGCCGGAAGAACAGCTCGGCCGCGCGAAGCACGTAAGGATCGGCACAAGCGTCGAGCGCGTTGCGCAAGACGAGGTGGACGAGCTGGTTGAGGAAGATCGGCGGGGTCTGGCCGGGGCCGTGCCGGACGAGGTCGAGATAGGCCGCCTCGACGCTCGGCGCGGCGAGGAGCCGGTCGCGGAAGGCGATCATCATCGCCCAGTTCTCGCGCGCCTCGGGGTCGGCGAGCGCTGCGATCGCGGCCTTCGCGACCGCGCCGCGAGGCGCCGCAAGGAGGCTCGCATGCAGCGCCCGCTCGGCGTCGCAGGCCTCGTCCGGCGGCACCAGCTCGGGCCGGGCGAGATAAGCGAGAAGTAGCTCGTCGGTCACGGCGAGCCCGCCGCCGTCGGTGCGAGGCGTGAGGTGGTGCCCGGAGGAGACCCAGAACTCCGGCATCAGCGCTTCGCTTCCGCAAGTGCCGCGAGATCGACCCGCTCCTTCGGCTCGTCCTCGACTTCGACGAACTCGAAGGCGCGGGCATGGGCGTGGAGGCGATCGGCGCCATCCGGCGACGGAGCGCGGTGAAGGGTCCGGAACTGCTCGCGGATCGTGCCGTCCTCGAGCGTGCGATGCAGGGCGATGGTGGTGCCGGCCTCGTCCTGGCACAGCGATGCCGCGAAATCGATCTCTTGCCGCGCAGCCTGGCGCGCCGCCTCGATCGACGGCGCGCCGAAGCGCTCGTGGATGTGGCGGGCGAGCGATGCGACGGCGCCTTCCCTCTCGGCCTCGGTCGCCGGCGCGATCACGACGAGAGTCGAGAAGCCAAGCGACTCGACCCCCACGAACCCTGCGCGGAACGCCGCACGGCGCTTTCCCGTGAGCGCCGCAACGTCGTCATCCCAGAACAGGAAGGTGCCGGTGACGGCCCATTCGCCGGGCTCGGCCGCGCGCTCGAACACGAAGGTGTCGGAAGGGTCGAGCCGGATCGTGCGGGGAAGCCTCAGGGACATGGTCAGAACTTCGGTCCGCCGGTCTGGGGGTCGAGCCATGCGGGCTCGCGCAGCGCCGGGAGAAGCGGCAGGCGCAAGCTCGCCCCGCCGTCGATGAGGAGATCGCCGTTGTCGGCAAGCCGGCACGCCTCGCCGAGCGTCAGGCGCGAAAGGTAGCCTGGGGCGACGCTCTCGAACCCGGCCTCCTTCCAGGCGTGGAAGGCGGACATCAGGTAGCGGCAGAACCCGCCGATGATGGCATCGCTGCCCTCGTCGAACTGCTCCTCCTCGAGCGAGGTGGAATGCGGTGCGAGGCCGCCCTCGCCGATGCCGATGCGGGCCCAGATGAGCGAGGCCGAGAACACGAGCCAGGGCGGCGTCTCGTCCTCGGGGCAGCCCTCCGGCCAGCCGAGCCGCCCCCCGCCGATGCGGGCGCCGTCGAACAGGATGGTGTCCGGCCACTCGAAGTTGAGCGGGCGGTCCGGCGGGCAGACCGACGCGATCGAATCGCCGAGCGCCGCCATGCAGGCGAAGAAGGCGCGCCGCGCCCCGGCGAGCGGCTCCTCCGGCTCAAGCACCAGGGCGAACTCGATCACGTCGAAGCGCCCGACATGAACGAGGGTGCCGGCCCCGGCCTCGCCGGCAATCCGGCAGGCATGCGCGAAGGCGTCGCCGGTCTCGCGCAGCGTCACCAGGCCGTAGGGCGGCGGCAGGTCGAGCGGCGGCCTCAAGGCGGCGGCGAGCGGCACGGCGTTTCCCGGCTGCGACCCGAGGTCCCGGGTCGCTCTTTTGAGCCGTTCTAGTATAGAAGAGGGGAGAACCAAGGCGAGAGGCGTCAAAACGCCTCCATTCGGGACCGGGAAAGTGGACGAAACCCCAAGGATCGTGTTCGCCTGCTCCTGCGAGGAGACGATGCCACTCGACGAGGCGGCGATCGCGAAAGGCTGCGGATCGGGCGCGGCGTTGCGCACCGCCGACCAGCTCTGCCGGCGCGAGCTCGACAGGTTCAAGGCGGCGCTGGGATCCGGCGCGGCCGTCACGGTCGGCTGCACGCAGGAGGCGCCGCTCTTCCGCGAGGTCGCCGCGGAGACCTCGCCTGCAGCCGACGGTCAGGACCCTGCAGTCGCGCTGCGTTTCGCGAATATCCGCGAGAATGCGGGTTGGTCGAAGGACGCGCGCGCGGCCGGGCCGAAGATGGCGGCGCTCCTCGCGGCGGCCGCGGAAGGGCCGCCGGCGGTGCCCTTCGTCGCCATGGAAAGCCGTGGAGTCACCTTGGTTTACGGCCGCGACGAGGTCGCGATCGAGGCCGCCCGCAAGCTCGCCGAGCACCTCGACATCACGGTGCTTCTCACGAAGCCCGGCGAGGTTGCGCCGCCGCGCTCGACCGACTTCCCGGTGCTCAAGGGCACGATCGTCGCCGCGACCGGGCACCTCGGCCAGTTCGCCTTGACGATCGACGATTTCGCGCAGCCCGCCGACTCCTCGCGCCGCGCCCTTTCCTTCGGCCCCTCGCGCGACGGCGCGGTGTCGAACTGCGATCTCATCGTCGATCTGTCCGGCGGCCTGCCGCTGTTCCCGGCGCATGAGCTGCGCTCGGGCTATCTGCGCGCCGACCCGCGCGATCCCGCCGCGATCGCGCGGGCGATCTTCGAGGCCTCGCACCTCGTCGGCACCTTTGACAAGCCGCGATTCGTCAATTTCCACAGCGCCTTATGCGCCCATTCGCGCTCGAAGATCACGGGCTGCACGCGCTGCCTCGAGCTCTGCCCGACGGGCGCGATCACCCCGGCGGGCGACCATGTCGCGATCGATCCTTACGTCTGCGCCGGCTGCGGATCCTGCGCCGCCGCCTGCCCGACCGGCGCCGCGGAATACGACGTGCCGCCGGCTTCGCGCCTATTGCGGACCGTTCACACCGTGATGACCGCCTATAGCGCGGCCGGCGGCGCGCAACCGGTGCTGCTCTTCCACGATTCCGCCCATGGCGAGCCGCTGATCGACGCGCTTTCCCGCTTCGGCGACGGGCTGCCGGCGAACGCCATCCCGGTCCCGGTCAACGAGGTCACGCAGATCGGACCTGAGGTGCTCGCCGCCGGCTTCGCTTATGGCGCCGTGGCAGCCCGCATCCTGACCCGGGCGAAGCCGAGGCACGATGTTTCGGGCTTGCAGCGCACCATTGCGCTTGCCAACACGGTGCTCGCGGCGCTCGGCTACGGCGCGGGCCTGGTCTCGACGATCGAGACCGACGACCCCGACGTCCTCCGCGCGGCGCTCGAGCGGCTGCCGCTCGGCACGCCCTCGCCGCGCCCGGCAGGCTTCCGTCCCGCCGGTGCCAAGCGCGGGCTCCTGGAACTGTCCTTCCGCGAGCTCCGGCGCGCCGCGCCTGCCCCGGCCGATGCGGTCCCGCTTGGCCCCGGCGCGCCCTTCGGCGGGCTCGACTACAATGTCGAGGCCTGCACGCTCTGCCATGCCTGCGTCAATGCCTGCCCGACCGCGGCGCTGACCGACAATCCCGATCGGCCGATGCTGCGCTTCACGGAGTCGCTCTGCGTGCAGTGCGGCTTGTGCGCCGCGACCTGCCCCGAGGACGCGATCCTCGGCTTGAAGCCGCGGATCGATTTCGTAGCCTGGGACGAGCCGAAGCGGGTGCTCAAGGAAGAGGAGCCCTTCCACTGCGTCGCCTGCGCGAGGCCGTTCGGCACGAGGAGCGCGATCGAGAGCGTGGTGAGGAAGCTCTCCGACCGGCATTGGATGTTCTCGGGCGGCGCCGGGCAGGCGCGGGTGCGGGTCCTGATGATGTGCGAGGATTGCCGGGTCGAGGCGGTGGTCAACGAGTCCTTCGACCCGCACGGCGCGCCGCCGCGTCCCCGTCCCCGCACCGCCGAAGATTACCTGTCCGAGAAGGCCAAGGGCACGGATGGGCTGAACTGACGCCCGGTGCTTCGCCTGGCGGGTCAGGCGACCGGATTGCCGCCCGCCGCCGCAGGCGCCGGCTGGCCCTGCTCTGCCGCCTTTTGGCGGTACAGCGCCACGAAATCGATCGGGTCGATGTAGAGCGGCGGGAAGCCGCCGTTGCGCACCGCATCCGCCACGATCTGGCGCGCGAAGGGGAAGAGCAGGCGCGGGCATTCGATCATGATGACCGGGTGGAGCTGGTCCTGCGGAATGTTGCGGGCCCGGAACACGCCCGAATAGGTGAGGTCGAAGGCGAACAGCACCTCGGTGCCGACCTTGCCGTCGCCCTCGAGCTTGAGGTCGATCTCGAAATCGGTGTCGGCGAGCTGCTTCGCGTTGACGTTGACCTGGATGTTGATGGTCGGACCTTGCTGCTGGGGCGCGAGCGAGCGCGGCGCGTTCGGGTTCTCGAAGGAGAAGTCCTTGGCATATTGCGCGAGCGCGTTCAGCGAGGGCGCCTGGTCGGCCGAGGGCTGCGCCTGCGCGCTGCCGCCATTGGTCGCCGGAGTGTCGGCCATGGAAAGCTCCTGAAATTCCGTGGATCGTCGCAAGGCCCGAACCTTGCGGGCTTGTCCGTCGCGACCGTCGGGCCGGCCCGCTACCACGCTTCCCGGAACGGAACAAGGCGCGGGGCAAGCGCTCCCGCGGTCGTACAATGCGGTATCCAGGAAATGCGGCCTTAACCGAGCTCGCGGTATTTGACGCGCGCAGCCGAGCGGCTATACAGAACCTCAACCAAGTCATGCAAGAAGCATGCCGGGCGCGGCTCGAATCCGCGCGCAACGGGGTGGCTCATGGGTTTGTCGCAGCGGCTGGAGATTCGCCAGGGCCAAAGCCTGGTGATGACGCCGCAACTCCTCCAGGCGATCAAGCTCCTGCAGCTCTCCCATCTCGATCTCGCGGCTTACGTCGATGCCGAGCTCGAGCGTAACCCGCTGCTCGAACGTGCCGAGGAAGAGGTCGCGCCCGACGCGATGGCCACCGCCGCGGCCGACGGCGCCGAGCCGGGCGGCTTCGACGGGACCGGTGAGTCCGGCGAGGGCTCGGAGGACGGCCCGGCCGACAACTGGCTGACCGAGGATCGCGGCGCGAGCCGAGCCGAGCTCGAAGGCGAGCACGACACGAGGTTCGAGAACGTCTTCCAGGACGAGGCGACCGAGGGCCCGGCCCCCGCGGCCGGCGACATCCTGCCGATGACGCCCTCACCCTTCAGCAATGCCGGCCCCGGCGGCTTCGACGGCGAGGAGTTCGACTTCGCCGCGACCCTGACCAGGGACGTCACGCTGCACGAGCATCTCTCGGCGCAGCTCGATCTTGCGACGAGAGATCCGGCGGAGCGGGTGATCGGGCGCCACATCGTCGATGCGGTGAACGAGGCCGGCTATCTCGGCGCCAGCGTCGAGGAGCTCGCCGAGCGTCTCGGCGCCGCTTCCGAAGCGGTCGAGCGGGTGCTGCGCCTCGTGCAAGGCTTCGAGCCCTCGGGGGTTGCCGCCCGCGACCTCGCCGAATGCCTCGCGATTCAGCTGAAGGAGCGCAACCGCTTCGACCCGTGCATGCAGGCGCTGGTCGAGCGGCTCGATCTGGTGGCCAAGCGGGATCTCTCCGCGCTCAAGCGCATGTGCGGCGTCGACGACGAGGATCTCGCGGACATGCTGCGCGAGCTGCGCGACCTCGATCCCAAGCCGGGACGGGCCTTCCAGCCCGGTCCCGTGCAGGTCCTGATCCCGGACGTCTTCGTGCGTCCCGCACCCGACGGCAGCTGGATCGTCGAGCTCAATCCGGACACCCTGCCCCGCGTGCTGATGAACCAGAGCTACTATGCCAAGGTCTCGCGCGCCGCCCGCAACGATGGCGACAAATCCTTCCTGGCCGATTGCCTGCAGACCGCGAACTGGCTCACCCGCTCGCTCGAGCAGCGTGCGAAGACCATCCTCAAGGTCGCGAGCGAGATCGTGCGCCAGCAGGACGGCTTCCTCGCGCATGGCGTCGCGCATCTGCGCCCGCTCAACCTCAAGACCATCGCGGATGCGATCGGCATGCATGAATCGACGGTCTCGCGCGTCACCTCGAACAAGTCGATCGGCACCCATCGCGGCACCTTCGAGATGAAGTACTTCTTCACCGCGGCGATCCAAGGCGCGGCGGGCCTAGAGGCGCACTCGTCGGAGGCCGTCCGGCACCGCATCCGCCAGCTCATCGACGGCGAAGGCGCCGAGGTCCTGTCCGACGACGCGCTCGTCCAGAAGCTCAAGCGCGAGGGCGTCGACATCGCCCGCCGTACCGTCGCCAAGTACCGGGAATCCTTGCGGATTCCGTCATCGATCGAACGTCGGCGGGAGCGTCAGGCGGTGTTCCCGGGCCGCGTCTTGGCCGGCGTTGACTTGGCAAGCGCCGCTTCCTAACACACATCCCAACGAGCCGACCGGCCGTCACGCGATCGCCACGCGGGCCGGGAATAAGGCCGACCGGCGCGCGCGAGCCGTCGCCGCCGGATTGGGAGGAGCCCGATGGGTCTGCGCGTATCCGGCAAGAACCTGGATGTCGGCGAGGTGCTGCGCTCGCAAGTCGAGAGCCGTGTGCAGAGCGCGCTCGGCAAGTACTTCGACGGCGACTATTCCGGCCACGTGACCGTCGCGAAGGATGGCGCCGGGTTCCGCACCGAATGCGTGCTCCATCTCACTTCCGGCATCACGCTCGAGGCCTCGGGCGCCGCGGCCGACGCCTATCAGAGCTTCGACCAGACCGCCGAGCGGATCGAGAAGCGGCTGCGGCGCTACAAGCGCCGCCTCAAGGACCGCCAGGCCGAGAAGCGTCCCGACGGCGGCGCCGAGAGCGCCTATTCGGTCCTCGCCGCCCCGGGCGACGAGGTCGAGCAGGACCAGTTCCACCCGGTGGTGATCGCCGAGACCACCCGTCCGATCCACCGCCTGTCGGTGAGCGACGCGGTGCTCGAGCTCGATCTCTCCGGAGCGCCGGTCGTGGTGTTCCACCATGCCGGAACGGGACGCGTGAACGTGGTCTACCGACGGGGCGACGGCGCCATCGGCTGGGTAGACCCGCCGCCCGGCGCCTCCTGAACTCCGCCACCTTGGCCCAAGCCTTGCGTTTCTCCTGAAGCGCCGGCCGGACGCCGCTTGAGCCCCGGCCTGCGACACGTCGAGCGACATCGCCATGGCATTAGCCGACCTCCTGACGCCTGAAGCGGTCGTTCCGCATCTGCGCCCGCCGAGCAAGAAGGCGGCGCTGCACGAGCTCGCGGCGCACGCGGCGCGCCTCACCGGCCTCGACGAGCGCGCGATCTTCGAGACGCTCCTGCAGCGCGAGCGCCTCGGCTCGACCGGCATCGGCGAGGGCATCGCGATCCCGCACGGCAAGCTGCCGGGGCTTTCGCGGATGTTCGGCCTGATGGCGCGCCTCGACAAGCCGATCGAGTTCGAATCGCTCGACGGCCAGCCGGTTGACCTCCTCTTCCTGCTGCTCGCACCGGAAGGCGCCGGGGCCGACCACCTCAAGGCGCTTGCGAGCGTTGCCCGCGCGCTCCGGCAGCCCGGCGCCCCCGAGCGCATCCGCAAGGCCCGCGACGCCGATGCGCTCTACGCGGTGTTGACCCAGGCGACGTCGCCCAGAGCGGCTTGACCGGACGCAGCTCGGCGAGCTTCGCCCATTTATCACCTTGTGATAGGGCTGCGCCTCGTGCACGACCCGGGCTTGGCCTTCTCCTGGCTCTCGATGCACGACCTGCGTTTCTAGAACGCGCCATCCCCGCCCACGCTTTTCTGAGGCTCCTCCTCATGTCCGCCGCCACGGCCGCCTTCAGCCATGAGCTGTTTCCGCTCGGGCCCGATGCAACGCCCTATCGCAAGCTGACCGCCGACGGCGTGCGGGTCGAGAGGCTCGGGGCGCGCGAGGTCGTGACCGTCGAGCGCGAGGCGATCCGCGGGCTTGCCGAGGAGGCGATGGTCGACATCAACCATCTCCTGCGGCCCGGGCACCTGAGGCAGCTCGCCGCCATCCTCGACGACCCCGAGGCGACCGGAAACGACAAGTTCGTCGCCTACGACCTTTTGAAGAACGCCAACATCGCGGCCGGCGGCGTCCTGCCGATGTGCCAGGACACCGGCACGGCGATCGTGATGGGCAAGAAGGGCCGCCATATCTTCACCGATGGCGACGACGAGGCGGCGATCGCGCAGGGCATTCGCGACGCCTACCTGAAGAAGAACCTGCGCTACTCGCAGGTCGCGCCGCTCTCGATGTTCGAGGAGGTCAACACGCGCTCGAACCTGCCGGCGCAGATCGAGATCTACGCGGAGGGTGAGGACGCCTACAAGTTCCTGTTCGTGGCGAAGGGCGGCGGCTCGGCCAACAAGACCTTCCTCTTCCAGGCGACGCCCGCGCTCCTGACCCGGGACCGGCTGATGCCGTTCCTCAAGGAGAGGATCCTGACGCTCGGCACCGCCGCCTGCCCGCCCTATCACCTCGCGATCGTCATCGGCGGGCTCACCGCCGAGCAGACGCTGAAGACCGTGAAGCTCGCCTCGACCCGTTACCTCGACGGGCTGCCGACCCAAGGCTCCGAGGCCGCCCACGCCTTCCGCGACCTCGAGATGGAGGCCGAGGTGCACCGCATGACGCAGGCATTGGGCGTCGGCGCGCAGTTCGGCGGCAAGTATTTCTGCCACGACGTGCGCGTGATCCGGTTGGCCCGCCATGGCGCCTCGCTGCCGATCGGGCTCGGCGTCTCCTGCTCGGCCGACCGCCAGGCGCTCGGCAAGATCACCCGCGAGGGCGTCTTCCTCGAGGCGCTCGAGCGCAACCCGGCGCAGTACCTGCCGGACATCGATGAATCCGCGCTCGGCGGCGAGGTGGTGCGCATCGATCTCAACCGGCCGATGCCGGACATCCTCGGCGCGCTGACCCGGCACCCGATCCGCACGCGCCTTGCGCTCGATGGCCCGATGATCGTCGCCCGCGACGCCGCGCACGCCAAGATCCGCGAGCGGCTCGAGCGCGGCGAGCCGATGCCGGACTACTTCAGGAACCACCCGATCTACTATGCGGGCCCGGCCAAAACGCCGGAGGGCTATGCGTCCGGCGCCTTCGGCCCGACCACGGCGGGTCGCATGGATTCCTTCGTCGACCAGTTCCAGGCGCATGGCGGCTCGATGGTGATGCTCGCCAAGGGCAACCGCTCGAAGGAGGTGCGCGAGGCCTGCCAGAAGCATGGCGGCTTCTATCTCGGCTCGATCGGCGGTCCGGCCGCGCGGCTCGCGCAGGACTGCATCCGCAAGGTCGAGGTGGTCGAGTACCCCGAGCTCGGCATGGAGGCGATCTGGCGGATCGAGGTCGAGAACTTCCCGGCCTTCATCGTCCTCGACGACAAGGGCAACGACTTCTTCCGCGAGCTGAACCTCGGATGAGAATCCAGCTCGCCGCCATCCTGCTCGTCTCCGCTCCGGCGCTTGCCGCGCCGGGCGACGAGGCCTGCAAGCGCGACCTGTTCATGGCCGACGCCGCGATCTCCGGCAGCTTCCGCAACATGGAATTCAGCGGCGCGAAGCCGGAGCAGCAATGCCCCGCCTGGCGCCGCCACGTCGAGGCGCTGCGCAAGGCGAGCGCGACCTACGGGCGCTGTGCGGTCGGGCCGGTCAAGGCGGGGAAGACTAGCGAGCTCAACGGCTCCGCGGCCGACTTCCAGCGGCTGATCGCGGAGCGGTGCAAGGGGAAATAGCTCCCCCTTGTCATCGCCGGACTCGACCCGGCGATCCCGGTCCACAACGCACCGCTCAAACGATCGAGGTGGCCGGGCCAGGCCCGGCCATGACAATCGAGAGGGCTCAACGCCCCGTCTTCACCCTGGTCCAGGCCCGCGTCACCACGCGCTGCGAGCGCTCGTCATAGGCCGTGTTGGTGAAAAGGCGCTTGAAGGTCGCGTCGTCCGGATAGACGCCGGGGTTGGCGAGGATCTCCGGGTTGACGTGCTGGCGCGCCGCGAGGTTGCCCGACGCGTAGGCGACGAAGTTGGTGTTCGCGGCGGCGACCTCCGGGCGCATCAGGTAGTCGATGAAGGCGTGCGCCTCGGCGACGTTCCTGGCGTCGGCCGGGATCGCGATCGAGTCGAACCACATCAGCGCGCCCTCGCGCGGGATGACGTAGGCGATCTCGACGTTGTTCTTCGCCTCCTCGGCGCGCTTCTTGGCCTGCAGCACGTCGCCCGAATAGCCGACCGCCATGCAGATGTCGCCGTTGGCGAGCGCGTTGATGTATTCCGAGGAGTGGAACTTCTGCACCGAGCCGCGGATGCGGAACAGCGTGTCGCCGGCCCGCGTCAGGTCCTCGTTCTTCTTCGAATCGGGGTTGAGCCCGAGATAGTTGAGGACGTTCGGGAAGATGTCCTCCGGCGCGTCGAGCATCTGCACGCCGCAATCCTTGAGCCTCGAGACGATCTCGGGCCTGAGCACCACCTCCCAGCTGTTGAAGGGCTGGTTGCCGAGCCGCTGCCGGACCTTCGGCACGTTCACGCCGATCCCGGTCGTGCCCCACATGTAATTGACGGCATAACTGTTGCCGGGATCGTAGACCTGGAGGCGCTGCATCACCTCGGGCCACATGTGCTGCAGGTTCGGCAGCTTGCCGTTGTCGAGTTTCTGGAACACGCCGGCCTTGATCAGCCGCTGCAGGAACGGGCCCGAGGGCACGACGATGTCGTAGCCCGACTTGCCGGCAAGCAGCTTGGTCTCGACGATCTCGTTGTTGTCGTAGGTGTCGTAGGTGACCTTGATGCCGGTCTCCTTGGTGAAGTTCTCCAGCACCTTGGGGTCGATATAATCCGACCAGTTGTAGACGTTGACGACCCGCTCCTGCGCGGCGGCAGCGGCGGCAAGCCCGAGAATTGCGGCGAGCGAGATCCAGAAGCGCTTCATTTTCCGGTTGGCCCTCCTCTCGATCGGCGTCGCGATGCGCGGAAGTTAGGCACTTCGCGAGAGGCCGACAACGCGACAAAAGGGAAGGTGCTTTCGCGAATGCCGCTTCGCGGGCAGAGCCCGGAAGGCAGGGCGGCTCAGCGGCCGGCCGGCGGGGCCTCGTAGCGGCAGCCCATCGCCTCGACCATGGCCGCGACCGCGATCGCCGTGCGGTCCTCTCCTTTGGCGGCAATCACCTGCACGCCGGCGGGCAGTCCTTCGGCCGTGCGCATCACCGGGACCGCGGCGGCGGGAAGCTCGGCGCCGCTCGCGAGCGAGCCCCATTTCAGGAGATCGAGATAGGGCACGCCCGCCCCGTCGATATCGAGCCTGCGCGCGTGGACGTCGGGATGGTGGTCATGCGGGATGGCGACGACCGCCGCCGGCGGGCACAGCATCACGTCGTAGCTCTCGAAGAACCGCGCCCATTGCCGCTCGATGCGGCGCTTGCGCAGCGTGGTCTGGTGGTAGAGCGATGGGGTCATGCGCGCCCCGCGGGCCTGGAGCGCGCGGTGCGAGAGGTCGTTCGGCGAGGCCGCCGCGGCGCCCTTTTGCAGGCGGAGCCGGATCTTCGGCGGCAGCCCATAGGCCACGATGAAGTGGTTGAGCAGCGAGAAGACCTCGAACGCCTCCTCGAAGCGGACCGCCGGCCTTGCCGCCTCGTCGACGATCGCGCCGGCCTCGGCGAGGAGCGCCGCCGCGCGGCGCACCGCCGCCGCGACCCCGGCTTGCGCCGGCGCGAAGGCGTCGTCGACCCACAGCGCAACGCGCAGGCCCCTCGGATCGGTCCGGCGCGGCGGGGCGAGCGGGGTCGAGACGGTCGGGTCGCGCGGGCCTGCGAGCACCGGAAGCACGAGGTCGAGATCGGCGGCGGAGCGCGCCATCGGGCCCGCCACCATCACGTCGACGTTGCGCGCGGTGCGCCGCTCGGGCGGCGGCGGGACATGGCCCCAGCTCGGCACGAGCCCCCATGTGGTCTTGAGGCCGAAGATGCCGCAGGCATGGGCCGGCCAACGCGCCGAGCCGCCGAGGTCCGAGGCGAGCTCGAAGGCGCTCATGCCGGTCGCGACCGCCACCGCCGCTCCGCCCGACGAGCCGCCGGGCGAGCGGGTCAAGTCCCACGGGTTGTTGGTCGTGCCGTAGACCGGGTTGTAGCTCTGGAAGTCGCTGACGAAGGTCGGGACATTGCTCTTTGCGAGGACCACCGCGCCGGCGTTGCGCAGCCGGGCCACCGGCGCCGCGTCGACCGTCGGGATGCGGTCCTTGTAGGCAGCGGCGCCGGCGGTGGAGCGCAGCCCGGCGACATCGAAGGCGTCCTTGACCGTGACGACGAGCCCCTCGAGCGGCCTCGCCGCGCCCGCCGCGAGCCGCCGATCGGACTCCGCCGCGGATGCGCGGGCGAGATCGGCGTCGGCGCCGACCACCGCGTTCACCGCCGGGTTCACAGTCTCGATCCGCCTGAGCGTGGCCTCGAGGAGCTCGGCCGCGGAGACCTCTCGCGCGCGCAGCCGGTCGCGCAGGAGATGGGCCGGGGAGGTCAGATCCATGCCCGCGGCTTAGCCGAAGGCTGCCGCGCTGACGAGCGCCGCGCTCACCCGGCCGGGCTTCGCCGACCCGACCTATCCCGCACGCGGGAGAGGATAACCCCTTCCGAATCCGCGCCGGCGCGACTACATTAGGCCGGCGGGGCTGCGGGGCGCGTCTGGAGACTTATTCCCCGGGGCCTTATCGATCTCAAAGGGAGCTGTCCCTGACCCGGTCCCTGGACCGGGACACACGGCGCCCACCTACGTTGTAGGTTCCCGGGATCGATCCTCCGACGGCTTTTGCGGCTCCGCACTTTCCCTTCATGACCGACCCTTCCCCCGCCGCGCTCAAGGACAGGATCCGGCGCGAGGCTTTCGCGCGCCGCGACGCGCTCGACAAGGAGTTCCGTCGCGCCGCCGCGCGCGCCATCGCCGGGCGGGCGCTGGCGCTGCCGGAGCTCGAGGGCATCCGGCCGGTCGGCGGCTATTGGCCGATCCGCAGCGAGGTCGATCCGCGCCCGCTGATGCGCCGGCTTCTCAAGCGCGGCCAGGACGTGGCGCTGTCGCAGATTCTCCACCCCAAGCTGAGCTGGCGGCTGTGGCGTCCGGGCGACGTGCTCATCAAGGGCGGCTTCGGCGTGCGCGAGCCCGGCCCCGACGCGCCGGAGTGCTTTCCGGTCGCGCTCCTGGTGCCGCTCGCCGCCTTCGACCGGCGCGGCGGCCGCGTCGGCTACGGCAAGGGCCATTTCGATCGGGCTATCGCGGCTCTGTCCGAGATGCACCCCGTGCTGACCGTCGGGCTCGCCTATGCCGCGCAGGAGATCGAGCACGCGCCGGGCGAGCCGCATGACCGCCGGCTTGACGTGATCGTCACTGAGGCGGAAGTGATCCGTTCTCCCCCTCATCCTGAGGTGCGAGCGTAGCGAAGCTCGAAGGATGCGCCTCCTCTTCCTCGGCGACATCGTCGGACGGCCGGGCCGCAACGCGGTCACCGAGCGGCTGCCCGGTTTGCGCGAGCGCTGGCGGCTCGATTGCGTGGTCATCAACGGCGAGAACGCGGCCGGCGGCTTCGGCATCACCGAGGCGATCTGCGATGAGATCCTGATGGCCGGCGCCGACGCCATCACGCTCGGCAACCACTCCTGGGATCAGCGCGAGGCCCTCGTGTTCATCGAGCGCCAGCCGAAGCTGGTGCGGCCGGCGAACTACCCGCCCGGCACGCCGGGGCGCGGCACCACCATGGTCGAGACCCGCACCGGCGCCCGCGTGCTGGTCGTGAACCTCATGGGCCGGCTGTTCATGGACCCGCTCGACGATCCCTTCCAGGTCGCCGAGCGCGTGGTCGCGGAGGCGCCGCTGCGCGAGGTCGCGGACGCGATCCTGGTCGATTTCCACGCCGAGGCGACGAGCGAGAAGCAGGCCTTGGCCTATCACCTCGACGGGCGCGTTTCGGCCGTGGTCGGCACGCACACCCATGTCCCGACCGCCGACCACCGCATCCTGCCCGGCGGCACGGCCTACCTCTCGGACGCCGGCATGTGCGGCGACTACGAATCGGTGCTCGGCATGGCTCGCGAGGAGGCGATCCGCCGCTTCCTGCAGAAGACGCCGGGCTCGCGGCTCGAAGCCGCCTCGGGCGAGGGGAGCTTGAGCGGGCTCGCGGTCGAGATCGAGGACCGGACCGGTCTCGCGACGCGCGTCGCGGCCGTGCGGCTCGGGCCGAACGTCGAGGAGAGCTGGCCGGCCTTCTGGGATTGAGCCGCCGCAGCCGCCGCGCAAAAGGCGCGCAGAGAACATCCTTGACAACTTTCCTATTTTATGCTTGTTTGCCGCTGTCCTGTCCACCCGAGGGGCGCGAATCGCGAGGCGTCGTGACGTGGGGCAGGACCGGTGCCCGCGCCGGGAACGCATGCCCGGTCCGGGTGGTCGGCTG
>JAQSWQ010000065.1 GCA_029266525.1 Microvirga sp.
TTTTGGTCGGCTCCCTGCTCGGTACAGAGGACTTCCCGCGGCTACCCCGCGGTTTCGGGGTACATCAACGACCACGCGCTCTATTATTGGTCAAGCGTGCTCTTGAATACCGCACGGCTCACAAAAGTCGGCGGCAACATAGGATGCTCGCCTGTAGTTCAGACCCCCCGGAGTCACTCGGGCGCATTAGCCAAACCTATTCTATGATCAAGCTCCATTACAAACTATACTTCTTCTGCAAACACGGGAGTTCGCTTTGTCATCACGTCGCGAGGGCAAGCTGGTATGGTCCGACGAGTTCGGCGTCTGCATTCTGCTGGACGGGGTTCCCCGTCCGCTGCGGAGCGGGATGGCTCGGGCGGAGTCGCCGGGCCAGCGGCGCATGCGTAGGACCCTTGGTGCGCTGGAGGCGGAGGCGATCAGGCGTCAAGTCCTGGCCGACCAGGCAGCGGCGCTGACCGCTGCTCGTCACGAGTGCGACGCCGAGCGCAAGAGCCCTGAGCGCGAGCCGCGCGGCGTGCGCGCCATCCACCGCGCGGCGCGGGCGCGGGAGCGGCAGCTCATGGCGGAGCACAGAGCGGAGCTGGAGGCGGCGCAGCCGCGCGCAGCACGCAGGGACCGTGTGAGTGTCTACGACAGCATCTTCGTCGTCGTGCCGAGCCCGCCGAAGCGCGGCGACGCCGCGCGCCGGTTCCGGCTCATGCGCAGCCACATGACCGTCGGGCAGTTCCTCGGGGCCGGCGGCACTCGCCGGGACGTGCGGCGGGCACTCAAGGATGGGCACATCGAGCTCCGGCAGAACCGGCTGTTCGAGAGCGGGGAGGGGCTCAAGATCATCCGCGATGGGGTGACCTACACGGCCGAGGAGTTCGTGCGGCGGTTCGGGAAGCAGTAGCCCGAGCGCGTGCCCGCGGTGTCAGTTAGGCGGCCGCGGCCGCCGCGACAGGCAGAAGTACGCTCTTCTCACGTTCTAGGATTTTCCGCACCGCCGGGCGTGCCAGCATGCGTTCCTTCCAGCTGGTGTAGTTCTTGAGGTCCGGGACTGGGAGCTCGACACGCTTGCCCCACTGATAAAAGACGAGGGCGTAGGGATCGCAGACCGTGAACTGGTCGCCCGTGATCCACTCCTTCCCGGCGAGAAGCCCGTCGACTTCCTGAAGGCTCGCCCAGAAGGCATCGCGGCCGCTCTTCTTGATCGCCTCGTGGGTCGTCGGATCCTCAGCGAAGCGCTCCGGGCGGAACACGCGCCGGAACCCCGGGTGCACGGTGTTCGAGAGCCAGGCCATGGTGGAGATGCAGCGGACCTCGCCGGGGAGGTCGCGTGGCAACAGGTTCTTCTCCGGGAAGCGCTTCGCGAGATACGTCAGGATCGCGACGTTCTCAGTGATGACCCCGTCGTAAGTCTTGAGCGCGGGGACCCGTGCGCGCGACCGAAGGCGACGTAGCGCCCGTCCGCCGAGATCGAAGGCTGCCAGCTACCCTGACCGCCGTTCGAGCCAACCGACACCCGCTCGGTCGTGTCGGTCACACGATCGAACACAAAGACATCGGAGGTGCCGTTCGTATCGTCAGGCACCAGGTTCGAGGCATCGCTAGAGAACGCGATGTAGCGGCCGTCCGCTGAGATAGAGGGATCGTAGCTTTGGTTATCGCCCTGATCGGCGTTTGAGGCTACCGACACCCGATCGGTCGTGTCGGCCACACGGTCGTAGACGAAAACATCGGCGGTGCCGTTGGTGTCGTCAGGCACCAAATTGGCGGCAGAGCTGTAGAAGGCGACGTAGCGCCCGTCCGCTGAGATAGAGGGGTCGTCGCTTTGGCCATCGCCCTGATCGCCGTTCGAGGCGACCGAGGCGCGCTCAACAGAGACCTGAGAGATGTCGTCGTTCTGGATCGTACTGGCTGCTGTCCCAGTCGCGATGGCCCCGCCAACAGGATTGGACAGGCTTAAAGTAAAGGTCTCGTCGCCCTCGATGACCGTGTCGGCTGCAATGAGGATGGTGATGGATTTCGACGTCTCACCCTTCGCGAAGGTGACAGTCGCTCGTGGGTACAATCCGCCATCAAAGTCATCTGGTTGGGCGCCGGCGACGGTATAGTCGACCGAGGCTCTGCCATTCCCCGAAGTTCGGGAAACCGTGAAGGTGTAGGCGGTCGTGCCCGAATTGCCCTCGAGTTTCGCGGCGTCATCGGCGGCGATGGAAAAGGTAGGAGAGGTCGGAGCCGAAGCCGCAGCGACGGGGCGGGCGGGCTGACGGGACGGGGGGTCGACCAGCGGGAAAACCATCGGCGCCCGCAAGGCCCTGTGGACAAGCTCGACTAGAACTTTTCTTGCCCCGGCTTCTCTACTAACGAAACTTGGGCTGTGACATCCTCTTTTCGCGGCGGATGGCCGTATCGGAGGGCGCACAGGCTCGGGGCCGGTAACGGGGCGCATAGCGGCCCGATCGTTGCTGCCCGCACGAGAGAGCCCGGCCGAGCGCCGGGCGCTTATTTGCAGGCTCGGCGGTTTAATGAACGGCAACTCGCCGGTCTGAGCGCGGTGTTAGGCTTGGCGCAGCGCCGCGTTCATCGGGTTCGAACACGGCGAACCATGACGCTGATACTTTGTATTCACCGCAATTTGGACAAGACACGCGAAAGGCGTCACCGAGCTTTGGGCCAAAGGTGGCCGGCGTTCCACAGACCGAGCAAGGAGGCGTTGGCGCCTGCATCGACGACCCGTCCTATTGCTCGGTGGCCCGTTGGGCCCTCGCGGCCACCGGCACCTTCGGGACATCGAAAAGCAGCGACACACGCCGCGATCCGCACTCCGGGCACATGAGGCGGCTTTCAAGGCGGGAGAGCGGAAGAAACGAAGCCCCAGGGCGCCCGTTCGTGCTCACCCGCTCTCTGACAGCCCTCGCGCTGCTTTTCGTGCTGGCGGTGGTCCTAGGGCCGCTGTGGCGATAGTACGGGGGCGGTACCTCAGAAAATCCTGATCGCCTTGGCGCTGGACCGCTCCCGTGGTGCTCTTTCGCTAAACCGCGACAATTTTTTGTTTTTCGCCCGGCACTGCGGGGTTTGCATCAACATAGATGATGAGGCTGTCCAGGGCAGGTGCGACGGCACGGCGCCGGCTTAATCAGTCAGCAACGGTGAAGAGAGCAAGATGGACGGGATGATGGTGGTTAGTATGAATACACCTCTGCCTTCCCGATTCTCGCGCGTGCTCGATAACGGGCTTTTCTGGCTTCTGCTGCTCTGCACGGCTTTCACAAGCATGGCCGTTCTAACGTTCGGCGGGATGAAGCCGTAGCCTTGTCAGGGCGCCCGGCCTCGCGCCGTCAAGGTACAGTTTCGGACAGTTCGGAGCCGCTTAACGCACGTTAATGAATGCGGCGGCCTTGGCGTTTTACACACTCGTTTGCCGTCGCAAAGTTGTGGTGTTCCCCGGCGACGGCACCTCCTTCAGGGCGGCTTCGGCCGCCCTTTTCTTTGCCTAGCTAGGGCGGCAGGATCGCGCCTGAGCGCGGCGGTTCTCCGTGGCAGGACATCGCGTTGCTCAGCCCCGCCTTCGCCCCGTCCGGCGGGGCCTGCTCCTTGGCAACGAGAGACCCCCATGTTCCGGCAAGCAGCAAAGCCACTTCTCGCCACTTACGTCGTGTTCGGGATCCTACCCTGATCTCTCAGATCTACGTTCGCACCGAACCCTGCACGGCGGCCGGCGATTGCGCGCTCAGCTACGCGAAGGCGGTTGTCTGGTCCGTAATTTGGCCAGCGATCTGGTTGATTCGCCTCTCTGGCGCCGTTTAGCCGGGCTGCCTGCGGGGAGCGAGCGAGGGCGGCGTCGGCCGGCCTTCTCTTGGTGCTGAAATGTTGCACTCCAGCTACATCGCTCACCCACCACTCGGCTAAAATCGGCTCGCTCAGCGCGGCGCTGAATGGGGCGGGCTGCCCTCTCCGTTTAGAGCTTGCATCTTCAAGGGCTTGGTTCGGCCCGCGCTGAGCACCAAACGGGCGCGGCTGCCCGCCTGCGAACGACTCAAGGCGGCTTCGGCCGCCCTTTTCTTTGGTCTGGAACCGACTCGCAGGTCGCGGGGTTGACCATGGCTTTCTGATCGTCCTCAAACGTTTTAAGAAAGCAGGCCCTGCTGCGACGGCCCCCACCCCGGCAGGGCCTTTTCACGTTCAGTCCCCGAAACATAAACCCCGCCGCCCATGCCTATGGCTCGTCGTCGCGCTGCCCGTCGCGGACGTGGCCCAACTTATCCCGCTGTCGAGAGCCCGGCCGAGCGCCCGGCTTTTTTCTTGGGGTGCCTATCCGGTGCCTACCCCGAGCGGCCGCACAATCCGTTTGATTGGACTGAGACCGGCCTAAGTATTTGATATTGTTGGTGCCGCAAGAGAGGCTCGAACTCCCGACCCCCTCATTACGAATGAGGTGCTCTACCAACTGAGCTATTGCGGCACTGAACCCTACTAAGCCCCTACTAACTTCTGAGCCCGCTAGTCAACTCCTTGAACCTGCTCGGTTTCCCGGGAGCTACCCGCTAATTACGAATGACGTGCTCTACCAGCTGAGCTATTGCGGCCTTGGTCGCTCTTGGCTTGTCCGGCGAGCGGCGCCGCCGTCATAGACCCGGGGTCCGGGGTTGGCAACCGCGCCAAGCGGCGGTGGGGCGCGCACCCGCCGCGTCGCAAGATGCGCTTCCGCTCAGCCCAACAGACGCCGGCGAGCCGGCTTTTCGGCCTCCGCCTCCATGCCGGGATCGTCAGGCGGGTGGGCCACGGGAAACACCACCGGCGCCGGCCCGCTGTCCTCGTCCCGGGATTGCTCGAGCGGCTTCGACGCTTCCGGGGCCGCGCCATTGCCGGGGCGCGCCGCTCCGCCCGCTTCGACAGGCTCGCGAGCCGGCGATGCCGCGGGTTGGATCGGCGGCTCGGTCGGCTCTGCGCTGGGCGCTTCGGCCGCGGCGGCTGCTATGGGCGCAATCACCGGCGCCGGCGCCTCCTCGTTCGGCGCCGGCGGCGCGATCGCGGCCGGCTTGTCGTCGAGATCCGCGACGACGTCGTCGATCGGAGCGCCGGGGCCGCTCAGCAGGTCGGGCGGCGCCTGCCACACGAAGGCGTCGAGCCGGCCGGTCACCGGCGAGACCGGCGCCCACCGGTCGGACGCGACCCCGTCGGCGATCCAGGCCGGATCCCGCGGCGCGCGCGCCGCGCGGGCGAGCCACTCGCGAACCCGACCGGTGGTGCCGTGCTCCGCCTGCTCGAGATCGGCCATCAGGAGACAAGCCCGCACCGTCGGGCGGTCGTCGAGCAAAGGTCGCAGCACGTCGCGAGCGCGGGCGAACTCCCGCGCCTCGAGCGCCGCACGGGCGAGCGCAAGGCGCGCCTCGGGGTCCCAGGACGAGAGCTTGGCCAGCGTCTCGGCCCGATGAAGCCGATCGAGGGCCGAATCCCCCGGGCGCAAATTCATGTAGACCTCGGCGAGGTCCGGGTGCGGCTGCACCTTCCAGGCCGCTTCCACGATCCGCGCCGCCTTCCGGAGATCGGCCCGGCGCGACAGCACCTGGCCGGCGACCGCCGCCGCGGGCACGAGATCGGGCGCGAGCTTCACGGCTTCTTGGGCGCTTGCGAGCGCGCCGTCCTCGTCGTGGTCGCGTCGCGCCAGAGCGTCGGCAGTCAGGAGCACGGCGCGGTGGCGACGCGCCGTGGTCTTGTCCAACAGGCCGAGCGAAGCTCTGCGCTCGACCGTGGCGAGCGCACCGCGCCAGTCCTGGTCGGCGCATTGCGCTTCGAGAACGGCCTCGTTCGCCCAGCCGACCGCGGGAGCAAGCCGGGCGGCTTCGGCGGCGTAGGAGCGCGCTGCAGCCGCGTCGCCGCGCCGGCGCGCCTCCACAAAGAGCCCGCGCAAGCCGAGCACGCGGGTTTCGGAATCCTCGGCCATGCGGCGGAAGGCAGTCTCCGCGCCGCTGCGGTCTCCTGCGATCTGCGCGGCCTGGGCGGTGAGCAGCAGGGTCAGCGGCTCGCGGCCAAGGAGGCGCTCGGCCTCGCCGGCGTGGCGGCGCGCGGCTGCCGAATCGCCTGCGCCCACCGCGACCATCCCGCGCGACACGGCCGCGTAGCCCTTGGCGCGCTTGCGGGCCCGCGAGGCGTAGGTCATCCGGTTCGGCACGCTCAAGATGAAGCGTACGACGGCCCACAAGAACGCGAGCGCGATCGCAAGCCCGATGAACAGCACCACGGCGGCCGCGAGCGGCGCCTCATAGGCGTTGTTCTGCCAGGTCACCGTCACGGTCTCGGGATGGTTCGCGAGCCAGACGGCCCCGAAGGAGGCAAGCGCGAGGAGGCCGATGAAGACGAGTGCGCGCCACATGGTCCTGAAGCTCCTCTAGCGCGTCGAGGCGTCGAGCGCCGCCAATGCCTGGTTCGAAACCGCGCGGGCCGCGTCCTCGGCGGCTGCGCGGGCCTTGAGCTTGCGGCCGAACTCCTCGCCGGTGCGCCGCGCGGGCTCCGGCAAGGCGTCCCAAGCCTTGGCGGCGTCGGAGAGCGCGCCGCGGGCGAGCGCGTTCTGGATGCGCGCGACGAGGCCCGGCGCCGTGTCGGTCGCGGGATCGCCGAGCGGCCGCACGGTCACGATGCCCTCCGCCATGCGGGCGAGCCGGTCCTGCCAGCTCGTCGCCGGGCCTCGCCCCTCGGCGATGATGCGCTCGCCAAGCGGCCGGAACTCCTGCGCCAGCAAAGCGGCCGTCGGCGCGCCGGATTGCGCGAACGGTTCGAGCGCCGCGAGGCGCTGCGGTTCGGCGTTGAGGCGCTTCAGTGCCGCGAGCGCCTGCGCGTAGGGCGCGCCGTCCCGGAGCGCGTCGAGAATGCGATCCGCCGCCACGATGCGAAGGCCGGCGGTGGTCTCGGGCGCGCGTTCGGAGAACTGCTTCGAGAGGCTCTCGATCTGCTGGCGCAGTTGGCCCGTCTGCTGTGCGACGTCGGCAACGCGCTGACGCTGCTCGCCTGCTTGGGAGGTGGCGGTGTCGAGCGCCTGTCCGAGCGCACGCACCTCGGCTTTCAGGGCGTCGGCGGCCTTCGCCTGCTCGTCGAAGCGCGCCCGCAACTCGCCCGATCGGTCTTCGGCTTGTTGCGCTGTCTGGCGGGCTCGAGCCTGGAGCTCGGATTCGAGGGCAGCGAGCCGGGCTTGCACCGGTTCGAGGGCGGCTGGATCGCCGGTTGCCGGTTGAGCCGCCGCAGCGCCGGCGGTCGGACGAGTCAGGGCCTCGTCGGCTCGCTGCGACGCCTGCTCGGCCGCCGATTGCGCCGCCTGGAGCTGCCGCGCCTGGTCCCGCTGCTGGTTTTCGAGTGCCGCGAGGCGGCGCTCGATCCCGCTCAGATCCGGCGCCGGCGCCGGCAATGCAAGGCGCTGCTCGATCTGCGCGATGCGGGCTGCCGACGGCCGCGCCAGCCAGAACCGCTCGGCCGCAAGCGCAAGGGCGGCTCCCGCAACGCCCCCGAGCAGGCTTGCTGCGAGAAGGGCACCGAACCCGGCGCGGCGTCGTTCGGGCGTGATCGCCCGGGCAGCCGCGGCCTCCGTCCGGTGCAGGCGGTCGGCCGCGACCCCTGCCGGCGCAGCAATCGTCGGCTCCGGATGATGATCGGGCGCGCCGGCATCGGCAGCCGAAGCGGCGGCGGCATCATGCGGCGTGCTCGAAGCCCCGACATCCACTGTGGGAGGCAGATCCGCGTCCGCGGCCGCTTCCGGCTCCGCACTTGGCCGTGCCGGCTCCTCACCCCCGCTGCCGACCGGTCTCGCAACCGCATCCGGCGCGAGTTGCGCGACCGCCGCCTCGATTTCGCTCGGAGTGGGATGCGAGGCGTCCTCGGGCGTGCGCGGGTCCTCCACGAGGCTTGGCCCGGACGGCGTGTCGCGCTCCGGCAGGTCGGCTGGCGTGCGCGGATCGTCGGTGAGGCTCGTCTCATCGGTGTCGGGCGGACGCGACTCGACCTCCGTCGCCTTGAGGTCGAGCGTCACGGGATCCCGCTTGCGGGATTTCGAGCCGGAGCGGCCGCTGCGCGAATGGGTGGGGTCGGTCACGATCTCTCTCTGCAAAGCTTCAACTGAAGAGCAAACACAGGGTTTCCTCCCTCATACCACCCATGTGCCCCGGGCCGCGAGGTCACGGCAGGCCGCTGGAGCGACATAGCGCGAGCCCGGCAAATAGCGAAGCTTCGCTTGGGGTCTGGGCGACAATCAGCCGCCTCGCCCCTCGTTCCTTCAGGGGGGCGGCGACATCGGCCGACAGGCAGAGGTGGTGGAGGGAGAGAAAGCTCTCGCCCAGGCCCACCGCGCCGGTGAGCGCAAGCGCGGTCTCCACGGTGCGGCGCGAATAGTGGACCGCCGCGTCGAGTGAGCCTCCGTGCAGCGCAATTGCCATGGTTTCCGGAACGGCCTTCGCGGCGACCGCCTCATAGGCGACGAAGGTTTCGACGGTAAACCCGGCTCGCACAAGCGAAGCGGCGGGCTCGAGCTTGCGGTCCCGGCCGGCAACATGGAGGAGGCGCGCGTCACGTTTGAGCGAGCGTGAGGCGAGCTTCGCCACGGCGGCAGCGTCGCCTTCCGCCGAGCGGATGTCCGTGAAGCCCACCTCTCGCAGGAGAAGGGCAGTGCGATACCCGACGGCGAAGGCCGGCGCGGTCTTGTCGAAGACCGCGAGCGCCGGAACGGCGTTGGCGCTCGTCACGATCACAGCGTCGAACGGTCCCCGCGGCGGCCGTTCGGCGGTGCGCACGATTTCGAGGAGCGGCGCAACGAGCGCTACATGCCCGAGTGCCGCGAGCCGCGCTGCGGTCGCTTCCGCCTGCGCGCGCGGGCGCGTCACCAAGACGCGCATCAGGGCGCGAGGAAGCCGGCGGGAAGCCGCGCGCGCAGTTCTTCCCCGGCCTCGCGCCCGATCCAGGTCGCATCCGCGGAGAGGCCTTCGCGGGTCACCTCCAGGCTTTCCGAGCCGTCCGGCCGCAGCACCAAGCCACGAAACGAGAGCCGACCGTCCTCCACCGCCGCGTACCCGGCGATCGGCGTTCTGCAAGATCCGTCGAGCACGGCGAGGAAGGCGCGCTCCGCGGCAAGCTGAAAGCCGGTGATTCTGTCGCAGATTCGAGCCACGGCGTCCCGGGTCTGCGTGTCCCCCTCGCGCACCACGATCGCAATGGCACCCTGGCCAACGGCAGGAAGAAACTCGCCTATCTCAAGGATGGTGGTGATGCGATCTTCGAGCCCGAGCCGCTTGAGGCCGGCAACCGCGAGCAGGGTCGCGGCGACCTCGCCGCTCTCGAGCTTCTTCAGGCGCGTGTTCACGTTCCCGCGCAGGAGCGTCACCTCGAGATCCGGCCGCAGCCGCTTGACCATCGCTTGGCGGCGGAGCGAGGCGGAGCCGACGCGGGCGCCCGCCGCCAACTCCCGCAGGTTGCGCGCCTGACTGCTGATGAAGGCATCTCGCACGTCCTCGCGCGCGAGATAGCCCGCAATCGCGAGGCCGTCCGGGATCGCCGTCGGCAGGTCCTTCGCAGAATGCACCGCGAGGTCGATCACGCACTCGAACAGCGCGACGTCGAGCTCCTTGGTGAAGAGACCCTTGCCGCCGGCTTCGGACAAGGGACGGTCCTGGATCGCGTCGCCCGTCGTCTTGATCACGCTCAGCGGCAGATGGACCTTGTCCCAGCCGAGCGCCGCCGCGAGCCGGTCCTCGGCCTCGTGCGCCTGGGCGAGTGCGAGCGGGCTGCCCCGGGTGCCGATCACGAGCGTCGGACGGTCCATCGGTCTCCACACTTCGTGGCGCGGCGCGTTGCCTCGCGCTGCCCGCGCCCATAGGGTGCGCCGCCTCGGGCGGGCCTCGGCCTCATGCCGCCCCATCTTCGGATTTGCAAATCGCATGCGCGTGCTCGGCCTTGAAACCACCTGCGACGAGACGGCTGCGGCGGTGGTCGGGCTCTCCGATGACGGGCGTGGCGCGATCCTGTCGAACGAGGTCCTCAGCCAGATCGCCGAGCACGCGGCCTATGGCGGCGTCGTGCCGGAGATCGCCGCGCGGGCCCACGTCGAGGCCTTGGACCATCTGATCGAGCGCGCCCTAGCGCAAGCCGGCCTGCGGCTCGAGGAGGTCGACGGCATTGCCGCCGCCGCGGGGCCGGGGCTGATCGGGGGCGTCATCGTCGGGCTCACCACGGCAAAGGCGCTGGCGCTCGTCACGCGGAAGCCGCTCCTCGCCGTCAACCACCTCGAAGGCCACGCGCTGACCGCGCGGCTCACCGACGGCATCGGCTTCCCTTTTCTTCTTCTCCTCGTCTCGGGCGGCCACACCCAGCTCCTCGCCGTCAAGGGCGTCGGCGATTATGTCCGCCTCGGCACCACCGTCGACGACGCCATCGGCGAGGCCTTCGACAAGGTCGCCAAGCTTTTGGGGCTTCCCTATCCAGGCGGCCCCGAGGTGGAAAAAGCGGCGGCCAAAGGCGATCCCGAACGCTTCGCGCTGCCGCGGCCGATGCTCGGACGCCCCGAGCCGAACTTCTCCCTTTCCGGTCTGAAGACAGCGCTCAGGATCGAGGCCGAGAGGATCGTGCCGCTCACCGAGACCCATGTCGCCGATCTCTGCGCGAGCTTCCAGGCCGCGGTGACGGACGTCGTGGTCGACCGGACGCGCGCCGCATTGCGCGTCTTCCGGGCGGCGGCCGGACACCCGACCGCCCTCGTGATCGCCGGCGGCGTCGCCGCGAACCAGACGCTTCGCCGCGCGCTCCAGCGTCTCGCGGGCGAGGCGGGCCTGCGCCTCCTCGCGCCGCCTCTCGAGCTGTGCGGCGACAACGGGGCGATCGTCGCTTGGGCGGGGCTCGAGCGGCTGCGGCTCGGGCTCATCGACGACATGACGGCGCCGGCGCGCGCCCGCTGGCCTCTGGACGCGGCCCGGGACGAAGCCGGCGCGAAGGCTTGAAGGTCCCGGCCGTGGGCATCCGCAGGATCGGCGTCGTCGGCGGGGGAGCCTGGGGTACGGCGCTGGCTAACGCCGCGGCGCTCGCCGGGCGCGAAGTCGTGCTGTGGATGCGGGACGTGGACGCCGCGCGCAGGCTGCGCGACGCGCGGGAGAATGCGCGGTACTTGCCGGGCGTGCGGCTCCAAGCGCGCGTGACACCGACCGCGGACCCCGCGCTGCTGCGCCTTGCGGACGCGGTCCTGCTCGTGGTTCCCGCGCAGGCGGTGCGGGCCGTCGCGCAAGCGATCGCCGTGACGCTTCCGCCGCAGACGCCCGCAGTGGTGTGCGCGAAGGGAATTGAGCGCGGAACCGGGCTCTTCCTGAGCAATGTGGTGCGGGAGGTTCGGCCCGGCGCGCCCGTTGCGGTGCTGTCAGGCCCGAGCTTCGCCGATGACGTGGCGCGGGGCTTGCCCACCGCGGTGACACTCGCCTGCGAGGACGAGCCTCTCGCGGAGGCGATCGCGGCCGCTCTCTCCGGCCCTGGCCTTCGGCTCTATCGCAACACGGATGTGCGGGGGGTCGAGATCGGCGGCGCCGCCAAGAATGTGCTGGCCATCGCTTGCGGCGCCGTCGCTGGACGCGGGCTCGGCGAAAGCGCCAGGGCGGCGCTCACGGCGCGGGGCTTCGCCGAGCTCATGCGCTTTGCTCGTGTCTACGGCGGCGAGCCCGAGACGCTGATGGGGCTCTCCGGGCTCGGCGACCTCGTGCTGACCTGCGGCTCGGTGCATTCGCGCAACTTCGCCGTCGGCGAGCGCCTTGGCCGCGGGGTGCCGGTCGCTGATGCGGCGGGCGGCAAGCTCGCAGAGGGCGCCTTCACGGCCGCAGTGCTGGTCGATCTCGCCCGCGCGAAGGAGGTCGACATGCCTATCGCCGAGGCAGTCGACGCGGTGATCGCAGGCCGGAGCACCATGGATGAGGCGATCGAGGGCCTCATGAGCCGGCCGCTGAAGGCCGAGCACTGAGGGAGGAGCGGGATGAACCACTGGCTCTTGAAGACCGAGCCCTCGAGCTGGTCCTGGGACCAGCAGGTCGAGGTCGGCGAGAAAGGCACCTTCTGGAGCGGCGTGCGCAACCACGCCGCGAAGCAGAACCTTCAGAGCATGAAGAAAGGCGACCGAGGCTTCTTCTATCATTCAGGGGAAGGCAAGGAGATCGTCGGCGTCGTCGAGGTGATCAAGGAGTACTACCCGGACCACACCGACAAGAGCGGCATATTCGGCATGATTGACGTGAAGGCAGTTGCGCCGATGCCGAAGGCGGTCACGCTCCAGGCGATCAAGGCCGAGCCCAAGCTCCAAGACATGGCGCTCGTGAAGTTCTCCCGCCTCTCGGTGCAGCCGGTCACGCCGGAGGAGTGGCGGATCGTGTGCAGGATGGGCGGCTACGAAGCCTGATCGGCAGGCTGGGCTCGCAGGATTCCCGCAAGCGCGTCGCAGAACACCTGACAGCCGAGCACGATGTCCTCGTCGGATGTATTCTCCGTCCAGTGGTGGCTGATGCCGCCGATCGAGGGGACGAAGAGCATCGCGGCGGGCATGACGCGGGCGAGGTACTGCGCGTCGTGGCCGGCGCCGCTCGGCATGCGCAGCGCCTTGCCGGGGCAGCGCGCCTGCGCCGCCGCTTCGATCGCCGCCTGGAAGCCCTCGTCCATCAGAGCCGGGGTCGACTGGCTCATAATGTCGATCTCGATCGGGCAGGGTCCCGCCTGGTTCGCCTCCGCGACCAGGCGCTGGAGCTCGGCATGGAGCCGGTCGAGCACGGCTTGATCGGCGTCCCGGAATTGGAAGAGCGCCTCGGCGCGGCCCGGGATGATGCTCGGAGCGCCCGGGTCGAGCGTGATGCGCCCGCAGGTCCAGACCGTGCGCGGGCCGGCGATCTCGGGAAAGCGCCGGTCGATCGCTCCCAACAGGCGGACGATCGCGCTCCCGGCGTCGCGCCGCCGTTTCATGCTCGTGGTGCCGGCGTGGTTCTGCTCGCCGGTCGCCGTAAGCCTGTATTGCCAGATCGCGACGATCGCCGTGACGACCCCGATTTTCAGCCCGGAGGTCTCGAGCGTGTCGCCCTGCTCGATATGTGCCTCCAGATAGCCGCGGTAGCGCCCCTTCTCGACCTGCACCCGCGGCCGCCCGGCAAAGCCCGCCTTCTCGAGGGCGTCGCGGAGCGGCGTGCCGTCGTAGCGGTTCTTGGCGCTGTCGATCTCCTCCTCGGAGAGCAGGCCAAGGTAGGAGCGTGAGCCGAGGAACGACCCGAAATGCCCCTCCTCGTCGCACCAAGCAGCAACGTCGACCCCGAGATCGGCGCAGGCCGGGTCGTCTCGGAAGGCCCGCGCGGCCTCGAGACCGTAGATGATCCCGAGCGGGCCATCGAGCCAGCCGGCGTAGTTCTGGCTCTCGACATGGGACCCGGTCAGGATCCTCGGACCTGCCGCCCGGCTGAAGCCGAACACGCTGCCGATGCCGTCGATCTGCGCTTCGAGCCCCGCCTCCTCGAGCCGCCGTGCGAACCAGTGCCGCGCCTCGACGTCCTGCGGCGAGAAAGTCGGGCGATGCACGCCGCTCTTGTAAGCACCGATCGTCGCAAGCTCGCGCAAATCGCCGAGCAGGCGGTCGGGGTCAATGACAGGACTCATTCACTCGCCATTCGGTCGGCCGCGAACGCAGGTCCATGGCCCTGGCAGGGGCCGTAGCTTCGCTCCGAGCTGCTTCACAGCAGCTTCATAGTCCGGATGGTCGCGCATGTGGACTGGATTATAGCCATCGTAGAGGGTCTCGATCACCGATACCCAGGAATAGTGAAGGTCGGGATGCGGATTGGCGTCAGGGATGATGCGCGTCTGCATCGGCTCCTGCCGGCCCCGCCTGACCGCGCGGACTTCCTCGCGGTAGAGTAGCTTCTTCCAGAGCGCGTCCCGCGAGTCGTGAATCTTTGCATTCACGAGCGGCTTCAGGCCGGCCTTCGGGTTATCGACCAAAAGGAGCGGGTGCTCGGGGCGCTGGCTGTTGTCGATCATCCATTCGAGGGTGGCGTCGGAGAGCCCGCACTCCTCGTAGCCGCCGCCGACGTCGCAGTGCACGCCAGGGAACCAGACCTGCTCGAAGACCTGGCTCGGGGGATCGCCGATCTCAGCGGCGGTCAGCTGGGCCTTGGTCGGCTCGTTCCAGAGCGTCGGATGGAAGGCCTCGCGCCGATCATCGATCGCCACCGCGTGAAAGGCATAGGAGACGTACTGGTTGAGCTCATGGTCGTGGAAGCGATGCGGCCAGAGCTCGATCTCGAGATTCTTTCCGCCGGCCGGGATGCCGAGTGAACGGACCGTGTCCCAGACCCCGATGAAATAAGGTGCGCGGGCACTCGGATCCTTGTGCTCCGGGTAAGCCTTTTCCTTCCGGAACGCCTTCCCCGCCTTCAGGCGCTCTTCCTTGCCGGCGGCCTTCTCGGCCGCGGTGGCGTTCTCCTTTACCGCGCCGGTCCTGTAGATCTTGTACGCCTCCTCGACGATCTCCCTTCGGCGGGCCTCGTCGTGGCGCAGGTCCGCGCCGGCGGGCTGCAGGCGTTTCGGGATTCCGCACAGGCCGACCAGACCTCCAAGGCTGCGCACGGTGTAGGCGCCGCGGCTGAAACCGAAAAGGAAGATGCGGTCGCCGGGCTCGTAGAAGCGGACCAGAAAGTCGTAGCCGTCCTGGATGTTCTGCGAAATGCCGGAACCGGTGGCCGAGCTGAGCCACGCTTTGACCCTGCCGGTCATTCCGGTTCCGATGCCTGCGTCGTAATGCGTTATCTGTTCGACTCCGGGCTTCGCGAGCTCTTGGTCAAGGGCCGCTCCCTCGAGCTCTTGCCATGTCTTTCCGCCGCGATGGACAAGCATGTTGATCGCGAGGTCGCACAGCTTGGCGACATTCGTCTTCACGCCGTGCGCCCGGTCGTTGCCGGTCCCGTCGGCGAAGAAAACCACGTTCTTCGACATAGCCACCTCCCCTCACGCGACTCTGAAACCAAAGGTTACACCGGTTGTTCCGCCCTGCAAGCTGCTCTCGGCCGCCCGGATTTCCTTGCACCAAGGTCGGGCGACGAAAGTGCGAGGGTCGCGCGCTTGCCGCGCGCCGCGCTTATTCGCTAGACCTTTGCCGATCAAAGCGGCATCGGCCGGCAGGCGCGCCGCAGACCATCGGGAGGTCGCCATGGAGACGAAGCTCTACGACGTGCCCGCCGAGTGGCGGCAGCGCGCCTATCTCGACGACGCCAAGTACAAGGCGATGTACGAGGCCTCGGTGCGCGATCCCGTCACCTTCTGGAACGAGCATGGCGGGCGGATCGACTGGTTCAGGCCTTTCACCAAGGTGAAGAACACGACGTTCGGGCCCGGCACGGTCTCGATCCGCTGGTTCGAGGACGGGGCGACGAACGCGGCCTACAACTGCATCGACCGCCATCTCGACCGGCGCGGCGACCAGGTCGCGATCATCTGGGAAGGCGACGACCCGAACGAGTCGAAGCACATCACCTATCGCGAGCTGCACGGCGAGGTCTGCCGCTGGGCGAATGTCCTGCGCAACCGCATGGTCCAGAAGGGCGACCGCGTCACGATCTACATGCCGATGATCCCCGAGGCGGCCTACGCGATGCTCGCCTGCGCGCGGCTCGGCGCCATCCACTCGGTCGTGTTCGGCGGGTTCTCGCCGGACTCGCTCGCCGGGCGCATCAAGGATTGCGATTCGAAGGTGGTGATCACGGCGGACGAGGGGCTGCGCGGCGGACGCAAGGTGCCGCTGAAGGCGAATGTCGACGCCGCGATCGAGCGCGCCGGCGGCGTCGATCACGTCGTGGTCGTGCGGCGCACGGGAACGACGGTCAACATGGAGCCTGGCCGCGACGTCTATTACGATGCGGCGGCCGCGCAGGTGACCGACGAGTGCCCGTGCGAGCCGATGAATGCCGAGGACCCGCTCTTCATCCTCTACACCTCGGGCTCGACCGGGCAGCCGAAAGGCGTGCTGCATACCACGGGCGGCTATCTCGTGTTCGCCTCGATGACGCATCAATACGTCTTCGACTACCACGACGGCGACATCTATTGGTGCACGGCCGACGTCGGCTGGGTCACCGGGCACTCGTACATCCTCTATGGGCCGCTCGCCAACGGCGCGACCACTCTGATGTTCGAGGGCATCCCGACCTATCCCTCGATCTCGCGTTTCTGGGAGGTGGTCGACAAGCACAAGGTCAACATCTTCTACACGGCACCGACGGCGATCCGGTCGCTTATGCAGGCGGGCGAGGCGCCGGTGAAGAAGACCTCGCGGGCGAGTTTGCGTCTCCTCGGCTCGGTCGGCGAGCCGATCAACCCCGAGGCCTGGGAGTGGTACCACAAGGTGGTCGGCGACGGCCGCTGCCCGATCGTCGACACCTGGTGGCAGACCGAGACCGGCGGCATCCTGATCACGCCACTGCCCGGCGCGACGAAGCTCAAGCCCGGCTCCGCGACGCGCCCCTTCTTCGGCGTGCAGCCGGCGATCGTCGACGGCGACGGCAAGGTGCTGGAGGGCGCCTGCGAGGGCAATCTCTGCATCGTCGATAGCTGGCCCGGCCAGATGCGCACCGTGTACGGCGACCACGAGCGCTTCGTGCAGACCTATTTCTCGACCTTCCCGGGCAAGTACTTCACCGGCGACGGCTGCCGCCGCGACGCCGACGGCTATTACTGGATCACCGGCCGGGTCGACGACGTGATCAACGTCTCGGGGCACCGCATGGGCACCGCCGAGGTCGAATCCGCGCTCGTCGCCCATCCCAAGGTCTCGGAGGCCGCGGTGGTCGGCTATCCGCACGACATCAAGGGCCAGGGCATCTACGCCTATGTGACCCTGATGGCCGGCGAGACCGCGACCGAGGAGCTGCGCAAGGAGCTCGTCGCCTGGGTGAGGAAGGAGATCGGCCCGATCGCCTCACCCGACCTGATCCAGTTCGCCCCCGGCCTGCCGAAGACGCGTTCCGGCAAGATCATGCGCCGGATCCTGCGCAAGATCGCGGAGGACGAGTTCGGGAGCTTGGGAGACACCTCGACGCTCGCCGATCCCGCGGTGGTGGATGACCTCGTCGCGAACCGGCAGAATAAGAGAGCGGCGGCGGCTTGATCGTGCGCGCCTCGTGCCGGCCCGCGCGGCACGAGGCGGTTTGGAGCGGGGCTGTTTATCGTCGCTTCTTGGGCACTGCGGCGGAGGTCGAACCCTTTCCGCCCTTCCCCGCGGGGGCCCGCACGCTATTCGCGGCGCTCCTATTCTTGGTGGCGCTCTTGCCGGCAATCCGTTTCTTCCCGCCGCCTTTGCCGGGCGACTTGCCCGTCGCCTTTGCGGTGCCCCGTTTCTTGGGAGCAGCCTTGCCGGCGGCTTTCCGGGAACGCCGCTTCGTCGGCGCAACGGAGAGCTTGTCAGCTCCCGCGAGCCTCAGGGCCTCGGCGACCGCCGCTTGAGCGTTGATGCGCCCGAAGCCGAAGTCGAAGCTATGGCCGTTTGCGTCATAGGACGATGGCGGACCAATCTTGTCGGCAGTTCGCTGCAAAAGATCGCGGACTGCGTCGCGGGTCAGCTTCGGGTGCGCCGAGAGCACCAGCGCTGCGACGCCTGCCGCTAAGGGTGTCGCAGAGGACGTGCCCCCGAAACGGTTCGTGTGCAGCCCATCAACGCCTCCTTGCTGCGCAAACCCCATATTGTATCCGCGATTCGCCGTGCTCACATCTGTGGTGAAAATGCCCTGCGCGCCGCCGTTCGACGGAGCAACGATCGAGACTTCTGGGCCGTGATTTGAGTAGCTGGCGCGCAGTTCCGCATCCGTGGAGGCTCCGACGGCTATTGAGAACTTCGAACGTGCCGGATGGGAAACTCTGGAGTTCTCATTGCCTGTTGCACAGAATATCGGGGTACCCAGCCGATCTCTTCCACTGTCTGCTTCTTCGAGAGCATTTTCGACGTCGCCGAACTCAGGTCCGCCCCAGGAACACGAGATGACGTCCGCGAAACGCGTAGCATAGCGGATGGCGTTCGCGACGCGTGTCTCAGTAGCGATTTGGTCAGCATGGAAAACTTTGACGGGCAGAATTCTCGCTTCCGGCGCGATGCCTAGCACGCCATCCGCATCTCCCGAGCTCGCAATCACGCCGGCGCAAGGGGTACCATGGATATCATTGCCCGGCGTATCGTCAAATGGCGCACGGAAGTGCTTTGGTCGCGGATTGAAATGATCGGGGTCGTCCTCACGCAAGAAGAAATCGCGGCCGAGCAGATCGCGAGGCTCGCTGGGATCCGGCCTTCGAGCTATATTGCGTTTCAGGTTAGGATGGTCGACATCAATTCCATCGTCGAGCACTGCTACGATCACGTTCCTACCTACTGTCGTCTCCCAGGCTTGCCTGGCGTTCACTGTGCGAAGATGCCATTGTTTCTTAATCGGCTTCGGTACGGCGAAACGCCTAAACTCGGAGACAAAATTCGGGAACGCGAAGGCGACCTCCTCGGTCTCCGTAAGCTCGTTAGCCAGCTCAACTGTGCGCTCCGCGACATAACGGTGCTGCTCATCGGCAACGATGAACTGGTCTTTCAAGAATGGGTTCTGACGTCGAATCCTTAGGCCATACCTGTCCAGGAGAGCGCTCCTCCGGGACTCCGTCGCCTCAGGCTCGAAGCGCACTACGAGCTCGTGGTACACGATGCGCAGGCTGCCCGAGATGTCTCGAAAGACCGCGCATTCGACGCGGCTCGCCACCTCTTCCCTTGCCGCGCTATTCTCGCTCTTCCGAGCTCCGGCAAGTTCCGGGGCAACAAAGGCCTGAGCCACTGCGCGGGTCGCAACGAAGGCGGCACGCATTGGCGCGTCGCCCACGGGAGCAAACACCCGGCGACCATCTTCCAGCCGAGACCGGAGAGGCACCAGTTCAAGATCAAGCTCCACGTTCTTGCCGTGCATCAGTCTCATGGCCGCTCTCCCTGCGAGCCCATCTTACGCAGCCATTGTCGGTTGTCACCTCCTGGAGAGAGGGAGCGCTGCGGTTCGCGCGCTGCTGGCACATCGCTTACACCCGCCGGAACGCGGCTTGAACCTCCTGCCAAGCGTTGGTGACGCCCTTTTCCTCGTTGAGAGCCGCCGCAATATCGGGGAGGAAGCGTTCGTCTGTCTTGGGGACCTCAAACTCCGCCTGTCGCTCCGCCCACTTATTTCGCTGCGCGAATTCAACCCCATGGCGCTCGGCTAGATCCAAGAGCGTTTGATCGCTTGGTCGCTCATCGAACCGCACCACCAGCCGACCCGTTGGAAACAGCCGGTTACCTTCATCATCGGTAAGTAGCGGAGCGACCAGTGCCTCGGATCCAACCGCGCTGTTAACCCGCTCGACGAGGACGCGTGGGTCCTCGGCTGCTGCTTCGATAACCAAGGTCGGCGGCGTTTCGGATACCTTCTTGAGCGCCCCCCGGAGGACACGCTCCAGCCGCCGCTCGGTGAGCTCGGTCAACGATCCAATAATTACGGCACCACCGCCGGGCCTCCGCTTCGTGGTCATCGCTATCTCTCCCACACGGTGCTTTCATGTAATCCCTTGGCCACTTGCCAGCCAGCCTAATCACCTTGAACGCTCGTTGAGCATGTCGCATCCGTATTCACCACTCGCAAACTTTAATTCCCAACCCGGCGATTAGAATTTCCGCGTAAAGGTCCTCGAAGGCTGACGAACAAGGGGCTTCAGGGATGTTTCGGCAGAGTGGCGTTGCCGCGCTTGCGGCGGTTTTCGTGGCCTGCGTTTCAGCGTCGGCGAGCGCGCGCGAGGCGGTGGCGTTCAGCGCCGGCGTGAGCCCCGGCACCATCGTGGTTCGCACGGGCGAGCGGCGGCTCTATCTCGTCACCGGCTACGGCACGGCGATCCGCTATCCGGTCGCGGTCGGGCGGCCGGGCAAGCAGTGGTTCGGGCAGCGCTACGTGGACGGGAAATACCTGCGCCCGGCCTGGTCGCCGCCGCGGGAGGTCAAGCGCGACAACCCGCGCCTGCCGAACGTCATCCCGGGCGGCTCGCCCGGCAACCCGATGGGCGTCGCCGCGCTGACACTCTCCGGCAGCGAATACGCCATCCACGGCACGAACCGGCCGGGCTCGATCGGCACGTGGGCGTCGTACGGCTGCATCCGCATGCACAACCACGACATCGTCGACCTGTTCGAGCGCGTCAGCGTCGGCACGCCGGTGGTGGTGACGCGCTAGCGCGAAACCGATCGGGGCGGACGGTCGCCGGAAAGAGTAGGTTTTTTGTCTTGACAAGGTTTCCTGTTTTGTGCTTTCTCTGCGCCGTCCCGCCCGGCAGAGGGGCGCCTCCGGAGGTGTCGGGTCGTGGGGCGGCATCGCGAGGGAAGACTCGGGCCCAAAAGGCGCGAGGCGATCCTTGGGGTGGCTCGGGGCTGATGCCGCAAGGTGGATGCCTCGGGTTGATGCGGCGCTGAGCCCGGGAGTCACGATCCCGGATCCTCAGGGTCTTCCGCTCCCGGTCATTGGCGCGGTCCCAGGGCGCGCCACCCGGCTTGCGGGCGGCCTCGCCCGTCCTCTCGGCCCATTCGGGAGGTCTGCGCGAATGCGCTTAAGGCTCTCACGAGCCGAAGTGCGAGGCCGGGGACCAAGGCGCCGCGCGCGGGGTGCCGCGGCCGGTTCGCTGTGATGGCGGCTGGCCCTGTCCCTGCCCTGTACTCTTCCGCGCGCGGCCGTCCGCGCCGCGGACCGCCCGGCCCCCGCGCTCCCCGATCCGCTTCGGAGCCCCCCTATTCAGCTGGGAGACCGAGCTAGCGATACAGGTCGGCCCTGGTCGGCGGCAGCCCCGAGGGGCCGCGCTTCCGGCGCGACGAGAGCGTCTGGTAGAGGCAGACGCCGTTGCGCTCGAAGCCGATCGAGCAGGCCGCGAGATAGGCAAGCCAGAGCCGCGTCTTGACCTCCCCGACCTCGGCGACCGCCTTGTCGTAATTCGCGAGCAGCCGGTCGTGCCAGTGCTTGCAGGTGCGCTGGTAGTGCTCGCGCCAGCCCTCGACGTCGTGCACCTCGAAGCCGTTCCGCTCGAGGCTCTGGACGGTGTTGCCGATGTGATCGAGCTGGCCTCCGGGGAAGATGTAGCGGGTGAGGATCTCGAACTCGGGGCGCTTCTTCAGGAACACCTTGTCGCTCTTCTTCGCCGGCCGGGTGATGGCGTGATGGAGGAAGAGGCCGTCGCGCTTCATCAGGCGCCGCACGGTGGCGTAATAGGTCGGGTAGTTGTCCCAGCCGATATGCTCCTGGATGCCGATCGCCGCGACCTTGTCGTAGATACCCTCGCCCTCGACGGTCGAGTAGTCCTTGAGCTCGATCCTGACCTTCCCCTCGAGGCCGAGGCGCCTGATCTTGTCCTGCGCATAGGCGACCTGCTGCTCGGAGAGCGTCACGCCGTAGGCCGTGACCCCGTAATGCTGCGCCGCGTAGCAGGACAGCGCGCCCCAGCCGCAGCCGATGTCGAGGAGCCTCTCGCCGGGCTTCAGGCGCAGCTTGCGGCAGATGATCTCGAGCTTGTCCTGCTGCATCCGGTCGATGTCGTTGTCCCAGTCGGTGCAGTAGGCGCAGGTGTAGACCATCTCCTTGTCGAGCCAGAGGGCATAGAAGGCGTTCGAGACGTCGTAGTGATAGGCGATGTTCTCCTTGTTCTCCTTCGGGTCGCCGCTCGAGGGCTGCTCCTTCGGGATCTCCTCGAGAGGCCAGGGGCCGCCGCGGTCGACGCGCCAGAACTTCCAGGCGAGCCGGGCGAGGCCCCACTTGTCGAGCGTCTTGAGGAAATCCTTGGTGCGCACCTTCGCGCGCGGGCGGGCGTCGGCGAGATCGAAGATGGTGCCGTTGCGGATGTCGATGCGCTTCGAAACCCAGAGGTTCGAGAGCGTGTCGAGCCGCGGCCGGCGCACGAGCCCGGCGATCGCGCCCTCGTCCGCGAAGACGACCGCAAGGGCGGCCGGCGCGAGATCGGCCGGCACGGTCGAGCCGTCCCACAAGACGAAGCCGATCGGGAGGCCCAGCCGCTCGCGGGCGTCCGCAAGAAGCGTCTTGAAGGCCTGAAGTCGCTCGGCAGCCGCGTCCATGCCCATCCCCTTGAAGGCCGGCTTTCGACCATGTTCGGGAAGGGGGGTCAAGGCGACGCGGTTGCTCGCTGATGCGCCACGACGGCCGCTCACGACCTGCTAGAAATCCGTTGCGAGGCCCTTCACTTCCCAGTCCGCGTAGCGCACCGGGTCGAGGCCGCCGCGGCCGTGGTGCTCCTGCGCTTGCTCGCGTGCCTTTGCGATGCTCGCGCGACGGCGCTCGGCCGCTTCCGCGAGCGCCCGCTGGGCTGCGGGAGCGAGGTCCTTGCCCGGAGCGGCGCCTTCCGGTGGTTCGGCCGATGGCGCTTCGGTTCCAGCGTTCATCAAAGCTCGCGGAGGCGGGACTTGTGAAGCAGCCTCGCCCATTCCCACATGATCGGCGTCGCGGCGACCAGGTTCTCCCGGCGCCGCTTGCGACGTGGAGCCTGCGATGAACTACGTCAAGACCGGCCTTCTGCTTGCGGCGCTGACCGCGCTGTTCGGCGCGCTCGGCTACGCGCTCGGCGGCCAGGGCGGCATGCTGATCGCGCTCGGCATTGCGGCCGCGACCAATCTCTTCGCCTATTGGAACTCGGACCGGATCGCGCTCTCGGCTCACAATGCGATCGAGGCCGACGAGACGACCGCGCCCGACCTCGTGCGCCTCGTGGCGGAGCTTGCAGCCCGAGCCGGGCTGCCCATGCCGCGGGTCTACGTGTTGGACGAGGCGCAGCCCAATGCCTTTGCGACCGGGCGCAATCCGCAGAATTCAGCCGTGGCGGTCACGACGGGGCTGATGCAGTTCCTGTCGCGCGACGAGCTCGCCGGCGTGATCGCGCATGAGCTCGCCCACATCAAGAACCGCGACACGCTGACCATGACGGTGAGCGCCACCATCGCCGGCGCGATCTCGACGGTTGCGCAGTTCGGCTTCCTGTTCGGCGGGCGCGGCGACGACCGGCCCCACCCAATCATGGGCCTTGCCATGATGATCCTCGCGCCGCTCGCGGCCATGATCATCCAGATGGCGATCAGCCGCTCGCGCGAGTACGAGGCCGACCGCATCGGCGCCGAGGTCGCGGGCAACCCGCTCTCGCTCGCCTCGGCGCTGTCGAAGATCGAGCGGGCGGCTCGCGCGATCCCGAACCCGCAAGCCGAGCGCCATCCCGCGACGGCGCCGCTCTTCATCGTCAATCCGCTCTCGGGCTCGGGGATGGACAACCTCTTCTCGACCCATCCCGCGACCGAGAACCGGATCGCCGCGCTCTACGAGCTCGCGCGGCGCGTGAGCGGCTCGCAGGGCCGCCCGGGCGCCGCGTTCGGCGAGCTCGCGCCGGGCAGCCCTTGGGCGGGTCGCCCCCGCCGAAGTCCCGGTCCCTGGGGCTGAGCTTGGCCCGCCACGCCCCGGCTCGAAAGCCGCGCACGGAAGTGCAGGCCGAGCCGGCCGGCTTGCCCGCCCGCCGGCTCGCCTGGAACGTCGTCGACGAGGTCCTGCGGAGCGGACGCGCCCTGGACGAGGCTTTCGAGCGGGCAGCCCGCCGAGCTGCGCTGGAGCCGCGGGACGAGGCGCTCGCGCGCGCCATCGCGGTCGTCGGCTTCCGCCGGTTCGGCACCATCAGAACGGCGCTTTCCGAGCGCATGGCCAAGGGCCTGCCGAGGGACAAGGGCGCGCTCGCGCTTGTGGTCACGGCCGCCGCGCAGGTGCTGTTTCTCGATGTCCCCGATCACGCCGCGGTCGACGTCACAGTCCGGCTGGCCCGCAGCGAGCGGCCGCTCGAGCATCTCGCCGGGCTCGCCAACGCCGTCCTGCGCCGGATTGTGCGTGAGCGGGACGACATCCTCGCCGCCGCCGATCCCCTCGACACCGACACGCCCGATTGGCTCGCGCAACGCTGGCGCACGCACTACGGGGAGGTTACGGCGCGCGCCGTGGCGGCCGCGCACCGGCAGGGCGGCGCGATCGATCTCTCGGTCAAGCAGGACCCCGCGGAATGGGCCGAACGCCTCGGCGGCACGCTGCTCGCCACCGGCACGGTTCGGCTGACCGAGCCCGGGCCGTTGCGCGATCTGCCCGGCTTCGCGGAGGGCGCCTGGTGGGTACAGGACGCCGCCGCGCGGCTTCCGGCGCGGCTGCTTTGCCCGAAGGCCGGCGAGCGTGTCGCCGACCTCTGCGCAGCCCCCGGCGGCAAGACCGCGCAACTCGCCGCTGCCGCCGCGGAGGTGCTCGCGGTCGATCGTTCGGCCGCGCGGCTCGAACGCCTTTCGGAGAACATGAGGCGGCTGAAGCTCAAGGTGGAGACAAGAGCGGCCGACGCTCTGAGCCTCGAAGCTGGCCCTTTCGACGCGGTCCTTCTCGACGCACCCTGCTCCGCGACCGGGACGATCCGCCGCCATCCCGACGTGCCCTGGATCAAGAGTGAGAATGATCTGGATAAGCTCGCCGAGCTCCAGAAGAGGCTTCTCGACAAAGCGGCCGAGTTGACGAGACCCGGCGGTCGGCTCGTCTACTGCACCTGCTCGCTCGAGCCGGAGGAAGGCGAGCAGCAGATCGCCGCTTTCCTTGCGCGCCGCCCCGACTTCCGCCGGGCCGGCGTGACGCCTCCTGAGCTGCCGGGGCTACCCGAGGCGATCACGCCGGAGGGCGATGTTCGTACGCTTCCGCACTACGGAGGCAAGGCCTTTGGGGCTGAAGGTCTCGACGGCTTCTTCATTGCACGCTTGCTCCGTGCAAGTTCCTGAGCTGTCTCGTTCGCGCTAACCTTCCGTTAACCACCAGACAGCATCGATCGAAAAGGGCGGGCGGTCGGCTGACGGGCGAAGGAGCACCTGTGACGTGGGGGCCTGACCGATGGCGCCTCTATGGCCTCGCGGCGAGCGAGGCCGGCCGCTCGCTCCGAGCCCTCCTCGCAAGTCTCCCGCACCCGCTCCGATTTTTCCGACCGAGGCCGCGGCGGCTCCTGATCGCCCCACAGGACCTGCGCACGACCGATCCGACGGTCGCAAGCGACATCTATGCCGGGCATTTCGTCTTCGCGGGGCGCGTGGTGGCGACCGGTGGACGCTCGCCTTTCGATGTCGACCCGCCGAGCCGCGCCTGGGCTGAAGCGCTCTACGGTTTTGGCTGGCTCAGGCATCTGCGGGCGGCAGACACGGCGCTCGCGCGCGCAAATGCGCGCGCGCTCGTCGATGAGTTCGTCAGCCGGCGCAGGAACAATCGCGCAATGGTCGGAGTCACGCCGGTCAAGGCGAGGCGGCTGCTCTCGTTCCTGGCACAGTCGCCGCTGCTCCTGGAAGGCGCGGAGCACGGCTTCTACCAGCGCTTCCTGCGCTCGATCGGGCAGATGGTTCGCGATCTCGATCGGGACATGCGCCGCGCGAGCCAGCCGGTCCACCGGCTCACGGCTGCCCTCGCACTTTGTTATGCGGGCCTGTGCTGTGAGGGGCTGGAAAGGGTCTTCTGGCGCGCGCGGCGTCATCTGGCGCGCGAGCTCGAAGGCCAAATTCTGCCCGACGGAGGCCATCGCAGCCGAAACCCGCAGGTCATTATCGAGCTTCTGCTCGATCTCCTCCCATTGCGGCAGGCCTTCGCAAGCCGGAGCCTCGATCCGCCGGAGGAAATGACGACGGCTATCGACCGCATGCTGCCCCTCTTGCGGCTGCTGCGGCAGGGCGACGGATCGCTCAGCCATTTCAACGGCATGGGCCGGACCGCGGCGGACCAGCTCGCAATGCTCCTCATGTACGAGGCGGCCCGCGGGCAGGCGATGAGACGCGCCCCCCGCTCGGGCTATGAGCGGCTCGAGGCGGGCAAGACCGTGTTGGTCGCCGAGGTCGGACCCGCGCCCGCGGTGGAGAATGCGGCGGAGGCCCATGCGGGCTCCCTCTCCTTCGAGATGTCGAGCGGTGCCGAGCGCATCGTGGTCAATTGCGGCGCTGCGCGCGGTATGAACGAGGAGACGCGCCTCGCCGCACGCTCGACGGCGGCGCACTCGACCGCGACCGTGGCGGAGACCTCGTGCGGGCGCTTCCTGATGCGCCAGGGTTTTCTGCTTGAGCGCGGGCTCGCCGGCTGGCTCGTGCGCCGGTTCGATCATGCGCTGATGCGCGGCCCGCGCGAGGTCCCGGTCGAACGGCGGGAGGCCGCGGACGCTGGATCCGACATTCTCCTTCGAGCGAACCACGACGGCTACCGCGGATTCGGCGTGGTCCACGAGCGCATCTGGCGCCTGTCCGGGACCGGTGAGCGACTGGAAGGCGAGGATGGCTTCAGGCTGTCGGGTCCGCGCGCCGGTACGCTCCCGGTGGCGGTCCGATTCCATCTTGCGCCAGGGGTCAGGGCAAGCCGTGTGGAGGGCGGAGACGCGATCGTCATCCTCCTGCCGAACCGCGAAGCCTGGCAGTTCCGCGCCGAGGTCGACCCCGCTCTCGAGGAGAGCATCTTCTTTTCGGGGAGCGAGGGGCTCCGCCGGACCGAGCAGATCGTGCTGTCGCTCGACGCCTGTGCGACGGACCGCGTGAAGTGGAGCTTCGAGCGCCTCTCGCGCGGCAGCGAACGGGCTCCGAGCCGCACCGGCGCGACCGAGCCCGCGCCGCCGCTCCTGTGAGGTCGAGCCCGTTTTGCTCGGGATGCATTCGTGATATCGCGCGCGCTTCCCTCAACCGCGTGGGTGGCGATGCCGGGCGATCTCAAGCGCGTGACCCGCGCGCTCCTGTCGGTCTCTGACAAGACCGGGCTTATCCCTTTCGCGCGAGCGCTCTCCCAGCGCGGGGTCGCGCTGGTGTCGACCGGTGGGACGAGCCGGACGATCGCCGAGGCGGGCCTGCCGGTCCAGGACGTGTCCGACCTCACCGGCTTTCCCGAGATGATGGATGGACGGGTCAAGACGCTCCACCCGGCAGTCCATGGCGGGCTTCTGGCGGTCCGCGCCAACCCCGAGCACCAAGCCGCCATGCTCGCGCATGGGATCGAGCCGATCGATCTCCTCGTCGCAAACCTGTATCCGTTCGAAGCGACGGTCGCCGCCGGGAAGGGCTACGACGATTGCATCGAGAACATCGACATCGGCGGACCCGCGATGATCCGCGCCGCCGCGAAGAACCACGCCGATGTCGCGGTGGTGGTCGACGTCGCCGATTACGATGCGGTGCTCGGGGAACTCGAGGCGCATGGCGGCGCGGTCACGCTCGACCTGCGCCGGCGGCTTGCGCAGAAGGCCTTTGCGCGCACGGCTTCATACGATGCGACCATCTCCAACTGGCTCGCCGACGAGGTCGGAGAGGCCATCCCGCGCTTTCGCGCGCTTGGCGGCACGCTCGTCGAGCCGATGCGCTACGGCGAGAATCCACATCAATGGGCCGGCTTCTATCGCACGCCCGAACAGCGGCCGGGCGTCGCGACGGCGCGCCAGGTTCAGGGCAAGCAGCTATCCTACAACAACATCAGCGACACCGACGCGGCCTATGAATGCGTGGCCGAGTTCGACCCGGCGCGGACGGCGGCGGTCGCGATCATCAAGCACGCGAATCCTTGTGGGGTAGGAGAGGCCGAGACGTTGGCGAAGGCCTATGAAAAGGCCCTGCGCTGCGATCCGACCTCGGCCTTCGGCGGCATCGTGGCCCTGAACCGCCCGCTCGACGCCGACGCGGCGCGCAAGATCGTCGAGATATTCACCGAGGCGATCATCGCGCCGGACGCCTCGAACGAGGCGCTCGCCGTCGTCGGCAGGAAGAAGCAGCTGCGGCTGCTGATTGCCGGGGGGGTGCCGGATCCGCGCGCGGCGGGCTTTTCGCTGCGGACGGTCGCAGGCGGGTTTCTCGCCCAGGCGCGCGACAACGCCGTCGTCGACGACATGGCACTCAAGGTCGTCACGCGCCGGGAGCCGACGAACCGGGAGCTGGCCGATCTGAAATTCGCGTTCCGCGTGGCGAAGCACGTGAAGTCGAACGCGATCGTCTATGCCAAGGACGGGGCGACGGTCGGTATCGGCGCCGGGCAGATGTCTCGGGTCGATTCCTCGCGCATCGCGGCCTGGAAGGCCTCGGAAGCGGCGAGGAGCGCGGGCCTCGCAGAGAGCCTCGCGAAAGGCTCGGTCGTCGCCTCGGACGCGTTCTTCCCCTTCGCCGACGGGCTCCTCGCGGCGGCGGAGGCAGGCGCCACGGCGGTGATCCAGCCCGGCGGCTCGGTGCGAGACGACGAGGTGATCAAGGCTGCCGACCAGTCCGGACTAGCGATGGTCTTCACCGGCCACCGCCACTTCCGCCATTGACGCCGCGCAGGAGCCAGCCGCCGGCGGCGAAGAACGCGACCAGCACGGCGAGCCCGGCGGCTTGCGAGCCCGAGGCCTCGGTCGCGAGCGCGACGAGGAGCGGCGCGGCGAAGGAGGTGAGCCTTCCCGAGAGCGCGAACAGCCCGAAATAGCGCCCGGCCGCATCGGCCGGCGCCATGCGGGCGAGGAAGCTGCGCGAGGAGGCCTGCAGCGGGCCGGCAACCGCCCCGATGATCAAGCCGAAGAGCAGGAACAGCTTCTCGGGCAGGCTTGCGAAGAGCCCGTCGCCGGGGCGCGGCGGCTCGGCCGGGAAGACGAACAGCACGTGCTCGCGGCCGAGCGAGAGGATCCCCGCGCACAGCACCATCAGGATCGCGATCGCGCCGAGCACGACCCGCTTCGAGCCGAGGCGGTCGTCGAGATACCCGCCGAGGACGGCGCCGATGGTGCCGGTGACGGTGAGCAGGATGCCGAACAGGCCGAGCTCGACCGGGCCCCAGCCGAGCACGCCCGCGCCGTAGATGCCGCCGAAGGCGAAGAGCGCCACGAGCCCGTCCTGGTAGACCATGTTCGCGACAAGGAAGCGCAGCATGCGCGGATCACGGCGCGCCTCGGCGAAGGAGGACCTCAGCCGGGCGAGGCCCGAGCGCACGGCGTGAGCCCACTTCGCGCCGGTGCGGGGCGCGTCCGGCGTGAAGACGAAGAGCGGCAGCACGAACACGAAGAACCATAGGGCGGCGAGCGGCCCGGCGATCCGGTCGCCCTCGCGCGTCGCGGGGTCGAGCCCGAACAGCGGCTTCAGGCCGAGGTAGGTCCGGCCGGTCTCGGGGAGCGCCGCAAGGAACCCGAGCACCAGCGCGAGCGAGAGGAGTCCGCCGACATAGCCGGTCGCCCAGCCCGCGCCCGAGAGGCGGCCGAGGCGCTCCGGCCGCACGAGCCGGGGCATCATGGCGTTGCTGAACACCGTCGCGACCTCGGTCGCCGTAATCGCGGCCGCATAGGCTGCGAGCGTCCAGAAGATCACCCTCGAGCTCGCGCCGGGCGTCGCGAACCAGAGACAGAAGCAGGCGGCGATCAGCACCGCCCCCGCGACGGCGATCCACGGTTTGCGCGCGCCGGTCGCGTCGGCGATGCTGCCGAGCACCGGCGACAGGAGTCCGAGTGCGAGCCCGGCGGCGGCGGTGGCGTAGCCCCACAGCGACTGGCCGCGCACCGGATCGCCCAGGACGGCGGTCGCGAAGTAGGGCGCGAACACGAAGGTGCTGAGGAGCGTGAAGACCGGCTGCGCCGCCCAGTCGAAAAGGAGCCAGGAGGCGATGGCGCGCCGCGTAACGAGGCGCCCGGGCGTACTCCGCCTCTCCGGCGAGGGCTCAGGAGCGCGCGCAGCGCCGCGGCCCTCGGATGTCGCCGAACCGCCCGCGTTCTGCACCAGCCCCTCGCACTCCCTTCAGCCGCCCGCGCCTACCCGCGATCGGCTTTTCCTGCAAGCCGGCTAGGACGGAAAGCTCAAGCCCTGGCGAGGTCGCCTAGCAGGCTCGCCGCCACCGATAGCTTCGATAGCGTTAGCCCCGAGGCCGTGATGGTCTCGACCGCGGTCCGGATGCGCTCCATCTCGGCGCCGCGCGAGCGGCTCCAATCCGCGACGCCGCCCGGCCCTGCGCCGCCCTGGGCGACCACCTCGGCGGTCAGCCGCCGGTGCGCGGCGGCGATCGCGTCGATCGCCCGGTCGAGCGCGAGGCGGTCGAAATGATCCTTCACCGCGATCTCGCGAGCGGCGCCGATGAGCCCGCCGAGGCGGAAGACCGCCTCGATCGCGAAATGCGTCGCCGCAACCTCGCGCACCGGGCGGCCGGTGCGCTGCGCCACCAAGGCGATGTCGGGAGCGGCGACGAGATCCGGCAGGGCCGCGAGCCGGCGGGCGAGCTCGACCGGGGTACCGCGCCCGGCGAGGGCGTCCGCTCGGGCGGCCCAGGCTTGCTGGGCGGCCAGCGACAGGGTGTCGGTCAGGCTCGCCTCGACCTCCGCCACCCCGGCGCGGTAGTCGCGCACGACGCCCTCGAGCCCGCCGCTCCGCAGCTCGACATTGCGGATGAACCAGACGAGCCGGCTCATCAGGAGGTCCTGCAGCTCGGCATAGAGTTGGAGCTGCAGGGCGCCGGGCACCATCCCGTCGAGGGCGTCGATCGCGGCGTTGAGCTCGATCAGGCCGAAGGAGTCGCGCGTCGCCGCGTAGGCCGCCGCGATGGTTGGCGCGTCAGCGCCGGTCTGGTCCACGAGCCGCGCGATGATCGTCGGCCCCCCGCGGTTGACGATGGCGTTCGAGAGCTGCGTCGCGATGATCTCCCGGCGCAAGCGGTGGGACGCGATCGCATCGCCGAAGCGCTCCCGCATCTCGACCGGGAAGTAGCGCGCAAGCTCGCGTCCGAGATAGGGATCGTCCGGCACCGCGCTGTCGAGCAGCTCGTCGTAGAGCGAAAGCTTCGCATAGGCGAGGAGAACCGCGAGCTCGGGCCGGTAGAGCGCCTCGTTGCGGGTCACGCGCTCGGCGAGCGCCAGATCGTCGGGGAGATACTCGACCGAGCGGTCGAGCCGCCCCTGCCGCTCGAGGCTCAGCATCAGCCGCTGGGCGAAGCCGAGGTCGCCGGCGCCGCGGCGCTCGGCAAGCGAAAGCGCCAATGTCTGGAGATAGTTGTTGCGCAGCACGAGGCGGCCGACCTCGTCGGTCATCTCGGCGAGGAGCCGATTGCGCGCCTGCTCGGTGAGCGTTCCTTCGCGGACCGGCGTCGCGAGTGCGATCTTGATGTTGACCTCGACGTCGGAGGTGTTGACCCCGGCGGAGTTGTCGATGGCATCGGTGTTGAGGCGCACGCCCTTGCGTGCCGCCTCGATCCGGCCGCGCTGCGTCGCGCCGAGATTGGCGCCCTCGCCGATCACCTTCGCGCGTACCTGCGCGCCGGTGATGCGGATCGGGTCGTTCGCCCGATCGCCCACCTCATCGTCGGTCTCGCTCGAAGCGCGGACATAGGTGCCGATGCCGCCGAACCAGAGCAGACCGACATCCGCCTTCAGGATCGAATTCATGACCTCGGAGGGTGTGGCATCGACTTTCGCGAGGCCGATCGCCTCCTGCGCCTCCGGCGAGAGCTGGATGGACTTTGCCGAACGCGGGAAAACGCCGCCGCCCCTCGAGATCTTGGCCTTGTCGTAGTCCTGCCAGCTCGAGCGCGAGAGGTCGAACAGGCGCTTCCGCTCGGCCCAGGAAGCGGCAGGATCGGGATCCGGGTCGATGAAGATGTCGCGGTGGTCGAAGGCGGCGACGAGCCGCAGGCTTTGCGACAGGAGCATGCCGTTGCCGAACACGTCGCCGGACATGTCGCCGACCCCCGCGACGGTGACCGGCTGCGATTGGATGTCCACGTCGATCTCGCGGAAATGGCGCTTCACCGCCTCCCACGCGCCACGGGCGGTGATGCCCATCTTCTTGTGGTCGTATCCCTGGCTGCCGCCCGAGGCGAAGGCGTCGCCGAGCCAGTGGCCCTTCTCGACCGAGATCGCGTTGGCGATGTCCGAGAAGGTCGCGGTGCCCTTGTCAGCAGCGACGACCAGATAGGCGTCGTCGGCGTCGTGGCGCACGGTGTCGGGCGGCGGCACCATCGTCTCGCCGACGATGTTGTCGGTGAGCTCGAGCAGCGTGCGGATGAAGATGCGGTAGCTCTCGGTGCCCTCCGCGAGCCAGGCCTGACGGTCGCCGGCCGGCGGCAGCTGCTTCGGGAAGAAGCCGCCCTTGGCTCCAACCGGCACGATGACGGCGTTCTTGACCTGCTGCGCCTTGACGAGCCCGAGCACCTCGGTGCGGAAATCCTGCGGCCGGTCCGACCAGCGGATGCCGCCGCGGGCGACGCGGCCGAAGCGCAGATGCAGGCCCTCGACCCGCGGCGAGTAGAGGAAGATCTCGAACAGCGGCCGCGGCAACGGCAGCTCGTCGACCCTCGCGCATTCGAACTTGAAGGCAATCGTCTCGCGCGGAAGCCCGTTCTCGCCGATCTGGAAGAAGTTCGTCCGGACCGCCGCCTCAACGAGGTTCACGAAACGACGCAGGACGCGGTCGTCCTCGAGGCTCGTCACGTCCTGGAGCAGTCGCTCGATGTCGGCGCGCAAGGCGGCCTGATGCTCGGCGCGGCTCGCTTCGTCGCGGCGCGGATCGAAGCGCACATAGAATAGGTTGACGATCAGGATCGCGATCGCCGGATGCCGCGCCAGCGTATCGGCGAGATAGATCTGCCCGAAGGTGACCCTGATCTGGCGCAGGTACCGGCCGAGGGTCCGCAGCATCGCGACGTCGCGCCAGCCGAGGCCGGCCTCGAGCACGAGCTTGTTGAAGGCGTCGGTCTCGGCAAGGCCGCGGAAGACCGCGAGGAGCGCGGCCTCGACCGGCCCTTCGATGGACTTGATGTCGATCGCGCCGCCGGCCGCCCGCTCGAGCGCCATATCGTGCAGCCAGACGAGGCCGGCGTCGTCGCTGCCCGCCGGCTGGACCCGGTAGGTCCGTTCGTTGATGACGTGAAAGCCGAGATTCTCGAGGAGGGGGACGCGCGTCGAGAGGGGCAGGGAGGCGCCGCGCGAGAAGACCTTCAGGTTGATGCGGGTGTCCGGGTCGCGCTCGCGGCGATGGAGATCGACGGCCCGCGGGCGCTCGGCCGAGAGGCGTTCGACGATCTCGATGTCGCGGATCGCGTGCTCGGCACGGAACGCCTCGCGGTAAGCGGCCGAGAAGGCGTCGGCGTAGCGTGCGGCGAGCGCGCGGGCCCGCTGCCCTCCGATCGCTTCGGCAAGCGCCAATCCGAGGGTGTCGCTCCACGTGCGCACGATCGCCGCGATGCCCGCCTCGAGCTCCGCCTGCGCAATCTGCGGCGTTGCGCCTTCGTCGCGGCCGATGATGAAATGGGTGCGGGCGAGCGGCCCCTCGGGATAGGAGGGATAGGCGGCCGACACCCGCCCCTTGAAGGACTTCGCGAGGAAATCGCCGATGCGCCGCCGCGCCGCGGTGTCGTAGCGGTCCTTCGGCACGAAGACGAGGACCGAGACGAAGCGATGGAACTCGTCGGGACGGGCGAGCGCGCGCAGCCGCGGCCGCTCCGAGAGGTTCATGATCTCGATCGCGAAGCGGTAGAGCGTGTCCTCGTCGATCTGGAAGAGCTCGTCGCGCGGGTAGTTCTCGAGGACGTTCAGAAGCGCCCGCCCGGCATGGCTTGCCGGATCGAAGCCGGCCCGCGCGACCACCTTCGCGACCTTGTGGCGGAGATAGGGGACCTCGCCAGCAGATTTCGTGTAGGCGCTCGCGGTGAAGAGGCCGATGACCCGCAGCTCCCCTTCAAGCCGCCCCTCGAGCGAGAAGATCTTCACGCCGATGTAGTCGAGATGCACGCGCCGGTGCACCCGCGACTTGACGTTCGCCTTGGCGATGATGAGCGCCTTCGGTCGGGCGAGAAAAGCGCGGATCGCCGGGCTCATGGTGACGAGCTCGCCGCCGCGGCGCAGGACCTTCACGGCTGGATCGCGCATCAGGCCAAGCCCCGACTCGGCGATCGGGTCGGCGGCGGTGTCGCCCTTCGGCAGCCGATACTCCCGGATGCCGAGGAAGGTGAAGTTCTCGTCCGCGACCCAGTCGAGGAAGGCGATCGCCTCGGCGACCTCGTCCTGGGGCAGCGGCGGCGGGTTCGACCGGTAGGAGTAGATCGCCTCGGTGATGCGGGCGCGCATTCCCGGCCAGTCGCGCACCGCGACGGCCACGTCGGCATAGACCTTGGCGAGGCCTTCGCAAAGGCGCGCGCGGGCCGCCTGGTCGTCGATGCGATCGAGATGGACCTGGATGAAGCTCTCCCGCCGGGCGCCGACGGGCGCGGCCGCGGTCGCCTCGCCGACGACCCGCACGAGGGCACCGGCTTCGTCGCGCTCGACCCCGACGATCGGATGGGCGACGAGGCGCGGCTCGTAGCCCTGCTCGACGAGCTCGGCGAGGGTCGAATCGAGGAGGAACGGCATGTTGGCGTTCACGACCTCGATCGCCGTGATGTCGCGCCGCCGGCCGGTGCGCTCCACCTCGAGATCGATGAGGCGAATATCGGCGCCCTCGCCCTTGCGCGGCGCTGAGAGATGCGCGTAAGCGGTTGCGGCAAGCTCCGCGAGGCCCTCGGCCGAATAGGGGCTGAGATCCTCCTCGGGGACGCGCGCGAAGAGGAGGTGCACGAACTCGGTCGGAACGGCGGGATCGAGCATGGCGAGGCGTGCTTCGGCCTCGCTCAGAAGGTCGCGGTTCGCGGCCTTGGGCCGTGCACGCATGCTGTCCTCCCGTCCGAGAGACTCCGTCGCGGGTGATCCTCGGCGCGAGTTTGTTCTAGGCTTGTCGGCATTCGAAGGACAGGGGATGCGATGATGAACGATATGGCGAAGCCGAGGAAGCCCGAGGCTGGTCTGAAGCCCGCGCCGCAGGACACCGACGGGTCCGTGATGGCACTCGACCTGCCGCAAGGCGAACTCTCGCCGGAGATGCGGGCCTACTTCGAGAAATGCGACGAGAAGATCGGCTTCGTCCCGAACGTGCTCCGGGCCTATGCCCACGACAACGCCAAGCTCGAGGCCTTCGCGGCGCTCTACAACGACCTGATGCTCGCGCCCTCGGGCCTGTCGAAGCTCGAGCGCGAGATGATCGCGGTCGCGGTCTCGAACGAGAACCGCTGCTATTACTGCCTCACGGCACACGGCGCCGCGGTGCGCCAGCTCTCGGGCGATCCAGTGCTCGGCGAGATGCTGGTTCAGAACTACCGCGCCGCCGATCTCGCGCCGCGCCACCGCGCCATGCTTGACTTCGCGGTGAAGCTCACGATCGCGTCCTGGAGCGTCGAGGAGGGGGATCGCGAGGCGCTGCGCCGGGCCGGCTTCTCGGAGCGCGACATCTGGGACATCGCCGCGGTCGCCTCCTTCTTCAACATGTCGAACCGCATGGCCTCGGCGGTCGATATGCGCCCGAACCGAGACTACCACGCGCAGGCGCGGTGAGGGAGCAAACGGAAAAAGCCGCCTTTCGGCGGCTCTTTCCTGCCTCGAGCGGCCCGGCCGACCGACGCTCGGGGGCTGGGGGGCTGACTGGCCGAGAACCGACCAGCCGGACCTTCGAGGCAACGATCGGGAGATTTGCGGCCCAGTCTGGCCGAGGCTTGGCCGTGTTGCGGCAGGATTGTGGAGAGGCTGACGAAGCCGTGAAGAGCTTCCGCAGGGTTAATTTGTCGCGAACCGCTCGGGCATGATGAGTATGGTGCGCCCATCATGACGTTGTCGTCCGGCTCTCCTTCGACGGCCGGCCGGTCATGACGAGAGTGCGGCTACACGTCGAGGTTGGCGACGGAGAGCGCGTTCTCCTGGATGAACGCGCGGCGGGGCTCGACCACGTCGCCCATGAGCTTCACGAAGAGGTCGTCGGCGTCGGTCGCGTCCTTGACCTTGACCTGGAGCAGCGAGCGCACGTCGCGGTCGAGGGTCGTCTCCCAGAGCTGCTGGGCGGTCATCTCGCCGAGGCCCTTGTAGCGCTGGAGCTGGAGGCCCTTGCGGCCGAACGCCGTGACCGCCTGGAACAGCCCAAGCGGGCCGTGGATCGCGGTTTCGTCGCCCTTGCGGACGAGGGTCGCGGCCGCGCCGTAGATCTGCTGCAGCGACTCGGCGCGCTCGTCGAGCTTGCGCGCCTCCTGCGAGGCGATCAGCGCCGCGTCGAGGATCGCCGCCTGGCGGACGCCGCGGACCGTGCGGCTGAAGACATAACCGCCTTGCGCCGCCTCGCCGGTCCAGCCGCGCTCGGTCTCCTCGGCGACGGCGTCGAGCCGGGCGGCGACCCGCCCGGAGACCGCGGGACCGCGCTCGGGGTCGTCCGCGACCTCAGGCGCCAGCGCGCCGGCGATCGCCGCCTGCTCGACCGCGGCGTGGTCGTAGCGCGAGTGCAGGCTGTTGATGACCTGGCGCACCAGGCGGGCCTCGTCGACGAGGTGCTTGAGCTGACCGCCGGCGACCGGCGTGCCGGTCGCAAGCCGGAGTTCGGCGCCGTCGATGCCGGCGTCGATCAGGAAATCCTCCAGCGCGCGCTCGTCCTTGAGGTAGATCGACGACTTGCCGCGCATGGCTTTGTAGAGCGGCGGCTGGGCGATGTAGAGGTGCCCGCGCTCGATCAGCTCCGGCATCTGCCGGTAGAAGAAGGTGAGCAGGAGCGTGCGGATGTGGGCGCCGTCGACGTCGGCGTCGGTCATGATGATGATGCGGTGGTAGCGCAGCTTGTCGAGGTTGAAGCTCACCCCGCGCGCCTTGGTGTCGTCGTCCTTGTGCCCGCCGAACTCGATGCCGACGCCGAGCGCCGTGATCAGCGTGCCGATCTGCTCCGAGGACAGCATCCTGCCCGGCTGCACGCGCTCGACGTTGAGGATCTTGCCGCGCAAGGGCAGCACGGCCTGGAAGGCGCGGTCGCGGCCCTGCTTTGCCGAGCCGCCGGCCGAATCGCCCTCGACCAGGAGGAGCTCCGATTTCGCCGGGTCCTTCTCTTGGCAGTCGGCGAGCTTGCCGGGCAGGGAGGCGACGCCGAGCGCGTCCTTGCGGATGGCGTCGCGCGCCTTGCGGGCGGCCTCGCGAGCCTGGGCGGCACGGACCACCTTCTCGACGACCTTCTTCGCCTCGCCAGGGTTCTCCTCGAGCCAGGTCGAGAGCCCCTCGTTGACCAGCCCCTCGACGATCGGGCGCACCTCGGAGGAGACGAGGCGATCCTTGGTCTGCGACGAGAACTTGGGATCCGGCACCTTGACCGAGACGATCGCGGTCAGCCCCTCGCGGCAATCGTCGCCGACGAGGCTCACCTTCTCCTTCTTCATGAGGCCCGAGGACTCGGCATAGCCGGTGACCTGGCGGGTCAGCGCCGCGCGGAAGCCGGTGAGGTGCGAGCCGCCGTCGCGCTGCGGGATGTTGTTCGTGAAGCAGAGGACCGTCTCGTAATACGAGTCGTTCCACCACAGCGCGACCTCGACGCCGACGCCGTCGCGCTCGGCATTGATCATGATCGGCCGCTGCAGCTCGGCGGTCTTCGAGCGGTCGAGATAGCGCACGAAAGCCTCGACGCCGCCCTTGTAGAACAGCTCCTCGCGCTTGACCTCGGCGTGGCGCGCGTCGGTGAGGACGATGCGCACGCCCGAGTTCAGGAAGGCGAGTTCCCGCAGGCGATGCTCGAGCGTGCCGTAGTCGAACTCGACGTTCGTGAAGGTCTCGGTCGAGGGCAGGAAGGTGACCTCGGTCCCGCGCCGCCCCTCGGCGGGCCCGACGACGCCGAGCGGCGCCACCGGCACGCCGTGGCGGAACTCCATGAAATGCTCGGCGCCCTCGCGCCAGATGCGCAGCTTGAGCACGCTCGAGAGCGCGTTGACGACCGACACGCCGACCCCGTGCAGGCCGCCGGAGACCTTGTAGGCGTTGCCTTCGGCCGCCGTGTTGTTGAACTTACCCCCGGCGTGGAGCTGGGTCATGATGACCTCGGCCGCCGACACGCCCTCCTCGCGGTGGATGCCGGTCGGGATGCCGCGGCCGTTGTCGGTCACCGTGCAGGAGCCGTCGGCGTTGAGCGTGACCGAGACCTCGGTGGCGTGGCCGGCGAGCGCCTCGTCGATCGCGTTGTCGACGACCTCGTAGACCATGTGGTGCAGGCCCGAGCCGTCGTCGGTGTCGCCGATATACATGCCCGGGCGCTTGCGCACGGCGTCCAAGCCCTTGAGAACCTTGATCGATTCCGCGCCATAGGGATCAGGCTCGATGTTGCGGGCGGGCTCGGCCATGGGGTTCCTTGGAACGGGGCCAGCCGCGCGGGACGCATGCGCAGGCCCTTTGATTCGTGAGATCAGATATTTAGGCCTTTCGGCGCGAAATATCACCCCCGCGCGCGTACGCGCGCGTGAGTCATGCGCTTGAATCGGCGCACGGGCTATCGTCCTCGCGGTCCCTTCGGCCCGAGCTGTGCTGGCGAGAGGGTCGAGGGGCGTGGGACGCCGAACGACTCAGTTTAATTTTCTAGGAGCCTTTCGGCGTCCCCACGGTTCGCTTCAGGCTTTGCCCTTGCGGGCTCCCCCTTGCTCCCCGCGTCCGGATCGCTCCGGAACGTTCGGCAATTTTGGGCACCCGAGGCCTTCCGCACGTCCCGCGGCTCCCGGTGTCTGCCGATCGCACCTCGCCCGAGCGGGCTTTCGCCCCCGCGAGCCGATGCGAGCGGCCGTTCCCGAGCGCCGACCCTAGCTCCCGAAGGCGCAGCCCCGCCGTAGTACGGAAACGTCGGGCGCTCTTCCGCAGCGTTCCTGAATGTTCCAGAATACCAATGGGATAGCAGCTATTTAGCGCTTCCATTGTTCCGCGCTCTTCCTATATATTCCCTTGGAAGCCCGGCGAAAACTGGGTACAAAACTGGGTACAGGTGGGGACAAAATGGGCAAGCTCACAGCGGCACAGGTGAAGCACGCCGGGCCGGGACGGCATGGCGATGGCGGCGGGCTCTACCTCTACGTCCGAGGCGGTTCGCGGCTGTGGCTGCATCGCTACCAAATCAACGGGACCAAGCGCTTCATGAGCCTCGGCTCCGCCGACACCATGAGCCTGCGGGAGGCCCGCGAGAAGGCTGCCGAGCATCGGCGGCAACTGGCGCAAAAGATCGATCCGCTTGCGCAGCGCAAGGCGCTCGCGGTCGGAGCCCGCATCGCGGCGCTCACCGGCACGAGCTTCGAGCAACTGGCGCGACGGTACGTCGACGAGGTCCGCTCGAAGCGGTGGCGGGGCGACAAGTCGCGCCGCGAGTGGCTGAGCACCTTGGAGCGCCACGCCTTCCCGAAGATTGGCCCGGTACCGGTCGCCGGCATCACAAAGGCGATGGTGCACGAGGTCTTGCATCCGGTCTTTGTCGCGAGCCCTCACGTTGGGCAGCGGCTGCGCGAGCGCATCGAGGCGGTGCTCGATTACGCCACGAGCGCCGGGTTGCGTGAGGGCGCAAATCCGGCCGCGTGGAAGGGGCATCTTGAGCACGCCTTCGCGAGCTTCAGGACCGAGACGAAGCATCACGCCGCCATGCCTTTCGTCGAAGTTCCGGGCTTCATGGGCGAGTTGCGCGCTCTCCCCGGCGTCGCCTCACGAGCGTTGGAGTTCCTCGTCTTGACTGCGGCGCGGACCGGCGAGACGCGGTTCGCGCGTTGGCCCGAGTTCGATCTTCAAGGGCGCGTCTGGACCATCCCCGCCGAGCGCATGAAGGGCGGCAAGGAGCATCGGGTGCCGCTTAGTGACCGTGCGGTCGAAATCTTGGGCGGGCTTCCGCGCGACTCCGAGGCCGTGTTCCCCGGGAAGGCGCGCGGCGGCTTTCAAAATCAAGACGCGATGGCCGACGTGCTCGGAAAGCTGCGGCCCGGGGCGACGGTGCACGGCATGCGCTCGACGTTCAGGACTTGGGCAGCCGAGCGCACGACCTTTGCGCGCGAGGTCGCCGAGGCGGCGTTGGCGCACGTGGTCGGCAACGAGGTCGAGCGCAGTTACATGCGCTCCGACATGATCGAACAGCGGCGCAAGCTGAT
>JAQSWQ010000066.1 GCA_029266525.1 Microvirga sp.
ACGGAGAACGCCGCGTGCGACCAAGCCCAGCGGGAAAACGCGTGCGCCATCGCGCCGGTCACGCCGTTGCGCGCATGCGCCCGGGCCGCAATGTCCGCCAGCGGCAGCGGCGCCAGCCCCGGCATGCCCAGCCGGCCGTCCTGCCATCGCGCCGCGTCCCATTGCTTGGCTCGCGGATCGGCCGGCGCAATGCGCCAGAGGTCGAGCGCCGCCGGCCACAACCCGAAACGGAACACGACGCGCGCGGCCTCGGCGGCCGCATGCGTTCCGACATGCGCGCCGGTCGAGGCGGCTGTCGCCGAGGAGATTGCGGGCACCCAGCGCGGATTTCGCGCCGCGGCGTCCTGGTCCGGTTGGGTCATCGTGTAGGGGTCGTCGGAGGTGACGAGTTCAAGCGGGCCGAACGCGTCGAGTTGCGCAACCGTCACCTCGTCGGCCAGCCCGCCCAGATGGGCCGCGACCCGATTTGCCATCGCGGTGCCAATGCCGTTTCCCATCTCCACGCCGTCGCCGTGGATCGCGATGCGGCCGCTCGGGTCGATCTCGACCGCGCCGAGCGAGGCGTCGGCGCCGGTGCCGAAATTCTTGGTGCAGCAAGCCACCCCGGTGCCGACGACAAACCCTTGCTTTGCCCGCGCCTTCTCCTCGGCGCGGTGCCGCCAGATCGGATGCTGTTCCAGCTTGTCGAGGATCTCCGGCGTGCGGATCGACGTTCTTAAAGGATTTCCGGTCAGCGTTCGTTCGCCGGGCTTCAGTGCGTTGCGGCGGCGGAATTCGATGGCGTCGAGCGGCAAGGAGGCGGCGAGCTCGTCGACCAGCACCTCCAGCGCGGTTTCTACCTGCAGCGACCCGTAGCCGCGCATCGACCCCGCGGTGACGCCGCGCGAATGCAGCGCCACGGTCGTAACGTCCACCTTGGGTACGCTGTAGACGCCGAGCGCCGCGACGGCGCCACACGTCGCGACTGAGGGCGAAAAATTCGCAAGCCCGCCGCCGTCGAGCACATGGTCGGCCGCGAATGCGATCATCTTGCCGCTGGCACGATCAACGCCGATCTGCGTGCGCATCTTGAAGGCATGCCGCTTTATGCCGCCCTGGAACTGCTGGTAGCGGTTGTGCGCAAGCCGGACCGGGCGGCCGGGGAAGAACATCGCCGCCAGCGCGACATACAGCGGAAACGGCGTGTGGTCTTTGCAGCCAAAGCCGCCGCCGATATGGGCGAACTGGGCATTGATGCTGGCCGGCTTGAACTTGCCGCTTGCCTCGCCGAGCAGGTACGCGATTGCCGTTCCGGTTTCGTGCGGCGACTGGGAACCCAGCACGAGTTCGAGTTTCTTGCGGCCGGGGTCGTACCAGGCGAGGCCGGCTTCGGGTTCGAGGGCCATCGGGTCGACGGATTGGGTCTCGAATTCGCGGTCGAGCACCAGCACCGCGGGATCGTTCCGCGCCAGCAGCGCACGGATCTCTTCGCCGTAGGTCGCGGCCTTCGCGTATTGCGCTCCCTCCTTGATCGGCAGCGGCCGCCAGATCGCCCGATCGCTGTCCTGGAACTTGCCGGGGCTGACCCAGCCTTCCTGGATTGGCGCATAAACATCCGGCGCGTCGGGCGTCGGGCCGGCGACACGAGCGAATCGGTACGCCCCGTAGGGGGGCATCGAGACCGGGCCGGTTTCCTCGCCGAACTTGAGGAAATCCTTGCCGCGCAGCTCCAGCTGCGCCCGGTCGAACGCGTCGAAAGTCTCAAAGATCAGTAGCGCCGCGGGCTGACCTAAATAGCGTGGCGTCTTGCCGACGGGGCAGAACAGATCCCCTTCGTAGAATGGGGGGACGCGCGTCCCGGCGCGCTCGAGATCCGCCGCGGCCACCACGGCTGAGGGCCTCGCGGCACTGCTCAGAAAGCCGATATCCATGCCGTTGTAGACATGCGCCGCGTCCGCGACGCGGACCAGCATTGCGTGCGAGGTTTTCTCCGGCCAGCCCGGCAGGTCGGCGGCCCGGAAGTCGGAGGGGTAAAGCTTGGCACCGATGACCTTGACAACTCCGTCGATTCGCCCGGCGCCGCCGACAGCCGGGTTCCAACCCCCGCGTCCGGGCAGCGTCTCGCGCGTCACAAAATCGGGCACCTGCGCCGCGCCTATCCGCGACAGGCCGAGCGTAATGCCGCTCGCCGTGACAAGTCTCAAGAACTCGCGTCGCGAACCCCCCATTCCCCGCCCCCTTCGGTGGCGCTGTGGCAATGCTGCTCTAAGTCACTGCACCCTGGCAGCTCTCAAGCCATGCTACACGATTTTCGGTGCTAGTGGATAACATCTGACATTCGAATCCCGTCGGGTTGCGCGCGCGCGAGTCTTGAGCATGCGCGCCGGGATATCGATCAGGCTCGAAGCGTCCGACCGCCGCCGTTCTGCGGGGCGGCCGTTCGCGACCGCAACGCAGGCGCAAGCAGGCGTGCTGGTCGAGGCGTGGGTGAAAACCGGCGCGGCGTGTCCGAACTAGATGTGCGACGCTCCAGGGGGCATCCTTTCGGACGGCATGCGATGAAAGGTGGTACAGTGCTCTGGGTCGAGCAGCAGCCGACTTGGGCTGTGTCAGCTTTTTCAAGACTACACACGAGGCAGTCTCATGCACAGTCTCTCGGCCGCTCGCGGACGGCACACCGGTTCTCCGTTCTCTCGGCGTGTAATCGGTGCAATCGCCCAACTGTCCATGTGTGGCTGCCTCGCGGCGCTTGCCCAGGCGCAGGAGGCCACAAGCAAGGCCAATCCACCGGCGCGCGCCGAGTTTCGCGAACCTGTAACGTTGGCAAGCAGGGACGGCGTACTCGAAGTCCGCCTCACCGCACGCCAAGGCACGGCCAGGCTCGATACGGTGGCCACTCCCGTCAAGAACTTTTTCGTGTTCGACTATCAGTTGATCCGCGGCGCGCCATCCGATGGGCAAATGTCGGGCGGCAACCTCTACCCGGCGCCGACCTTGCAGGTTTTTCCGGGCGAGACGCTGATCGTTCACCTGGAAAACGGCCTCTCCGGCCTGACAATTCGGGATTACTTCAGTCCGCAATACACGCGGAAGGGCGAGACAGTCCCGATCTACCCGGAGCAACTGACCTCATCGCCATTGAATCTTCACGTTCACGGGGTCCACGTCAGCCCGAAAGGCAATGCCGACAACGTGCTGCTGCACATCCCCGCCGGCATGTCCAACACCTACACCTACAATATTCCGAACAACATGCCGCAGGGAGCATATTGGTACCACAGCCACCTGCATGGCCTCACCGCAGCTCAAACCTACTTGGGCCTTGCCGGCCTGCTCTCGATCGGCCGCACGGACGGCAACCTGCCACTCGTCACGCAGAACAGCATTCCGATCCGCAACATGCTGCTGCAATACAATTTCGTCTCCAATCGCGAGAACGATCTTGCGCAGCTCAACAACCCGTACTGGCCGCAATTCGTAAGCACGATAAAGGCGCCGCAAGGCGATGAACTGGCGAAGGGCACCTATCGCCCGCTGCTCACCCCGGTGAATTTCACCCAGTCTAAGCCGGGACAAAAATATTTCACGACGTGGTGGGGAGGGCCGCTCTCGATCCAAAACCAGCGCGGTCGGCTCCAGTTCATCCCGAGCAATCTGTTGCGCTTCACCCCGCAGGCGGGCAGCGCGGACCCGGTTATTCCGCCAGATCCGTCGCTTCCCGACTCCCAGCGCGACGTTCAGTTCACGGTCAACGGCCAGTTCCAGCCGGTCATCCACAGCAAGGCAGGCCAGACCGAGATCTGGGTGCTCGCCAACATCAGCGACATCGCCTACATCAATGTCCAGCTGACGGAAACGGCGACCGGTCGGCATCCCAAGATCGCCATCGTCGGGCAGGACGGAAATCCGTATCCCGCCGTCCACTTTCCCCCGACGGACGACGGCACGCGGCTGCTCGTTCCGCCGGCAAGCCGGTTCGCCATCGCCGTGACGATTCCGGCGCAAGGCGATCTGGTGCTGGAGATACCGCCCCGCGGGAGCGGCACGAAGACGATCAGCACACCGGGCGTGCTCTACACCAGCAACGGCACGGAAAACCCTCCGGCTGTGCTCGGAAGCCTGAGCGCGCAGCCGTCCGCCATCAGCTACGACGACGGGTTCTTCGTCTTCCCGACGCAGGTGTTAGCACGGGCAGTGCCTTCGCAAGGTCCAGGCCGGACCACCGAGTTCGCCGAGGGACAGGCGCTCGGCGCGTATACGTCCTTCGTCGAGCTTTCCGACAAGACTCCCGATGTCAAGCGTGAGATCAGGATCACTGGAGGCTTCCTCAACAATCTTACAAGCAAAGACGAAGCGAAAGCTTTCGTCTACGCCTTCGAGGGCGGTGCATTTCCCAACGTACCGCTGATCCAGCCCCGGCTCAATTCGATCGAGGAGTGGAGATTCGTCAATCACAACAACGACGAGCATCCCATCCACATCCACGTCAACGATTTTCAGGTCGTCGAATACTACGATCCCACAACCGGATTACGCACTGGCCCGAATAAATTTGGCATCGACAACGCCAACACGCCGGCCCCGAGCATGTACAGCGATGAGACCGTCATCGAGCCCGGCATTCTTTCCGTCCGCACGCGGTTCGACGAGTACATCGGTCTCTACGTGATGCATTGTCACCGGCTGAACCACGAAGACAACGGGCTCATGATGCTCATCAGCGTCATCCCTGAAATTTCCAGCTACGCTGTGGCGGAGCCGGGCACGCCGGGTAAAGGGACCGAGGTGCGCGTCTTTGACGGCAATGGCGACCGGCTACTCGCAACCGTCACCCCGTTTCCCGGCCACCAAGGCGGTGTCAGCGTCGCGATGGGCGACGTCGACGACGATGGCGTGTACGATTTGCTTGTCGGCGCCGGCAAGGATCACGCTCCCGAGGTCGTCGTCTATTCAGGCAAGGCTACAACCGGAAGCAATGCCTTCACCGCGGAGCTTGCGCGTTTCCGGCCGTTCACGGCCGGAGAGCGCGGCGGCGTCAGCGTGACCGCCGCGCAGATCGACGGCAGCAGCGCCGACAATATCGTCGTCGCGTCGGGTCCCGGCATGGCAAGCGAGGTCAGGGTTTACAGCTCGAAGCTGCCGTCATCGCCGGGCACCGCGCCGGCTCTGTTCGCCACGTTCAGCCCCTATGCCGGCGACCGGTCGGGCGTAAGCCTTACCACCGGCTTCGTGGATTACGCGACCGGCCGCTACAGCATCGTTACCGCGCCAGGGCCCGGGACGCCGGCCGAGGTGAAGGTGTTCGCCTTTCCGCTGCTGAAACCGGTAAGCAACGGCAGCGGCCACGCTGCGGACCACGCCGGCGTGCATGCGGCCGGACCGAGCGAGCCCGCCAATACCGCTTCGTTCAAGCCGTTTGGCGACGCCTACCGAGGCGGCGTTTCGCTCGCGACCGGCTGGCTTGCAGGATCGCTCGGCGGCGCCGAACGGATCGTCGTCAGCCAGCTCGAGGATGCCGGCACGGTGAAAGTGTTCTCCAGCGGCTCGGCCTTGGACGACGGTCCCGCGCTCTACCTCCAGAGCCCGAAGGCGCATGGCCACCCGCCTACCTTCCGCGAGATCGCGAGCTTCAATCCGTTCGACGGGACATCCGGGACACGCGTCGCTACCACGAGCACGACCGCCGGTGCCAACCTGCTGGTCAGCGGCGTGCAAGGCCGCAGCGCGAGCGTCGTGAGGTACGAGCTCGCCAGGCCGAACGCCCAGGCGACGGTGCTGCAAGCCCGGCGTCTCGGAGAGGTCTTTTCCGCGGCAGGCTCGCAACCAGTGATTCTCGGCGGGGATTAGCCCGGGACTCTCGCGGCGTGAGGTTCGTGAAATGCCTGGAAGGCGCGGCGTACCAAGACTCCCCTCCGGTCCAGCAAGTCGCGCCATTGAGAGCCCCGGCGCTCGTCTAACCACCCCATTGTCGAAGTCCGCTTTGCGGGGAAGCAGCCTACCGACCTGCGCGGGGCGTAAGCCCGCCCGGGAAGGGGCGACCGGAGGCCCGAGAACCGCCGGGAAGTGCGGAAGGCCTCGGGACAGAAAAGCCGCGGAGGGCGCCAGGTATCTGGCGCTCTAAAAAAAATGTGAGCCGGCCCTGGCGTCCTGCTCCCCCTTTGCTCTTTGACATCGCAAAGACCTTCGCCCGGGTTCTCCCGGGGGATTTCGCGTGCCAGCATTCCTCCCTCCCGGGGAGAACCGACACCGGCGAAGCTGCGAGCGAAGCGGGGGCGCGCGGGCCTTGAGTGCGACGGGCGCAAAGGACGGCTCCCGACAAGCAGCGCTCCACCCAGCTTGCGCGCCCCCACCCCGCCATTCCCCATGATGGCGAGGGGAGAGCGATGCTCCGGCGCGACTCGACCCCGCGACCCGGCCGCGTTAGCCCGTCCGCCATGCGCGACCTCATCGGCGAGCTGCGCGACGGCATCTGGGCGCTGTCGCCTTCCCGCTTCCCCTACCGGCGCTTCTTTGCGGCGCTCGCATTGGGCGGCGCCGGCGGCTGGAGCTTCGCGCGCCTGCAGCTGCCGCTGCCCTGGATGCTCGGACCGATGACGGTGTGCACGATCGCGGCCCTGTTCCGCGCGCCGATCGCCGCGCCCGCGGTGGTGCGACCGCCGATGACCATGGTCATCGGCGTGCTGCTCGGTGCCGGCTTCTCGCCCGCGATCCTCGGCCAGCTGCCGAGCTGGATCGCGCCGCTCCTCGGGCTCCTCGCCTTCATCCTGGTCTGCGGCCTTGCCTGCGTCAGCTATTTCCGCGTCGTCGCCCGCTACGACCCGGTCACGGCCTATTTCGCCGGCATGCCCGGCGGGCTCGTCGAGATGGTGATCCTCGGCGAGGAGCGCGGCGGCAACGCGCGCACCATCGCGCTGATCCATTCGGCCCGGATCCTGCTCATCGTCATGACGCTGCCCTTTATCGTGCAGTGGCTCCTCGGCGTGAGCCTCGGAGCGCGGCCGGCCTTCGGCCGCTCGCTCCTGGACACGCCCTGGCCGAGCGATCTCTGGCTCGTCGCCACCGCGATCGTCGGCGCGATCCTCGGCGATTGGCTGCGGCTTCCAGCAAAATACCTTCTCGGGCCGATGCTGGTCAGCGCCGCCGTCCACATCGTCGGTCTCTCCGACTTCCAGCCGCCGCAGGAGATCGTGATCGCGGCGCAGCTGGTGCTCGGGACGACGATCGGCTGCCGCTTCCTCGGCACGCCGCCGCGCGAGATCCTGAGCGTGCTTCTCGTCTCGCTCGGCTCGACCGCAATCCTGGTCGCGATCACCCTCGCCTTCGGCTATCTGATCGCGCGCGTCTCCACCTTCGGCGCAATCCCGCTGATCCTCGCCTATTCGCCAGGCGGGCTTGCCGAGATGAGCCTGATTGCGCTCGCGCTCCACATCGAGGTCGCCTTCGTCGCGGCGCACCACGTCATCCGGGTTTTTCTGGTGATGGTCGGCGCCGGTCTCGTGTTCGGGTTCACGCCGGCGGCCCGCCGCAAACGCGGCGCGCCGCCTTGAGCCGGGATCGGCTTCTTGCCGGCTCGCGCGCGCCGCGCGACAGTGCCGTCGTACTCGCACGGAGCTCGGGCTATGGCGCTCAGATACACACATGTCAGCATTCCGACCCGCGATGCCGACCGCGCGGCGCGCTGGTATCAGGAACTCTTCGGCCTCGAGGAGCTGCCGGCGCCGAATTTCGGCTTCCCGGTGCGCTGGCTGCGCATCGGCGATCTCCAGCTGCACCTCTATCAACGCAACGAGGAGCGCGCGCCAATGCAGCATTTCGGCCTCGCGGCCGAGAAATTCGAGGCGCTTTACGACCGGGCGCGCGCGATCGGCGCGATCGACAAGATCCGCTCGCACCACCTCTACATCACGGCGGCGGGCGAGGTTCAGCTCTACCTGCGGGATCCGGACGGCAACAACATCGAGGTCAACTGGCCCGACGCCTCGACGCTGCCCGCCCGCATCACGGCCGAGGCGATCCGCCGCGAGGACGAGTTCGATCAGTCGGACTGGAACCGCAGCGCCCGCATCTTCATGACCCCGCAGCCGGCGGCTTGAAGGGGGCGCGGCGGCGGGGCCTATTCGAACTTGACCGAGACCTTGGGCGAGCCCGGCAGGCCGTCATAGCGCACGGTCACGACCTGGCCGGGCTTCGGCGGCACGAGCGGGGTGAAAGACCCGACGCTGATGAGGTCGCCCGCCGAGAGCTTGCGGCCACCCTTCGCCAGCTCCTCGACGAGCCAGACCACGACGTTGAGCGGGTTGCCGAGCGTCGCCGCGCCGCTGCCCTCGGCGAGGACAGCCCCGCCCGCATCGGTGGCGATGATCTTGGTTTCGGCAAGCTGATTGAGCGTTTCCGGGGTGGGCTGAAGCGGCACTTCGGGACCGGCGACGCCGAGACGGGCGGCGACGTTGATCGCCATGAGCTGCGTCCCGTCGAGCTTCTCGCCCTGGGCAAGCATCAGGTCCGGCAGCTCGATGAAGGGCCGCATGCCGAGATATGGCGCAGAGCCTCCTCCGGCGTCTTCGCCCGGTTGATGCCCTCGTCCTTGACCACGAGCAGCATGTCGCCTTCCCAGACCGGCCTTGCGCCAAAGGTCGCTGGCACGGAGGCCCCGTCCTTCAGGATCATCGTTTCGAGCAGAACGCCGGCGACCGGCGCGGTGGCGTTGAAGCGCTCCTGCGTCGCCTTCGCGGTGAGGCCGGCCTTGTAGCCGACGACCTTGCCGAGGCTGCCGCCGAGCGCCTCGACGAGCTTGTCGCGCGCGCAGACGGCGTCCTTCAGATCCGAGACGGGAAGCGCCTTGGTGACTCGCTTGGCCTGCCAGTCCTCGACGAAGCGCCCGATATCCTCCGCACCGGGACAGGCGGCGAACGCCGACTGCGCTCCGATCGCGCAAGCGAAGCCGAGTACGATCGCAGAAGCACGCATGCTCTCCTCCCATTGCTGAGAGAGAGGTTAGGCCGTTCCGGAGCGGAAGACGAGGCTGAGATTGTTCGCCGGCATCGCGACCCGCTCGACGAGAGCCAGCCCCTGCCCGGCTGCGAGCGCTGCGACCTCTCCGGGCGTCGCGCACTCCCCACTCCGGATCGCGCGACCTCAGGCTGTCGTCGAAAACCGCGTTCGACGGCGCGATGTGGCGGCCTCCTTCCTTGAACGGGCCATAGAGATAAAGGATGCCGCCCGGCGAGAGCAGCCGGCCGGCTCCCGCCATGAGGCCTTGCGCAGCTCTCCAGGGCGCGATGTGGATCATGTTGATCGAGACGATCACGTCGGCATGCTCGACGGGCCAGGACGGCCATGTCACGTCGAGTTCCAGCGGAGGCAGGAGGTTCGGCAGCTCGGCTGCGGCGCGATGAGCCGCGATGCTTCTGAGTGCGCCCGGATCCAGGTCCGTCGGCTGCCAGTTCAGGCCGGGCAGCCCGGCCGCGAAGTGAACGGCGTGCTCGCCGCTCCCGCTCGCAATCTCGAGCACAGTCCCGCACGCAGGCAGCACACGGCGAAGGACATCGAGGATCGGCTGGCGGTTGCGGCCGGCCGATGGCGACGTGAGCGCACCTTCCAACATGGGTTGCAACAGCTTCGCCGCGATGCGGCGCTAATCCACGAACTCCACCGGCGTGCCCTTCTCGATCATGGCGGCGAGCTCAGTTGCATCCCAGTTGGTCAGCCGCACGCAGCCGTGGGAGAAGCTCTTGCCCACCTTCGCCGCGTCCGGCGTGCCGTGAATGCCGTAACCCTCAACCGAGAGCGCGATCCAGACCGCGCCGACCGGATTGTTCGGGCCGGGCTTGATCGTGAACGGCTTATCCGATTTCACGCCTTTGAACTTGTACTTCGGGTTGTAGGTGTAGCTCGGGTTCTGCGCCACGCGCTCGATCTTGTGCGTGCCTGACGGCGCCGGCTTCTCCTGCGAGCCGATCGAGGCGGGAAAATAGGCGATGAGCTTTCCTCCCTTGTCGAGCGCGCGGAGAGTGCGCGCCGATTTCTCCACGACGAGCTTGCTCGCCTTCTCGCGGGTCTTGTCATCCTTCAGGCTGGCAACAACGATGGCGGTTCCCGCTTTGTCGAGCGGCTTGCCGGGGTTCAGGGCCTTGAGCAGCCCCTCGTCCATGTGGAACTTCTCGGCGAGCGCCTCGAGCGGGTTCCTGTGCGCGAGATGATCCAGCTTCGCCATATCCTCCATCTTGGCCGGGATCTTTGGCACGAACGGGCCCTTCAGGTCGGCTTCCGCAATCGTATATTCCTGCAGAACGGGCTCGCTCGAGGTTGCGGCAAGCCGATCGAAGAGTTCTTTCGTGAGCTTGCCGCCGGCCGAACCGCTTGCGGAGGCGAAGGCGGCGAGCGCCTTCTTGAAGTTCTCTCCGTCGCGTCCATCGATCACGCCCGGCGAGAAATGAGCACGGGCGAGCAGCACCTGCGCCTTGATGATCGCGGGGTTGAGGCCCTGGCCGCGCTTCGCCGAGAGCTGGGCCTCGTTGATGGCCTTGAGATCGATGGGTGCAGCCGGCGCAGGACCCGCACAGGCGAGGAGGAACAGAAGAACGGGAAGAAGCCCGCGATTCATCGGAACTCACCGTCAGCGGAGGGCCGCGCGTCGTGCACACAACCTTCGCAGGACGCGACCGTTCCGTCTATTGGCACAGCTTCGCCCCGCGCTTTCGCTCGCGCATGTCCAAGTGGAGATGGTCGGCATGCGCGGCGTCCGACCCCGGCCCCAGCACGGTGGTGAAGTGCTCGCAGGCCTGCGCACGCACCGCCGCCAGGAACATCGCCTCGGGCGACTCGTCGGGACGGGAGACGATCGGGATCGGGCGACGCTTCTCGAATTCGAAGCCCATCACGTCGAGCGCGTTCGCGAAGGCGTGCTCGGAGAGCTTGCTGCCGGCCTGCCGGTTCCGGCTGCGGCACTCGTAGGAGGTGCCGATCAGGATTCTCCGCAGCCGCGCTGCGAGATGCCGCTCGGCCTCCGCCGCAACGCCCTCCTGCATCCATTTGACGAAGGCCTCGGCGGCCGCGCAGGTCACGATGGCGGGCGGCGCCACATCGACCCCCTGCGGCAGCTGAAGGAGTTTCAGCGGGCTCTTCGCACCACAGGCGCCGTTGCGTAGCTCGGGCACCGGCTCGGCCTTGATGCCGAGTTCGGCAAGCCGGGCCGCGCAGGACGCGCCATCCTCGCCTGGGCCAGCCATCTTTCCGGACGGGAGCGTGCCGGTGCTCGAGGGCGAGGCCGCGGCCGCTTGAGAACCCGCGGAAGGCCGGGTGTTCTCGATGCCCGCCGGGCGCGGCGGCGGCAGCGGGACCTGCGCGGCCGCAGGCGCCATCACGAGCAGCAATGCCAGCGACACGAAATGGCCGTAAGACATACGGGCGAAACCGTCCCGAACCACCTTCGTTCCGCTTCCGATGCACCTCGTCCAAATTCTCGTGCCGCTCTTCGACAACGAGGGACGGCATTTCCCGCCGGAGCCGTACCGGCAGCTGCGCTCGGAGCTCGCCGGGCGCTTCGGCGGCCTGACCGCCTTCACCAGCGCGCCGGCCGAGGGGCTCTGGACCGAAGGCGGCGAGACGACCCATGACGAGATCGTCATCTTCGAGGTGATGGTGAAGGAACTCGACCGGCCGTTTTGGAGCGCCTATCGCGCCGAGCTCGAGAAGCGCTTCCGGCAGGACGTGATCGTGATCCGGGCGCAGGCGATCGAGCAGCTTTGACCGGGACGCCTCGTCGCAGCGCGGAGGTGGAACGAAGGCTCCGCACCGCCTGTTTTCCGCCTTCAGGCGGCTTGCCTTCGCGCGTCCGGGCGGGAGCAGTTCTTGTACACAAGACGGCAGGCCATATCTGCGGCAGCGGCGCTTTCGGCGATCATCGGAGGGGGCGGCATGGCCAAGGGCGCGGCCCTGAGCTTCGAGAGCGGCGGCCGAACGATCTCGGTCGAGCGCTTCGACGCGGGCGGCGGCGGCAGGCGTCCGACCGTCCTTCTTCTGCATGGTGCCGATGGGATGACGAATGCCGACCGGTACCGGCTCGGCGCTCAGGTCCTGTCGAATGCCGGCTACCATGTGTTCCTCGTGCATTACCTCGACCGGACCGGCGAGCGCCGGGCGTATTTCTCGACCATCGGCCGGGGCTTTGCGCTCTGGGCCGATGCGGTCCGCGACGCGGTCGATTTCGTCGCACGTCTGCCAGGCGTTGATCCAATGCGGCTCGGCATCGTCGGCACCTCGCTCGGTGGAGCGCTTGCGGTGACGGTCGCGGCCGACGACCGGCGCGTGAAGGCGGTCGTAAACTATTTCGGGTTTCTGCCCGAGGCGGTGCGCGAGAACGCCCGGCGGCTTCCCCCGATGCTCGTCCTGCACGGCGCGCGCGACGTCATCGTGCCGGTCGCGAACGCCTACGCCCTGGAGGCGCTGCTGATCCGGCTTGGCGCGCCGCATGAGGTCCATGTCTATGCGGACCAGGCCCACGGCTTCCATGGCGCCGCGCAGCTCGATGCCGCCCAGCGCACCGCCGCGTTCCTAAACCGCCATCTCGGCGGCGGCTCCGCCTCGCTCGCTCCGGAAGCCGTTCCGGAAACCGCCGACTGAGGCTTTCGGCGCTGCCGCGCGGCGGATAGGGTCCCCGCCGGCAAAAGGATCGGTAGAATGGCAGACGGCGTTGCGGCAGATTCGGCCAATCCCTTCTTCGCACCCTGGTCGACCCCGTTCGAGCTCCCGCCCTTCGAGCGGATCGCGCCCGATCACTTTCGTCCGGCGTTCGATCGCGCGCTCGCAGCCCATAAAGCTGAGATCGCAGCGATCGCGGAGGACAGCGCGGCGCCGACCTTCGCGAATACCGTCGATCGCATGGAGCGGAGCGGGCGCGAGCTTCGCCGGGTGTCGGCCGTGTTCTTCAACCTCGCCGGCAGCCATACCAACGACGCGCTGCAGGCGATCGAGCGCGAGATGTCGCCGCTTCTTGCCCGGCATCGCAGCGCGATCTTCATGAACCAGGCACTGTATGCGCGCTTCGCCGCGCTGTTCGATCAGCGCGAATTGCTCGGGCTGTCGGCCGAGCAGGCCAGGGTCCTCGACCGCTATCACACCATCTTCGTGCGCGCGGGCGCGCAGCTCGAGCCCGAGTCGAGGAAGCGGCTCGCCGCGATCCTCGAGCGCCTCGCCACGCTCGGCACGCAGTTCTCGCAAAACGTGCTCGCCGACGAGAAGGCCTACACGCTCATCCTCGAAGGCGAGGACGATCTCGCCGGCCTCCCGGATTTCCTTCGCGCCGCGGCCGCGCGCGAGGCTGAGGAGCGAGGGGTCCCCGGCAAGCACGTCATCACGCTTTCGCGCTCCTCGATCGAGCCCTTCCTGGCCTTCTCGGCGCGGCGGGACCTGCGCGAGAAGGCTTTTCTCGCCTGGGCGGCCCGCGGCGACACCGGCGGCGAAACCGACAACAAGGCGATCATCGCCGAGATCGTCGCGCTACGCGCCGAGCGCGCGCAGCTCCTCGGCTACGAGACCTTCGCCGACTACAAGCTTGCGGACACGATGGCCAAGACGCCGGCGGCCGCGCTCGACCTCCTGCACAATGTCTGGCGGCCGGCCGTCGCGCGGGCCGGGCGCGAGCGCGATGCCCTGCAGAGGCTCGCCGCCGAGGAGGGCGGCAATTTCGAGCTCGCGGCATGGGACTGGCGCTACTATGCGGAGAAGCTGCGCAAACGCGAGCACGACCTCGACGAGGCCGAGATCAAGCCCTACCTGCAGCTCGATCGCATCGTCGAGGCTGCGTTCGACACCGCGTACCGGCTGTTCGGACTGGAGTTCGAGGAGCTCGCCGAGGCGCCGCGCTATCATCCGGACGTGCGGATCTGGGAGGCCAAGCGCGAGGGCCGCCACATCGGCCTGTTCGTCGGCGATTATTTTGCGCGGCCCTCGAAGCGCAGCGGCGCCTGGATGAGCTCCTTCCGGGCGCAGGAGAAGCTCGCGGGCGAGGTCCGCCCGATCATCGCCAACGTCTCGAACTTCGCGAAAGGAGACCCGGCGCTGTTGAGCTTCGACGATGCGCGCACGCTCTTCCACGAGTTCGGCCATGCGCTGCACGGCCTCCTGTCGGATGTGACCTATCCGCTGCTCGCGGGCACGAGCGTGCCGACCGACTTCGTAGAGCTGCCGTCGCAGCTCTACGAGCACTGGCTCGAGGAGCCGCAGGTGCTGCGCCGCTTCGCCGTCCACTACCGCACCGGCGAGCCGATGCCGGAGGCGCTGATCGAGCGCGTGCTCGCGGCTCGCACCTTCGACCAGGGCTTCGCGACGGTCGAGTACACGGCCTCGGCGCTGGTCGACATGGATCTGCACCAGCTCCGCACGGCCGACAACCTCGACCCTGCGCGCTTCGAGCGCGAGGCGCTCGACAGGATCGGGATGCCGCGGGAGATCGCGATGCGGCACCGCACGCCGCATTTCGCGCACATCTTCTCGGGTGACGGGTATGCGGCTGGCTATTACAGCTATCTCTGGTCCGAGGTGCTCGACGCCGACGCCTTCGAGGCGTTTCGCCAGGCCGGCGACATCTTCGACCGCGAGACCGCGCAGAAGCTGCACGACTTCATCTATGCCGCAGGCAACCGCCGCCCGCCCGACGAGGCTTATCGTGCCTTCCGCGGCCGGATGCCGTCGATTCAGGCTCTCCTCGAGAAGCGCGGCCTCTTCGAAGCGCCGACCGACGCGCGCGCTTCTTAAGCCGCACCCGTCTTCAGCCGCTCGGTCCAGTCGCGCAACGCGACGAGGAGCTTGCGGATGAACTCGCGCGTCGGCTCGTCGGTGAGCTTGCCGTCCTGATCGAACTTGTTCTGCGCCTGCCCGATCATCACCTCCGGCCGGTTCACCAGGTGTGCGTTGAGAAAGATCAGCATCTGCCGGAGATGGTATTGCGCCCGGGCCGTACCGAGGATGCCGCCGCTCGCGCCCATGATGGCGACGGGTTTGCCGTCGAACGGCTGGTTGGGAGGGCGCGAAGCCCAGTCGATCGCGTTCTTGAGCACGCCGGAGACCGAATAATTGTACTCCGGGGTCACGAGCAGGATCGCGTCTGCCGCCGCGAGCTGCGACCGCAGGCGCTCGGCCGGCGCGGGAAAGCCGGCCGCGCGGACATCCTCATCATAGAGCGGCAGGTCGCCGATCTCGGCGCGCTCGATGGTCATGCCTTCGGGCGCGAGCGCCTGGGCTGCCCGCAACGCCGCGCTGTTGAACGAGCCCCTCCTGAGGCTGCCGGAGATTCCGATCACCTGCATGCCGCCCTCCCTTGCGAGGAGAACCCTCGCACGCTGTCGCGGGCGTGAGAACAGGCCGGCCGGCTGGGCGCCGGCGCCCCGTGGTAACGTTTTCGTAAAGCGCGATGGTTACTGATGAGCGAACAACCATGGGGTCGGCCCGTGAGCGACAGCCAAGAACGACCGGAAGAACCCGCCCTCAACGAGGCGAAGATCGAAATCCCAGCCGCTTTCCCGGCTTCTGCCGAGCCCGCAAATGCGGCGGAGGCGGCGCCCGCTGAAAACGGAATCGCGCCGGAGGAGGTCGCGAGCGCCGAGCCGGTGCAAGCTTCGGGGCGCTCACGCCGTCTGGCGCCCTCGCTGGCCTACGCCGCCGGATTGGTGTTCGCGCTCGGCATTGGCTGGGCTGGGGGGCACGCCGTCACCGCGATGACGCGGCCGGCGGCCAGCCCCGCCCAGGCGGCGAGCGCCGCGATCGACTGGGCCGGACTCGCCTCGGGAATGCAGAGCGCGCAGGCGGATACGATGCGCATCGCCGCGGATCTGCGGGCCCTCAAGGGCACGGCCGTCAGCCTTAAAGAGACCACCGATCGGTCAAAGCAGGAGGGCGCGAGTCGCTTCGGGCAGCTCGCCGAACGCCTGGATGCAATCCAGAAATCCGAGCACGACCTCTCGACGAAGCTTGCTGCGATCACCGAGCGACTCGACAAGGGTGAGCGCGACGCGAACGCCCGTCTTGCAGCGGCCGTAGAACGGCTCGAGCGGGCAGAACGTCCGGCTGCGCAGCCGGTGAAGGGGCAAGCCGCGCCTGGTCCCAAGGCTCTTCTCCAAGCCGCGCTGCCTCAGCCTACGGTTCCTGCGCCACCGCCGCCCGCCGCCGATCCCGGCCTGCGCACGGGCAGCATCCCGGATCAAAAAGCCGAGGGCGGGAAATCGGAGCAACCGAAGACTGATGCGACGGCGAGGCCGATCGAAGGCTGGGTGCTACGCGAAGTCTATGATGGGATCGCCCTGATCGAAGGCCGCAACCGGCGCCTCGTCGAGATCGCGCCAGGCCAGTCGCTGTCGGGGATCGGGCGGGTGGAATCGATCGAGCGCCGCGGACGCGCCTGGGTCGTGGTCACCACCAGAGGGGTCATCACCTCGCAGCCCTGGTGAGGGGCGTCGAACGAGCCTCGAAGAAAATGCAAAGCGCCCGGTCCAGCCGGGCGTTTTCCGATCGTGCAAGTCGAAAGCTACTCCGCGATGGCGGCCAGCACCCCGGGATGGATCTCGGGAGCCTCATCGGCGGCGTCGATCAGGATCGGGGGCGCCCGTTCGGCGGTGCTTTGCTCGCGCAGCCCCATAAGGTCGGCGATCTTGCGACGGCGGCCGCGCCTGCCGGTGTCGAGCACCGAGCGCAACAGGTCGGCACCGTCGGCGTCGGTCTCGAGGAACGATCCATCCATGATGGGCATGTGCGGAATCCTACTCGGGGGGTAAGACCGCGCCCGGCACTCACGAGGCGAGGGATACTGAAGGAAACGGCCGAGGTTGAACTTGGTTCGGCTGTCGCTCGATGATTCCGGTAACCCGGAGATTTGCGGGCCGGCGTCGAGGGCGCCGGCCCTATAGCGCTGGCTCAGCGCAGGACGACGACGCGGGTGCCCACGCGCACGCGGCTGTAGAGGTCGACTACATCCGCATTCGTCATCCGGATGCAGCCCGAGGACACCGCTTGGCCGATCGTGTCCGGCTCGTTCGAGCCGTGGATGCGGTACAGCGAGCCGCCGAGATACATTGCGCGGGCGCCGAGCGGGTTGGCGATGCCGCCCTTCATGTGGCGCGGGAGGTCCGGCCGGCGCTTCAGCATCTGGGGCGGAGGCGTCCAGTCCGGCCACTCGGCCTTGCGCGTGATGGTCTTCGTCCCGGCCCACTCGAACCCCGGGCGGCCGACCCCGACGCCGTAGCGGACCGCGCTGCCGTTGCCGAGCACGTAGTAGAGCCGGCGCTCGGCGGTCGAGATCACGATCGTGCCCGCCGAATAGCCGCTGAAGGAGACGATCTCGCGCGGGATCGGCGATATCTGAACGTGCGGGCTCGGCTCGTTACGGTAGTACTGCTGCTGCTGCTCCTGCGGCTGGAATAGCAGATGGAAGAAGGCGTTGGCCGAACCGGCGCTCGAGGCGAGGGCGGCGGTGGCGATGAAGGCTGCGGTGGCGAGACGACGCATGACGGTACCCCTGTTCATAGGCTTGTTGCTGCGGAAAGGGCGGTTCCGTCGCCCCGAGGCGGCGGACGAGGGACCCGAGACGGGCCCCGCAGGCTGGCTCAGCGGGTCGCGACGCTTGGAGCCGGCACGCGCACGAGTGTCGAGCTGTTCGCGGCGTCGCGCTTCTCGATCGTGATCGTGCGGGCGGGCTTCCGGACCGGTGTGCCGTTCTCCGACACGAGGCACTCGCGAGAGATGTTCGGCCAGGTCTGGTTCCCGCAGCTCGGATCCGCACCGCGGAGCTGACCGCCCTTGCCGTCCTGCTTCACCGAGCCCGTGGTCTCCGGCACGACGAGGGCGACGGTGGTCGCCTTCGGCGCGTCGATCGGGTCGGACGGAAGGACGCGGTCGTAGTAGGTCTTGCCGGGCGCCGCTGCATCGCGCGCCTCCGGCAGGTCATAGGAGGTCACGAGGCCGGCGGAGAGCGCGGCTGCGAGACCGATCACCTTGAAAGTCCCAATCATTTGTTTGACGCCCTCTTATTCGGCCCACTCCCAGGGCCGTCTTCGATAGCGTCACCATAGGAAGCGAGTTTTTCGGTGTGGTTGCGCACCTGGCGCGAAATGGTTTCGAGCAGGACTGGAACTATTTCGCGCGACGGAGTGGAAGCAACAATCGATCGGCGTCTTGGACCTTCCGGAGCTAACGCGGAATAGCGACCCGGGCGACCGTGGGTTGGCCGCTGGGGGCGACACGGCCGGCCTTGAGAAGGGCGTCACGGAGAGCGGCACCGCCAAGGGCAGGCTGCCGCGCGACCGTTTCAATCGCGACCGCGGCGAGCGTCGCGGCGGCAAGTCCGGTCCCACTCCCGAGAACCACCGTCGGCCAGGTCTCGGTCAAGGTGACGGAGGGCAAATCGCTCCCGACAGCGGCGAGCGCCCCTGGGACACGCGATGAGAAGCTCGAATAGCTTCCGCCCGGATCGATGCTCTCGGCCAGCAGGATCTTCTTGGCCAGCAAGGTCTTCGCCACCTTTTCGCTAGGGGGCTCTTCAACGCCCGCATTCCCCGCCGGAGCGATGACCAGCCGGCCAGCCTGCAAGGCGGCATCGAACGCTGGAAGCCAGTTCACGTCGGTCAGCGGGCCGAACGGAAGGACGATGATCGGCGGTCCGCTCTCCACGGCCTTCTGGAAGGCGGTGATCAGCTCCGGTCCTTTGACGTTTCCGAACTGATCGGTCGCGACCCGGACGAACTCGATCTCGGCGGATGGCGCGAGCGCCCGCATGATTTGCGCGAGCTGTGCCGAATAGATTTCGAGGTGGTCTTCGAGCGGAACCGCGTCGGGGGGACCCTTGAGGCCGAGCCAGGGCGGATTCCCGCTGCCGACGAGTGCCACCTTCACGGTTGCGGAAGAGGGCGCTCCGCCAAGCCGATGAAGCTTTTGGGTAGCCGCCATACCGGGAAGTTTCGCCAGGGCCTCCGCCGCGGCGGAGAAGACCGCGCCACCGCCTTTCCCCTCTTTCAGAGCCGCGGATATCCTCGCTTCCACCCGCTGCTCGCGCAAATAAGCAAGCCGCGCCTGACGTTCGGCCTCCGTATCGCGGTTAGGAAGCTCGCCGAAGCGGTCGAGCACCCGGATCGCATTGTCGAAGTTCTCGCCGCGCTCGAAGAGGAACGATGCAAGCTTCAGGAATTGCCATTCCCGGGCCGCAACGCCTGCGCTTTCGATGCGCTTGGCCGCGGCGATCATCTGCTCCCGCCAAGCGGCGGCGTCCGTCGCGTCGGGCTGCGGGTCGGAGACGAGCTTCGCCAAGCCCTTCGCACCACCGACGAAATCCCGGATCGCTGTCCATCCTCCAAAATCCAGCTTGGGCTCGGCCGAGCCGAGCTTGCTCGACAGGATATGATAGGCGATCGGCTCAACGGTTTGCTGTGCGGTCCGCGTCCCAGACGTGAGGGGCTCGAACTGCAGAATGGCCGGACTGTCCTTTATGATGGGACCTTCGATCAGCGCGGCGGCACTCGAATCGAAGATCACAACCTTGTTCGTGCTGGGCTTGCGAAACAGCTCCACGAGCCAGCGCAGCACGGGCCCGAGCTCGACGCTTGCGATCTTGATGTCGGGCACGTTCGCCGGCTTGATGGCGTCCGACAGGAACTGGAGTCTCTTCGTCGCCTCCCGCACGCGCTCGAGATCGACCCCGGCGGGGGCGACGGAGACCGGCACTTGGGCGCTATCGGTCACGGTCGACAGGGCCTCACGTGTCTGCGTCCAGGACTGCTCACGACGGGACGCACTTCGCTGGAACTCCTGGTCCCATTGAGCGAGCTGACGGGTCACCGCGTCGGCGCCGGACGCAAGATCGGCTTTGATGCGCACGAACTCGGCGTTGAGCAAGCGGGCCAGGAGGGCTTTGTCGGCCCCGGTGCCCACGACTTCGAATTCCGGGACGGGGTCGCCGGACTGAGGGGCGAACCAGTTCACGGTTTGTGAAAGCAGCCACACCAGGGCGGTCAGCACCAGCGAGATCACCGCAAGCCTGGGAAGCCAGAACAGTGCCCAATTGATAATGCTGCCGAAGGTTTCCATCGCTTGCCCTCACCGTTCCGATCAAGGTGCAGCAGGCCGATGCCGCCAGCAAGGGCTGTCGGAGGAAGAGATCAGGCCGATAGCTGTCACTGCTCGTTGCCGTCGGGCGAGAAGACGTAACCGGCGCCGCGGATGGTGCGGATGATGCGCGGGTGGTTCGGGTCCGGCTCGACCTTCCGGCGGATGCGCGTGATTCGCACGTCGATGGCCCGGTCGAAGGCGTCGGGATCGCGGGCGTTGGGACCTTCTCGCGCGCAGCGCCGGCAGGCGCGGCGGCGGCCTGGCTCGCGCGGCGCATGACCGAGCGGATGCGCGCCACGAGCTCGCGCAGCTCGGCCGGCTTCGCAAGATAGTCGTCGGCCCCGAGCTCCAGCCCGACCACCCGGTCGATCGGGCTCGCGGTCGCGGTCAGCATGATCACCGGAACGTTGTTCTTGCTCTTGAGGTCACGGACGATCGAGAGTCCGTCCTCCTCCGGCATGTTGAGGTCGAGCACGATAAGGTCCGGCTTGTCCTTGGCGATGGCCGCGCGCAGGCTTGCGCCGCCGTCGCACAGGGTTACCTTGAAGCCGTGCAGCTTCAGATAGTCCCCGACCATGTCCCGGGCGGCGGCCTCATCGTCCACGACGAAGATGTGCGGCAAGACGCTCATGGTTCGACCCAGCGCTCCGTGGGTAGCAAGATTTCGAAGGTGGCGCCCTTTCCGCCGCCTTCGCTCGCGGCTTCGATGGTGCCCCCGTGCAGCTCGACGATGCGCTTGGCGATGGAGAGGCCGAGCCCGGTCGAGCTTTCGCCCGCCGTCGGCTGTGCGGAGAGCCGCTGGAACCGCCCGAAGAGGCGCGACATGTCCTCGCGCGTAAGCCCCGGGCCCTGATCCGTGATCCTGATCGAGGCGCTGTTCTTTGTCGCCGCGACCTTCACCTCGATCTCGGCACCCTTGGGGCTGTACTTGATGGCGTTGCTGACGAGGTTGTCGACGGCCTCGGCAAGCCGGTCGTGATCGCCGACCGCAGTCACCGGCTTCGGGGCCGAGACCTTGAGCTTCTGGTCCTTGCGGTCGGCAAGGGGGCGGTTCGTCGCGGCGACCTGCGTCACCAGGGCCTTCAAATCCAGCGGCTCCTTGCGGATGCGGATGTCCAGCGCATCGCTCATCGCGTCGGCGATAAGGGTGTCGACCATGTCGGTCAGTCGCTTCGCGGATTGACGGATGTGGCCGACCTGCGCGTCGGCCGCGCCCTTCGGCATGGGCTTCGTCTCGAGGAGCTCCGACAGCATCTCGGCCCGGCCGAGAATGACTCCCAAGGGATTCTTCAAATCATGCGCGACGGTGCCCAGGATCTCGCTCTTGAAGCGATTGGCGTGGCGGAGCTGCTCGGATTGGGCCGCGAGCCGCTCGTTCGCCTGTGTCAGCTCTCGGGTGCGCTGCTGGACGCGCTCCTCGAGGCTCGCATTGGCGCGCTGGAGCTGCTCGTACAGGATGACGTTGTCGAACGCCGCCGAGAGCCGGCTGCAGAACACCTCGACGAGCGTGCGATCGGTCTCCGACAGATTCTTTCCGGCTTCGAGGATGACGACGACCTCGCGACCACTGCCGGTTCCGATATAGAGGACCGATCGATCGTCCTGGAACTCGTGCAACCGGCGCTCGAAGGCGTGCTGGACGAGCTCGAGGAGCGCCGGGTCGAGATCGGTCGGACCGCCCTTGCCGACGAAGCGGCTGTAGCAGCCGGATCCGGCGAGAATCGAGAATTTCGCCTGCTCGCCCTCGTCGCGCAGCACGAGAATGCCTGCGCATTCGACGTTGAGGAGCGAGGCGATCTGCGTCAGCACGCCTTCGGCCAGGCGCTGCATCGAGCGGAAATCGAAAAGGCGAGAGGCTGCGTCGATGATAATCTCGAGGCCGCGGCGCGTCTCGACCATGCGATGCAGTTGCTGGTAGCTGCGAAGCGCGGAAGTGAGCGTCGTGAAGAGCTTGTCGGCGGTGAGTTCGGTCTTCGCCTTGTAGTCGTTGATGTCGTAGTCGACGATGACGCGGCGCTCGGGTGCTTGCCCCGGCTGACCGGTGCGCAGGATGATGCGGACGGTCTCGTTCTTGATCTCGTTCCGGATATGGTCGACGAGCTCGAGGCCTGCCACCTCGCTCTCCATCACCACATCGAGGAGGACCACCGCCATATCGGGATGTGCCCGCATCAACGCGCGGCCCTGCTCGGCCGAGTACGCCGAGAAGATCTGCAGCCTCTGGCCGCTGAGAGCGTAGTCGTAGAGCGCGAAGCGCGTGCCGTCGTGGACGGCGGCATCATCGTCGATGATCGCCACTTTCCACGGCGCTCCCGAGGCCGGTGCCGCCTCGGCGGCTTCGTCCTCGATCAGCGTGAGGAAGTCGTCCTCCTCGGCCATCTCCTAAGCTCCCACGCTCATCGCCATCGCCGGTATCGGAAGCTCCTCCCTCGGGGCGACCCGCGGCAGGTTGATCCGGAAGGTAGTGCCCGCGCCCGCCATCGATGACAGCACGATGCGGCCGCCGAGTCGCTGGGTGATCAGATTGTAGACGATGTGCAAGCCGAGCCCCGTGCCGCCAATGCCGCGGCGCGTGGTGAAGAACGGCTCGAATGCCTTGCGCTGCACGTCCTCCGACATACCGGCCCCGCTGTCCCGGAACACGATGTGGACCTGGTCGGGGCCGCTCGTGCGCGCGACGATGCTGATCGTGCCGGTCTCGCCAGCCGGGAAGGCGTGGTTGATGGCGTTGAGGAAGAGGTTCGTCACGACCTGCCCGAGCGGCCCGGGGTAGCTGTCCATCATGATGCCGGGCGGGACGTCGACGACGAGCCGCACCTGCGATTTGCGCAGGCCGGGACGCAAGCTCGAGACGATCTGCTCGATCGACTCCTTCAAGTCGAAGGAGCGCCGGTCGGCATGGCTGCGGTCGACCGCGACCTGCTTGAAGGACTGGATCAGCTCGCCGGCACGGTGGAGGTTGGTGACGAGCTGGTTCGCGGCGTCACGGTTGCCGTGGACGAACTCCGACAGCCGAGAGCGCCGGATCGGCCCGGTCTCGACCTCCCGCTCGAACTCCTCGCAGCGGCGCGCCAAGCTCGAGGCGACAGTCAGGCTGATGCCGACCGGGTTGTTGACCTCATGCGCCACGCCGGCGACGAGGCTTCCGAGCGCCGCGAGCTTCTCGGCCTCGATCAGGCTCGTCTGAGTGTCGCGAAGCTCGGAGAGCGCCGATTCGGCATGCTCCTTCGAGGCCCGCAACGCCGTCTCCGCCTCACGCTTGGCGATCGCATTCTGGCGGAACACCTCGACCGAGCGCGCCATTTCCGCGATCTCGTCGCGGCTCGAGAGTCCCTTGACCCGCCGCTCGTAATCGCCGGCGACGATCGCCTCCATGTCCTCGCGCAGGTCGCCGAGAGGACGGCTGATGGTCCGCGAGACCACTAGACCAACGCCGACCACGAGCATGAGAAAAAGCAGCGCCACGATCGCGACCTTCGCGTTGACCGCGCGAAGAGTGCTGTCGAAGGTTTCCTGCGCCGCGCGCTCCCGCTCCTGGATCGTCCCCGTGAGCCTCGAGGTGGCGGCACCCATGGCGGCGGCATTGCCGTCGATCGCCTCGCGCAGGAGCCTTTCCTGCGTCGCGAAGTGCTCGGTCAGAAGGCCGAGTCCACGGCGCACTGCGACTGCGCGGTCGCGCAGTGCGGTGAGCGCATGGCGCTGAAGGTCCGAGTCGGCAAGATCGATCATGACCGGCGCAGTGCGCTCGATGATCTCGGCATTGCGCTTCGCCTCCTCGCCAGCGTCCTGCGAGATCGACAGGTAGTAGGCGTTCGCGGCGAGCAGCATCGCGTTGAAGGCTTCGCGCGACTTGCCGAGCGAGGGCACGATCAACGACTGAGTCCCCGTCGTGGTCGAATCGATGATGGCGTAAAGGCCGGCCATGTCGCGCGCCGGACGAAGCACGTCCGTATCGTAGATCGCCGACACCGAGGAGCGGACGGCGCGCAAATCGTCGAAGCCAGTGATGAAGCGCTCGGTAATCTCGATCAGCGCATGGGCCGGCTCCGCGGTGAGCGGATCGATGGACGCTTGGGCTCGCAGCCTGCTCATGAGCGCCTCGCGGCGGCGGATGATCTCGGCGAGCACGATCGGGTTCGGCTGATTGAAGTAGCGGTGGATGAGGCTCTGGAGCCGACCGGCCTCGCTGTCGAGCGACACGAGCAGCTTTTCCGACTGGCGCACTTGCCTGAGCTCGAGCCAGGCCCCGCTGAGCGCCTTCGCTCCGTCCCAGATCAGGAACAGAAGCACCAATGCCAGTGCCGAGTTGAGGACGGCGATGGCAAGGATGCGCCAGCGGATCGGAAACCGGCGTGCGAGACGCTCGAACCAGGTCCGCCCCGGCCGGCCGGTCGCCCTCGGCGCGCCGATGCCCGAGAGAATGCGGCCGGAGAACGCCGCCTCAGGGAGTTTCGCGGATACGGTCGACAAGGGATTTGATCTTCGGATCGGTCAGGAACCGATCGTAGAGGCTCGTCATCGCACGCTCGAACGCCTTCCTGTCAACGTCCTCGGCGACGGTGACGCCGCCGAGCTGCGCCTCGCGCTTCGAGCGCTCCTCCCACAGGCGCCATTGCTCGCGCATGTAGCGGCTCGATTCCCAGGCCGCCTCGCGGAAGATCTGCTGGTCCGCCGGGGACAGGCCGCTCCAGGCCTTCTCCGACATGACCAGCACCTCCGGGCTCATCGTATGCTCGGTGAGCGAGTAGTACGAAGCAGCGCGGTAATGCCCGGTCATGACGTAGGAGGGCCAGTTGTTTTCGGCGCCGTCGATAAGCTGCGTCGAGAGGCCGGTCATCACTTGGCCGTAAGGAAGGGGAATCGGATTTGCGCCGAGCGCCTTGAACATCTCGCTCATCAGCTCGGATTGCTGGATGCGAATCCGCAGGCCCTTGAGATCGTCGAGCTTCCGGACCGGCCGGACCGAATTGTAGATCGAGCGCGCACCGGAATCGTAGAAGGCGAGCCCGACGACGCCGCTCGGCGCGAAGCTGTTCAGGATCTCGGCCCCGATCGCGCCTTCGAGCACCCGGTGCAGGTGATCGACCGAGCGGAAGAGGAAGGGCAGCACGAGCACGTTCGCTTCCGGAACGAAGCTCGCGAGCGGGGCGACGTTGACACGGTTGAGGTCGATCGCCCCGGCCCGTGTCTGCTCGATCGTCTCCTTCTCCTCGCCGAGCTGCCGCGAGTGGAAGATCTGCAGACGATGGCGTCCTCCGGTGCGCTCCTGGACGATCTTGTCCATGTGCACGAGCGCCTGGACGGTCGGATAGTCCTCGGCCTGTGTGTCGGCCGCCCGGAAGCTGCGGGCGGAGGCCGGTCCGGACCCGCCGATAAGGCTCGCCGCAATGCCCCAGATCAAAAAAATCCTGTGCAGACGAGCGAAATTCGCCGTCATTTCGTTCCTGCCCCGTTTTGTTGGCGCGCAAGCTAGCACTCCTGATGGCACAACGGAACCGGCGCACGACCGCCTCTGCCGCAGGAACCGTTCCTGCCCGCCGCGCGTCTAGAAAAGGTAAGTTCAGGCTGCTGCCGCCGCCGGAGCCCTCATGGCGCGCCGTCCCAAGGTCAATGGAATCTCGGCGCTCGACGCCCTCCGTCCCTTCCGTTGGAAGATCGCGCTGACCTACGCGCTCACATTCCTGGAGGACCTCCTCGAGCTGTCCTACCCCTGGGCGACCGGGCTCGCGATAAACGGTCTTCTCGAGCACAACTATACGCTTGCGCTCCCGATCGTCGTCGCCTGGTCCGCCCGTTCCGCGATCGGCCTGTTCCGGCAGATGTACGACACGCGCGTCTATACCCGTGTCTACAACACCATCGTCGAGGACACGATCCTACGGCAGCGCCGCGCGGGCTTCAAATCCACCCAGGTCGCGGCGCGGTCCGCCATGTCGCGGGATTTCGTCACCTTCTTCGAGAAGGACGTGCCCGTGGTGGTCTCGGCGATCATCGGCATCTTCGGCTCGGCCGCCATCCTGTTCTGGTACGACCTCCTGATCGGCGCCGCGACGGCGCTGCTCTTCATCCCGGTCTACCTCGTCAACCGCATTTATGTGCGTGTGACCCTCCGCCTGAACCAGGGCCTCAACACCCAGCTCGAGCAGGAGGTGCAGGCGATCGATCGCGCCGAGCCCGGGGTGATCCGGCAGCATTTCGACCTCGTGCGGTCCTGGCGCATCCGCCTGTCCGACGCCGAGGCCTACAACTGGACTTTGATCGAGGTGTTGTCGATCGCGGTTTTCGTCGCCGTGCTGGTCCGCGCCACCTACCTTCCCGACACGGAGACCGGCGATATCTTCGCGATCCTGGTCTATGTCTGGCGGCTGATGGAGAACCTCGATCACGTCCCGCAGATCCTACAGCAGCTGACCCGCCTCCACGACATCCGCAAGCGCATCGAGGAGGGCGCTTCCGTCGAGGCGATCGGAGAAGAGATCGAGAAGACCGCGGAGGAGGCCGCCGAGAGCGCGCGCATGTGAGCCGGCGTGCGCCGGAGCACCGAGCCCGATCCCTTTTGTCCGGCATTGTGCACGGATCGGATCGGCGTCTGAGGGGCGGTCCAGGCCCTTGCAGGCCACAACGCGGAGAACTCCCATGTTCAGGAACAAGAGCGCCCTGTTCGTCCTCGGCCTCGCCTTCATGGCGGCGGCGTCCGCGGCGGAGGCGCGCGGTGGTCGCGGCGGCGGTGGCGGAAGCAGCGGCGAGGGCGACTTCGCCCTGCGGGCCGAGCTTGCCAACCCGGGTTACATCGAGCCCGGCAGCCCCTATGGCTACTTCCGCTCCTATTCGCGCGGTCCGGCCTATCCCTACCCGTACCGTCCCCGCGCGCGGCACTATTATTACAGCTACGGCAACGCGCCGTATCTCTACAATTACCAGGGCTGGTGATCCGGCCCCGCACACCGGCGCCGGGTCGGCTACTCAGGAGGTAGAGAAGCGGAGCTCGCTCACCTGCCGCGAGACCTCGCCGGGTCGCAGGATGCAGGGTGGGAAATGCGCCTTGTTCGGCCCATCCGGAAAGCGCTGCGGCTCGAGGCATAGCCCGCCGTAGCGGCCGTAAGCCGCTCCGCCGAGCCCCGGCTCGGGCACGTCCAGGAGATGCCCGCCGTAGAACTGCAGGCCCGGCTCGGTCGTCCACAGCTCCATCGTGAGGCCGCTGCGCTCGGACGAGAGCGCCGCGGCGCGACTGAAGCCGCCGCGCAGCGGCGACAGCACGAAATTGATGTCGTATTCGAGATCGGTGGCGCCCTTTGCCTCGCCGATCGCACGGAGCTTGCGGAAGTCGCACGGCGTCCCGGCGACGCTCCTCACCTCGCCGGTCGGGATCAGCTCGTCGTCGGTCGGCGTCACGTGCTCGGCCTCGATTCGGAGGCGGTGGCCAAGGATATCCGGGCTCTGGTCGAGATTGAGATAGAGGTGCGTTGTGAGGTTGACCGGCGTCGCCCGGTCCGAGGTCGCCTCGAGGAGGATGCGCAAGGTCGCGGGCTCGAGGATGTGGTAGGTGCAGGTGGCGACGAGGCGGCCCGGATAGCCCAAGTCGCCGTCCTCGGAGACCAATCCGAGGGTGAGACTCGAAGCGCCTGCATCGAGGATGCTCCAGACGCGTTGCGCGAAGCCCCGTGCGCCCCCATGCAGATGCTGCCGCCCGTTCTCATTGCAATCGAGCCGGTAGGTCTCGCCATCGAGCGTGAAGCGCCCCGCGCCGATGCGATTGCCGTAGCGTCCGACGATCGCACCCATGTAGGGCGCAAGGCGCGCGTAATCCTCGACCCGGCTCAAGCCGAGCACGACCCGGCGCGGACGGTGCGGGCCGGGCACGACCAGATCGCGGACCGTCGCACCATAGGTGATGATCTTCGCCTCCGTGCCCGCCCGCGCGATGGCGATCTCATGCACCTCGCGGCCAGCGATCGTGCCGAAGCTCGCGATGCTCATCCGAGCCGGGCCGCGAGCCGCACGAGGCTCGCATCCGATCCCGCCGGGCCGACGACCGAGAGCCCGAGCGGCGCGCCCATACGCGAGGCAACCGGCATCGAGACCTGCGGCAGGCCGGAGAGGCCCGAGAGGCAGAGCAGGTTGATCGCAGTGTTGCGGTAGGTGTTGAGCGCCTCCTCGGTCTCGGTGAGGAGCGGCGCGATGTCGGGCATGGTCGGGAGGAGCAGCACCCCCTCCCCGACGGTCTGCCGAAAGCGCTCCCGGAAGCGCGTGCGCACCTCCTGAGCCTCGCCCACCTCCTGGTCCGTCACGACTCGCGCGAACTCGAAGCGCTCGGCGATGCCGGGCCCGAGCGGCGGGCGGTAGCGCTCGATCATCGGGCCGTGCACCTGCCAAGCCTCGCGCGCCTGCAGGCGCCGGTGCGCCCAATACAGCGGCTCGAAGCCCTCGGGCGCGACCTCCACGAGACTTGCCTCGCCGAGCAGGCCCTCGATTGCCTTCACCACCGGCGCCAGAGCGCCGCGAACCTCCACGTCGAGCATAGCGAAGGCATCCGCGGCGAGAAGGAGGCGCGGGGTCCCGCCAAGCGGCGTGGCGTCAGTTCCCAGCAGCACGGCGGCGACCCGCTCGAACGTGGCACCGTCGCGGGCGAAAAGGCCGCAAGTGTCAAAGCTCGGCGCGAGCGCAACGCAATGATCGAGGGTGATCCGCGCCTGCGTCGGGCGCATGCCAAAAAGGCCGCAGTGATTGGCCGGACCGCGCACCGAGCCGCCGGTGTCGCTGCCGAGCGCGAAATCGCAGAGGCCGTTCGACACCGCCGAGGCGGAGCCTGACGACGAGCCGCCCGGGATGCGATCCGGCGCGCCGCCGTTCACCGGCGTGCCGAAATGGGCGTTCTTGCCGTTGAGCGAGAAGGCGAGCTCATCCGTGATGGTCTTCCCGACGAAACGCGCGCCGGCATCAAGGAGCTTCTGCGCCGCGGAGGCGGTCTGCCGCTTGACGCCGGAGAGCGCGAGGAGGTGCGGCGAGCCGCCGCTCGTCGGGTAGCCTGCAACGTCGAACAGGTCCTTCACAGCCATGGCGAGGCCGGACAGCGGACCGGAAGGCGCGTTCGGCACCTCGGCGGCCGGATAGGGCATGAAGGCGCGGGCGGGATCGTCGTGAAGGAGCATTTGGGTGCTCGCGTGGGGCGGACCGGGAAGAGAAGCCGGAGCTGTGGCTTTGCGCAAGGGCCGGCGCCGCACAAGGTGCGAGAGGCGTTGCCGGACCTTGCGCCTGTGCTACCGTTTGCCCGAACTAGTGAACAGGGAGCTTACTATGTCCGGAGCATTCTCCCGCCGAGCGGTCCTCGCCGGCGTCGCTGCGACGGGTCTCGGGGCCTCGGTACGAGCGGCGCAAGCTCAGGCGAGCGCTCCGATCAAGGTCGGCGAGCTCAATTCCTACACGCGGCTCGCGGCTTTCTGCATCCCCTACCGCAACGCCATGCAGCTCGCGCTCGACGAGATCAACGGCAAGGGCGGCGTGCTCGGCCGCAAGCTCGAGTTCATCATCCGCGACGACGGCGGGACCACGGGCGACGCGACGCGCGTCGCCGAGGAGCTGGTCACCCGGGAGAACGTCTCGATGCTGGTTGGGACCTTCCTGTCGAATGTCGGGCTCGCGGTCGCCGATTATGCGAACCAGCGCAAGATGCTGTTTCTTGCCTCCGAGCCGCTCTCGGACGCGATCACCATGGCGCAGGGCAACCGCTACACCTTCCGGGTGCGGCCCTCGACCTACATGCAGACCAAGATGCTGGTCGATGCCGTGAAAGGAAAGCCGGTCGACCGCTGGGCGATCGTGTGCCCGAACTACGAGTATGGCCAATCCGCCGCGGCGAATTTCAAGCGGCTGATCAAGGAAGCGAATCCGAAGGCCGAGTTCGTCGCCGAACAGTACCCGGCGCTCGGGCGGGTCGACGCCGGCGCGACGGTCAACGCGCTCGCCCAGGCGCGCCCCCACGGCATCTTCAACGCGCTCTTCGGGCCCGACCTGCCGCCCTTCGTGCGCGAGGGCAACACGCGCGGGCTCTTCGAAGGCAAGACGGTGGCGAGCCTGCTCACCGGCGAGCCCGAGTACCTCCTGCCACTCGGCGAGGAGACGCCGGAAGGTTGGATCGTCACCGGCTACCCGTGGGAGCAGATCACGGACGCGAAGCACAAGGCCTTTGTCGACGCGTACCGGGCGAAGTTCAACGACACGCCGCGACTCGGCTCGCTGCTCGGCTACGTCGTCGTCAACATGACCAAGGATCTCATCGAGAAGGCGGGCGGCACCGACACCGAGAAGATGATCGCAACCTTCGAGGACATGCGCTTCGATACCGCGATCGGCCCGGTCACCATGCGCGGCATCGACCACCAGTCGACGCATGGCGCCTGGGTCGGCGAGACGACCCTCAAGGGGCGTGCCGGCGCCATGAGGAACTGGCGCTACGTCGACGGCGCCAGCGTGATGTTCCCCGAGGCGGAGGTGAAAGCGGCACGGAAGGCGTGAGGACGGCCACAGAGCCCGTCATGCCCGGCCTTGAGCCGGGCATCCACGACTTAGGCCGAGGCGCCGCGATGAAGACATGGATGGCCGGGCCAAGCCCGGCCATGACGGCGTACTGAGCCGATGGACCTCTCCTTCTTGGTCGTGCAGTTCCTGAGCGGGCTCGCCAGCGCCTCCTCGTTGTTCATCATCTCGAGCGGGCTGACCATCGTCTTCGGCGTCACCCGCATCGTGAACTTCGCGCACGGCTCGCTCTACATGCTGGGGGCCTATTTCGCGGCGACGCTCATCCCTCGCCTGCTCGATCTGTCTTACGGCGCGCCGAGCTTCTGGGCGGGGGTGATCCTGTCGGCGCTCGCGGTCGGCGTGCTCGGCGTCGTGATGGAAGTGCTGCTGCTGCGCCGGATCTACCGCGCGCCCGAGCTCTTCCAGCTGCTCGCCACCTTCGGCGTCGTGCTGGTGGTGCAGGACGTCGTGCTGCAGGCCTTTGGCCCGCAGGACATCCTCGGGCCGCGCGCGCCGGGCTTGCGGGCGCCGGTCGAGATCATGGGCCGGCGCTTCCCCTCCTACGAGCTCGTGCTGATCGCAGCCGGCCCGGTCGTGCTCGGCCTGTTGTGGCTTCTCCTCCACAAGACGCGTTTCGGCGTGCTCGTGCGCGCAGCGACCCAGGACCGCGAGATGGTCGGAGCGCTCGGCGTCAATCAGGCGCTGCTCTTCACCGGCACGCTGTTTCTCGGCGCGTTCCTCGCCGGGCTCGGAGGTGCGCTGCAAATCCCCAAGGCGCCAGCGACTGCCCGTATGGACCTCGATATCATCGCCGAGACCTTCGTCGTCACGGTGATCGGCGGCATGGGCAGCATCCCCGGTGCCTTTCTGGCATCGCTGCTGATCGGCCAGCTGCAAGCCTTCGGCATCCTCATCTTCCCTAAGATCACGCTGGTTCTGGTTTTCCTGCTGATGGCGCTCGTGCTGGTCGTGCGGCCGTACGGCCTTCTTGGCCGGCCGGAGGCGCCCGCCGGGGCGCATGCGGCCGCGTTCGGCACACCTCTGCGGCCGTGGAGTTCGACCGAGAAGGGCATCGCTCTCGTCGTATTGGCGGCGCTGCTCGCGCTGCCGCTTCTCGGGGACGTCTATCTGATCAAGGTCGCGACCGAGATCCTGATCTTCGGGCTGTTCGCCTTCTCGCTGCATTTCCTGATCGGCACGGGCGGGCTCGTGAGCTTCGGCCATGCCGCCTATTTCGGCCTCGGGGCGTATGGGGCGGCGCTCGCCTTGAAGCATTTCGGCGTGCCGATGGAGCTCGCCCTGCCGCTCGCGCCGATCGCGGCCGCGCTCGGCGCGACGCTGTTCGGCTTCTTCATCGTTCGGCTCTCGGGCATCTACCTCGCGATGCTGACTCTCGCCGCGGCTCAGATCCTCTACGCCGTCGCGTTCCAATGGGTGGAGGTCACGGGCGGCGACAACGGCCTCGTCGGCGTGTGGCCCGCCCCCTGGGCGTCCACCCGGCTCGTCTACTACTATTTCACGCTGGCCTTCGCCGCCGCAGCGGTTCTGGGGCTGAGGCACGTCATCTACGCCCCCTTCGGCTACACGCTGCGCGCCGCGCGCGATTCGGAGCTGCGCGCCGACGCAGTGGGCATCGACGTGCGCCGCCACCGCTGGCTCGCTTTCATCCTCGCCGGCGCGGTGGCCGGCCTCGCAGGCGGGCTCTATGTCTTTCTCAAGGGCTCGATCGACCCTTCGGCGCTCAGCATCCCGGTTTCGGTCGACGCGCTGACCATGCTTCTCCTCGGCGGACTCCAAACCGTCATGGGCCCCCTCGTCGGCGCTGCCGTCCTGCACTCCCTCAAGGACCAGATCATGCCGCTGACCGAGCTGTGGCGGATGATGCTGGGCCTGAGCATCATTGCGATGGTGTTGCTCTTCCCTAAAGGCCTGGTGGGCGCCTTCGAAGCCGCGCGCGAGCGGTTCGCCGGCGGCGGGCGATGACGCTGCTCGCGGTCCGCGGCCTCTGCAAGACGTTCGGCGGCGTTGTCGCGGCGCGAGACGTGAGCTTCGAGGTGGCGCTCGGCGAGCTCCTCGCGCTCATCGGGCCGAACGGCGCCGGCAAGACCACGACCTTCAACATGGTCGGCGGGCAACTCGCCCCGGATGCCGGCGCGGTCGTGCTCCACAGCCAGGAGATCACCGACCTTGCCCCGCGCGAGAAATTCCGGCGCGGCATAGGGCGCACCTTCCAGATCGCACAGACCTTCCTCTCGATGACAGTCGCCGAGAACGTGCAGATGGCGCTGATCAGCTGCGCCGGCGAGACGCGCGCCATGGCGTCGGATGCGCGCCGGCTCCATCGAGAGGAGGCCCTCGAGATCCTCGCGCCGGTCGGCATGGCGCACGCCGCCGATCGGCCCTGCTCGACGCTCGCCTATGGCGACGTGAAGCGGGTCGAGCTCGCGATCGCGCTGGCGAGCCGGCCCAAGCTCCTCCTGATGGACGAGCCGACCGCCGGCATGGCTCCGCGCGAACGCGCGGCGCTGATGGAGCTCGCGGCCTCGATTGCCCGCGAGCGCCGCATCGGCGTGCTCTTCACCGAACATGACATGAGCGCCGTCTTCGCCCATGCCGATCGCATCCTCGTGCTGGTGCGCGGCGAGATCGTCGCCGCCGGCTCACCCGACGAGGTCCGGGCGAATCCGCGGGTGAAGGAGGTCTATCTCGGCGAGACCGGGGTCGCAGCCGCCGAGCGGGCCCGCCGGGCGCCGCCATGACGGAGCGGCCGATCCTCGAGGTCGAGGGGCTCGCAGCCTTCTACGGGCAGGCGCAGGTGCTGTTCGACGTGGCGCTCGTCCTACGACGCGGAGAGGTGACGGCGCTGATGGGCCGCAACGGCGCCGGAAAGACCACCACCTTGAAGGCGATCATGGGGCTCGTTTCGGCGCGGGCCCGCAAGCTGGAGTTCGCCGGACATTCCATCGCGGGGCTCACAAGCTTCAGGATCGCGCGGCGCGGATTGGGCTTCGTGCCGGAGGATCGGCGCATCTTCACGGATCTGACTGTGTTCGAAAACCTCGAGGTCGGCCGTCGCCCTGCGCCGGGGGGCGCGGAGCCGTGGACGCCCGAGCGTCTCTTTGCGATCTTCCCGAACCTCGCCGAGATGCGCGGCCGGCGGGCGAGCGAGATGTCGGGCGGCGAGCAGCAGATGCTGACAATCGCCCGCACGCTCATGGGCAATCCCAAAGCCGTGCTGCTCGACGAACCCTCCGAGGGGCTTGCACCGGTGATCGTGGAGCTGATGGCGCGCGCCGTGAACGCCATGAAGGCGCAAGGCGTCGCGGTGCTGCTCTGCGAGCAGAACCTCGCCTTCGCCTCCGGCGTAAGCGACCGGGCCTACATCGTCGACCGCGGCCACATCCGCCACGAGGGCTCGATCGCCGCGCTCTCGGCCGACGAGGCGCTGCGAGACGCCTACCTGTCGGTGTGAGCCTACCGGCCCGGCGTGGTCAGTATCTTCACCGCGAAAGCGCCGAAGATGCCGGCGAAGGTGTAGTCGATGCCCCGCATCACCCGCGGCCGTGTCTTCAGGAGCGCGATCACCTGCTCGGCTGCGAGGACAAGAACGACACACAGCGGCAGGCTGAACACCACGAAATAGAGCCCGAGAAAGACGAGCTTCTGCGAGACGTAAGGGTCGCCTGCGGTCACGAATTGGGGAAGGAAGGTCACGAAGAACAGCACGATCTTGGGGTTCGTCAAGTTGACGCCGACGCCGAGGAGGAAGGTGCCCGTTACCGAGACCGCCTGCCGCGCTTCCGCCTTCACATTGAGCGCCGAGCCGTGCCGAACGGCGTCGATCGCGAGCCACAGGAGATAGAGCCCGCCGACGACCTTCAGCGCGAAGAAGGCCGTCTCCGAGGCGGCAAGCAAGGCCGAAACACCCAGCGCGGCAAGAAGCGTGTGCACGCAGCATCCAGCCTGGGCGCCCATCATGGCCGCGAGCCCGGCCCGGCGGCCGCCAGACACCGTTTTCGCCAGGAACAGGCTCATGTCCGGCCCTGGCGTGATGAACAGCACGAAGCAGGCAAGCGAATAGGCGAGAAGGACGTTCAGATCCGGAACGAAGGTCATGGGTGAACCGCGACGAGCCTATCACCACGACTGCCGCGCGAACGCAAGCGCCGGTCCGGCCGGCTCAGCTCAGCGCAGCCCCGCCAACGGCCTAACGGCGGGACCCCTGAAACGGTCAAGCGAAACTTCGCCGGCCTTGCCGGAGAAGCCGAGCGCCAGGCCGGCCGAAGGCGCCGAGACGAGGCCGCCGGGTGCATCGGGCTGCGGCTTCGCCCGGGCCGTGGCGATCTTCACCCGACCTCCGGGTGAGGTGCTGCTCACAGCAGTGGCGAAGAGGGCGCGGAGCTGCGCGCGATCGTCGGGCGATAGGCGCGGCCCGGTTGCCGGCGGTTCGCCGGGACCCTTCATGAAGCCGGGGGTTCCAGCGTCTGTGCGGGTCGGCGCCAGGATCATGGCAGCGGAGGCGAGCTCGACCGGCCGCGCTGGCGGGATCGGCACGGAGGCAAGCACGGCGAGTTCCCCGAAATCGTCCGGGCGCTTCGGCGGCAGCGGCACGGCAACCGCCTGAGCCGGCGCGGTCTCCGGGGCGGCGGCCGCCGGGACAGGCTCGGGCGCGGGCTCCGGCGCGCGCCGGCGGTTCCATGCCGGCTGCGGCGCCGCGAAGGCCATGGCGCCGCGCGTGCCCGCGTCCTCGGCATTCGCGTTGGCGTAGGCAGCCGCCTGCGTGGCGCCGGCGCCCCCGCGCCCCCGCTGCGAGCCGTAATAGTCCTCGTCCTCGTCGCCGCCGCCGAACAGCGTCGCCCACAGGCTGCGCCGGCCGCCGCCGGAATCGTCGAGAGCCGCGTAGGAGGTGAGGCCCGCCACCGCGCCGCCGCGGGCGATGATCTCGGCCTTGGCTTCCTCATATCGGGCGAGCGGCTTGTTGTCCCGCGGCAGGTGGACGGTCTTGCCGTCCGGGAAGAGCGCCGTCAGCTGCCCGCGGGTCATGCGCGGCCAGGCGCGCACGCTGCCGGCGTCGAGATGCACGAACTGGTGCGCGGAGTGGGGATAGAAGCCGACCCCGCCGTGCTGGAGTCGCATCGCGGTCGCGCGGACCCGATGCATGTCGACGCCCGGCAGATAAAAATCCAACGCCTTGCCCGCCATGTGCTGGCTGAACTCGGAGACCGCCCGCGAGCGGCGGCGCAGCATCGCGTTGGTGCCGGGCGAGCGATAGGCGGAGACCACATGCACCGGCTCGCTCGCACCGACCGAGCGATAGACCTCCCAGACGATGTCGAAGAGGCGCGGCTCCATCCGGGTTTTTTCGTCGGTGCGCCAGTCGCGCAAGAGCCAGTTGAGCTTCTCGAGCGCGCTCTGGTCGTAATAGCCGTTGCGCTTGAAGGTGATCGAGGCGCTTTCCTTGGTATGCTCATGGTAGAGATGGACCGTTCGGGTGTCGCCGTTCGCCACCGCGTCCTCGGTGCCGCTCGTGCCGGCGAGCAGCGCGGCGAAGGCAAGGCTTCCGAACGCGACGCGCCGCGCGCACGGCGCCCAGCGCGAAGCGCCCGGCGTGGCCGCCGAACGATCCGGACCCAGGGATGTCAAAACGCGTCGCCCCTTGTCGCCGCGACATGCGCGGCTTGTTTGGTGAAGGGAGACTTACGCCGAACGGTTAGCGTCCGGTTAAAGCCCCCGACCACCCATCCTCCGCTACAAACCTTGGACGCGAACGTGGCGAATTGGGGGCGGGCGGGCGTCCTGTGGATGGGTGACCCGTTCTGGCTACCGGGTGACCCACCAATAGTAGAATGGGTCGTAATGGGCCGGGGCCCGAGCCGCTGCGCGGTAGGGCGGCGCGCGCTCGGGCGCGGTACGGCGCGCCTGCCGCAGCGGCGCGATCTGCTTCTTCGGGGCCGCAGCGGCGACGCGGGTGCCGTCGCTCGGCAGGCCGAGCGCCACGCGCACCTTGTTGTTGACGGCATAGAGGTCGGCGACCTGCCGGAGCTCCCCTTTGTCGTCGACTGTCAGCGTGAAGTAGGTGATGTGGACCGGGATCTTGTCAGGCAAGCGGATGGTGCGCTCGCCTTTGCCGATCAAACTTCTCAGCCGCGCCTCGGTCCATTCCGAGCCCAACACGAACTCGCCGAACCGGAAGGGCTGGTCGAGCCGGACGCAGCCATGACTGAAAGCGCGCTTCTCGGCCCCGAACAGCTTCCGGTTCGGGGTATCGTGGAGATAGACCGCGTGCTGGTTCGGGAACATGAACTTGACGAAGCCGAGCGCGTTGCGCTCGCCGGGCGGCTGGCGCACCGAGATGCCGCCGTCCCGCGTGCGCACGACCTGATAGCCGCGCGACGCGGCATAGGCCGCGCTGCCGCCGAACTCGTTGTGGAAGATCGAGGGCGGCACGTACCAGGATGGGTTGACGATGGCGTGCTCCATCTCGTCCGAGAAGATCGGGGTCGGGGTCTCCGGCTTGCCGACGATCACGCGCGCCTCGTGGATCGCGCGGCCGTCGCGGATTAGGCGGAGCCGGTATTCGGGCACGTTCACCCAGACATGACGCTTGCCCATCTCGGCCGGCAGCCAGCGCCAGCGCTCCATATTGGCAAGGATGTCTCCTTCGAGCCGCGAGCCAAGTTGGCTTGCCCGCACCTCGGCGAGCTTCGCCTTCAGCACCCGATAGCCCGCATGCGGCGGGTTGAAGGCGGCGAGCGCCGCGCCCGGGTCCTTGGCCGAAGCGAGCGCGGTCAGCACGCCGTCGCCGGACGGCAGCTCCAGCGTGGGGGTGATGAGGCGCGAGAGCCGCCCGGGATCGACCCGGGCGCCGCGCGCGTCGCGCGCATAGAGCACGGCGGCGGCGGAGAGCTTCAGGTCGGCCTCCGCAAGCGCTGTCGCCGCGTCCCCTGCTTTGGCATCGAGCGCCGGCGTCGGGTAGTCGCCAGGGGCGAGCCCCTCGGCCTCTGCGGCTTTCAGCGTCGCGATGATCGAACGTCCGGCGGCCGACCAGCCCTCGCTATCGACCCAGAGCGGCTTGAATGCCCCGACCGCATAGAAAGCGGCGATCGCCTCGCGATCTTTCCTCGATAGCTTCGGGCTCAGCTGGAACTGCGCATCGGAAAGACGGGCGGCCAGGAGCGCGGCAAGGCGGTCAGCGACGGTGAACACCACCGGAGCCTCGGGCAGGTCCGGGGCGGGAACGTCCGCGACACGCCGGCGAGGTGGCTCGGAGCGCACAACGTCCACGACGATCTTCGGCGACTCAGCCCAGGCGATATAGGGCCAGACCGAGGCTGGCCGAATGGACGGCGGGTGCGTGGAGACGTCTTCCACGCTCACCTCGACGGCCGGGAGTTCCGGCAGGGCGAGATCCGGCGCCGGTTCGGAGGCGCGACCCGGTTCGGCGATCGCGATCATCAGCCCAGCGGCTACCCAGAAGGCAGCCGAACGCGGCGCACCCATCTTCAACTCCTTGGGCTGTCGGCGAAGCGACTCAAGACCATACGTCTTGAACAATCGTTATCTCCGCGACGCGCCCCTACGCGCTATCGCACCCGTGCAACACCAACGCGGAACAAGCTCGACCGTTTCCCGATAGGCGCCGGCGAGCGCCCCCCCAAGCTCACTTCTCGGCGGCGACCCAGACCCCATCCCACTCGGCTTCCGGCGGGGCTTCGATGAGCGCGCGGACACGGTCGACATAAAGCTGGTAGAAAGCCTCGAGGCCAAAGCTGCGCCCGAGCTCGCGGCACAGGAGGATGGTCTCAAGGCAATCCT
>JAQSWQ010000067.1 GCA_029266525.1 Microvirga sp.
CCCGATCTTTCGAACGAGACGGATCGAGGTCTGGCAAACGTCGTCTATGCGAATGGGGTCTGGTTGAACTTCGAGGAGGGTCACTTCACTCACCGTGACATGGCTTCCTTATTCCCCATGCTCAGAATGTGGTCTTCAACAGCTTCGGCAGCACCAAAGCCCGGCCACGGTTTCGAATCTATATCCCGACCTCGCGGACTGTCACGTCGGAAGAGTATGGGTGCCTTACCAAACAAATTCTGCAGGCGGTGAAGGACCGTGGATACCGACTACCAAAAGCCGATCCCGAACGGATCGGCCTCAAAGCCCATGGGATTGATCAAGGCAAGCTCCACGCCGCCTCCCTCTTCTATCTCCCGTGTCAGCCGAAGGACGCGAAGGGAAGGATTTGGAAGGACCATAAGGGTCCGAACAGGCGGCCTCTCGATGTCGACGACTGGCTTGAGAACGCCATCACGGTGGAAATGGCCAACTCTGTGCAACAATCTCTCCAGCCCGTCACGACCGACATCTATTGGGACCAGAGGGCAGATCAAGCGTTGGAGCGGTTCAAAACCCACGGCACTCAGGCGGGACACGGCGACGCCCAGCTTTTCATCCTTTACAATCGGCTGAGGCCGGCAGTGCCTTACTGCACAATGACATGGATGCTGAAACAGGTGGCACAGGCTTGCCACTCCCCAAGAGATCGCATGGCAAGCTCGTCGCCTGCTGCGTCGGGCTAGGCCGAACGGCCTCGGTTCAACGATTGGGGGTTAAATCGGGCGATCTGAGGCGGGCTGAAGGTCTCCGGAGCTGACCGAAGGCACGTGCGATGCCCTGAGTGAAATTACGAGCAGATTCGTGATCGGTCCTCGGCCGCATCAATATGTAGAAGAAAATCGCTAGTAGTCTTGTAAACGGATCGCAGAACTCCTACTTCGAGTCAGCCGCGAAATCGGCATTCGTGATTATGATCCATTATGCGATCTAACTCCCGGTTGGAGTAACGAATGCCTATTGTCGATTTAGATCGTGGCGGCGCGCGACAGCTTGTTGGTCGCCCGGACCGGAGGCTCGCAACCAAAAGCGAGCTTGCGGAATATTGCCATATCTCGGAGAGAACCGTCGGAGTTTGGGTGACCAAAGGTCATCTCCCGACATCTCTTCCCGGCACTAATCGGTGGGACCTGAGGGCTGTCGATCAGCACCTTGATCGTCTCAGCGGCTTGACTTCCGCTAACCGCGAGCCCGATCCCTTCCAGGAGTGGCTGGATCGGCATCATGCGCGTTGATCTCAAGGGCATCCACACCGTCAAGGCCAAAGGGCGGACGTACTACTACGCTTGGCGAGGTGGCCCGAGGATCGACGCCAAGCCAGGCACCCCCGCCTTTGTGCAAGCGTATCATGAGGCGCATGCGGCTCGCCGGAAGCCCAGTCAGAACTGTCTGTTCACTCTGATCGCGGAGTTCAAGCAATCGGCTGAATTTGGCCGTCTCTCCGAACGTACCAAGAAGGACTATCGAACGTTTCTTACCCTCGTTGAGGACAAGTTCGGAACGATGCCGTTAAAGGCGCTGGAAGACCCCCGAGCGCGTGGCCTCTTCAAGCAATGGCGCGACGGGTATGCCGACCGCCCCCGCAAGGCCGACCACCTATGGACGGCGCTTAGCCGAGTTCTGTCGTTCGGAAGGGATCGCGGACGACTGACGACGAACGTCTGTGAGCGCGGCGGAAGGCTCTACACGGCGGACAGACAGGAAAGAGTATGGTCCGAGGAGCAAGTCACCGCCTTCCTAAAGGTCGCCTCGCCGGAGCTTCGCTTGGCGCTCCTCCTGGCTCTTTGGACAGGACAGAGGCAAGGGGACCTGTTGAAGCTCCAGTGGAGTGCGCTGGCGGAAGGACGGATTGAACTCAAGCAGTCTAAGAGCGGAACCCGGGTTACAATTCCTGTTGCGAGTGTCCTCAGGGCCGCCCTCGACGACATGCCGAGACGAGGCATGACAATCCTCACGAACTCAAAAGGGGAGCCATGGACCGGAGACGGGTTCCGGAGTTCGTGGCGAAAGGCCTGCGAAAGGGCGGAAATCGAAGGGGTGACCTTCCACGACCTGCGAGGCACCGCCGTAACCCGACTGGCATTTGCGGAGTGCACGGTCCCGCAGATCGCGTCGATCACGGGACATAGTCTCACCGACGCCCAATCGATCCTAGATGCCCACTACCTTGGAGGGCGCGTTGAGTTGGCCGAAGAGGCAATACGGAAGCTCGAATCGAGAACGGAAACGGTAAAACCGGATGTAAAACCGTGAGCCCGTTCTCTTTTGTTCTTTTGCGATTAGCTAAAGATTTCAAAAGCTTAGGACTGGCTGGGGGACTAGGATTCGAACCTAGACTCGCGGAGTCAGAGTCCGCTGTTCTACCGTTAAACTATCCCCCATCGGGAGCCGCCGGGCGGCACAGGCTCGGGCGGCAGCGTGGCAGGCCCGAAGCGACTTGGACGACGGTAGTTAGAAAGCCTATAAACTATTGAACTTACTTGCTTTTTCCTTGACCTCCTGAGGATGTCGTGCTTCCTCCGGCCGGCTCGCGAGGGCCTTGAACCCTCGCCGGGATGGAAGAGGAAAGACATGCCATATCTCATCTCGCGCCGGGGCCTTGCCGGCGCGCTCGCCGGCGCGGCGTTGATCGGCGCCGCGGCCCCGGCCTCCGCAGAGGCGGTCGTCAACGTCTACACTAACCGGGAGCCGGGGCTGTACTCGGCGACGCTCGACGAATTCACCAAGGCGAGCGGCATCAAGGTCAACGCGATCTTCTCCGAGCAGGGCCTCGCCGAGCGCATCAAGGCCGAGGGCGAGAACAGCCCTGCCGACGTGCTCATCACCGTCGATGTCGGGCGCCTCAGCCAAGCCGTCGATCTCGGGATCGCGCAGCCGGTGCACTCCGAGACGCTCGCGGCGAACATCCCGAGCCAGTTCCGCGATCCCGACGACGGCCCTCGATTACGAAGATCTGGCCGAGCCGAAATGGAGGGGCAAGCTCTGCACGCGCGCCTTCCAGCACCAATACAACATCGCGCTCGTCGCCGCCTTCCTGGTCAAGCACGGCGAGGCTGCGACGGTCGAATGGCTGCGCCGCGTCAAGGCGAACCTCGCGAGAAAGCCGTCGGGCGGCGATCGCGATGTCGCGAAGGACATCGCGGCCGGTGTCTGCGACATCGGTCTCGGCAACCAGTACTATATCGGGCTGATGAGCAACGGCTCCGCCGAGCAGAGAAAATGGGCCGAGGCGGTGCGCGTGATCCTGCCGACCTTCAAGGGTGGCGGGACGCATATCAACGTCTCGGGCGCGGTCGTCACGAAGCACGCGCCGAACCGCGACAACGCCGTGAAGCTCCTCGAGTACATGACATCGACCGAGGCCCAGCGCGTCTTCGCCGACGTGAACTACGAATATCCGGTGCGGCCGGGCATCGCGGTGAACCCGCTGGTCCGCTCCTTCGGCGAATTGAAGCCTGACCCCATGGCGATGGCCGACATCGCCATGGCACGCGCCAAGGCGAGCGAGCTCGTCGACAAGGTCGGCTTCGACCGCTGAATCAGAGGCGGTCGCCGTGCCGGCGAAAGCGGCCGCCCTCCCCCGCCCCGGCTCCGGCGTGCCCGCGCGGCGCGCGTTCGGCGGCGCGCCGGGCTGGTCCGTGCTGGTGCTTGCCGGCACAGCGTTGATGGTCGCGGCGCCGCTCGCCTCGCTCGTCATCACGGCGCTGTCGGGCGATCCCGGCCTGGGAAGTCGGATTGCCTCGAGCGTGCTTCCGGCCGCCCTGCTAGAGACTGCGCTGCTCCTCGGAGGAGTCGCGATCCTCTGCGGCGCGATCGGCGTCGGCACGGCTTGGCTCGTCACCGCCCATCGCTTCCCGGGGCGCGCCTCGCTCGCCTGGCTCCTGCCGCTGCCCTTGGCCGTGCCGACCTACATCACGGCCTATGTCTATGTGGAGCTGTTCGACGCGGCCGGCCCGGTCCAGTCGGGGTTGCGTGCGCTGACCGGATGGCGCTCGCCGGCCGAATACTGGTTTCCCGAGGTTCGCTCGCTCCCCGGCTGCATCCTCGTGATGTCGGCGGTGCTCTACCCTTACGTCTATGCCGCAGCCCGGGCGATGTTCGTCACCCAGAGCGCCTGCATGCTCGAGGTCGCGCGCACGCTCGGCGCCGGCCGCTTCGAGCTGTTCCGCACGGTCGCGCTGCCGCTCGCGCGGCCCGCGCTGGCGATCGGCCTGTCGCTCGCTCTGCTCGAGGCGCTGAACGACATCGGCGCGAGCGAGTATCTCGGCGTGCGCACGCTGACGGTCTCGGTCTATACGACTTGGCTCAACCGCGGCAGCCTGGCGGGCGCGGCGCAGGTCGCCTGCGCGATGCTAGCGATCGTGATCGCCCTCATCGCGCTCGAGCGGCGCGCCCGGCACCATCGCCGCTACGCGATCTCGACCCGGCGGCCGCGCATGACGCAGCCGGCACCGCTGCCGCTCGGGCTCGGCTGGATCGCGGCTGTCGCCTGCGCGGTGCCGGTGTTGCTGGGGTTCATGCTGCCGGCGGGCTTCCTCCTGCGGGAGAGCCTCAGCCGAGGCCTTCTGGCCCAGCTCGACGCGGTCTTCGTGGGGCATCTTGTGACGACGCTCGCGCTCGCCGCCGCGGCAACCGCGGGAGCGCTTCTCCTCGGGGTCGTGGTGGTGACGGCCTCGCGGCTCGCACAGCGCGCCCTCACCTCGGCCATGGGCTTCGTGGTCGGTCTCGGCTATGCGGTGCCGGGCACCGTGCTGGCGCTCGGCCTGCTCGCTCCGCTGCTTGCCGTCGACGGGCTCCTGAACTCGATCTGGCGGATCTTGTCCGGCGAGCGCCTGGGGCTCGTGCTGATGGGGTCGGGCGCGGCCGTCGTGATCGCCTATGTCATCCGCTTCCTGCCGATCGCGACCGGCTCCTTGTCCGCCGGGCTGTCGCGGGTCGCGGGCGGCGTCGAGGACGCGGCCCGCACGCTCGGCGCAAAGCCGCGCGAGCTCGTGCTGCGCATCCAGTTGCCGCTCCTCCGCCCGGCGCTCGCGAGCGCCGCGTTGCTGGTGTTCGTCGATTGCCTCAAGGAGCTCCCGGCGACCCTGCTCCTTCGCCCGCTCAACGTCGAAACCCTGGCGACGCTGGTCTACGGCCATGCGGCCCGCGGCTCCTTCGAAGATGGCGCGCTCGCCGCGCTCATCATCGTGCTTGTCGGGCTCGGCCCGGTGATGCACCTGACCCGAAGCGCCGACCGCATGCAGCCCGAAGCCGCCGGACGGGCGCTCGATCCCAATCTCTCGGCGACGGCGGTAGGCGGCAGCCCCTAGCCTTCCCGCCGTCGCAACTACGCCGCGTTTCGGCACCATTCGGGGTGCAGGGTTTTAGACAATCCGTCGAAGACGGGCTATGGATTCCGCACTCGCGCCGGAGCCATTTCTTCAGGGCCAGTTCCGGCGGGACGGGCAGCCCGCCGACACCGGTATTCTCGATCTGATGTCACGCCGCAGGATCCTCGCCGCCGCGCTCGCCGGTCTCGCGCTCCTCGCCTTGGCGGTCGCGCCTTGGACGATCACCGCATCGAGCTTGACCGCCGCCATGGCGCGGCAGCTGCGCAGCATGTACGGTCTCGACCTCAACGTCGGCGGGCGCATGACCGTGGCGCTCCTGCCGATGCCGCGCCTGAAGTTCGAAGCGGTTTCACTCGGCCTTCCGGGCCGTCCTGCCCTCGTCGAGGCCACTCATTTGCGGGCCGACCTGCGCGTCTGGCCGCTGTTCCTCGGCTCGGTGACCTTCGGCGAGGTTTCGTTGCAGGATGCCCGCGTCAAGATCGATATCGGCGACGACGGCTCAAGCGATTGGACTCCGATTCTCGTGCGCCAGCGCGAGCGCGTCGAGGGGCGGCAGGCGATCACCCGCCACGTGCGCCGGCTTGTCATGGTGAACGCCGCAGTCCAGGTCTTGGACAAGCGGCGGGGCGACGATTGGCGACTGGACGACGTCAATCTCGTCGTGAACTGGCCCGCCGTCGATGCGAGCCTTGACCTCAGCGGCTCCTTCCGGTGGCGCGGCGAGGCGAGCCAGCTGACGGTGACGAACTTCTACCCCCTCGCGCTCGTCCGCGGGGAGAAGGACCGCTTCGGCGTCGAGTTGGCGTCCGGACACAGCCGCCTTGTGCTCGACCTCGAGGCCGTGCTGGCGGGTAGCGTCCGCGGGGCCGGGAAGGCAAGCTTCGCCACCAAGGGGCTGCGTGACGTCCTTCATTGGACGGGTATCGATCTGCCATTCGGACATCTGGTCCACGCCGCCACGCTCGTCGGCGATTTCACCATCGATCATAAGGGTGTGGCCTTTCCGGCCGTGCAGATCACGATGGGAGCCGACAAGCTCGACGGCGCGCTCTCGATGCATTTCGATCGGGGCCGGCCCGGGCTTACCGGCACGCTCGCCTCCGAGCGGCTCGATCTCTCGACGGCGCCCCCGCCCTTCGGACCGATCCTTTCAGGTGGGGGCTACTGGTCCTACGAGCGCCTCCATGTCCAGGACGGCGGGGCGGCCGATCTCGACCTTCGCATTTCGGCCGCAGCCGCGCGGATCGGGCCGGTGAAGCTCGAGGACGCCGCCGCCAACCTTCTGGTCAAGCCCGGCCGGGTCGAGATTGCGCTCGGCCGGGCGACGCTCAACAAGGGCACGGTCAAGGGCAGGCTCGCGGTCGCCCCCGGAACGGAAAGCCACGACGTCAAGCTCCAGGGCACTTTCGATCGCATCGATCTTGGAGCTTTCCTCACCGATATCGGGCAGACACGCTGGATCTCGGGCCTCGCACAGGGGCAGGTAAACCTGGAGGCCTTCGGCGACTCGCCGGCCGAGCTCATTAGGCGCACGAATGGGCGCGCCACCATCACCGTGAAGCAGGGCGATCTGTGGGGCGTCGCCTTCGCCGAGGCGCTTCGCCGCCTCGAGCGGCGCCCGCTGTCGGCACCACTCGAGTGGCGCGGCGGACGGACCGCATTCGAGCAGGCGCACATCGCGCTCAACGTCCACGCCGGCGTCGGCGAGGTGCTCGACGCGAACCTCACGGGCGCTGCGGCGCGGGCCGGAGCACAGGGAAGGGTGTCGCTCGTCGAGCGCTCGCTCGCGCTGAGAGCGACGGTGGAACCGGTCGCTGCGCCCGGACCGGGCACCGCGCCGGCATTGGGCGCCTCGCCATCGCTGCTGCTCGATATCTATGGGCCTTGGAGCGACGTTTCCGTCGCTCCCGACGCCAGGACGCTTATCCAGCGCTCCGGGGCGGCGCGCCAGCTTTTCACCCCCGAGCCGCAGGGGGAAAGCGCGCAGCCGGGACTCACCCGCACCGAATGATCACGCCGTGCGTCACGCGGCGCGCTTCGTCAGAAGCGCCGCCGCGACCACGCCCGCCGTCACAAAACCGATGAGAAGCGTCGAGGCGGCGTTGATCTCGGGCGTCACGCCGAGCCGGACCTGGCTGTAGATGCGCATGGGCAGCGTCGTCGCGCCGGGTCCGGACGTAAAGCTCGCGATGACGAGGTCGTCGAGCGAGAGCGTGAAGGCGAGAAGGAATCCCGCCGCGACCGCGGGCGCGATCAGCGGCAGAGTGACGGTCAGGAAGGCGCTGAGCGGCGTCGCTCCGAGATCGAGCGCCGCCTCCTCCAGCGACCGGTCGAAGGCGACGAGCCGCGACTGCACCACAACCGTCACGAAGCACATCGTAAAGGTGACGTGAGCAAGCGTCACGGTCCAGAAGCCGCGGTCCATGCCGATCGACACGAAGAGCAGCAACAGCGCAAGCCCGGTGATGACTTCCGGCATGACCATCGGTGCGTAGACGAGGCCGGTGAAGAGCGTCCGCCCGGCAAAGCGGCCGTTGCGGACGAGCGCGATCGCCGCGAGCGTGCCGAGCACCGTCGCGACCAGTGCGGTCAGGAAGGCGATGCGGATCGTGACCCACGCCGCCTCGAGCAGCGCCTCGTTCCGGAAAAGCGCTCCATACCAGCGCGTCGAGAATCCGCCCCACACCGTCACGAGCTGCGAGGCGTTGAAGGAGTAGACTACGAGGAGGAGGATGGGCAGGTAAAGAAACGCGAAGCCCAATGTCAGTGACGTCGCGTTGACCCAGGAGAGCCGCCGCTTCATCGCGCCGCCTCCCAGCGCTCGGCTTCGAGCTCGCGGTAGACGACGATCGGGATTACGATGATGATCAGGAGCACGATCGCGACCGCCGAGGCGAGCGGCCAATCGCGGTTCGAGAAGAACTCGCTCCACAGGGTGCGGCCGATCATCAGCGTCTCGGAGCCGCCGAGAAGGTCCGGAACCACGAACTCGCCGACGATCGGGATGAAGCACAGGAGCGCGCCGGCGACGATCCCGGGCATCGAGAGCGGAACCGTGATCGTCAAGAAGGCTTTCCACGCCGGCGCGCCGAGATCCTGCGCCGCTTCGATGAGCGTCGGATCCTGGCGCTCGAGCGAGGCGTAGAGCGGCAGGATCATGAAGGGCAGGTAGGCGTAGACGATGCCGATATAGACTGCCGTCGGCGTATTCAGGATCGCGAGCGGAGCCGCGATGATGTCGAGCCACAGCAGGAGCTGGTTCAGAAGACCCTCGGGCTTGAGGATGCCGATCCAGGCGTAGACGCGGATGAGGAAGCTCGTCCAGAAGGGCAGGATGACCATGGCGACGAAAAGCGGCCGCAGCCCGGGCGCGGCCCGCGCCATGGCGTAGGCGATCGGATAGCCGACGAAGAGAAGGAGCCCCGTCGAGACGAGCGCGATGCGCAGCGACGAGAGCGCGGCGTGGACGTAGAGCGAGTCGCTCCACAAGGTCTCGAAATTCTCGAAATCGAGCGCGAGCAGAAAATCGCGCCAGTGCGCAACCCCGCCGAAGATGTCTAGCACCGGCCGGTAGGGCGGCTGCGCGGTCGCCGGATCCGACATGCTGATCTTCAGAACGATCGCGAAGGGGAGCAAGAAGAAGATCGCGAGCCAGAGATACGGCAGGCCGATCACCGCCAGTCGCCCCGCGCGGGCCCTCAGCGCTTCAATCATCGCCTCACCGCGTCAGGATGATCGCTGCATCGGGGGCGAAGCCGAGATGGACGCGCTCCTCCCAGTCGATTGGCTGCTCGACGAAGCGGCTCGCATTGGCGCGGGAGACGCGGAGGATCGCGCCATCGCCGAGCTTCACGCGATACACCGTCCAGTCGCCCAAATAGCCGATGTCCCACACTTCGCCCTCGATCGCGTTCCCGCCGGCCGCGGGCTTGTCGCGCGAGATGGTCATCTTCTCGGGGCGCACCGCCACCGCGACCGCCTGCCCGGTCTCGAGCGCCTCGTCGGGATCGTGGACGGTGAGTGGCGCCGGCGCGAGCGGGCTCGTGATCTGCCAGAAGCCGCCCTCCCCGCCCGCGACCCGGCCCTCGAGGAGGTTGATGTCGCCGACGAACTCGGCGACGAAGCGTGTTTGCGGCTGCTCGTAGAGGTCTCCCGGGGTCGCGACCTGGGCGAGGCGGCCGCGATCCATGACTGCGATACGGTCGGCCATGGTCATTGCCTCCTCCTGGTCGTGGGTGACCACGAGGAAGGTCGTGCCGAGGCGTTGCTGGATGTCCATGAGCTCGAATTGGGTCTCCTCGCGCAGCTTCTTGTCGAGCGCCGCGAGCGGCTCGTCGAGGAGCAGCACCTTCGGCTGTTTGGCGAGCGAGCGAGCGAGCGCAACGCGCTGGCGTTGCCCGCCGGAGAGCTGGTCGGGCCGCCGGTTCGCGAGCGCCTCGAGCTGGACCAACTGCAGCATCTCCTGCACGCGCCGCTCGATCTCGCCCCGCGGGAGACTCTCCTGCTTCAGCCCGTAGGCGACGTTCTTCGCGACCGACATGTGCGGGAAGAGCGCGTAGCTCTGGAACATCATGTTCACCGGCCGCCGGTACGGCGGCACGCCGGCGAGGTCGGCACCGCCCAGAATCACGCGGCCGGCGGTCGGCTGCTCGAAGCCGGCGAGGAGCCGCATCAAGGTGCTCTTGCCGCAGCCCGACGGCCCGAGCAGGCAGAAGAACTCGCGCTCGAAAATGTCGAGCGAAAGGTCGTCGACGGCGACCGTGGGGCCAAAGCGCTTCGTGACGTTCTCGAAGCGGATCAGCGGCTTCGCTTGGGGGTCGTTCCACGGCGCGAAGGCGCGGCGGACCGCGCCGATGGCGGGACGGGCAGGCTGGACGCGGGCGTTCAATTGTTTGGCGAGATCCGTAATACGAGTCTGGGCGGCTGACCTGGCCCGGGTTGCGCCGTCACCCCCACCGGGGAGCAGCGCTGTCTCGCCCCTAGACGTAAAGCCAACCCTGCCGAAAACCAAATCACGCCGACCAGCACCATCACCCGCGGGCTCAGGGACGAATGGCCGAGGCCGTAGATCGCGGACGCCACGGTGCGAGAGCACCGACCGTCGCCGTCGCGGTCGCCAAACTGTTCAGCCAAGTCGCCGTGAGCTCACCTGCTCATTGTCGACGAGACTCATCTCGCCTCAACCCGCATCCTCCCGCATGGCCTCGGCGATGCGGCTCTCGAAGACGTCTGGGCGCTTGATGACGAGCGCGCCGCGAGTGCGCTCGATCAGCGCCTCCTGTCCCATGGTGGTGAACTCGCGCGTGACCTGCTCGCGCCGGCAGCCTATGCGGGCGGCGAGCACGTGATGATAGGGCGGCGGCGTGACCACGCGCTCGTTCGGGGCGCCGGCGCGCGGCACCGAAAGGCGCAAGAGCTCGGAATAGAGCCGGTGGCGCAGATCGAGCACGGCGTGCTCCATGAGCCGCGCGTTGAGCTCGCGCACGCGCTTCGTCAGGAGCCGCAGCAGGCGGTCGGCGATCGCCGGCGCGGCGAAGACGATCTCCCGGAACACCGCCGCCGGCATGACGCAGACCTCGCCGCGTGTGAGCGCGGTGACGTTCGCCGAGCGGCTGACCCCGTCGATCGCGGCGAGCTCGCCGAACATCTGACCGCCGCGCATCTCGCCGAGGATGACCTCCTTGCCGGCCTGGGTGCGGATCAGGATGCGCACGTCGCCGGAGGTGAGGAAATAGACGTCGGTTGAGACATCGTCGAAATCGACCAGGATCTCGTCGGTGTCGAAGCGCCGCCAGCGGCAGCGCGTCTCGAAGCTCGAGAGATCGATGCCGGCGTCCTTGAGGAAGACCACTTGGTCAAGCCGCGCCATGAAGAGCCTCTGAGTGCCGTTGGGAAGGGATGCTTGCCGCTCCGCGCCGGACGGTCAAGCCGCGGCCCAGGTCGGCACGGGAGATAAGGCGAGCCGACGGGACTCAAGCAGGGGGCGTGGCGCCCTTCCGGCCGTTGCCTTCGACCGGTCGTTCTGACACCTTAGCTTGACCGACGCGTGCCTCCGCCGATTGCGCCGGCGCGGCCGCTCACACCCATAACCGGGGGTCAGCCCCGGGCAGGAGGAACACCGATGAAAGCCAGCCGCCGCCGTTTCCTTGCGCTTGCCGGAGGCGCGGTCGCCGCGCCCGCGCTCCTACGCGAGGGCTATGCCCAGGCGCCGCAAGTCACGCTCAAGATGCACCACTTCCTGCCGCCGGTCTCGAACGGCCACGCGAAGTTCCTGGCGCCTTGGGCCCGCAAGGTCGAGGCCGATTCCCAAGGCAAGATCAAGATCGACATCTTCCCCTCGATGCAGCTCGGCGGCACCCCGCCCCAGCTCTTCGACCAGGTCCGCGACGGCGTTGCCGACCTCGTCTGGACGCTGCCCGGCTCGACGCCCGGCCGCTTCGCCGGGATGGAGGTGGTCGAGCTGCCGTTCATCGCGGCGCGCCGCGGCGTGGTGAATGCCAAGGCGACGCAGGAGCTCTATGAGACGCAGCTCAAGGACGAGTTCCGCGAGGTCCACCCGATCTGCCTCTGGTCGCACGACCACGGCCTCGTGCACGCGAACAAGCAGGTCAAGACGATGGAGGACCTGAAGGGCCTGAAGCTGCGCTCGCCGACGCGGCAGGCAGCCGAGGGTCTGCGCGCGCTCGGCGCGAGCCCAATCGCCATGCCGGTGCCCCAGGTGCCGGAATCCCTCGCGCAACGCGTGATCGACGGGGCCGTCATACCCTGGGAGGTCGTGCCTGCGCTCAAGGTGCAGGAGCTCGTCAAGTTCCACACCGAGATCCCGGGCTCGCCGACGCTGTACACAGCGAGCTTCACGCTCGCGATGAACAAGGCGAAATACGAAAGCCTGCCGGCCGAGCTGAAGGCCGTGATCGACAAGAACTCGGGCCAGGTCGCGGCGGAAGCCGCCGGCCGCATGTGGGACGACCAAGCCGTGATCGTATCCGACATGGTGAAGAAGCGCGGCAACACCATCACCACGATCGCCGAGGACGAGAAGAAGCGCTGGGAGCAGGCGACGAAGCCGGTGATCGACGCCTGGATTGCCTCGGTGAAGGATAAGGGGGTCGACGGCGGCAAGCTCGTGGAGACGTTCCGCGGTCTCGTCGCCAAATACGACAAGACGGTGTGACCGCCGCCTCCCCGCTCCCCGGGCATCCGGCCGCCCCGCCTCTGCCCGAACACAGCCCGATCGCGCGGGCCGCGCGGGCCCTCGCGATCGTCGGCGGGGCTCTGTCCATCGCGACCGCGCTCCTCGTCACATCGAGCGTGACGCTGCGCTGGCTCGGCTACGGCGCCATCAACGGCGATTTCGAGCTCGTCCAGGTCGGCGTCGCCCTCTCCGTGTTCTGCTTCCTGCCGCTGACCCAGGCGAGCCGGGGCAACATCGTGGTCGACACCTTCACCGGCTGGCTCCCGACGAGGGCGCAGCGGGTGATCGACGCGTTCTGGGACTTCGTATACGCCGCCTTCATGGCGCTCGTCGCCTGGGGGCTGATGAACGGCGCTCGCGACGCGTTCGCGAGCCACCTCAACTCGGCGATGCTTGGGATGCCGCTGTGGCCGGTCTTCGCGGCGGCCGTGCTGCTGGTCCTGTTGCTCGTCGCGACCGCGATCGACACTGCGCTGACGCTCCTGCGAGAGCGCACGTGAGCGGCACGAGCGCAGCGGTTCTCGGCTTTGCGGCGATGCTCCTCCTCATCGCGGCGCGCATGCCGGTCGGCCTGTCGATGCTGGTGGTGGGCTCGGCCGGCTATGCCTACCTCGCGGGTTGGGGGCCGTTCCTCGCCTATATGAAGACCAATCCCTATTACCAGTTCGCAAACTACACGCTCTCGGTCATCCCGCTGTTCATCCTGATGGGCGCCTTCGCCGAGCGCTCCGGGCTCTCGACGGCGCTGTTCAGGGCTGCGAGCGCCTTCATCGGGCATCTGCGCGGCGGGCTCGCCATGGCGGTGATCGCGGCCTGCACGGCCTTCGGCGCGATCTGCGGCTCGTCGGTCGCGACGACGGCGACCTTTGCCCGGACCTCACTGCCGGAGCTGCGGCGCTACCGCTACGATCCGGGGCTGGCGACCGGCACGATCGCGGTCGGCGGCACGCTCGGCATCTTGATACCGCCCTCGGTAATCCTCGTCGTCTACGCCATCACGACCGAGCAGAATATTGCCAAGCTCTTCATGGCGGCGTTCGTGCCGGGCATCCTCGCCGCGATCTCCTACTGCATCGTCATCGCGCTGGTGGTGCGCCGGCATCCCGAGCGCGCGCCGGCGCACGACAAGGCGAGCGCGCGCGACCGGGTCGAATCGGTGAAGCTCGTCTGGCCGATCCTGCTCGTCGCCTTCGTCGTGGTCGGCGGGATCTATGGCGGCGTGTTCACGCCGACCGAGGGAGCGGCGGTCGGGGCTATCGCGATGTTCGTGGTCGGGGTCGCGCAGCGCAAGCTCGGCTGGCGCGCGATGAAGGAGAGCGTGATCCAGACCGCCGAGACCTCGGGCATGATCTTCATTATCCTGCTCGGCTCGGAGATCTTCAGCGCCTTCCTCGGGCTATCGCAGCTGCCGACGGCCGCCGCCGAATGGGTGACCTCGCTCGGCCTGCCGCCCTATGCGGTGATCGTGAGCCTCCTCGTCTTCTACATCCTGCTCGGCGCGGTCATGGACGAGCTCGCCATGATCCTTTTGACCCTGCCGCTATTCTTCCCGATCGTGCAGGCGCTCGACTTCGGCATGTTCCCCGACGATGTCGCGATCTGGTTCGGCATCCTGGTGCTCATCGTGGTCGGCATCGGCCTCACCGCCCCGCCGATCGGGCTCAACGTGTTCGTGGTGAGCGCGATCGCCAAAGACGTGCCCATCACTTCGATCTATCGGGGCGTCCTGCCGTTTCTCGTAGCGGATGTCGTCCGTCTTGCGCTCTGCGTCGCGTTTCCAGGGCTCTCGCTCGTGCTGGTGCGCTGGTTGACGTAGAGCATGATCCCGCGAAGTGGGCATCGCTTCGCGGTAAAGATCATGCTCAAACGAGACAGAGCGAAAATCCAAGTCATTCCGACCGGCTCTCGGAGAGCTCCTCCTCGCCCAGCACCTCCTTGACCCAGCGAAAGGCGGCGTTTGCCGCCGGCACGCCGGCATAGATCGAGGTCTGGAGGAGGAGCGCTCGCAGCTCGTCGACCGTGACACCATTGCGCAGCGCCGGCCTGACGTGGAGCTTGAACTCCTCCTCGCGGTGGAGCGCCACCATCATCGCGAGCGTCACCATCGAGCGCGTCTTCCAGGGGATCGTCGGATCGCCCCAGATCTCGCCCCAGGCGACGCGCGTGATGAAATCCTGCCATGGGGCTGCGAAGGGACCCGCCTTGGCGAGCGAGCGCTCGACATGCTCCGCGCCGAGCACGCGTTTGCGGTTCTCGAGCCCCTCCTCGAATGACGCGCCGGCGCGCCTGTCGTCGCCAAGCGCTTCGTCGAGGAGATCGCCGAGCCGCGGGTTGATCACGCCGGAGATTCCGGCGCGCGGACCGGTAGGCATCTCGAGCCGATCGAGAAAGCTGCGGAGGTAGGAGTTGACGATCGCGGCCTGCTCGATCGCGACGAGATGGGCCGCACGCGGCACCACCACGAGCTCGGCGCCGGGCAAGCGCGCCCGGATGTCCTCCATCATCGCGACCGGGGTCGCCGGGTCGTCCGCGCCGGCAATGATCAAGGTCGGCGCGGCGATGGCGGCGAGCTGGGGGCGCAGATCCATGTCGCGAATCGCGCCGCAGCACACGGCGTAGCCAGTGGGATCGATCGCGAGGAAGCGCTCGCGCACCGGGCGCACCATCCCGGGGTCGCGCTCCGCGCCGGCCGGCGTGAACCAGCGGCCGATGACCGCGTCGACGAGCGAACCCATGCCGTCCTTGCGCACGAGCGCCTCGCGCTGGCGCCACGCCTCGGGCGGCGGCATATGCGCGGAGGTCGCCATCAACACTAGCGCGCGGAGCCGATGGGGATGGCGGATCGCAAAATTCTGCGCCGTCATGCCTCCGAGCGACAGCCCGGCGACATGCGCGGTCTCAATGCCGAGCGCGTCGAGGAGCCCGGCGAGATCGTCGGCGAGATCGTCGATCGAGGCGGGGCGGTCGACGACCTCCGAGCGGCCGTGGCCGCGCGTGTCGTAGCGCAGGCAGCGGTAGCGGTCGGTGAGCGACGGGACCTGCTCGTCCCACATCTCGAGCGTGGTGCCGAGCGAGTTCGAGAAGGCGACGACCGGCGCGCCTTCCGATCCGATCAGGTCGTAGAAGAGCTCGACGCGGTTAGCGCGGATCCTGGGCATGGGTCACCGCTCGGTTGTTGGAGGGTCGAGCTGCGCGAGTGCGCGCTCGGCCGCGGCGATGGCGGGCTCGACCCATTGCGCCGCCGCCGCAGTGGCGGGCGCAAGGTCGAACGCCGCTTCGAGCGAGGCCGCATGCTCGCCCGCGCTCTCCGTCAGCACGGCGCGCAGATCGCGGCCGGTCTGGCGGACCTCGTCCGCGGCCTCTTCAACGAGCCTGTGCGCCCGTTCCCGTCCGAGCGACGGCGCGAGCGCCGCAGCGGCGGCATCGGCGAAAAGAAGCCCCTTGGTGAGATCAAGATTGGCGCGCATGCGCCGGGCGTCCACCTCGAGGCCCTCGGCGAGCCGGCGGCCCTCGCGCAGAGCGCCGGACGCGAGGCCGAAGAGCTGCGGCAGGGCATGCCACTCGGCGTGCCACGAGCCCGCCGGCCGCTCATGCGCGGCGGCCATCGCATCGAGCAGCGTGACGAGGAGCCCCTTCGCCGACGCATGGGCCGCGAGGATCACCGTTGCGGAGACCGGGTTGCGCTTGTGCGGCATGGCCGAGGAGCCGCCGCGGCCGGGCACATGGGGCTCCGCGATCTCGCCGACCTCGGTCGAGGCGAGATGCACGACGTCCGTTCCGATTTTGGCGAGCGCGCCGATGAGCGTCGCGAGCCATGCGCCCGTCTCGGCCATGCGCGCCCGGCGCGTGTGCCAGGCGAGCGGCGCGGCCGCGAGCCCGAGCTCCCCGGCAAACGCCCGTGCCGCTTCCGAGCCTTTGGCGCCGAGCCCGGCGAGCGTGCCGACCGGCCCGCCGAGGGAGGCGGCGAGCGCGCGCGAGCGCAGCGACGGCAGCTGCTCTGCGGCCTCCGCGACGCCCGCGAGCCACACCGCCATCTTGAAGCCGAAGGTGACGGGCGCCGCGTGCTGGCTGTAGCTGCGCCCGGCGCAAGGCGTGTCGCGATGACGGCGGGCGAGCGCCGCCAATGCAGGAAGAATGGCCTTGAGCTCGGCGACGATCAGCCCGAAGGCGTCGCGCATCTGCAGCACGAGCGCGGTGTCGAGCACGTCCTGCGTCGTCGCGCCCTTGTGAAGGGCGGAAGCGAGCTCTCGCGGCAGCTTCGCCCCGACCGCCTTCACGAAGGCGATCACCGGCACGCCGGCGAGCGCCGTTTCCGCTCCGAGCCGCGTAAGGTCGAGATCGTCAGGCCCGATCGCCTCGATCGCCCTCGCGAGGCCCTGCGGCGCGAGCCCGAGCCCCGCCTCGGCCCGCGCCAGCGCCGCCTCGACGCGCAGCATCGCGGCAAGCCGCGCACGGTCGGAGAAGACAGCGCGCATCTCCTCGCTCGCAAAGAGCGGGCCGGTAATCGCGGAATCGAGCGCCGAGAAAGTCACGCCTGCTCCATCGGAAGCCCGACATAGTTCTCGGCGAGGCTCGTCGCCGCGGCACGCGAGCTCGTCACGTAGTCGAGCTCCGCCAGTTGCCGGCGGCGATCAAAGGGCGTGTGCTCGTCGAAGCGGTGAAGCATCGAGGTCATCCACCACGAGAAGCGCTGGGCCTTCCAGATGCGGCGCAGGCACGTCTCCGAATAGCTCTCCAGAAGATCGGCGCGCCCCTGCCTGAGGAAGGCGGACAGCGCCCGCGAGAGCACCCTCACGTCGGCGATGGCGAGGTTCATGCCCTTGGCGCCGGTCGGCGGCACGATGTGGGCGGCGTCGCCGGTGAGAAAAAGGCGGCCGTGCTGCATCGGCTCGACCACGAAGCTGCGCATCGCGGTCACGCCCTTCTGCAGAACCGGACCCTCGGTCAGATGCCAGTCGTCACCGGTGGTCTCGAGCCGCCGGTGCAGCTCGCTCCAGACGCGCTCGTCCGGCCATTGCGAGAGGTCCTCGTCGGGATGGCACTGGATGTAGAGCCGGCTGATCTCGGGCGAGCGCATGCTCAAGAGCGCGAAGCCCTCGTCGTGGCTCGAGTAGATTAGCTCCTCCGACGCCGGCGGCGCCTTCGCGAGGATGCCCAGCCAGCCGAACGGATAGACGCGCTCGAAGAAGCTCAGCACGCCCTCCGGAACGGCCGGCCGGCAGATCCCGTGGAAGCCGTCGCAGCCGGCGATCACGTCGCAGTGCAGCTCGCGCTCCTCTCCATCCTTGCGGTACCGGATGAAGGGCTTGTCGGTCTCGACATCCTGCAGGCTCGCGGCCTGCGCCTCGAAGACGATCTCGCCGCCATAGGCGAGCCGCGCCGCGATGAGATCCTTCACCACCTCGTGCTGGCCATAGACCGTCACGCCGCGCCCGCCGGCAAGATCGGCAAAGTCGATGCGGTGGCCGGCCCCTTTGAAGCGCAGCTCGATGCCGTGGTGGACGAGCCCCTCGCGCTCCATGCGCCCGCCGACGCCGGTCTCGATCAGGAGGTCGCGCACCCACTGCTCGATCACCCCGGCGCGGATGCGCTCCTCGACATACTGCCGCGTGCGCGCCTCGAGGATCACCGACTCGATGCCTTCGAGGTGCAGGAGATGGGCGAGCATCAGCCCCGCGGGGCCCGCTCCGACGATTCCGACCTCAGTTCTCATGCGGAGCTGGCCTCGGGAACGCTTCGCTCAGGCCTCGAAGAACACCGTCTCGTTCTCGCCCTGCAGGCGGATGTCGAGCTTGTACAGGTCGGCGCCGGCGCGGCGTGCGATCACGGTCGAGCGGCGCTCGGCGGGGACGAGCTTCAGGATCGGATCGCTCTCGTTGCCGGCCTCGCCCTCGAAATAGATGCGCGTGAACAACCGGCGCAGGATGCCGCGGGCGAAGACGCCCACGTCGAGGTGCGGCGCCTGCATCGCGCCGTTCGGGCCGGGCACGCGGCCCGGCTTCACGGTGCGGAAGGAAAAGCGCCCCTCGGCGTCGCATTCGCAGCGGCCGAAGCCCTTGAAGCGCGCGTTGGAGAGCGCCGGATCGGCGCCGGGAAGGCGCCCCTCCCCGTCCGCCTGCCAGATCTCGAGCATGGCGTCGGTCACGAGCTCGCCGTCGCCGTCGATCACGCGGCCGGCGATGGTGATGCGCTCGCCGACCGCGTCGTCGGTGACGAGGTCGTTCGTCGCAAGGTCCGCGATGGCGTAGCGGCCGGCCGGCGTCAGCGCATAGGCGAAATACGGGCCCGCCGTCTGGGACGGCGTGATGCCGTCCGGCTTTGTCCCCGCCTTCACGACCGCATCAGCCATGATGCGGATCTTCCATCGGGGTTGCGTCGCGGCCGCGCAGCACGATGTCGAAGCGGTAGCCGAGCGCCCATTCGGGCTCCGTCGTCTCGATGTCGAAGGACGACATCATACGCCAGCGCGCCTTCTCGTCGGGGATCGAGTTCCACATCGGGTCGAGCGCGAGCAGCGGGTCGCCGGGGAAATACATCTGGGTCACGAGCCGCGTGAGGAAGGTCGGGCCGAACAGCGAGAAATGGATATGGGCCGGGCGCCAGGCGTTGGGGTGGTTCTTCCACGGATAGGCGCCGGGCTTGATGGTGGTGAAGCGGTAGCGCCCGTCGGCGTCGGTCACGACGCGGCCGGCGCCCGAGAAATTCGGGTCGAGCGGCGCGGGATGCTGGTCGACGACGTGGATGTAGCGCCCGGCGGCGTTCGCCTGCCAGACTTCGAGAAGGGTGCGCGGCACCGGCCGCCCGTCCTCGTCGACCACGCGGCCCGAGACGATGATGCGCTCGCCGAGCGGCTCGCCGGCGTGCTGGCGCGTGAGATCGGAGTCGTGCTCGCGGAGGCTCTCGTGGCCGTAGACCGGGCCGGTGAGCTCGGAAAGCGTGTGCGGGATCACGACGAGCGCTCGCGAGGGGGAGCGCTTCACGGTCGAGCGGTAGTCGGGATAGAGATAGGGCGGGTGCGCCTTGAGGCTCTCGGTCGGATATGCGGCGGTCATAGGCTCCTCCATCGGCCCTCCCACCCGGCCTAGTCTTCGGCGGCTGCCGTGCCGAGTGTCGGCGAGCCGGGCGAGGGCGTCAACGCGGGTGGACGCTTGCCGGGTTTCATCGTTTCGCGCAGATGAGCGCGAGCGGAGCAGCAACATGGCGCTTAAGCACATCGTCGGTCTCGACCACATCGTGGTTCTCGTGCGCGACCTCGACGCGGCGGCGGAGAACTGGCGCCGGCTCGGCTTCACGCTGGCGCCGCGCGGCACGCACAGCGCGCATATGGGCACGGGCAACCATACGATGATGCTCGGTCCGGACTATCTCGAGCTCATCGGCGTGCTCACCGAGACGCCGCACAACGCGCCGAGCCGCGCGCTGCTCGAGCGCCGCGGCGAGGGCATCGAACGGGCGGCGCTGACCACGACCGACGCGGCCGCCGGCGTCGAGGAGATCCGTGCGCGCGGGTTGGCCGGGAACGGTCCGATCGATTTCGGGCGGCCGGTGACGCTGCCGGACGGGTCGATGACCGAAGCGAAGTTCAGGGTCTTCCAGTGGCCCATCGAGGAAGCGCCGGCGGGCTTGCGCATCTTCGCTTGCCAGCATCTCACCCGCGAAGCGGTGTGGCTCCCCGAGCTGCAGCGCCATGCCAACGGCGCGAAGCGCATCGCGCGGGTCGAGATCGCCACGGCGAACCCGCGGCGGGACGCCGAACACATGGCGCGGTTGCTCGATCAGGTAGTCCGGGACGAGGCGGACGGGGCTTTGCGCGTCCCCACGGGCGGGGATCGCGGCTCCTTCGTCTTCCTCACCCGTGCCGCGCTCGCTTCGCGGTATCCAGGTGTCCAGGGACTCCCGGCCGAAGGGGCGGCGAGCCTCGTGCTCGTGACCGAGGACGTCGACGCCGCAGCCCGCTCCGCCGGCCCGGCCGCGATCCGCATCCGCGACGCCGTCTGCGTGCCGCCCGCCTCCGCGAACGGCGTGCTTCTGGTCTTCGTGAGTAGCCTCTAACGCGGGTCGCCGTCGTAAGGCGATCCCGCCGCCGCGAACAGCGAGGCGCTGGAAGCGGCCTTTTCCACCGCCGCTTCGACGACCTCCTCGACCGGCTCGGGCTTGCCCTTCGCCTTGCTGCCGGCGAGGCTCGCGAGCATGCCTTTGCGCTTGGCGTCGTAGTAATAACCGCGGGCGAAGAAGGCGATCGCGCGGTTGTGGTCGCCGCCCGCGACCTTGTAGGCGCCGGCGAGGTACTTCACGCCATAGGTGAGATTGGTTTCGGGGCTGAGCAGCCCCGCGGCGGTGCCGGCATAGCCGAGCGCCCGTGCCGTGCCGTGCTTGATCTGCATGAGCCCCATGGTGCCGCCCCGGCCGATCGCGCGCGGATTGTAGCGGCTCTCGCGCTTGACCACGCGGTGGACGAGGTCTTCGGGGATGCCGTGCGCCTTGGCATGCTGGGCAATGAGCGCATGGAGCGGTTCGCCTTCCTTCCGCCCCTCGACCTTCGACTCGACTTTCTTACCTGCGGGCTCCTTCGCCTCCGCCTTCCGCCGTTCGGGCTTCGCCGCCTCGACCTTCTTGGCGTCTCCGTTCTTGGCGTCTCCCTTCTTGACGCCAGCCTTATTGACGTCCGCCTTCTTCACTTCGGCTTTCTTCACCTCGACGGTATCCACCCCCGCCTTCTTGGACTCCAGCGCCGAGGACGGCTGCGCGAGCGCGGCAAAGGCGAGAGCGCCGAAGGCGATTTTCTTGATCATCAGGCCCATCCCGTCGTGCTTTGCGGGCGTGCTCGGCCGCAAATGGGGCCGCTTCTGGGCAGCGCCCCCGGCCGCGGCACGTCCCAGCCCGGCGTGGCCGAACGGCCACATCCCGTCAAGGCGGCTTGCAGAGGCCTTCGAGAAGATCGACCCATGCGGCCGCGCAATCGACGCGGTTGAAGCGCGCGCGCACCGTCGCGCGGGCCGCCCGGCGCAGCGGCAGGAAGTCGTCGGGCTGCCGGCAGGCCTCGATCAGCGCCTCGGCAAGCGCATTGTGATCGAAGAAATCGAGCAGGAGACCGGTCTCGCCGGTCGTGACGGCCTCCCTCACGGGAGCCGTGTCGGAGCCGATCACCAGGCACTCGCAGGCCATCGCTTCGAGGAGCGACCAGGAGAGCACGAAAGGGTAGGTGTAGTAGACATGCGCCTTCCCGATCGACAGCGCCGCGTGCAAGGTCGGATTGGATAGCGTGCCGGTGAAGTGAACCCGCGCCATGTCGACGCGTTCCTTCACCTCGTCCAGAAACAGCGCCTTCCAAGTGGTGCCCTCGGGTGGAGGCTGGCCATAGGGGCCGGCCTCATCCGAGCCGATGAGCAGGATTTCAGCCTCCGGCACTTCAGCCATGAGGCGCGGAAGCGCGCGCAGGAAGACGTGGTAGCCGCGCAGAGGCTCGAAGTGGCGGTTGACGAAGGTGATCACCGGCTTGGAGCCGTCAAGGACGCGGCCTCCGTCCAGGTTGATCCGGGCGTTGGGGACGGGACGGACCCGATCGGTGTCGACGCCCTCGTGCAGGATGGTCGCGCGGGTGCGGAATGCCTGCGGCAGCAGGCTCGCCTGAAACGCGGTCGGCGTGACGATCCGGTCTGCCTCGGCCAAGGCCAAGGCCATGGTGGCGTTCTTGGCATGCACCCGGAAGCGCTCGCCCAATTGAGGCTCGCCGAATTCGGGATCGAAGCCGACGTCGGCGCCTGCCGAACGGTAGTAGAACTCGGCGTAGAGGACCTGCCTTGCGGCGGGGAAGATCTCGTGCAGGAAGATCGTCTCGCCCCAGCCGGGATGCCCGACGATGACATCGGGCGCCCAACCTTCCTGCCGCAGCTTCAGCGCCGCTTGCGCCGCGGCGTGGCCGCGGACGAAATCCGCTTCGGCCCGCGTCGCCGGCGGGAAGATACCGGGCGTCGAGCCGCGCTTCACCGCCCAGCGCAGGAGCGGCACGCCCGGAACCTCGCGCCCGGTCCCCGAGGCGATCGCGCGGCAGGCGTGCCCGCGTCCCGACATCGCCGCCGCGACGAAGCCGAGCTGGGCCGGGAAGTTGTTGTGAACGAAGAGAAGGCGGGCCATGCGGGGAGGCTGCAACCCTCTCCGCTGCCCTCAGCGGCCCCGGAACGCTCGCGCGATCTGATCCGCCATCGGCTTCATGAGATAGGAGAGCACGGTCCGGTCGCCGGTCTGGATGAAGGCTTCAAGGGGCATCCCGGGCAGGAGCTTCAGCCCGCCGAGGCGCGCCACCTCCGCTTCCGGGATCGAGATGCGGACCGTG
>JAQSWQ010000112.1 GCA_029266525.1 Microvirga sp.
TCGGAGAGTGAGCCGCCCCGTCTTTACGGGCTCACGGGGACAGCTACACTGCGGGCCGGGAGGCGAAACACGGAGAACCACGGATGGAAAGGCGTACATTCCTTCTCGGGCTCGTCGGAGGGCTCGCGGCTGCCGCCGGTCTTGCGGCGACCGGCTCGACCCCGGCCGAGGCGCTGCCGCTCAAGGCGCCCCCCGCGCCGGTTCCCGGCGGAGCCGACGAGGCCGCCGACATCAAGCCGGAGGACCTCGACGGCGTCCGCACCGAGGACGCGCAGTACTACATCGTCCGCCGCCGGCGCTATCGCCCTTGGCGCCGCCGGTACTACTACCGCCCGCGCTACATTTATCGGCCGCGCCGCCGCTACTGGCGCCGCCGGTACTACTGGTAGGCCGTTATCAGGCCCGCATCGCGCGGGCCTGACCGGGCTCCGGCACGGCGACTCCGGCCGCCGTGTACTCGCCGAGCTTGTTGCGCAAGGCGCGGATCGAGATGCCGAGCATCCTTGCCGCGTGTGTGCGATTGCCGAGGCAATGGTCGAGCGTGTCGAGGATGAGGTCCCGCTCGACCTGCGCCACGGTGCGTCCGACGAGCGAACGCGTGATGATTTCAGCGATGGGCTTGGTGGTGCCGAGCGTTTCCGCCGGAAGATCGATGCGGCATGCCGCGGCCCCGCCCTGCTGGTTGTGAGCATGAGCGATCCTGCTGGGAGCAGGTCTCGTCAGGATCTCCGGCGCACCGTTCACGTCAGGGAATCCGACTCGAGCTTGGGCCGGCGTGAGCGCCGAGCCGCAGACCATCAAATGCCCGGTTCACGGTTAGCGCCGGGTTAAGCCCAGGACGCGGGCGCTCCTTGTTGACAGCACGCGCCGCAAAGGGCGTTGTCACGGCCTGAGAGCCCAGCCGCCTATGACCGAGATCGTCTCGCTCGAAGAGCTCGCCGCGCGGATCCCGTCCGGCGCGAAGCTCGCGCTGCCGGCAGATTACGCCGGCGTCGCCATGGCGGCGACTTGGCCGCTGATCGCCTCCGGCGCGCGCGGCCTGCATATCGTCTGCGTCCCGACCGGCGGCCTGCAGATCGATCTCCTGATCGGCGCGGGACGCGTGCAGGTGCTCGAGACGAGCGCCGTGACGCTCGGCGAAGCCGGCGGCGCTCCGGCCTTCGTACGAGCCGTGTGCGAGGGCGGGCTCGAGCTCCTCGACGCTACATGTCCGGCGATCCTTTCCGGCCTGGCCGCGGCCCAGAAGGGAGTGCCTTTCATGCCGATGCGCGGCCTCATCGGCAGCGATCTCCTGCGCGTCCGGCCAGATTGGCGCGTCACCGAGAACCCGTTCGAGCCCGGGGACGAGATCGTCGCCATCCCGGCGATCCGGCCCGACATCGCGCTCTTTCACGCTGCGGAGGCCGATCGCGACGGCAATGTCTGGATCGGCCGCCGCCGCGAGCTCGCGCTGATGGCCTACGCCTCCGCGACGAGCTTCGTGACGGTCGAGCGCATCCGCGACGCCTCGCTCCTCGACGACGAGGTCACGGCGGCGGGCGTCCTGCCCGCTCTCTATGTCGGCGCGATCGCGCACGCTCCGAACGGTGCCTGGCCCTATGGGCTCTGGGGCGAGTACCCGACCGACGCCGCGGAGATCGCCCGTTATGCCGAGATGGCGCGCAGCGAGGCCAGCTTCTCGGCCTATCTCCAGCGCTTCACCGGTACGGCCGCGTTCGCATGAGGCCGGCGAGCGACCGCGAGCGGCTCATCGCCACGGTCGCCGAGCTCCTCGCCGGCGTCCACCACGTTGCGGTCGGCGCCTCCTCGCCGATTCCCGCCGCGGGCGCGATGCTGCGCCGCGCGGTCGACGCGAAACGCGGAGAGGCGCCGGTGCGGATCTCGATCCTTGGCTCCGCCCGGCACAACTTCTTCACCAACGGCAGCAGCGAGCTCTTCGACTGCGCCGCCCAGGGACGGATCGATGCCTTCTTTCTCGGCGGCGGTCAGATCGACGGCCAAGGCGACATCAATCTGGTCGGCGCGGGCGACTACCCGCGCTCCGCGCCGCGTTGGCCCGGCTCGTTCGGCTCGGGGCTGCTCTATTACGTGGTGCCGCGCGTCATTCTCTTCCGGGAGGAGCACAGCCCGCGAGTGCTTGTGGAGAAGGTCGATTTCATCAGCGCCGCAGGCGCAAGCCCGCCTAGCGTCCGCCGGCCGGGCGGACCCTATGCGCTTCTGACGAGCCTGGCGCTTTTCCGATTCGACAAGGCACGACGCTGCTTCGTGCTGACCGGCGTCGCCCCGGGGCACGATACAGATGAGGTTCGGGACAGGACCGGTTTCGGGTTCGACGTTGCCGAGGACCTCGGCCCCATTCCGGAGCCATCACCCGAGGCGCTGGCCTTGATCCGCGACCGCGTCCGCGGCGAGCTAGCGGAGACTTATCCGCAATTCGCGGAGACGCTCAGGGACGAATAGCGAATGATGAATGGCGAAGGGAAAGAGAGAGTGGCGCGGGGGGACAGCTTCTATTCGCTATTCGCCACTCGCCATTCGCCTACTGCCGGTAATGCTGGATGCGCGTGGTGCGCAGGCCGGCGAGGCCATGCTGGTCGATCGAGGCCTGCCAGCTCAGAAACTCCTCGGTGGTGAGGGTATAGCGGCTGCACGCCTCCTCGAGGCTGAGGAGGCCGCCACGGACCGCCGCCACCACCTCCGCCTTGCGTCGGATGACCCAACGACGGGTGTTCGTCGGGGGAAGATCGGCGATCGTGAGCGGACTGCCGTCCGGCCCGATCACATACTTCACCCTCGGGCGATAGGGTTCGGCCATGGGTACGCTCACACACTCGACTGACCACGTCCGAGGCAAGATAGGGAAGCGCGCTTAAAATTTGCCTAAGCGCATCACGCAGTTAGCGAAGTCTTCGCGCGCATTGGGTTCGCACGGGCCCCGTTCCTCTCCCGGATCGGAGATCAGCGCCCGTTTCCCGAACCGCGCCGGCGCCGCCGCTCCTGGAAGAACGGCGTTTCAGTAGTTATACAAGGGCCCGTCGCGTCCGACTGCCCGACACCATGCTTAACTCGCTTGACCTGCCGCAGCCCCCAGAGAAGACCCGGGTCGTCGTCGCGATGTCGGGCGGCGTCGACTCGTCCGTGGTTGCGGGGCTCCTCAAGCGCGACGGCTACGACGTCATCGGCATCACGCTGCAGCTCTACGACCACGGCGCCGCGGTGCATCGCAAGGGCGCCTGCTGCGCCGGCCAGGACATCCACGACGCCCGACGCGTCGCCGAGACGCTTGGGATCCCGCACTACGTGCTCGATTACGAGGAACGGTTCCGGGAAGCCGTGATCGACCGCTTCGCCGAGAGCTATCTTTCGGGCGAGACGCCGATCCCCTGTATCGAGTGCAACCGCTCGATCAAGTTCCGAGACCTCCTCGCGACCGCCAAGGAACTGGGCGCGGACGTGCTCGCGACCGGGCATTACGTCGCGAGCCGCCGCATCGTCGGCGGGCGCCGCGCGCTGTTTCAAGCCGCCGATCCCGAGCGCGATCAGAGCTACTTCCTCTACGCCACCACGCCCGAGCAGCTCGACATGCTGCGCTTCCCCCTCGGCGAGCTCGACAAGGCCGAGACGCGCGCGCTGGCCTGCGAGCTTGGCCTCGCGGTCGCCGACAAGGCGGACAGCCAGGATATCTGCTTCGTGCCTCAGGGACGCTACAGCGAGGTGATCGAGCGGCTCAGGCCGGGCGCCGTGCGGGCGGGCGACATCGTCCATGTCGACGGCCGCGTGCTCGGGCGCCACGACGGCATCCTGCACTATACGGTCGGGCAGCGGCGCGGGCTCGGTATCGCTGCCCGCGAGCCGCTTTATGTCGTGCGACTCGAAGCGGCGACGGCAAAGGTCGTGGTCGGCCCGCGCTCGGCGCTCGCGACCCGCGCCATCGCGCTCGCCGACCTGAACTGGCTTGGCGACGTGCCTCTCTCCGAGCTTCGCGATGGGATCGAAGTCGCGGTGCGCGTGCGCTCGACCGGCCAGCCAAAGCCGGCATGGATGCGGGCCACCCTTGAAGGCCTCGAGGTCGAGCTTCTCGCACCGCAGGACGGGGTATCGCCGGGGCAGGCCTGCGTCATCTACGAGAATGACGGCCCTCGCGCGCGCGTGCTCGGCGGCGGCGCGATCGCTCGCGCGTTCAACGCCGCCGTCGCGGCTTGAGGCAAGGTCGACGCGAGGCATGAGCAGCGAGGAGCTCGAAGGCCAGCGGCGCGCTTATGCGCGCTGGGCTCCGATCTACGACGCGGTCTATCATAGGTTCCTCGCCGACGCGCACCGACGCACCGCGGCGGCCGCTGCGAGGGCCGGGCCCGACATCCTGGAGGTGGGGGTTGGCACGGGGCTCGTGCTCTCCCACTACCCCCCGCACGCGCGCGTGAGCGGGGTCGACCTCTCCGAGCCCATGCTGCGCAAGGCGGCCGAAAAGGTGCGCGAGAAGTCGCTCGCCCAGGTGCGGCTGATCGCTGCGATGGACGCCGGTCGGCTCGGGTTCAGGGACGGCGCCTTCGACGCGGTCGCGCTTCCCTTCGTGATCACGCTGGTGCCGGAACCGGAGGCCGCGCTCGACGAATGCGCACGGGTGCTCAAACCCGGCGGCGAGATCGTGATCGCGAGCAAGCTCGGCTATGACACCGGCGTCCAGGCGCGCCTCGAGGAGGCGATCGACCCGGTGATGAAGCGGATCGGCTGGAGCGCCGCTTTCAAGATCAGCCGGATCGAGGGCTGGGCTCGGCGCCGCGGCGGCTTCGAGGTGCTTGCCGTGGAGCCCCTCTTCCCAGCGGGCTTGTTCAAGCTGATACGGCTCAGAAAGGCCGGCTGAGCAGCCCGGCGGCGCCGTCCTCCGTTCCTTGACACGCTTCGGCCGCCCTCCCTATATCCCGGCCACCCTTCGCGCCCGCGCGCGACACCGGGGCGGAGTAGCTCAGCTGGTTAGAGCAGAGGAATCATAATCCTCGTGTCGGGGGTTCGAGTCCCTCCTCCGCTACCAC